>CABHOP010000036.1 GCA_902168085.1 uncultured Bacteroides sp.
CGTTCCATACGGCAATGCGCTGATAAGTTAGCAACACACATACCAGTGAAAAAATACCCGCTATGCCTAAGGCTATGTTCTTATAACGTGGGGTCTGTATCCAATCATGCACATACAAGCCGAGTATAAACAAAGGGCCTATATAGGCTACATATGAATACCTATCGGCCATGATAGCCTGTCCTACGGATAGGAACTGCAACACCAATAATATCATAGCGAGGTAAAAACCAATGCCAAATATGGTTTCGCGCTGGCGTTCTTTATTGCCGCGTGCCAGATATATGGGCAGCACTATCACCGCTATGGCTACAAGCGGGGCTATATAGAAAATAAACGGCAGCCCTTCGCCTGCGGCAGGGTATGGATAGATAGCAGACAAGCCTAATGGCGCCACCAACTTTACCCAATACATGAACAAGCCATATGACGCAAACATTACACGCTGGGCAAAGTTGAAATGCTCTGCATCGGCAATAGCCTTATCCTGTATGCCTAGTGTAAGGTAACCCAACCATATGGCTACAGCAAAATAAGGCAGCTTTTCCAACCATACCCTTGCCGTAAATTTTCGCTTCTCCAGGTAATCTATCAGCAACAGCACAATAGGTAATGGCGTAGCCATAGCCTTGCTAAGGCATGCTGCGATAAATAGCAAGAATGATAACGCCAGCATGCTATATTTCTGTCTATCCAGGTAGCGCAGGTATGCAATGCAGGACAGCAGGAAGAAGAAACAATACAGCACATCTTTCCTTTCAGATAACCAGGCTACGCTTTCTACGTGCATGGGGTGTATTCCAAAGAGTAATGCAGGGAGCGCTGCTGCCCATATGCGCTTTTTACTAAGCCGGTAGAGCAATATAAATACCAGTGCGGTATTTAATAGGTGCAGTATGATATTAGTAGCTGCAAAGGGAGCTACACTTAGCGTATTATCGCTATCATCATAAGCGCGCTGGTAGTCGATAGCCAGCGATAACATGGTAAGCGGGTGATAATTGAGCATCACTACCGAAGATGTTTCAAACATTCTGCCGATGCTTTCCCCATCCAGCGACTTAATAAGTGGCTGGTCGGTTATATACCCATCATCATCCCAGTTTGTAAACTCTTTGAGATCCGAAAACACAGGTGTATAGGCTATTAATGTTATAAATAATATCCCCGCCAGCCAACGCCATACATTATGCTGCGCCTTTGGCACTATATTTTCTACTGTAGGTACAGGTTGGGATTTTTGATTATTCTGTTTCTTTTTGCTCATAGAAAATTGGGATTGACATTCCCCTGCTGCTGCCCAAAACGCAATAGCAGCTATAAATATAGAATATCTCAATAATACTACCTTATACCAATAACTATGTTTAACCACAAAAGGATTTAATATCGTATATTAACAATAGAAACCAGTCTATGCCCCGTTGGATGCGTATATCATTGAAAGTTGCCGGTATTCTTGCCGGTATTGTCCTCATTGTATGGTTAGGATTGGCATGGTATATCAGCCGCAATAAACAGCAACTTGTCAAGACCATTACTGAGCGCCTGAACGATCGCATCAATGGGGATTTGAAAATGGGGAAGGTAGATATTGTATTGCTACGCAGCTTTCCCGACATATCTGTCTCATTGCAAAATGTTTCGCTGCGCGATAGCCTGTGGCATACGCACCACCACGACCTGATAAATGCTAAATACATCTTTGCCGAGGTGAGCCTGAAGTCGATAATAAAAGGCAAGCCTGACATCAGCAGGCTGGTAATGGAAGATGGTAATATTTACCTGTATACGGATAGCACCGATTATAGCAACACCTCTGTATTTCGCAAAGACCCGGATAAAAAGAAAAAAAGCGATAGCCCAGACTTTGGTAATGTGTTGCTCGAAAATGTAAAATTCAATATAGAGCACGAAAAGAAATTTAAGCTCTTCCAGTTTGACATACATGAATTGAACGGTAAATGGAATCACAGCATCGGAGGATGGGAGGCCAACCTGGATATTGATATGTTCATAAAAAACTTCTGCTTCAACAGCACACGTGGCAGCTTTATGAAAAACCAGGACTTTAAAGGGTTGATACGGGTAAAATATGATGAGAAAACAAAAGTACTATCACTGAAAGACCAACCTATCGATGTAGGGGTAACACCTATCCGCTTTAGTGGCGATTTTGATTTCTCTGCCAAGCCAGCAGGGTATTCTATAGAAATAGCATCTGATGAAATGCTATATAAGCATGCGGTAAAGCTGATGACACCACCTATAGCCCAAAAGCTGAAAATGGTAGACTTGAAAAATGAGGCAGAAGTTCGCGCATTGCTGATTGGCAAAATGAAATACAAGGATACCCCCTGGGTACGGGTATACTGGAAGGTAGAAAAGAACACATTGGTAACCCCCGCGGGTGATATAGAAAATACCAGTTTCACAGGGGTATACGACAACCAACTGGTGCACACCAATAACCACAAAGACGACAACTCTTACATACGCGTAAACAGCATGCGTGGCGACCTATACGGCATTACTTTTTATGCCGATTCGCTGAACGTTGTGAACCTGATACGCCCTGTACTCTCCGGTCGTTTCCGTTCAAAATTTGAACTTACCAAGCTTAACAACCTGGTAAACGGCAACACATTCCAGATGAACGCAGGCTCAGGGCAACTGGATGTGATATACAAAGGAGGGCTAAACGAGGAAGATACGACTACCCCATCTGTAAAAGGATATATACAAGTAAGTAATGCCGCATTTGCTTATGTGCCGCGCAACCTCAACTTCACCAATTGTGCTGCTACCATACAGTTTGCAGGCAGCGACCTTTATTTTAAAAATGTGAAGCTGAAAAGTGGAACGAGTACACTTAATATGACGGGCAGCATACTACAGTTTATGGACCTGTATTATAAGAATCCTGAAAAAATGATAATAGACTGGCATATTACCAGCCCCAATATCAACCTCAGCGACTTCAGAACCTTCCTTGCCTCACGCGGCAGAAATGCTGTGGCTCCTAGTAACATTAAGGTGCGCCGCGTAGGGCGTTTTGTAACACGTTTGAACACCTTCCTGGATGTAAGTAATGCCCACCTGAATGTAAAACTGAATAAACTGCAGTATAAAAGATTTGCAGCAAATAATATACAAGCCAATGTAATATTGGGGCAAAACAATATAGCGATAGACCAGATAGACCTGCAGCATGCCAATGGCAAAATAAAAATGACCGGCGAAATAGCCACCAAAAGTGCCAGCAACCCTTTTAAGCTAAAAGCCGATATAGCGCATGTAAATGTACAAGAGCTGTTTTATGCATTCGACAACTTCGGGCAGGATGCTATTCTATCTAAAAACCTGGCAGGGCAGTTAAGTGCTACTGCAGATATAGGTGGTAATATCCGCAGCACAGGTGAAATCGTACCGCTATCATTAACCGGAGAATGCAGGTTTCACCTTACTAATGGCGCCATCGTAAACTTTGAACCTTTTGAGAAAATAGGCAAGATACTTTTCAGAAAAAGAAACCTGTCTAATGTTACATTCGAGAAACTGGAAAACCGGTTGTATATACGGGGCGATAAAATTATCATCCCGCCCATGCAGATAGCGTCCAGTGCCTTAAATGTATTTCTGGAAGGTACCTATGGTCTATCGCGCACAGGTACAGACATCAACATGGAGATACCCTTGCGTAACCCCCGTAAAGATGAACTGGAAAGTGAAGTAGTAAAGCAAGCCAAAAGCCGCAAAGGCATAGTATTATACCTGGAGGCTGTGAGCGATGAAGACGGCAAAGTGAAAATAAAATGGAATACGGATGGTAAGCGTATTGACCCGGTATACTAAAGATTGCTTAACGGCAATATGATCTTAAAAGTAGTGCCTTCATTTTCTTTAGATGTCACCGATATATGGCCTTCGTGATTTTCCACTATCTTCTTGCATAGCGCCAGGCCAATGCCATTGCCTTCATAGTGCTCTTTCAGGTTCAGGCGTTGGAATATCACAAATATCTGCTCTGCAAAAGATGGATTGAATCCAATGCCATTGTCTGAAATGGTTATTTCGCAGTATCCCTTATTTTTTAAGCTTGGATATTGCGCAATTTCATCATTAGTAAGTATGCGCGAATGGATGTCAATAACCGGCGGCACATTAGCTTTTGAAAATTTCAAAGCATTCCCTATCATGTTATAGAATAGTTGATTCATCTGTAGCGGCATAGCTTGCACCGGGGGTAACTCACCCACATTTATTGTTGCTTTTTTCTGCTGAATGAGCACTTCATAGTCTACAATAATATTGTGGATGATACCGGCCAATTCTACCTTTTCTTTTGGTTGCTCTGTAGAATCTACCCGCGAAAAAGCCAGCAGGTCTTTTATCAGGCTCGACATACGTTGCGATGATGCCAGTATCTTATCCAGGTAGATAAGCCCTGTTTCATCCAGCACTTTATTTGTATAACTGTGCTGTAGTATGTCTGAATACATATGTATTTTACGCAGCGGTTCCTGAAGATCGTGACTGGCTACATATGCAAACTGGTTCAGACTCTCATTCAGCTTCACAAGGTCATTATTTAGTTTTTGCAGTTCCAATGTTCTTGCTTCCACTTGTTTTTCCAGTTGCTTACGCGTCATGCGTTCCAGCGTAATGTCTTTTAACTTCCCATTGATGCGCCCAAATTCACTATTCTCATCTATAAATAATTTAGCCCTTCCATGCACTACATGTTCTGCCTCGGTTTGCCTATTTATAAACCTGCATTCAAAATCTATTACCCCATTGGTTTCCGTTGCATTATCCAATTCATCTTTTACTTTTTGCCTGTCTTCTTCATAAATAAGGTCAAGGAAATCAGGCACAGTAAGTGAATTGGTTTCCGTACCTAAGATGGCCTTTACCCTGTTACTGAAATCCACTTGCTGTGTTGCTACGTCAATAGACCATGTACCCAGTTCCGCTACATCTACAGCATTCAGCAACCGTACTTCGGCTTGCTGCAACTTTTGTTTTGCTTTCACCAGGTCTGTTACTTCTGTTGCTGTATTCATTACGCCATACACCACGCCATTTTCATCGCGCAGTGGTGTATATGTAAAATTGTAGTACGTGGGCTGTATCTTCCCATTACGCATCAGGTATACCTTATCTTCTGTAGCCTGGTAAGGGATGCCCGTTGTATACACATCATCCAGCAATTGAAAGAAAGGTTGTCCTTCCAGTTCAGGCAATGCTTCGCGGAATGTTTTGCCTATTACCGAGCTATCTTTTTCCCATGCACGTAATATGGCCTCATTTACCGTCTGGATGCGCATTTCCCTGCCTATATATATACCTATCGGCATAGGCGAATTTAAAACGAAACTGCGGAAGCGTTGTTCGCTTTCCTCCGCCCTTCGCAGGGCACGTACGTGCTCTGAAACATCCACCGCATGCACCAGTATGCCTTCAGGTGCCCCATCCTTGTTCTTTATTTGTTTATACGCAAAGTTGAAATATGCTTCCTCTACGCCACCATCTTCTTTACGGTTCAGGTATATTTTAGTTTCATTTCCTATATATGTAATGCCTGTTGTAAATACTTCGTCCAATATCTCCAGCAATCCTTGCCCTTCCAGTTCCGGCAATGCTTCCCGCAATGGTTTGCCAAGAATATGACGCTTACCGACAGCCCGCATATAAAACTCATTGGCAAAATCAAAAACCATGTCTCGCCCCCTCAGTACGGCAATCATCACGGGTGCATCTTCCAGCATGCCCCTGTAAAAATTAAGCTGGTCGTCATTCCCCCTTTTGATAGCGGCATTTTTCCGTGCTTCCAGCTCTTGCTGTGCTATCACGTTATGGTGGCTTTTCATAGCGATAGCAACGGTATGCCCCACGAGTTTTATTACGTGTACATCAAAGACACCCGGTGCCATCACATGGTCAAAATAAACGGCGAATACCCCCAGCACTTCACTATTGGCTGACAGAAGTGGTATTGACCAGCAGGCTTTGAGATTGTATTGCGTAGCCACATCCTTGTAACCGCTCCATGAGGGATGGGCCTGCAGGTCTGCTGCGATGATATTTTCACGGGTACGAACAGTCAGCGCATATGCTCCCGTATCTTCCGAAATATTTAAATTTTCTATTAATTTTACATACCCGGCTTGCAATCCCTGTGCAGAAACCAGCTGCAATTGGGTGCCATCATTGCTCACCTTATGAATGCTGACAGATACTTTACCGTGGTAGCAATCAGATACCCATTGCACAATTCTTAATAATGTATTATCTAATGCGGCACCGGCTGCTATCATTTCCAGTATTTCCGCTTGCCCGTTTACCAATACATCAATAGCACCGTTTGCCCCATTTTGGGGAATAGTAGTTACCGGCTCTGGGTTAGGAATTCCATTATTTAACAGGTTCATTGGGGGATTCTCTTTATTGTAAGTAAATACTATATCCTTAAATATCCGTGCCATTATTGTTAAAATCTATAAATGAACTATTTGAGGTAGTATGATATTTATTTTGTCTAACTTACACCCCATCCATATGCCTAAAGTTGAAACAATTTTCCTGATAGACGATGATGCTGACGACCGCGAAGTATTTGCCGGTGCGTTAAGCTCTGTGAATCCGACCATTACACTAATGACAGCTGTGGATGGCGTTGATGCCTTGCAAAAACTGAAAGAAAACTTTCCACAACTGCCGGATGTTATCTTCCTCGACCTGAATATGCCTAAAATGAATGGCAAGCAACTGTTGAAGGAACTAAAAAACGACACACATTTTAAATTCATCCCTGTGTTTATTTATTCTACGTCATCAAATAGTGAGGACAAAAGGGATACAATAGGAAATGGTGCTGCAGATTTCATTGTGAAGCCTAATTCTTATGGCGAATTGTGCAAAATACTAGAGGAAACCACACAGTCTGTTCAATTTTGATGTTTAGAATAAATCTATGAAACGTAATCTACCCATATTTCTGTTATTGGGTGCTTTCGCTACTGTCATAGGCTACCTGTTCTCAAAAGTATCGTGGGTAGGCCGCATAGGCATCAGGCTGTTTTATTCTGAATACGGCGTCTTTAAAAGCTGGTGGAAAAGCTCGCTGCTGGTAATGGTTGTTTTCCTTTTGCTATATGGCATACACTGGTTGGTGCAACGTAAGGCGCAGCCCAATACATCTAAAGCTGTTCACTTTGTTGCCATACTGGTATCTTTATTCGGGCTTTATCTTACTTATAACGATTTCAGGCAAGACCTTTCACACCGTTGGCTGGGCGAGCGTTTTCATTTGGGCTTTTATCTCTTCTGGGCAGGTTGGATAACCATATGCCTGCACTTCCTGTTCAGCAGGAAAAATACGATACCTACAGCTTAAGGTAATACGGCTTTAATAATGCCGTAAATGCCGGAGTATAGGTTCCCCCATCTTCATATATCTGCAATATTTCAGTGGTAGTATCCACAGCTTCACGGCAGCATATACTTACTACCCTATTATACGCACCGCCGCTTTTAGGATACACCTGTAGTATGCGGCTGAAACTCCAACCATGCGCTTTTACGATGCCTTCCCATATGGCATGTTCTGCGGCAGGCAGTAATACAGCGGCTGCACCATTCGTATCCAATGCATTGCTGATAATGCTAAACAAGTCGTGATAGTTGAGGGATAATGTATGCCTCACGCTATTACGGTTGTCATCCGGCCCCAGCAGGCTGTTATTAAAGAAGGGCGGATTACAGACAATCAGTTGATATTTCTTATCGAAAACGTAGGTACGGGCATCTGCTGCTATCACATGCACCCTATCCTTCCACGGGGAATGAGCAATGTTTTCCCCAGCCTGCATGGCGGCATCTGCATCCAGTTCCAGTGCGTCTATTTGCACATGGGCAGCAGTGCGCTGTGCCAGCATTAATGACAGCAGGCCGGTTCCGGCACCAATATCCAGTATATGCTGCACACAATCGGCAACAAGCACCCATGCCCCTTGTATACAGGCATCGGTAGATACTTTCATGGCGCACCTATCCTGGTGTATGGTGAATTGCTTGAACCGGAAATAGGAATTACTCATGACCAGGTAGCTCGTGCTGTAGGGCTGATGCTCATCTCGGCAAACTGCCCTTGCAGGTATTTATAGTGTGCAGTAATAGCTATCATGGCTGCATTATCGGTACAATATTCAAAACGTGGTATATATACCTGCCAACCCAGCTGGTCGCCTGTATCCTGCAGCGTTTGCCTCAGGGTACTGTTGGCCGATACACCGCCGGCTATGCCTATATGTTTTATGTTCAGTTCCTTTGCGGCTTTTTTCAGCTTGTTCATCAGCATTTTGATAATGGTATGCTGCACCGATGCACAAATATCATTCAGGTTTTGCGCTACAAAATCGGGGTTCTCTTTCTGCTGCTTTTGCAGAAAATATAGTACGGCTGTTTTGATGCCACTAAAGCTGAAGTCATACCCCTGCATGTCACTAACGGGAAAGACAAATTTCAACGGGTCGCCTTCCTTTGCCAGCTTATCTACCATTGGCCCACCGGGATAAGGCAAGCCCAGCATTTTGGCTACTTTATCAAAAGCCTCGCCGGCGGCATCATCTATAGTTTCGCCCAGCACTTCCATATCCAGGTGGCTGCGGCATAACACTACTTGTGTATGCCCACCCGATACCGTAAGGCACAGGAAAGGGAACTCCGGCTTAGGGTCTTCTATAAAGTGGGCCAGTACGTGCGCCTGCATGTGGTGCACCGCTATCAGCGGTACTTGCAGCGATTGTGCATAGGCTTTGGCGAAACATGCCCCTACCAGCAGCGAGCCTATAAGACCCGGTGCCTGCGTAAAGGCTACGGCATTTATGTCAGCTTTATCTACACCAGCTTGCTTCAGTGCTACATCTACCACGGGTATAATGTTCTGCATATGCGCGCGCGATGCCATTTCGGGCACTACGCCGCCATACATTTCATGCACTTTTTGCGTAGCTATCAGGTTGCTCAGCACCTTACCATTTTGTATCACTGCGGCACTGGTATCATCGCACGATGATTCTATGGCCAGTATGTTTATATTAGCGTCGCTCATTATCAGTATGCAAAATTCACCATTCAAGCGCTAAATGTCAAAAAATGCTTGGCATCGCGTAGATGATTTATATTTTTGTTTACCGTTACATATAGCCGATGCGCTTGAAAAAATATTTTATTGTATTGCTAACCTGTTGCCTTGGTGCAGTAGCGTGCAAAAATGACACGAAACAGTCCACCGCTGGTGATCCTGTTTCACTTACATTCAATTTTCAGCCCGGCAGCACTTACGAGTATATTCTGGATAATAAATTATCCCTTCAGTCAGACATTAATGGCAATACACTCACCATAATGCAGGATATGAAGATCATGTCGTCATATGATGTCATCAATAACATTGGTAAGAATAAGAACATCGAAGTAACATATAACCGCATCACTATGCGCTCGGGCAACGGTATCATCAATCGCGAGTTCGATTCGGATGACACAGCAGCACAAGACCCTATTTTCTCGCATGTGCGCGACCTGGTTAACAAACCTTTTGGCATTACGGTATCTGAACTGGGCAATATCACAGAAGTGAGAGGTTTCGACAATAACCACACAGACAAAAACATACTAGGCGATAGTTCCATCCGCAAGATGATGGTGCAATGCCTTTCGGTATATCCTGCTGCTGCTGTAAAACCCGGCGATAGCTGGAAACGCGACTTCTCTTCTTCCATCGGTTTTATCCATATGCGGCTCAATAGCACGTATACACTTATCACAATAAATAAAGGGATCGCTTATATAGATGTACTTTCAAGGATAACACCTGAGGATACAACCGCAGGAATGGGCTTTACCGGTTCTCAAAAAGGAAAGCTTGAAATGGATATCGCCAGCGGGATGATATTGCAGGGAAACATTACACAAGACCTGGAAGGGCAATTGCCCATGGCAGGCAGGCTGACACCTGTAAAGGCTACATCAGAAATAAACATCTTCGGCAGCAAAAAACACTAACTGCTATAAAATCAAAAATCCCCGCATCCTCTGTCCGACAGCGATTAAGGGAATTTTATATAGCAATTATGCAATAGGTATAGTACAATTACTGTGCCATACCCTCACCGGTTTCGTCATCCGCCGGTAAAGATGGCGCATCATTAACATTTTCTTGATTTTCCGGGTTACCAGCACCAGCTTCATTGGCCAGCACTTCATCCCTGTCACTACGCCACTCTATAATGAAGTTATTACGCCCCGTACCTATCAGCAGTGATAAATAGCGCTGTTGTGCCAGTTCCAGCATAGCCAGGAAGGTGAATATAGCATGTATCCGGTCCTCGCATTTAGAAAACAGGGCTTCAAACGCTACACGGGTATTAGTTTTCATATAATCGAGCAGGAAAACACGCTGGCTCTCAAGGCTGTAATTATATTTTACCACCACGTGTTGGGGCTTGTTTTCCCTATCCTGAAAACGCTTCATTACTTTTTCAAACGATTGCATCAGTTTGAACATCGTAACGGTTTGTATCTCCGTTCCTTCCGAATAGGTTTCACTCAGGTTATCCAGCTCTTGTTTGATGTTACCACGTTTCTGTTGCAGTAAGCGCTCAGCTTCCATGATAACCATTTGTTCCGATGCCTCTTTGAAGCGCTTGTATTCCAATATCTTATCTACCAGTTCCTGGCGCGGGTCTATCTCATTACCTTGTGCATCCACTTCGCGTCTTGGCAGCAGCATTTTAGCCTTAATGCGCATCAATGTAGATATGAACAGGATGAATTCACTGGCCAGCTCAATATTCAGCGATTCCAGTTCGTGGATGTATACCAGGAAATCTTTGGTGATATTATGAATGGGTATGTTATAAATATCCAGCTCATCGCGTTCTATAAAGAACAGCAACAGGTCAAACGGACCTTCAAACTGGGGTAATTTTATCTGATACGTAGTAGACATTCCTCAAAAATTGATAGCTGCACGCAAGGCTATGCAGCTATCAAAAATACAATTATTACAGCTATAAGTGCCGGTTAAAACTTATATATAAACCCTAATGTGAATATCTGCTTGGTTTGTACCCATCCCATAAATTCGCCCGGCTCATTTTTATCAATGGTTGCACCGGTTTCATCCACTTTTGTGGTGCTATAGGGTACATCATTATCATATATCAGCGTCAGGCCCAGCGATACGGTCAGGTATTTGTTGGCTTTCATCAGCAGCAGGTTATCCCATAGCACATCCACATTACCGGGATTGTCTTTTTTCACCACTACCCCATTGGCATCTTTTACGTCTTTTGCCAGGTAGTTGGCATACAGGTCCAGCCTTGTTTTGTACGATAGCATCTTGTCGGGGTTCGTAGCATAGCGGCCCGAAAAGTAAGCACCCAGCTCAAAGCGCGATGTTTTACCATTTTCCACACCAAAAGCGCCTTCGGGTGCACGCCTTGTATAGTAGGCATCTACCAGTGTCATCCTGGCAGCTATAGGCGACAGGAACAGGCTAATGTTTGTCCCCTTCCTGTATTCCAGGCCTACGGCCAGCGTCAGGTAGGCAGGCGACAGGAAATTGGAGGTAGAAAAGGTATCCCAACCGGTAACATTGTAATCATACGCTTTTGTAAACTGCGATTTGAAGTTGAAGAGGCCGGTAATGTAAAAGTCTTTAGCCGTATCTATACGCACACCATACTTAGAGGTAAAATCAATACGGTCATCTACCTTGCGTGGAACAAAATTATTGGAATAAGCATAGAACAAAGAGTAGTTCAGGTCCAGGTTATTGCTCCATACCTGCCTGTGGTACAGGCGCGTAAGGCTACCGCTGAAGAGGCCGTTAATAGTGAGCGAACCAAGCTCACCACCTGCAGGCCAGTTGTGCAAAAAGCCCTGGTTGATACCCACATTCAGCAAGCCACTGCGCAGCCACGCTACCGTGTCTTTGTTCTCAATGGTAAATGATTTCTTCATGTTATCGGTATTGGCGAGCTGTGCTGATGCACTCACTCCCGATATGCCTAAAATGATAATTGTAAATAAACGCTTCATATGTCTCTGGTTTAATTTATCCCTTTAATTAGTTGATTCTTTATTTTGGTTTGTACTTCGATAGTAATAAGAATTGCTGTGCTTCCTGCTTATCGTTGATTATTTGTTCCAGCGTCATTTTCGGATTTTGTGCTGCGTAAGCTTTCACTATTTGCCAGCCAAGCCATGTACCCACATTACCGGGACTTTCAGGCAACCCTGCCGAATTGGGGCCTTCGTTTACATAGCGCAATATCTTTTGCCAGTTGGTTTCATACAGGAAGTTTTGTGCTACGAAGAAATTGTATATCAAAGCCTCATTCGCTTCGCACCATTCCAGTTGTTTTTGTGTATAGGCCAGCTTTGTATGCTTTTCGGCTTCAGGCAGCATATGGTCCAGGAAATACATTTCCTTACCCCGCTGTATCATCATATCCAGCAGGTTCTTCCCTTCCATCGCAAACGGCTGCTTATCCCGGTATATTGCTTTAAAAACAGCAACAGGTATATATTCACTTTTCAATTGTTCGCTCCAGTATTGTGGTATACCTACGGCTTGGTAGTAGGGATAGTTTTCACCTAAAAACATATCCAGCCCTATGCCTACTATCGTACTATCATATGTAAAAGCCCCCCAGTTGTTCAGCCACGACACCAGGTACACCACTTTAGGCACATGATAGTCGGGGTAATAATGCTTCATATACCGGAAACCTTTTTCCAGTTCCGCATCCAGTTTTTTAGTATCGGGGTAATGCTTTGTTACGGTATCAAACACACCACGATAGTCTTTATGCGTCAGGTAACTGCGCAGCCCATTTTGTATGGCAATGTTTGTATCTGAATAATTCCCGTTCGTTCCTAAGCCTATTAAGGTATCGAGGTAGAAGCTGAGAAAGTCAGGATATTTTCCCTGCAGTTGCTGTAACCCGGCTGCCAGATTATTGGTATCCAGCTTCGCCATATCCTGGTCCAGCCTGCGTGTAGATAGGATGATTTTTACATCAGACACATCAGGTGCATCATTACTTTCGCCGCAGCTGTAAAGGCTGCAGGCAATAAGGATAGGCATTGCCCATTTCAAGGCTCTTTTATTAACATTTAGCATCATACCTGTGGATAACCTCTTGAACATCCGTTAAAGCAATTTACTTTTACAGCGGCAAAAATAACATAACCCGCTTATTGGCATATTAATTGACAACAACTTATTTATTCAATTGCATAGAACACATATGAAAAAACTATCCCTTTTGTTATTATTGTCGGTATCATGTGCAGTGCAGGCAGCGGCGCAGCGATACGAATACGGCGAACCGGTACCTGTAAAAAGCCACCAGGAACTAGGTATTGGCAAAGCACGCTTCGGCGTTTTTATCGCACCTACTATTTCGTGGATGAAGCCAACTGCCAATAAAAGCGATGATAAGCTATATGTGGTAGAAGGTGGTGGCAGCAAGGTAGGCTTTACATGGGGTCTCCTGATGGACTATTACTTTGCTGAGAACTATGGCATTGCTACCGGTTTCCAGCTTAATCATACAGGCGGGCAGGTAGCGGTTACGCTCAACCCGAACGTTACAGCTCCTACAGCCGATAATATCGTACGCAGTGCCGATTTCAATTACAGCATGCAGTATGCAGAAGTGCCCTTTGCATTGAAGCTGCGCAGCGATGAAATAAGCACTATGCGTATTCGCGTATATGGACAGATTGGCTTAACTGCGGGCATTACGCTTAGTAAAAAAGCCACCTATGATGTGATATATACCGATGTGGACGATAACAACAATTCTGTAGTAAAAACAGCCTATGGCGACCGTGAAAAATTGAAAGGATTGGGTATAGCCCCTGTGCTGCTGCAAATGAATATTGGCGGTGGTATAGAAATACCGGTGACGGATAAAATGAGCATCTATACCGGCTTGTTTTTTAACAATGGTTTTGTGCCCGATGTTACCAATCCTAAAGAGCTGGACCTTGATTATAAAGGCCGTTTTAGCGATGGTAATGTCCGCCTCAATAATATAGCCTTACGTTTAGGCATGTTCTTTTAACTTTTTCATTTAACCAAACAAAGCGCCCGTACAGTATTTACTGTGCGGGCATGTTTTTTTATGATTATCAATACAACAGCTTAACCATCTACGCCTTACTTTTGATATTGTATGAAGATTTTCATTGCACAGCAGAACTATCATATAGGCAATTTTGAAGCCAATACCGCCAAAATCATACAAGCTATAAGAGAGGCTAAAATGAAGGGCGGTGACCTCATCGTATTTTCAGAACTGGCGGTATGTGGCTATCCCCCGCGCGATTTTCTGGAGTTCAACGATTTTATAGAGCAATGTGAAAAAGCCATTGATGCCATTCGTAAAGAAGCCGATGTTATCGGTGTAATTGTGGGTGCACCATCGCGCAATCCGGCACCTGAAGGCAAAGACCTTTTCAATAGCGCTTACCTGCTTTATAACGAACAGGTAATAGGCATAGCCCACAAAACGCTATTGCCTAACTACGACATATTTGATGAGTACCGCTATTTTGAACCGGCTTCCGAATGGAATGTGATAGCATTTAAAGGCAAGCGTATAGCACTAACGGTATGCGAAGATATTTGGAACATCAGCGACAACCCATTGTACAGGCATAGCCCGATGGATAAGCTGATATTGCAAAAGCCGGATATCATGATAAATGTCAGTGCGTCGCCGTTCGATTACCTGCATGCCGAAGGCCGCATCAGCATGGTGAAACAGAATGTGGCTAAATATAAACTGCCTATCATTTATTGCAATACAGTAGGCTCTCAAACAGAGATCGTTTTTGATGGCGGTTCATTGGTATTGGATGCACATCAGAACCTTATTGCAGAGCTGCCTTATTTTGAAGAAGCACTGCATGCGGTTACATTACATGAAGAAAAAGGCTTTGCAGAACCTGTTATAAAAACCGCAGCGCAACTACCCATTGTGGAATTGCTGCCGGATGAGTTTGACCCCGAAGAAGATATTGATGAGATACACCAGGCATTGATACTGGGCATCCGCGATTATTTTACTAAAATGGGCTTTAGCAAAGCCATTGTAGCATCCTCAGGCGGTATAGATAGCGCTGTGGTGTTAGCATTGGCTTGTGAGGCTTTAGGGCCGGATAATGTACGTGCATTACTGATGCCTTCTCAATATTCTACAGCCCACTCTGTTAGCGATGCCGAAAAGCTTTCGCGCAACCTGAAAAGCCAATACGATATACTACCCATCAAAGAGATATTCGATAGCTATCAGCATACGCTGAAGCCCGTTTTCCACAATATGCCTTTCAATGTAGCAGAAGAGAACCTGCAATCGCGCATACGTGGCGCACTGGTAATGGCTATGTCCAATAAATTTGGCTCTATACTTTTAAATACATCTAACAAAAGCGAACTGGCCACGGGGTACGGCACTTTATATGGCGATATGGCCGGCGGATTAGGTGTGTTAGGAGACCTTTATAAGTTACAAGTGTATGCACTGGCTCGTTATATCAATCGCAATGCTGAGATCATACCGCTCCATATCATCAACAAAGCCCCATCTGCAGAATTGCGTCCCGACCAGAAAGACAGTGATAGCCTGCCCGAATACAGTGAACTAGACCCGATATTGTATCAATATATAGAGCGCCGCCAGGGGCCAAAAGAAATTATAGCGCTGGGCAACGATGAAGCGCTTGTTGCTCGTATCCTGAAACTGGTAAATACCAATGAATATAAACGCAACCAGTTTTGCCCTATTATACGGGTATCGCCCAAAGCCTTTGGCATAGGGCGGCGCGTACCTATTGTTGGCAAATATCTTTCATAACAAAAAAGCGGCCTTACAGGGCCGCTTTTCTTTTCATTCACCTATAAACAAACCAAGTTCTTATTGTTGTGTAGCAGTGTACACTACATCTACTGTGTAGGTACCGGCAGGGTAAGCAAAACCCGGAGTAGCTTCGTACTTCACCGCGAAAGTTTGGTTGCCACCTTTGCTGCCGTTTGTTATCAGGTTTTTAGCCGTGCTGCTCAGGTCGGCATATGCAGTAGCAGAATATGGACTAGCAATGGTACCACCTGTACCGTTTGCAGATACCATTACACCCAGCACATTGGCGATAGGCATTACAGGGGCAGGAGACGTAGTACCGGTATAAGTAAAGTTGGCAGCGTTT
>CABHOP010000037.1 GCA_902168085.1 uncultured Bacteroides sp.
GGCCTATATCAAAAGTATTATCTTCCGGCCTGCCCAATACAGTAGTACCGGGATTGCTCTGGTTCCAGCGCGCCCATAACTGATTGAGGAAAGTTGCTTTTACATAGCGCTTACCATCCGTGCTCAGGTTATACTTCAGTTCATTGGTATTTTGTGTAAATGCTATACTGCTATATAATAAGGCTGTGGAAAGGAATACAATCTTTTTCATTCTAAATATTTATTTCCCGATACAAAATTTACTAAATATATAATCAAGCTTATCTTCTGTTGTCACTTCACCGGTTATTTCACCCAGGTAAAACAAGCATCTGCGTATATCCAGCGCTACCAGATCGCTGGCTATATGATTATCCATGCCGGCTTTTATATCTGCTAATGACTTTAGCACTTCCTGCAACGATGCATAGTGACGTGCATTGGTAATAATAGTCTCTTCTGTATTTATCTCGCCTGCTACTACTTTTGTGAACAGTGCATTTTTCAACTGCTGCACATTGTTTTTGTTTTTGGCAGATATGTAAATCACGCCATCATAGGTCTTCTGCGTATAGGTATCTATCTTATTACCCACCAGCAGGTATTTAATACCCTCTTTTTCAAAAACGGCAACTTGTTCTTTTATCTCTTCTTCAGTAGTAGTATTCACATCATATAAGTACACTACCACATCGGCACGCTTCATTGTATCCATACTGCGCTGTACGCCTATGCTTTCTATCACATCGCTGGTATGTTCGCGTATACCGGCCGTATCTATCAGGCGGAAGAGTACACCATTTATATTCAGTGTTTCTTCTATCGTATCGCGCGTAGTGCCGGCGATATCACTTACTATGGCTCTTTCTTCATTCAGCAGGGCATTCAGCAATGTACTCTTGCCTGCATTCGGCTTGCCTATTATGGCCACACTTACACCATTGCGTATCACATTGCCCAGCCTAAAAGAATCCGAAAGGCGCTGTGCAATATGTTGCATTTCATCTATCCGTTTATAAAACTGTGTACGGTCTGCAAACTCTACATCTTCCTGGCTAAAGTCCAGTTCCAGTTCTATCAGTGCGCTGAACTGTATCAACTGCTCACGCATTTCTTTCAGCTCTTCGCTGAAGCCACCACGCAGGTTGTGCATAGCCGCCTGCTGTGCTGCCCCCGATTGGGATGCTATCAAATCTGCTACTGCTTCTGCCTGTGCCAGGTCCAGCTTACCATTCAGGAAGGCGCGCTGGGTAAACTCACCCGCCTTTGCCATATGTGCACCATTGGCTATACACAGGTTGATGATCTGCTCCAGTATGTATTGAGACCCGTGTCCGCTTATTTCTACCACATCTTCACCCGTGTAGCTTTTAGGCGCTTTATACAGGCTCACCACTACTTCGTCCAGTTCTGTATCGCCATTCATTATCCTGCCAAAGTGCAGGGTATGACTGGGTTGGTTGGCCAGTTTTTTGCCTTTGAATATTTTATCTGTAATAGCTATCGCTTTTTCGCCACTCAGCCTTATCACACCTATCGCACCTATACCCGGCGGGGTGGCCAGCGCTACTATTGTTTCATTGATATTATACATGCTCTGCTCCTTTTAGAAAGGAAAGTGCAAAGTTAGCTTATTGCAGTAAACTCCTTAGTTTAGCATCAAACAGCTGAAACACTATGCGTGCAGTCATTCAAAGGGTATCTACCGCCAGCGTTACCATACATGGAGAAATGAAGTCGGCCATAGGGCAGGGCTTCATGGTGCTGCTTGGTATAGAGACTGCAGATACGCAGGAAGATGCTGAATGGCTTTGTAATAAAATAGCACAGTTGCGTGTATTTAGCGATGAGGCGGGGTTGATGAACAAAAGTATAGCTGATATAGATGGCGAGGTGCTGGTGGTGAGCCAGTTTACGCTGCATGCCTCTTATAAGAAAGGCAATCGCCCTTCCTTTATCAAAGCTGCACGGCCGGAACAGGCCATTCCTCTATACGAGCATTTTATTAGCTATATGCTGCAACTGACGGGCAAGCCTGTAGCCACAGGCACATTCGGTGCGGATATGAAGGTAGCATTGGTAAATGATGGCCCTGTAACTATAGTTATGGACACAAAAAATAAAGAATAGCTGGACTATCTTTGATGCATGATGTTTGACGATGCATATTTTATGCGTGAAGCACTGCGACAGGCCCAACTGGCATATGATGCCGGCGAGATACCTGTAGGTGCAGTAGTGGTATGGGATACCAAAATCATTTCCCGTGGGCACAACCAGGTGGAACAGCTAAATGACAGTACTGCCCATGCAGAGATGATAGCGCTTACTGCTGCATTCAATCAATTAGGTAGTAAATATCTTACTGAAGCTACGCTATATGTAACGCTGGAGCCCTGCCTTATGTGTTGCGGTGCTATGTATTGGTCTAAACTGAAACGCATAGTATATGGTGCTACCGATGCGAAGAATGGCTATAAAAAGACCACGGGCGAAAATTGGCCCTTCCATCCTAAAACAGAATTGGTACATGGCATTATGGCCGATGAATGTGCCCAAATTATGAAAGATTTTTTCGCAGCACGCAGGTAACTATGTTATACGATTGGCACAAGGCAGATGATCCAATGTTCAGTACATTGCAGGATAATACCCTGCAGGAAATAACGCTTGCGGGTAAACGCATAGGCTTATTAAAACGCGGTACCGAACTCTTTGCTTTTGCAGCTACCTGCCCGCACGCCAGTGCACCGTTGTGTGAAGGCTGGCTGGATATACAAGGGCGTATTGTGTGCCCGCTGCACAAATACCGCTTCGACCCCGCGAATGGACGCAATACCAGTGGGGAAGGTTATAAACTGAAAACTTATCCTGTAGAGATACGGGAAGATTATATTTACATAGGCATTTCAGCACCAGCTATATGATACATCCTCCATACCTTCAAAAAGGTTCTGTAATAGGTATTACCTGTCCGGCAGGTTTTGTTTCGCACGATAGGGTTAGCTATGCGGTGGAAACACTGCGCAATATGGACTATGAGGTAGTGATAGGCGATACCGTAGGGAGCGAGCATTATTACTTTTCAGGTAATGATGAAGCCCGCCGTAAGGACCTGCAGTGCATGCTGGACGATATCAGCATTCATGCTATACTGATGGGCCGCGGTGGTTATGGCATGAGCCGCATCATAGATGAGCTGGATTTTACAAAGTTTCAGCAAAATCCTAAATGGATATGTGGCTTTAGCGATATTACCGTACTGCACAGCCATATCCTTAACAACTTTGGTATTGCTACCATGCATAGCCCTATGTGCGGTGCCTTCAAACCCGATACCATAACACAACCGCATATGCTCAATTTCTTTGATGCTATTGCGGGTAAACCATTAAACCACCAAACCATACATTCGGAATATAATCGTACCGGCGAAGCTTCTGCGGTATTAACTGGTGGCAACCTTGCTATACTCGCGCATCTTACAGGTTCTGCATCAGAGGTGGATACGGATGGTAAAATACTCTTCATTGAAGATATAGGTGAATACCTCTATAATACTGACAGGCTGCTGTTAAACCTAAAACGAGCCGGCAAGCTGGATAAACTGGCCGCATTAATAGTTGGAGGCTTTACCGATGTGCAAGATACTGAGCGCCCCTTCGGGCAAACGGTAAATGAAATAATATTGGATAAGGTGAAGGAATATGACTACCCTGTCTGTTTCAACTTTCCGGCAGGCCACCAGGAAATAAATTATACGCTAACATTGGGTGGCATGCACCATTTAAAAGTGACAAAACAAGGTGGCGAACTAGAGCTTATAAAGTAGCTGCTTCTGTTTTCTTCCATTCACTCATACCACCGCTCAGGTTATACAGGTTATTAAAACCTATACCTTCCAGCCTTTGTATGATAATAGAACTGCGGATGCCCTTTTCGCAATAGATTACCGTAGCAATATCTACAGGTATTTCATTCCGGCGATGCATCACATCGCCCAGCGGTATGTGAAGGCCGCCGATATTAAACAATTCTCTTTCCCATGTTTCACGCACGTCTATCAAAACGAAATGTTTCTTCTCTGCCAACCATTCTTTTAGCTCTCGTGGTGCGATTTTTTTCATATTCACCCTGCAATTTACTCAGTTTAAGAAGTTTAACCTAAATATTGACTCGTATGAAACACATTCTGAAAAGTATTATTGTCCTTTCATTGGTGTCAACTGCGGCCTGCAATGATGCGCCTAAGGCAGACGAAGCCCAAACAGCAGAAGCACAGCAGGTGCAGGAAGCACCTGTGGGAACCAATTATGCAGTAGACAATCAAAAAAGTACTTTATCGTGGATAGGCACCAAACCGGTGGGAAAACATGATGGTATCTTCCCCATTTCTACCGGCACGCTTAGTGTTGCAGATAATAACATAACAGGGGGACGTTTTGATATTGATATGGCTAACCTGAAAGTGCTGGATGGTGGTAAAGGCAATGAAAAGCTGCAAGGCCACCTGAAAAGTGGCGACTTTTTCGATGTGACAAAATATCCGAATGCTAAGTTTGAAATAACGAGTGTAGCAGCGGGTGTTGCTACTGATCCTAAAGACCTAGTAATGAAAAATGCTACCCATACGGTTACGGGCAATCTGACCCTGAAGGATAGTACTAAAAGCGTGACTTTCCCTGCGAAAGTAAGCATGAATGGCAATAGCTTAATTGCAGACGCCGACTTCAACATCGACCGCACGCAGTGGGGTATTGTGTATGGCAATGACAAATCGCTGGGCGATAAATTCATCCGCCCGGAAGTAAATATCAAACTTCACATAGAGGCGAATAAACAGTAAAAACAAACTCTGTGTATAAAAGAGAAAGGCTGGTTATAACCAGCCTTTCTCTTTTATTTAAATTCAATTGGTAGTTTCATTTCCTTGCCATCCCGCTTGATGGTGACCTGGGTTTTATCACCGGCTGCAAATTTGCCTAACGCTTCCATATAGCTTTGCATACCGTTTATTTTATACTCTCCCAGCTGTACTATAATATCACCTGCTTTTACACCAGCTGCTATGGCTGGCTTACCTTCTGTAACGCCGTCTACTTTCACACCTCCTTCCTGGTATGAATAGTCGGGCATGATACCCAGGGTTACTTTAAAACGCACCTTTCCCACAGTAGACTGCTTGGTAGTAGTGAATGCAGGCCTCGGTAGTTTTTCCATTTTCTCTACCACATTATAAATATAGTTCATTACCATAGCCTCACCCTTGTAGTTAATCTTATCCGCATCATCGCTTGGTTTGTGATAGTCGGTATGCAGGCCCGTAAAGAAGAACAGTACCGGAACCCCGTGATGGTAAAAAGAAGTGTGGTCGGAAGGGCCCACGCCTGCGCTATCAAAGCTGATACGGAACCTGGGGTCTTTCTTATCCATGACCGTGCCCCATACAGGCGAGGTGCCCACGCCACCAACGGTTAATGCATGTGTGCTGTCATTGAGCCTACCCAGCATATCCATATTTATCATGTAGGCTATCTTATTGCTGTCCAATGCCGCGTCTTTCACAATGGCTTTAGACCCTAACAGGCCCAATTCTTCGCCCGAAAAATGCAGAAACAGATAGTTGTACTTTTTCAGTTTTGCATCCTTTATCCAGCCAGCCAATTGCATTAGTGCAGCCGTGCCGCTGGCGTTATCATCGGCACCATTGTGTATCTGCCTGTCTTTTTTAGCATTCAGGCTATTACCATCTTCACCGTAACCTAAGTGATCCAGATGCGCACCCAGCACCACTGTATATTTGGCGCCGTTGTCTATTAAAGCTGCTACATTGGTACCCGTCATTTCTATTTTCTTCAGTGCTATATTCATTTCCAGTACCACATTGTTATCTGTACGGCGGATGTATGACTCATAACCTTTATTAGTAAGTATAGCTACCGGTATATCCAGGCTTTCGTATTCTGATTTCGGAAGAAATTCGGGCGGGAATTTGGCGCCGTAGCTATCGTAAAACAATACCGCGATAGCGCCTTGTTTGGCTGCATCTTTAGCACGTTCAAAAGTGAATTTTTCCCAATCGAAGTGTGCATCTGCAGCCTCATCTTTATCGGCAAACAAAGGTATCATCCATATGTTGCCTTGCTCATATACCCCCGGTATCACTTCACCTTTTACCTTCTTGTTTATAGCACTAAAAGGTGCAGGAAAAGCTTCATCGCGATTGTTAACTGTATTACCCGCTACACGTATCATCGTAGCCGGCAGTATCTCCTTGCCATTTACAAAAGCAAATGAATGGCGATAGTCTTTCTCATAGGCTTTAATGCCCAGCTTCTGATACCTGGCTATGATAAAGTCAACCGCTTTTTGCTCACCTGCGCTACCGGTGCGCCTGCCTTCCAGTTCATCCGATGCCAGGTAGCCTATGTCTTCTTTCAGTTGCTTTACTGTTTTCTTGTCACTTTTATCTTTAGCAGCCAGCGGTTGTGCTGCCATCATAATCATAAAAAGAAAAACGGCAATAGCCTTGGGGGTATTCATGCGCTCAATTTTTGCGCAAAATTAGCTCATTTGCTATTGGCAAGCCTTTTATTTTCGGGAATTTGAGCATTTATGCGCAATAAAAAATCCCGTACTTGGGTAGTACGGGATCAGTTATAATTAATTAATCAATTCTATTCAGCTGTCTCTTCATCTATAATGCTGCCATCAGGAGATACCAGCAGTTGCGAGTCACCTTCAGGTATTGCCTCGCTGCCATTAGTAGGCAACACTATATCGATATTAGTAATATCTTTCAGTTGTGGCAACTCGCCAGAGTTATTGATACCCAGGTAGTCCATAAAATTTTTGGACGTAGTGTAGGTAAGTGGTTTGCCCACCATATTCTCATTGCGACCAGCTATCACTATCAGTTCTTTCTCCAGTAGTTTCTGGATGGAATAGTCGGCACTTACGCCACGTATAAATTCTATCTCTGTTTTAGTAATCGGCTGCTTGTACGCTATGATGGCCAATGTTTCCATTGCCGCTGTCGATAGCTTTTTGATGTGTTTATCACCATTCAGCTGCAATACGGTTTTGTGATATGCCTTTTTAGTGAGGAACTGGTATCCACCACCTGCTTCACGCAACTGGAAAGGGTAATATGCTGCTTCGTATTTTTCGCGGATGGCGTCTATGCATGTAACTATGCGGTCGCCTTCTATTTGTTCTTCCAAAGCCTGGCCCAGCATTTCGGTCATCTCCATCATAGTGATAGGACGTTCGCTGGCAAATATCAGCGCTTCTACGTGTGGCATGAGTTGTTCGATATCCATATAAACTCCGTTTCAGGTACACATCGAAAATAGTACAGCTTACCCTTTATTACCCGAAAAGTAATGCACAGGTGTGGGTAAAAACCTTGTACGTTTCGAACGCAAAGGTACGGCTATGCTGGGGGTATATACACAAAAAATGCCCCGTAACAGGGCATTTTAAGAAAATATTGTATGTTTTTAAATGCCTGCAATAACTACCTGGGGTGCGATGCCCAGTATCAAAACGATAATACCGGTAACAATAAGCAGTAGTTTATCGGACCCTGTTACTTCACTATTCAATTCAGGATTGCCCTGCTTGAAGTACATAGCGATGATAACGCGGAAGTAGTAATAAGCACTTACGGCTGCCATCAGCAGGGCAAATATCACCAGCCACATCAGCTGGCCTTGTTCCAGTGCAGCCTGCAGCACCATGTATTTTGCCATAAAGCCGCCTGTAAGTGGTATGCCGGCCAGCGAGAATATGAAAATAGCTGTAACGCCGGCCAGTAGTGGTTGTTTTTTAGCCAGGCCATTGAAACCATCATATGTATAATCTTTCAGTTTCAGCAATACGGCAAACAGCCCTATCGTTGCTACGCTGTATGCTACCGCATATACTATCATACCCTGCCATGCCGTGGCATTTACCGCCAATATGGCAAAGAGCATGAAGCCCGCCTGTGCAATAGATGAATAGGCCAGCATACGCTTTACACTTTGCTGGAAAACGGCTGTAATGTTACCAACCAGCAGTGTTGCAGCAGTAACGATGGCCAGTACAAGCATCCAATGATTGCTCAGCGCACCGAAACCAACGGAGAATAGCTTCATGAAAGCTACGAATATGCCTGCCTTCACTACAGTAGCCATAAACGCTGTGAACGGTGTAGGCGCACCATCGTACACATCCGGTGTCCACATATGCATAGGTGCTGCAGATACTTTAAAGCCTAAGGCTATCATCAGGAATATGATGCCTGCCAATGCAGTTGGGCTCAGCAAGTCATCTTGCAGGAAGGTGAATCCAATAATATTGAAAGTACCGGTGGCACCATACAACAGCGTAATGCCCATCAGCAGGATACCGGTAGAGAATGAACCCATTAACAGGTATTTCAATGAGGCTTCGCTGCTTTTCAGGTTGCGCTTATCGCTACCTGCCAGTATGTATTGTGGTATAGATAATATCTCAATACCCAGGAACAGCATCAGCATACTACTGTAGCTGCTTAGCAGGTAGATACCGCATAGGATAAAGCATATCAGGGCAAAGTATTCTGCCACATGGGCGCCTACCCGCTGAATGTCCTTATTTACCAGCATGGCATACAGCAATGTACAGCCTGTCATGAGCGTATTGAACCAAAGGCCGTATCTGTCTATGCGCAGCATATTGTTGAAATAGGTCTGTGGTTGGTTGCCCGCAGCAGAAAGTTCCCAGATGTTAACGCCCAGTAACAGTGCCAGTAAAAGAATAGCTACGGTACCTACCGATCTCTTTTCTTTTACCATCAGCCCGGTAAACATGAGTATTACACCAAATACCGTTGAAGCAATAATTGCCTTCATTATTATTAAAAGAATTAAAAAGTCAAACGTTACAATCTTATGGCATCATCACACCTGCTGCCGCAGCCGTCATATCCAGCAGTGGCTTAGGATATACACCCAGCATTAGTATGATACCTATAATAACTGCCAGCCCCACATATTCATTTACACTCAGGTCTTTTTGTATGGTCATGCCCACGGTATTGCCATAAGTGGTTTTCTGTACCATGTTCAGCGTATATACCGCACCCAGTATCACACCCAAACCTGCCAGCACCATGTAGGTGATGTGGTAAGGCGAAGGGCTCTGAAACAATCCATTGAACAGCATAAACTCGCCCACAAAACCATTGGTAAGTGGCAATCCTATATTGGCAAATGATATAATAACAAAGGCTATAGCCATTTTAGGTGCTGATATAGCCATGCCGCCCAGCTTAGTCATATCGCGGGTACCCCAGCGCTGCTCTATCATGCTAACGATGAGCCACATGCCGGTGATATTGATACCGTGGTTGAACATCTGCACCATCAGGCCATGCATACCGGTAGAGGTTTGCGAGAAAGCAGCGGCGCTCATCAGGCCCATGTGCGCTATAGATGAATATGCTATCAGGCGTTTCATGTCCGTTTGAACAATAGCAATGCAAGATGCATAGATGATACCTATGATAGAAAGTATAATTATGGTATTGCTCCAGATAGCTACCCCTTCAGGTACTACCGGTAGCAGCCAGCGGATAACCGAAAACAGGCCCATTTTCACCATCAATGCACTCAATATGATGGTAACAGAAGTAGGCGATTGCTCATAGGTATCAGGCTGCCAGGTATGAAAGGGGAATATCGGCATCTTGATAGCAAAGGCTATGAAGATGAGCCAAAAGAGCCACTGTTGCGTAACAGGGTCTAAAGACATACCTGCACTTACTATACTATCCCAGCCATAAGCATTAGCACCAGGGTTTTGCAATGCCAGGAAGATGATAGCAGACAGCATCAAAAGGCTGCCGACGAATGTATAAACAAAGAATTTGAAGGTAACCGGTATGCGCTTTTCACCACCCCATATAGAACACAGGAAGTAAACAGGTATCAGCGCCAGTTCCCAGAAGAAGTAGAACAGTAAAGCATCGTGCGCTAAGAACACGCCTGTGATGCCGGCTTGTGCCAACAGCATCAGGCCGTAGAAGCTGCCGGGGTTTTCTACTTCTTTATTCCAGTTGCTGATGAAGATAACAGGCATAACGATACCTGTAAGCAGGCATAGCATTGCTGCCATGCCATCTGAATATAAACTGAGTTGTGCACCCAGGCGTGGTATCCATGGCATAGACCATGCCATAGGTTGACTGTAGGATGCAGCGCTGATATAAGCAGTCAGTCCTAAAGTAGCAATGCTACTAATAAGGGCAACAGCCTTTGCGCTATCTTTTGCAAGAAAGCTAAGGATACCTGCTACTATAGGAACCAGTATAAGTAATGTTAAGATCATAATGCCAAAGCAATATTTGCAGTGCTATCTAATTATTTATTGAACCCAGAAAAAACTAATGGTAAACAACAGGGTCATACCTATCACCATCATAAAGATGTAGAAACCTACCTGGCCGGTTTGCAACAAGCGCACCCTGTCGCTACCCCAGCGTACGGTTTTACCTACACCATTTACCACTCCGTCGATACCCATTTTTTCTACAAACCTGTCGAGGGCTGAAGACAATGCCAGCAGCGGGCGTACGATGATAGCATCGTACAGCTCATCTACATACCATTTATTCTCCAGCACTTTTGCAAGTCCTGTGTTCTCTTTAAAGTTTGGTTTCTTAGTAGCATTGTAGGCTACAATTATCATTATAATTACCAGTCCTGTTGAAAGGCCCATCAGCATCCACTCAGTGCTGTGCTCCAGGTGGTGATGGCCAAAGTTTGCAACTACAGGCGCCAGGTATGTATTAAATGTATGATTCTCACTAATAACAGCCGGCAGGCCCACATAACCACCTATTACCGACATAATGGCCAGTACTATCAACGGTATGGTCATAGCCGCAGGGCTTTCGTGCAGGTGGTGTTCCTGGTCGTGTGTGCCGCGGAAAGAACCGGTGAACGTAAGGAAGTATAGGCGGAACATATAGAATGCAGTCATCAATGCAGCGCCCAGTGCCAGGTAGTACATTACAGGACTATGTGCATAGGTAGCAGCCAATATTTCATCTTTAGAGAAGAAACCTGAGAAACCCGGGATACCTGCGATAGCCAGACAACCTATCAGGAAGGTAATGCTGGTTATCTTCATTTTTTTACCAAGCCCACCCATGCTGCGGATATCCTGCTCGCCACCCATAGCGTGAATAACACTACCTGAACCCAGGAACATAAGGGCTTTGAAGAAGGCGTGCGTCATAACGTGGAACACAGCCGTAGTATAAGCACCTACACCTAGCGCCAGGAACATAAAGCCCAGCTGGCTAACGGTAGAATAGGCCAGTACTTTTTTAATATCATATTGCCTGATGGCGATAGATGCTGCCAGTATAGCGGTAGCCAAACCGATAACAGCTACCAGGTTCAGCGCCATAGGTGCCAGGCTGTACAGGGCATTGCTGCGTGCTATCATATAGATACCTGCAGTAACCATCGTTGCCGCGTGGATAAGCGCCGATACCGGGGTAGGACCCGCCATGGCGTCGGGCAGCCAGGTGTACAGAGGTATCTGGGCACTTTTACCCATAGCACCTATGAACAGGCATATCGCTATCCAGTTATGCATATTAGACGACAACTGCACCGTACCACCATTCAGCTGGCCAAAGAATTCGTTGTAAGAAAGTGTACCGTAGTTGAAAAGTATCAGCAGCATACCTACCAGGAAGCCGAGGTCACCGATACGGTTCATCACAAATGCCTTCTTAGCTGCATTGGTATAATCCCTGTTTTTGAACCAGAAACCAATAAGCAGGTAAGAGCAAAGGCCCACACCTTCCCAACCAATGAACATAATAAGATAGTTCGCACCTAGCACCAGCAGCAACATCGAGAATACGAAAAGGTTGAGGTAGGCAAAATACTTTACCATACCCTCGTCATCGTGCATGTATGATGTGGAGTACACATGTATCAGGAAGCCGATACCGGTAATAATAAGCAGGAACAGGGAAGATAACGCATCTACCTGGAAGGCAAATGGGATGTACAGGTTACCCGATTGTATAAAATCGAACAGGTGCACTACCGTAGAAGTACCGCTACTTTTTACTTCGAAAAAAATGCCCAGTGAAACAGCAAACGATGCCAGTATAGCCAGGCTGCCTATAACGCCGCCTGCGCCTTTTGGCATTTTACGCCAACCTATACCATTAATCAAAAAGCCAATTAACGGGAATAAAGGAACCAGCCAAACAAGGTTAGTCATTACTACGATTTAGTGTTTTAACCTATTTAATATATTAATATCAACCGAATGCACCTTGCGGTACATCATCACAATAACGGCCAGCCCCACGGCTACCTCTGCAGCTGCCACCACCATTATAAAGAACACGAATATCTGTGCAGAAGCATCATTATACATTTTTGAAAAAGCTACCATCAGCAGGTTTACGGCATTCAGCATCAGCTCTATGCACATAAATACGATAATGGCATTGCGGCGCATCAGGGTACCCATGATACCTATGCAAAACAGCGCAAGACTTAAAAACAAATAGTATTGTATCGGCATAACCCTAAAGGGGCTTTTTTATTATTTAATAAAGTTCTATTCTTTACTACCCTGCCATCACGATGGCTCCCTCCCTTAGGGGTTGGGGGTAGTTGTTGCTTCTTCCTTTTTACCGATAACTACCGCACCAATCATTGCACTAAGGAAAAGTACACTGCTTATTTCAAAAGGCAGAACAAACTGTGTAAACAGTGTTTTACCCAAGTTCTTTATCAGCCCTATATCTGTAGGCGACTGCTCCAGCATGTTTACAGATGAAGTGCGCAAAGCCGCCAGCACTACCAGGAACAATGCACCACCCGATATAACACCCGCAAACTGTACCAGCCGGTTCTTCTGCGGTTCGGTATCGGCATTCAGGTTCATCAGCATTATCACAAACAGGAACAGTACCATGATGGCACCTGCATACACAATGATGTTTACAATAGCCAGGAACTGTGCATTCATTAATACATAGTGGCCGGAAATAGCAAAGAAGGTAGCAATCAGGAACAATACACTGTTCACCGGGTTGCGGCTCAGGATAACACCCAGTGCACAACTCAATGCCATTACCGTCAGGAACCAGAATAATATTTCGTACGTACTCATATACTATTTGGTTTCTTGTTGCATTTTAGGGTGAGGAATCAGGAGGTCTTCCTTTTTATAGATAAAGCTATCGCGTGTATAGTTGGTAGGCATTATCGTTTCGCTCAGGTACACGGCATCTTTGGGGCAGGCCTCTTCACAATAGCCGCAGAATATGCAACGCAGCATGTTTATTTCATATTTAGCAGCATATTTCTCTTCGCGGTACAAGTTCTCTTCGCCCGGTTTGCGCTCGGCAGCTTCCATTGTAATGGCTTCTGCAGGGCAGGCAAGGGCACACAGGCCACAGGCTGTGCAGCGCTCACGGCCTTCTTCATCACGGTTCAGCACATGCAGGCCACGAAACACAGGGCTAAACGGACGTTTTTCTTCCGGGTAGCTTACAGTAGCCTTCTTTTTAAATATATGGCCTATGGTTATGCTAAGGCCTTTGGCAATAGCAGGCAGGTATATCTTCTCCCCGAATGTCATCGGGTCGCGGTTTACCGGTGCAGACCTGTTTGTTAGTTTTTCCATTTCAACTCAAAAATGCAGCATATAGAAGTTGCTCAGCACAGTTTTCTATATCCTTAATTATTTAAATATCCACAATATAGCAGCACCGGTTACCACCATGTTAAACAAGGCAAGTGGTATCAGTGATTTCCAGCCCAGGCGCATTAGCTGATCGTAACGGAAACGAGGCAGCGTCCAGCGGATGAACATGAAAAACAGTATACAGCAGATTATTTTAGTCAGGAATATCAGCACACATATCAGCGAGAACACTATAGGGCTGGCAGCACCGGCTACCTTATCCATGAACGGGAAATTGTACCCGCCAAAGAACAGGGTGATGATAACTGCAGAGCTTACAAACAAGTTGATGTATTCAGCAAACAGGTAGAAGCCCAGCTTCATAGATGAATACTCCTGGTGGTAACCCATGTTCAATTCACTTTCGCATTCCGGCAGGTCAAAAGGTGCACGGTTCAACTCGGCAAATGCGCAAATAAGGAATATCAGGAAACCCAGTGGTTGTTTAAAGAAATTCCAGGTGAAGTAGCCATCCCAGAAACCATGCTGCTGTTCTACTATTTCGCGCAGGCTCAACGAACCGGTCATCATCAGCACGGCTACCAGGCTCAGACCCATAGCCAGTTCGTAAGATATAGCCTGCGATGCCGCACGGATACTACTCAGCAGCGAGAATTTATTGTTAGAAGCCCAGCCACCCAGCATTACACCATACACACCAAGGCTCACTACGCCAAATATGAAAAGGATGCCTATACTAATGTCTGCCACCTGCAGGCTGATAACCGAACCATTATCCAGCGTTATATCCGGCCCCCAAGGTACTACAGCACTGGTCATCAGCGCGGTAAGCATAGCCAGGGCAGGCCCCAGGATGAACAGTGTGCGGGTAGAGCGGTCGGGGATGATCTCTTCTTTGAAGAAAAGCTTACCACCATCGGCCAGCGGCTGTAGCAAACCGAAGATACCTGCACGTGCAGGGCCTATGCGGTCTTGCATCACGGCAGCTACTTTACGTTCGGCCCAGGTAAGGTACATGGCAATACCCAGCGAACCCAGCAGTATTACCGTGATGAGCAGAATCTTTTCAATTATAAAAGCTGTATCAATTTGTAGTAACAGCATAATGGCGCAAAAGTAATTAGTTCGTTAATTTTTTACCTGTCTTTCTTAAAATCGTCGGAGTGAGCAGGGCCATCTATTTTAGACAATTCTATTTCCTGCCTGTTCACATCACTTACTTTATGTATATCCATCAAAAGTTTAGGGTCTTTACCTATTACTTTATCTATATATACAGGTTGTTTTTTAGTACCTACATAGTGGCCTTGAGATATTACGCTGTGGCGGTCTATCTTAGATGGGCCTTCTATCGTCCAGTCGCTGACAGATTTGCGGTGAAAGCGACAATCGTTACAGATAAACTCTTCTACCTCACCCCATTTATCCTTGCGGGCTGTAACGCGGAACACCTCGTCGCCACGCATCCACAAGCGCACTTTACCACTACACTTGGTGCAACTGCAATGTGCATCTACAGGTTTGGTAAACCACACCCTGTTCTTAAAACGGAAGGTTTTATCGGTAAGCGCACCCACCGGGCACACATCTATTACGTTGCCAATGAATTCATTATCAAGCGATTTACCCAGTAGTGTACTGATCTCGGCATGATCGCCGCGCTCCAGTATACCATGCTCGCGCCTTTGGGTAAGCTGTTCTGCCGTGAACACGCAACGGTAGCAAAGTATGCAGCGCGTCATGTGCAGGGAGATGTAATCGCCTATGTCTTCTTTTTCAAACGTACGGCGGTCGAACTCGTAGCGCGTGCCGGATGTACCGTGCTCATAGCTCAGGTCTTGCAGGTGGCATTCGCCGGCCTGGTCGCACACCGGGCAATCGAGTGGGTGGTTTATCAGCAGCATTTCTACCACACCCTTGCGTGCATCCAGTACTTTTTCCGAAGTGATGTTTTTCACTTCCATACCATCCATCACTGTAGTGCGGCAGCTGGCTACCAACTTGGGCATCGGGCGCGGGTCTTTTTCAGAACCCTTGCTTACCTCTACCAGGCAGGTACGGCATTTACCGCCGCTGCCTTCCAGTTTACTATAATAGCACATGGCAGGAGGGGTTACCTCGCCGCCTACCATACGCGCCGCATTCAAGATAGTAGTACCGGCTGGCACTTCTATCGTGATATTATCGATGGTTACTTTAAATTTCGGTTGTTCTGACATAAGTCAACATTCAAAAGTCAAAAACTAAGCTGTAGTAGGAACATGAATAGGGTCTGCATAATGTGCCAGTCCAAAATTCCTTCTTTGCGATTCATCCGGGTTCAGCACATGCCATTCAAATTCATCGCGGAAATGGCGGATGGCAGCAGCTACCGGCCATGCAGCGGCATCGCCCAGCGGACAGATGGTGTTACCCTCTATCTTGCGCTGGATATCCCACAGCAGGTCTATATCGCTCATCTTACCTTTTCCGTACTCGATGTTCTTCAGTATTTTATACATCCAGCCGGTACCTTCACGGCAAGGGCTGCATTGTCCGCAACTTTCGTGGTTGTAGAAGCGCGCCAGCGTCATGGTATGGCGCACTACGCACTGGTCTTCATCCATTACTATAAAGCCGCCCGAACCCATCATGGTACCGGTAGCAAAGCCACCATCGGCAAGGCTTTCATAGTTCATATAGCGGGTTTCACCTTTTGCTGTTTTCAGCAGCAGGTTGGCCGGTACTATAGGTACAGAAGAGCCACCGGGGATACTAGCCTTCAGGCGTTTGCCCTTAGGTATACCGCCGCAATATTCATCAGAGAAGATGAACTCTTCTACTGACTGGGTCATATCTATTTCGTACACGCCCGGCTTGTTTACGTTACCGCAAACAGAAAGCAGTTTGGTACCGGTAGATTTACCCACACCTATTTTAGCATATTCTTCGCCACCCATATTCAGGATAGGTACTACGGCTGCCAGTGTTTCTACATTGTTTACAACTGTTGGGCGCATCCACACACCTTGTATCGCGGGAAATGGAGGTTTGATGCGCGGGTTGCCACGCTTACCTTCCAGTGATTCTATCAGGGCTGTTTCTTCACCACAGATATAGGCACCGCCACCGCGCTGCACATATATCTCGCAATCGAAACCTGTGTTCAGTATATTCTTACCCAGCCAGCCATTGTTTTTGGCTTCGGCTATAGCTTGTTCCAGTATATCTACTATCCATGCATATTCCCCACGGATGTATATATAAGTAGCATTGCTACCCAGTGCAAAGCTGCTGACGATAAGGCCTTCTATCAGCAGGTGGGGCAGAAACTCCATCAGGTAGCGGTCTTTAAAAGTACCGGGCTCTGATTCATCGGCATTACAAACCAGGTGGCGTGGCACGCCTTCCGGTTTTGCCAGGAAGCTCCATTTCATACCCGTAGGGAAACCCGCACCACCACGGCCACGCAGGCCGCTTTTCTTCACCTCTTCCACTATCTCATCGGGCGTCATCTTAAAGGCTTTTTCCACTGCACGATAGCCCCCGTTCTTGCGGTAGGTATCGTAGTAGCGGATGCCTTCTACATGTGCATGTTCTAATAATACTTTCATAACCCTAAATCCCTAAAGGGACTTTCTTTTAATATTTTATATCCACCTCCCCTTCAGGGGTTGGGGGTTAAATCTTTGTACTCTGCCTGCTCAGCAGTTTCCATTCTTTATCCTTGTCCTTCCATACCCACACCTGCAATATGTGCAGCTTCAGCTTCACCTGTTTGCCATCCAGCGCCACATCTATGTCAGCTTCGGCACGTACGGCAGCCGTCTTTCCTTCTATCACAATATTCGGCGCGCTTTGTGATATACTATTATATACCAGTTTGCCATTGTGCAGGTCGGTCATTACATCCTGCCGGCTTTCTATCCACCCGTTAGAGTGGCCGTAGCTCAGCTTTTTGTGCAATAACTTTTTCAGCACTGCCGTATCTTTTTGCTGCAGGGCGCTGTTAAGGCCGCCCACGGCTTTTACCAGTACCACGCTATCCTGCGCAGCTGCGGTATGATAAATAAAGAACAACAATATGATGTATATGTTTCGCATAGGTTATTTAAATCCTGTGCTTAACACATATTCTTCCATCAGCCCGAAAAACTGGTCTTCCCAGCTTTCCTCATGGTTTTTCAGCTCATCTTCGTTAGGCAATCCTTCGTGGTGCAATATCACTTTGGTGCCTTCGGGGTGTGCTGCCAGTTTGTAATGAACTTGCGACGGTTTGGCATCTGCATTCCACTCTTCGGTCTTCCACGTATATGCCAGTTCGTCCTTCCCGGTTTTCAGTATCTCACCTTTCACCCAGCCGCTAAACATTTCAAACCTGCCACCTACTTCTTTTTCAACTATTGCATCCTCGCCACTCCACTTTCGCAGCAACACAGGGTCTGTCAATAGCTGCATTACTTTTTCGGGCTTCGCCGATACGATAAATTCCATATCCAGGTTCAGCGCCATATCTTATTTAGTTGGTAGCCGCAGCCCTTAGCTCTTCTAATAGCTGGTCTATTTTTTCTTTTGTCAAAAACTCTTTATAATGTTTACCCAATTGCATCATCGGCGCATAGCCGCATGCACCCAGGCATTCTGCCGGTTTCAGGGTAAACAGGCCATCGGGCGTAGTTTCACCTGCCTGTATGCCCAGTTTCTGCTTGATGTGGTCTATAATCTCATCGCTGCCATTCAGCATACAAGGGCCGGTCTGGCATACTTCCAGCACATATTTACCTACCGGTTTCATATTGAACATGGTGTAGAAGGTAGCCACCTCGTACACCTCGATAGGCAATATGCCCAGCAGTTCGGCCACATAGTCCATAACAGGCACATCCAGCCAACCGCCAAATTCTTCCTGCGCTATGTGCAGTACAGGTATCAGGGCACTTTTCTGCTTCCCATCGGGGTAGCGCGCCATGATCTCTTTTACTTTATTCAGTTTTTCTTCCGAAAATTTTATCATAACCCCAAACCCCTAAAGGGGCTTTTCTTTTTAAAGTTATATCTACACCTTTCCCTTTTGCAAGGGTCAGGGGCTTTTACGCATCCAGTTCTCCTGCTATCACATTCAGGCTACTCAGGGTGATGATGGCATCACTCAGCAGTCCGCCACTTACTATTTCAGGGTATGCCTGGTAGTAAATGAAGCATGGCCTGCGGAAGTGCAGCCTGTACGGCGTACGTCCGCCATCACTTATCAGGTAATAACCCAGTTCACCATTGGCACCTTCTACTGCATGATACACTTCGCCCGGCAGTACTTCTATCTCACCCATTATCATTTTGAAATGGTATATCAGCGCTTCCATCTTCGTGTACACATCTTCTTTTGCAGGCAAGTGGAAATGGTCAGCCTCCGGCGCATAGAAAATATCTTTCTGTGCAGGGTCTTCCTGTTCCAGCTTCGTTATTTTCTCCAGTGCCTGTTGTATTATTTTATAGCTCTCCCAGATCTCATCGTTGCGCACCATGTAGCGGTCATATACATCGCCTGTAGTGCCCACCGGTATCTTGAAATCGAAATCTTCGTAAGATGAATATGGTTGCGCTACACGTACATCATAGTCCACACCCGCAGCGCGCAGGTTAGGGCCTGTCATGCTGTAGTTCAGTGCACGTTCGGCACTTATTGGGCCGGCGCCTATACAGCGCTCCATGAATATACGGTTACGGTTCAGCAGGGCTTCAAACTCACGCATCACTTTAGGAAAGCCTTCCATGAATTTGTCAATCTTCTTCCATGCCACTTTACTGAAGTTGCGTTCGAAACCACCTACACGGCCAATATTGGTTGTAAGGCGGCTGCCGCACACTTCTTCGTATATCTCGTATATCAGTTCGCGCCATTGGAAAACATACGTAAAGCCGGTAAGGGCACCGGTATCCACCGCTACTACAGAGTTGCATATCAGGTGGTCGGCAATACGCGCCAGTTCCATAATGATGACACGCATGTAGTCTATCCGCTTGGGTATCTTGATGTTCAGCAACTTTTCTATGGTCATGTGCCAGCCCATGTTATTGATGGGGGCACTGCAATAGTTAAGCCTGTCTGTAAGCGGAGTAATTTGATAATATGGCCTACGCTCTGCGATCTTTTCGAAGGCGCGGTGTATATAACCGATAGTAGGCACAGTGCTCAGCACTTTTTCACCATCTATCTCCATGATGTTTTGGAAGACACCGTGGGTGGCAGGGTGCGTAGGACCAAGGTTCAGCGTAGTACTTTGCTTGGCCAGCGACTCTTCTGCGAGTTGTATATGATTTTGTTGTTCTGTCATACCCCAAACCCCTAACGGGCTTATTGGTTTGGTTATAAATATTTATTACACCCATCACGGGTGTTTTTATTTTATGCTACTGTGCCACCGCGGCCAAACATTTCATCATCCTTGTCTATACGCGTCGGGTCTTCCATGCGATATTCCTTACGCATGGGGAAGTAGTCCATCTCATCCACATTCAGTATGCGGGTAAGATTTGGGTGGCCTACGAAATTGACACCGAAGTTGTCATACGTTTCACGCTCCATCCAGTTGGCACCAGAAAAAAGCTGTGTCGCTGTAAATACATCGGGCTTTTCTATCGGCACATATACCTTCATACGCAGGCGCACATTATTTTCCAGGCTGTGCAGATGATAAACTACACACAATTCTTCACCTTTTCTTTCGGGGTAGTGCACTGCTGTCAGGTCTGTAAGAAAACGGAAGCGGGTGCTATCGTCATCATACAGGTGCTGCATTACTTTCAGGTTCATTTCGGCAGGTGCTGTTACAGCCAGCATACCATAAGGCTCTTCCCAATTGGTAAGTGCCTCGCCAAATTTTTCCGTCAGTTTTTCTTTTAATATTTCGTTGGTCAATGCCATATTCTAAGTCAAGTAAAAAGTCGAAAGTCAAAAGCTTGTGGTTTTGACCCTTGCCTTTTGCATTACTATTGTATTGCGTAACTATCCATCAATGCTTTATATACCGGGCTGTTCCTGCGTCGCAGACTTTCATTTTGTACCAGGTCCTGCAGTTTTATCACACCATCCAATATCGCCTCGGGGCGCGGAGGGCATCCTGATACATACACATCTACCGGTATCACTTGGTCTATACCCTGCAGCACAGGGTAAGAATCGAATATGCCACCGCTGGATGCACAGGCACCTATCGCTATTACCCAGCGTGGCTCTGCCATCTGCAAATATACCTGGCGCAGTATCGGTGCCATTTTCTTGGCAATGGTACCTGCTACCAGCAACATATCGCACTGGCGCGGTGTAAAGCCCATACGCTCAGACCCGAAACGGGCCAGGTCGTAGTTGGCACCCATGGTAGCCATAAACTCAATACCGCAGCACGATGTGGCAAACGGTAACGGCCATAAAGAATTTTTACGAGCCAGGCCTATCGCTTTATCAAAAGATGTGGCCATAAATCCCTCTCCCGAATACCCTTCAGGTATCGGTGCCAATTTCACATTCGTATTATATTGAACCGGACGTCCCATAATCTTTATCTTTTTAATTACACTAAGTATTAACTATTCAATAATCACAACTCTTTTACTCACATAAATACTTTAGTCTTCCCATTCCAGGGCACCTTTCTTTACGATGTATGTAAAACCACAAAGGAAAAATGCCACAAACATAATAACGGCTAAGAAGCCTTCCTGACCCAGTTCCCTGAAGTTGATTGCATACGGATAAAAGAAGATAACCTCCACATCGAACAGAACGAAAAGGATAGCTACAAGGAAATACTTGATAGCCATTGGCTGGCGGGCATTGCCTACAGAAGGGATACCACTCTCGAAGTTGATAAGTTTATCCTGCGTTCTACGTTTAGGGCCCAGCAAATGTGAGGCACCTATCGTCATAACTACAAATCCTACCGCTACTATTAACTGTAGAGCTATAGGCAGATAACTGAAGGGCGTTTGTTGGTCGGCCGCCAGGAATAAAAAATTCATAATTAAAACAGTCTTCTAGCGTTCTGTTCTAGAGTTAGCAAAGTTAACGGTATGGGACGAATTTGCAAGGCTCAAGCTACTTTTTGCACCTGTTTTTAACTTAACCCGTAAAATTGCAATAATCAATTACAAATAATTATGTTTTGATGGGATGGATAAGCAAAACTTCATTTATTATTTATTTCATCAGGGATGTACGCTTTGCATTATTTCCTGCAAAGTTTTATCCTTCTCCAAAGGGCATAATACATAGTTAAAATGCGTACTTGGCATTATATGATTTACCCTTTCATAGCCGGTAACCTCATTTATATTGTAGTACACATAGTTAAGGCCCTCAAAATGCACTGAAATACCATTTGCCACATCACGGTTTAAGATTTCAATTAATATTATTGGCCTGAAGTGTTTTAAACTTTCCCGCATACCCTCAATTACTTTAGGTTCATGCGTTTCTACATCTATTTTAATAAGATCTATTTGGGTAATCTTATTAGCTTGAACGAAATGATCGATAGTTTCTACTTCAACCTTCCTTTTTCTAAACCTCTTCTTATCATAGCTTAATCCATCTATATATTTTGTTTCAAGGCTAGCTTCATATAAGTTCCCTTCATCCATATCATGCATTTCTACAATTCCTACCTGATTTGATACTGCCTTATTAACAATGGTTGTGTGTTGTAACCTGTTCAGCTTTACATTTTGATCCAACAATGTGTGGATGCGCTCAATAGGCTCAAAAGCATATATCGCAGCAGATGGATTATATGCTTTGGCCAATAAGGTATATACGCCCGTATTAGCGCCTACATCAAAAATTACATCAGATTTTTCCGCTAAAGCCCTCCATAAATGACTTGATAATTTCTCCCATGCATCCAATCCTTTCCAAAAGAAAAGCTGTTCGAGATAGTATCCCTTATTAATCATCTTAAAACTCTTATCATCCGCCTTGAGTGTGATAATTCCGTTAAAAACCAAATGCCTGGTAATATTATCACTTAAGCCAAATGACCTTAGTACTTTAAAAATGGATTGTTTAAAAGGAAATATCCTATATATGTATTTCAGTATTTTTTTCATTTTAAAAAGCATTGGTTTTGTGCAGAATTAATAAAATTAGCTGGTAGGGACAAATTATAGCGAGATCAACACGTATCTATACGCCTAGAAAATCTCTATATGTTTTGCAGAATACTTCTCCGCTGAAATGCTTTTGGGCATACGCATAAGCCGCATGGCCTAAATCCTTTCTAAGCTGCTCATTTTCAATTAGCGATTGTATTTTTTCCACGCCTTTAGTCACTATTTCATCTTCATTCGTTTCTGTAATAAGCAATCCATTTTTATTGTCTTCTATATAGTCGGGTATGCCGCCTACTGCAGTAGATAGTATTACTTTACCTCTTGCCATCATCTCCATTACTACAATGGGTAGGCCTTCAAAGAGAGATGTAAGTATTAACACATTCGACCTTTGATATATATCTGCCACTTTGTTTTTTTCCTTTACATTGCCATAAAGCGTGCAGTATTGCTTTACATCATCAGGAATGATCTCTTCCACATCGCCCACAAATGAAAAATGGACATTCGCATCTGCTTTGTGCAGGCGCTTCGCGATAGCTGCTATCAGGTGGACCCGTTTTTGCGCAGCACCACGGCCTACAAACACAACTTCCAGCTTATCATTCTTTACTTCTATCAGCTCCGGCACTTCTATCATATTATCTACAAAGTATAGCTGCTGATAGTACTTAACCGGTACACCACTTTTTTTGTACAGATTTTCCATATCCCTTTTTATTTGTGGACTACTGAAAATTCTGAAGTCGATGTATTTGATAAATGACTGCGAAAAATTGAACCAACTATTGAGATGGCAGAGCTCTACTACGCGCGTTTCTTTTTTTACGTGTGGAACTATTTTATAAAAATACATGCTCTCGCCACCAAATACCACCGGGTTTTCTACAGCATTGATCCACGACGCTAAAACACCTCTGAAAAAAAAGTTTAGAAAATGCAACGCTTTATTATCTACATATTTATGAATATCCAGTATTCGTACCCCTTCTATATCGAATAAGTGCCTGAATTCATTATTCCTTGGCTTTTTGGTAAATATGATGAGCGGCTTTTCGTTTTTGATACAGGTGGCTATATCTGCATTCACTTTTATGGAGCCGCCAATATCTGCCCATGGAAAGAAAAGAAATATGCGGTGGCGGGTTTTTAACTTAAATATTTTGCCGGCTATTTTGCCCAGCAATACGAAGGGGAACATGCCGGCCAGTTCAATATTCCTTTTAAGTATAGCGGTTTTATAATTCATGATATTTTTTTAGTAGCCGATATAGGTACGCATCATCAAACGATATATTCAATTTCTCGATTACCGGCTGTATCTGTGCTGTATTAATATCAAAGTCGGCACCTTTGTCAATAATATCGTATAGTGCTTTTTTTCCTAAAAAACTTTCCATTGATTCCACTATATATGGCACAGCATAGCTACGCGGATTTGCAATGTTGATAATACCGTTCAGGTACATGTTACTGTTCAATATGCTATGGACGATATCATAAAAATCATCCACATCTATCAGATTGCGGGTAGCATTTGCCCAAACCTTAAAAGGAATGTTGTGCTTTATACTATTTAGAAAGAAGGTGAATATATTACTGGGATTGCCGGAAGGGCCTACCAAATTGGCAGTTCTGAAAATGTAATAGTCTACATCGCTGGTAATAATATAATTCTCCAGTGCTTGTTTATGCCGCACATAAATGCTGTTGTTTTCAGAAGGATCATATATACTACAGGTGCTGAAGTACACAATTATTTTACCTGGATTAGACATGATTGCCTGCTCCAGCAATTGTTTCTCGCGGTTATATGCTTCAACATCTATCGTTTTAGAATTGGATACACCGGAGGCGAATATCAGGAAACGATCATCCTTTGCATATTCGTTAAAACACCTGGCTACCATTCCATTACCAATCACCATACAGTAGTACTATTGCTGGTAGCAAAGTAAACAAAATATTAAATGGCATGTGATACGTCTCAATCTCTTCGTGTTTAAAACAGGTATTTCCTTATTTTACCTTTTTTCAATGCTTTTTGATATAACCTGGGAAAATATGCAGCCAATATTATCTTACCTAGCATACCAACCGGGCTACTCTTTACCTGAAAGATTAGATTATCGTGTATAGCTTTGGGGTTATAAAACCCCTGATGTTTTTCCTCAAAGTAATCTATTATCCTGTTTACTTTTATCCTGTCTTTTAAAAAATCACGTTCTCTTGACATATTTTTATGATAATAATCATACCCTATCATATCCAGATGCAGGAAATTAAAATGATGACATGCTAAAGTGATCCAAAAATCCCAGTCTTCCCATGAATAACCCTTCCTGAGATTTTCATCATATCCACTAACTGCTTCCCACGCAGATTTTCTATATATAACACAGGAACCAATACTATTTGTCAGCATCAAATCTTGTAGGTTGAAGGAAGTATATCTTTCTACAGTATCTGAATCGCCAAACCGTTTGAAGTTTGAATACACAATATGTATAGAGGGGTTCGCTTCAAATACTTTATATGCTTCCTGCGCATATTCCTTTCTTATCATATCATCAGCATCCAAAGGAATAATGTATTTCCCCTTTGCCATGGCAATGCCATTGTTACGGGCGGCACCGGGGCCCGCATTACCCTGTCTTATGATACGATAGCCTTCTTGTTCAAGCGCGTCCAGTTCTTTTAGTGTTTTTTCATCAGTTGAGCCATCATCCACTATTATAAGTTCAGTAACTGCGATATCTATTTGGGCTACACTTTTAATATTCCTTCTCAGAAATTCACCATGATTGTAACAGGGAACAATTACAGAAAATACGGGTTCCATTAGCTATTTCTTTTTTATTACAATGATATTGTTAAGGTAAGGTTCTTTTCATAAGCCACGATTTCAAAACCATGTTTTGTCATTAAATGTTTCAGGGCGAAAGAACTATGTATGAAGTATGTCGTAAAATGCCATTGAATAATCTGTCACGGACTATATAAAATGGATTAAAAAATACACTGTACCATCGGGGTGCAAATTCTTCCCTAACAGATTTACGCATGTGTTCGAACACGGTTTTAAATATGAAACGATCAAAAATAACGACTAATGTACGTATACAATAACCACACAAAAAATATTAGTAATTTATAAAGATGCAGCATACACATTGTGTAATTACATTTGTCTGTACATGGGTATCGTTTTTCGTCAATCTATAAAGACAACAATTGTAACTTTTGGCGGGGCATTGCTTGGCGCAATATTATTATACATTTCTACCCAACTACTTACCCCACAGCAGTTTGGCTTTTCGCGCAATCTTTTGGCACAAGCTGTGATAGGTTCTCAAATTGTATTACTCGGCTTTAATTCTACATTATATGTTTTTATATCGAAATATGACTCCAGTGATAGACGCAGGCAAGTACTAATAACACTTAGCGTGCTGGTACCGGTTGTAACAACCATTTTGTTATCTATCCTGTATTTTTCGTTCAAAGGCTATATAGTTAATCTGTACCAGGAACAGGATATTGCGTATGTTAATCAGTTTTTCTTCTGGTTGCCGGTTTATGTTTTGCTATGGGGTATTATGACCTTACTCGAACAGTATTTGACAACTCAAATGCGTATAGCCGCCTCCACATTCATACGCGAAATACTATTGAGAGTATTCAATATATTGATTGTGCTACTATATGGTTATGGCTATATTCAATTTAATAGTTTTATGACCCTAAGTGTATTAATACACTTATTGCCTATTGCCTTACTGTGGTTTCTTGCTACTAAAACGTCGGGGTTCGGGTTTTCTTTTCAATGGAATAGCTTTTCCAGTGAGGAGTATAAAGAGATGGTCAACTTTTCGGTATACCATATATTACTCCAAATTTCCCTCGCTTTCCTCGTAAATATCGACATGTTAATGCTAGGCGTACTCGATGAAGATGGTTTTAAAGTATCCGGCGTTTATAATGTGGCCATGTATATTATATCCATTTTCCAGATCCCATACCGTTCCATGGTTTCTTCAGCATTACCAATGATTATGAAGGAATATGAAGCGAAAAACAAGCAAGAAGTTAATACCCTCTATAGGAGAACGGCCCTTAATGCCATGATAGTGGTTGTTGCAATGGCTGTTATTATACTATCAAATATGCAAAATGCTGCTATGATATTAAAGCCGGAATACAGCGGCATATTACTCATAGTACCTATATTGATATTAGGGCGTACCATGGATATGGTAGCAGGGCCGAACACTGAAATGTTAAGCATCTCGAAATATTATCGTTTTACTTTTTATCTGACCATGCTGCTATTATTAGTTATAACATTTTTAAATTATGTGTTAATTCCAAGATATGGCATTGTAGGTGCAGCATGGGCTAATACTATAGGCTTGATTGCATTTAATATTGCCAAAATGATATTTCTATGGAAAAAAATGCACCTGCAGCCTTTTTATAGAAACAGCCTATTAATATTATTAGCCGGCATACCTGCTATTGCCTGCGGCTATTACCTGCCATTTATCATAAACCCCATTTTCGACACTTTCATTCGCAGCGGTATTATAGTAGCTGTTTATGGTGCAGCTATATTATTTTTAAAACCCTCTGAAGACATTACGAAGTATATTAATAGTGTAAAGAAAAGCAAACGGCTGTTCTAGGCTCTCAATGCTTATAAATACCCGTTTATACTATCTCTTTTTGGCATGTCATAAAAATGACATAATTTAAATTTTACGTAAGTACTATGTTATGTAAGCAGGTATATATTTACTTTTATAGCCCTGCTCCGTTTTGATTATCCCATTTTATTCTAACTATTTTGAATAGGTGACTAACTCATCTATAACATAGTGATGTATTATCTATGAAAAAAGAATTTTTTTTAGGCAAGCTATGCCTGATGCTTTGCTTATTAACCCTTCAATTAAATAAGGCATCTGCTACCCATATTTATGGGGCAGACCTGTTCTATACGCATTCCAGTGGCAATACTTATAATATATCTCTTGTAATATATGGCGATTGTGGAGGTGCCGCACTTTCTAACCTATATAGTGCTTCCCCTACTGTTGATGTTTATAACGGCAGCACTTATGTTACCAGTATATCCCTTACCCAGCAAGGTGCATCCGTTGGGGTAGAGGTAACACCGGTTTGCCCTTCCCAGCTTAGTAATACTAACTGTGTAAGTACTTCCGGTACGGTGCCGGGTGTAAAAAAGTTTACCTACACAGGCAGTTATACTTTGTCTACCACATCATCCAATTGGCGCTTCAGGTTTGATGGTGTTATAGGAAGCGGTGGTGGCGCAGGGCGAAGCACTTCAATAACCAATATTGTGTCGGGAACCTCCGGCACTATCATGGCTTTGGAGGCTACCTTGAATAACAATACAGCCAATAATTCTTCCCCCGTGTACACTACCATACCTACGCCTTTCTTTTGTGCAGGCATAGGGGCTAATTACAATCCCGGCACGGTAGACCCGAATGGCGATAGCCTGAGCTATAGTCTTGTGCCCGGTCTTTTGGGCGGCAGCGGGGGTACTGTTACTTACCTTACGGGTTATAGTGCCACGGCTCCATTGTCTTGCAGCACCGGCACTTTCAGTTTTAGTGCTACCACAGGGCAGCTTAGTTTTACGCCCAATATTGTTCAGCGTTCTTTAGTAGTAAATAGGGTAGAAGAATACCGCGGCGGGGTGCTGGTTGGGACCAGTATGCGGGAAATGACTTTCGTGGTGCTAAGTTCCTGTAGCGGCAACCCACCTACAGGCGCTATGAGTTCTGCTTCTGCAGGCACACTCAATTCTGCAGGTACTATATTGAATGTGTGTAAATCAAGCGGCACACTTACTTTTAGCCTGAACCCTACTGACCCGGAAGGGGATACCATTAATATGCAATGGTCGGGGATACCGGCAGGGGCTACTTTTAGTGTGAGTAGTAATAACACAACAGCACCTACAGGCTTATTTTCGTGGAACTTAAGTACAGTAGCGCCCGGCTCATATAACTTCTTTATTACCTATACGGATAACGGATGCCCTTTGTCAAGCAGGCAAACTTTAGTTTACACCATTGTTGTGTTGCCGGACCCTACGCTTGTGTTTTCACTTGTTTACCCGGCTACCTGTACCAAAAAAGCCATATTTGATCTGACACCCGGAGTATCACCATCACCCTGGGCCATTACCATATTACAAGGGGCAACAACTATCCATAGCTTTACAGGGCTCACCGGTACGCAACGCGATAGCTTATCTCCCGGCACCTATACATTCAGAACACGTAATAGCAACGCCTGCTTTAAAGATACCAGTATTATCATTGCCCCGCCCCCGGATATAGTGCCAGCCGTATCGCTGACCCACCCTTCATGTCATGGCAGTACCAATGGCAGTATCACTATTACCGGCACGGGTGGCAAAACGCCCTTCACCTATGCTATAGGCAACGGCACATATAGCACCACCAATACTTTTACAGGATTGGCTGGAGGTACCTACACATTGCATATACTGGATAGCAACGATTGCCAAAAAGATACTACCGTAACATTGATAGATCCTTCGGATATCGTTATAAGTGTGGCTTCTGCCAAACCGAAGTGTAATTATTATAATAGCGGACTTATAACTTTTACAGCTTCCAATGGTGTATCGCCATACCAGTACGCACTAGGCACCGGCAGTTTCAGCAGTGCCAATAGTTTTGCAGGGCTATTTTCGGGCACTTATGTGTTGCACGTAAAAGATGGGAATAACTGTACAAAGGATTCCACTTTTATCCTGCGCGATTCTATTGTAGTACATGCTACTACATCGATTACCAATGTACTATGTAATGGTGCCAATACCGGTGCTATTACTATTACCGGTAATGGTGGTAATTCTCCTTATATGTATAAAATAGGTAGCGGCACGCTTAGCGGCACCAATACTTTTACCAGCTTGCTTGCCGGCACTTACAATATACATGTGCAGGATGTAGATAGCTGTTACCTGGATACACCCATAGCTATCATTCAACCGGTTCCCATAACCATCAACCCGGCTATTACGAATGTTAGTTGCTATGGCCTCTCTAACGGGAGCGTAACGGTGGGGTCTGCAGGCGGCACAGGAACCCATACCTATGCCATAGGCGCAGGACCTTATAGTGGCAGCAACACTTTCACAGGTCTTGCTATTGGTAGCTATACATTGCATGTAAAAGATGCAAATAATTGTATAAAGGATACTACCATAACTATAACACAGCCCCCTGTCCTGTCTATAGCCAATATAAACCTCGTACAGCCTATATGTAATGGGTCTTCCACCGGCTTTATTATTGTAGGGGCTACAGGTGGTACTACTCCTTATTCTTATGCTTTGGATGCCAATCCGTTTAGCACATCTTCATCGTTTGGCAATGTTGCTGCAGGAACCTACGTAGTGCACCTGAAAGATGCTAATAATTGTACGCGTGATACAACTGTTACATTAGGCCAGCCAACACCTATTGTTCCACTTATACAGATAAAAAAATCTACCTGTACACCGCTAAATAATGGCCGTGTTGATATAAATGCTACCGGAGGTGTTCCCGGCTATACTTATGCCATGGGCACAGGCGCATTCAGCACTGTTAATACATTTACCGGCCTTGCTGCAGGCAGTTATTTGGTACGTATAAAGGATAACAAAACCTGCGTGAAGGACACCCTTATTAATATAGTCGATTCACTTACAGTAACAGCAACATATGCCGTTTCAAATGTGAAGTGCTTTACAGAATCAAGCGGCTCTGTAACGGTAACCACACTTACAGGCATCAGCCCGTTCACTTATGCTGCAAACAGTAATGCCTATGGCAGTAGTAATGTATTGGGCAACCTGACGGCAGGTAATCATATGATTAAAATAAAGGATGCCCTGGGCTGTACTAAAGACACTTCATTGCCTGTTACTGAACCTACATTGCTTGTCCCGTTTGTAACATCCACAAATGTTACCTGTTTTGGCACGGCAACAGGCTCTGTAAATATTAGCGGCAGCGGCGGTACCACACCATACACTTTTGCAAAAGGCACAGGCAGTTATGTTTCAAGTGGTAGTTTTACAGGGCTTACAGCGGGTACCTATGTATTTCATGTAAAAGATGCCAATAACTGTACACGTGATACATCTATCATCATAACAGAACCTACAAAACTTCGTATTGATACCCTGCTGGTAAAAAACGCTACTTGCTATGGCGATAAAGACGGAAGCGTAACCATCATTGGTTCAGGCGGTACTCCTGCCTATACTTACTCCAATAACGGCACTTTATTTACTACAAATAACTTAATTAGCAACCTGGCAACGGGGCCATATATTATTACACTGAAAGATAACAATGGTTGCCGGGTAGATACAATGATCACTATCAAACAGCCTGACAGGCTGGGTATTGATAGCGTTCATATCATATCTCCAACCTGCGAAGGCTTTACTGATGCTGCTGTGACACTCTTTGGTAAAGGAGGTACTGCACCATATCAATATGCTGTGGGTAATAATGCTTTTACTCCTGATAACACTTTCAATGGTTTGTCTGAAGGTAGTCATACCTTCTCTGTCATGGATGCTAACAATTGCCGTTTTGATACGGTTATCACTTTGATAGGCTATCCGCATATCGAATTTGCAGAGCTGAATATTAGCCCGGTTAAATGTTATGGTTTTACAGACGGGCAAATATCCGTGAAGGCGATGGGGGGCAATATTCCCTACCGTTTTAAACTGGGTACTGCATCGGCGGTTCCCGAAAGTGTATTCAGCAATTTACCGGCAGGTACTTATCTCATAACTATAATAGATAACAAAGGCTGCGAAAAAGACACAGCTATAAATATCACCAGCCCGGAAAAATTGAAAATTGAGATGACTGCCGTGCCTAACGACTGTGAGGGATACGATAACGAGGGTGTAGTGCATGCAGAAGTAACCGGCGGTACGATGCCATATTATTACAAGTGGAGCGACCCTAAAGAAAGTAATTCTGAAGACCTGAAAGGTGCGCAAAACGGCAAGTATATGGTTTGGGTCACTGATGTCAACTCCTGTAAGGATTCTGCTGTTTCAGAAGTTTTATATGATGATTGTTGCAAGATATTCATACCGGATGCCTTTACCCCTAACGGCGATGGCAAGAACGATTATGCCAAGGTTTTGTTCAAAGGCGACTTTAAACTGGAACGCTTTGCTATATACAACCGCTTTGGCCAGCAGGTATTTGAAACCAACGACCCTTCACAAGGCTGGAATGGTATCTTTAAAGGAGTACCCCAGGACCTTGGTGTTTACAATTACTATGCAAAAGGTATATGTGGCAATAGCAGCAGCCGGGCCGTGGAATACAAAGGAACGATTACACTTATAAAATAGCTAGAAATACAACATTCGGGATATAAAGAATAATATTTTTATATACGGGTGCTATAAATAAATCCTAAAACCTTATTTTTGCCCCCTTTCAAAGAATAGTATGGAATACAGAGAAATTGTTGCAGTTACCGGATTAAGCGGTCTTTACCAATTAATGGCTACTAAGAGTGATGGTGCTATCGTAAAGAACCTGGCCGACAAAACTACCAAATTCATATCTGCGAGGTTGCACAATGTAACCCCGCTGGAAAGTATTGAGGTATATACTACCGGTGATAATGTAAGATTGCACAATGTGTTTGAAAAAATGAAAGACACGGCTGCAACTACACCCATCATAGACCATAAAAAGGCGGATAACAACGCTATTAAAGCATACTTCAAAAGCATATTCCCTGACTTTGACGAGGAAAGGGTATATGTAAGTGATATGAAGAAAATGCTGAAATGGTACGAGATACTGAATGCCAATAATCTGCTGAACTTTGAAGCACTGAATGCAGCAGCACCTGCTGTTGAAGCGGTTGAAACTGCTCCGGTTGAAGAAGAAGCACCTGCTAAAAAGGCTACCAAAAAAGCTGTAGCTGGCGAAGCTACTGAAGGCGAAGAAAAGCCTGCTAAAAAGGCGCGTGCTAAAAAAGCCGTGACTGAAACTGCCGAAGGTGAAACTGCACCTGCTAAGAAAACAGCACGTAAAAAGAAAACTGAAGAGTAATTCTTACCTCTTTTATAAAGAAACAGCCCTGCAATGCGGGGCTGTTTCTTTTATTTAATAATCATTTTTTACTCCTCCCATTTTTTAACTACCAGCGAAGAATTGGTACCGCCGAAGCCAAAGGAATTGGAAAGGAAAAGATTGAAGTCTTTTTTCAGTGTTTCCGGTATCACATTGATCTTGGCACTATGTTCATCCGGGTTTTCAAAATTGATGTTCGGGGCAATGAAACCATTTTGCATCATCAGCATGCTATAAACAATTTCGCTGGCACCTGCCATCCAACACTCATGGCCGGTCATACTCTTAGTGCTGCTTACGGGCACCTTGCTGCCAAACACTTCATATATCGCTTCAGCCTCGCTACCATCGCCTGCAGGCGTGCTGGTAGCGTGTGCATTTATGTATTGTATATCTGCCGCTGTAAAGCCGCTGTCTTTCAGTGCACGGCTTATAGAGCGTACTTGTCCTTCTGTACTGGGGTTGCTGATGTGCTGTCCGTTTGATGAGAAGCCATAACCCAATACTTCTGCCAGTATAGTGGCGCCACGTTCCTGCGCGCTTTTCAGGCTTTCCAGTATCACCGTTGCTGCACCACCACCGGGCACCAGGCCATCCCTATCACGGTCGAAGGGGCGCGAGGCCTTTGCCGGTTCATCTTCACGAATACTGAACGTTCCCAGTGCATCAAAATTGGGCATCGAGTATATATTCACTTCCTGCGCACCACCACATATCACACGGTCTTGCAGGCCTTGCTTAATAAAAAGATAGCCTAAGCCAATAGAGTGGGAACCGCTGGCACACGCTGCACTAATAGAAAAGTTAATACCACGTAGTTTGAAGATAGTAGCGAGGTTCATAGTAACCGTACTATTCAGCACCTGGAATACAGAGCCAGAACCTACCAGCATGGTATCTTTCTTTTCGCGCACCAGGTCTATACCTTCTATTACAGGCTGGGCACAGCTATCGTTGCCATATACTATACCGGTTTCATATTGTTCAAAATATTCGGTTGTCATACCCGCCTGTGCCATAGCTTCCAGCGTAGCCATATAGGCAAACTCTGCATGCTCCGGCATCATAATGCGCGAACGGCGGTCGAGCAGGCCTTTTAGTTGCGGGCGGTCTACAAAGCCGGTAAGGCCACTGCGATAGCCCAGCTCTTTACGGGCAGGGTCGAGTATTATGCCCGACTTGCCTTCAAACAAAGACTTTGCTACTTCTTCCTTGCCTTTGCCCAATGAAGAATAGATACCTAAACCTGTAATAACAACACGACTCATCTTGCTCTAATATTTTTTATGTGTACAGTGCCCCGTTTATAGAGATCACCTGCCCGCTTATATACCCTGCATTTTTCGATACCAAGAAACCTACCAGGTCGGCCACTTCTTCTGCCGTACCAAAGCGTTTCATAGGAATCAGGTTTATCAGTTCTTTTTCGTTCAACTCCTCGGTCATATCCGTTTTGATGAAACCGGGTGCTATAGCATTCACTGTAATGTTGCGCTTGGCTATCTCTTGGGCCAGTGCTTTGGTAGCACCTATCATGCCCGCCTTTGCAGCACTATAGTTTACCTGCCCCGGCATACCCTTTATACCACTCAGCGATACCATATTGATGATACGGCCATAGCGGTTCATCAGCATCGGGTTCAGTACGGTTTTAGTTACATTGTACATGCCACGCAGGCTGGTATCCAGCACATCATCCCATTGTTCATCGGTCATGCTCATCAGCAGTGTATCCTGCCTGATGCCGGCATTATTTACCAGCACTTCTATAATGTTCTCTTTGTTGGCTTCCATCCATCCGCCCAATACTTCCTGCACATTTTCTTTGTTGGCCACATCAAAATTCATCACCTGTGCATCCACACCTTTCTCCTTCACCATTGCTGCTGTTTCTTCGGCAGCAGCTTTATTGCCTTTATAGTTTACAATAACATTATAGCCCAGTTCTGCCAGCTTTAGGCAGGTAGCACGGCCTATACCGCGAGAGCCTCCTGTTACCAATGCATATTTCATATCAAGTCAAATAAAAATCAAAAAATGATTGCCCCTACTATATCTTATTCTTAAACTGTGCGATGATATCCGTTTCTGCCATCCATTCCTTCACCTGCTGCAGGTTGTTGGAAGCAGAAAAATCTTCTTTGAAGAACGGGAACAGTTTGCGCACACCATTGTACATCCATTTGGTAGATGGTGCCAGTTTATTGCTAAAGCCACGCAGGTCTATTGCCTGTACCAGCGCTACTGCCTCTACTGCCAATACTTCATAAGCGTTATCTATCACGCGGCTGCACATCATGGCAGCATTGCAACCCATACTTACGATATCTTGGTTGTCGTTATTGTTAGGTATGCTGTGGATGTACATCGGGTTGCTCAGCGTTTGGTTCTCAGCAACGGTAGATGTAGCGGGGTACTGCATACCCTGTATACCAAAGTTTAGGCCCAGTTTACCGGCATTGGCAAATGGTGGCAGTTTCTGGTTCAGGTGCGGGTTCAGCAGGAAGTTCAGTTGGCGCTCTGCCAGCATCGATAGCTTAGTGACGGCTATCTTCAGCTTATCCATTTCCAGTGCTATATAATCTCCGTGGAAGTTGCCTCCGTGGAAGATGTTTTTATTCTTGCGGTCTACTACCGGGTTGTCGTTTACAGAGTTCAGTTCGTTGATGATAACCTGTTCTGTATTCAGTACGGTATCAAACACCGGACCCAGTATCTGCGGCACGCAGCGCAGTGAATAGTATTCCTGTACTTTATCTTCTATCACATCTTCTGTCACCTTCTTATCATACAGGTGTTCGTGGCGCTTGCGCAACAGTTTACTATCGTTGCCAAGTGTGCGCATCCATTCGGCTACGGCGCGTTGTCCACGATGTTGCTTTACATTATTCAGTTCGGCAGAGAAGTGGTCGTCATAAGCTTCCATCATTTCGTTCACCATCAGCGACATCAGCATACTCCACCTTACCAGCCTGTGTGCCATAATCACATTCACGCCGCCGATACCCGTCATGGCAGATGTACCATTCAGCATACCTAACCCTTCGCGGATGTAAATATCCATTGGTTTCAGGCCTAATTTCTTAAATACTTCTTTAGCCGGGGTTACCTTTCCTTTGAACCAAAAGTTACCTTCACCTATCAGCCCCAGTGCCAGGTGTGCCAGCTGCACCAAATCCCCGCTGGCACCTACACCACCGTGTGCATATACGCAAGGGTAGGCTTCATTGTTCAGCAGGTCGGTCATCAGTTGCACGGTATCCGGATGGATACCCGAATAGCCCAGCAGCATCGTGTTTAGCCTTGCCAGCAACATAGCCCTGCTATGCTTTGGCGAAAGCAGTTGCCCCATGCCCGAACTATGGCTGCGGATAAGGTTGTATTGTAATTGCTTACGGTCATCATCATTGATACGGTATTGCGCCATAGGGCCAAAACCGGTGTTAATGCCATATATTAGTTTGTCCTTCGAGAAAGAACGGAGAAAGTCATAGCTGCGTGTTACATCCTTTATAGCAGGCGCTGAAATCGTCACCTCCTTTTCCTGGAGCACTATTTGTTCAAAAACCGCAAGGTCGAGGGGCTTGCCACCAAGGGAAATCATATTCAATAAGGATAATTAGTAAAGTGTGCAAAAATATAAAAAGAAAAGGTCGCAACTACTATTCTGCAACCTTTCATATTAAAAATACCGTGGAGTACTTACTTTTTACTGATTAGTGCAGTAAACGGGTTGCGTAGTTTATCGTAACCTACAAGATCCACTTTTATGCTACCTACCAATATGGGGCTATCTACCCGAACCGGGATACGGTTGGCATCATCGCTTACCCATACCATCATCTTTTCACCACCTTTGAATATAGTGCCCTCAATCAGCAACGGGCTGATCTTGATAGCATTGAAAGTACCGTATTTTGTAGTAACTCTTTCCTTACCTATATATCGTATATATAAATTGTATACCTGGTCGTCCAGAAACATACTGAAAGGTATTTTATCTCCGGGTTTGTATTTGCTATAATCGATATTTCGGGCATAATAGATGGCAGATAGTACGTCCTGTATGCATTTGGGTACTTTATACACCCCGTTAGTAGATATAGCCTGCCCTATGTTTTGATTGAAGGTTACATTGTTATAAATTTTAAACCCGCCTTCATCCACATTCCTTATAAATTTTGCCGGCAACATTGTTTCCACATCAATATAGGTTTCATACTTATCGCGCACTTTATAAAACCATTCATAAGATTTCATGGTTTTACCATCACCCACTACATGATATACTTTCCGGCCATTCAAATCTTCAAGAGTAGTATTAAAGGTGGCATAACCCGCGCCAACCCATATAGCACCCATATTATAATATACTTTGAATACCAGCCGTTCACCCTCTTTGAAACTTGTATTCTTTATCCCGCAAAAATCATTTTGGGCATATGAAGCAATACTGATGAGCAACAGGGCAACGATCGCTATTATCCTACCTCTATTCAACATATTCAAATATCATGCTTTTGAATCATAATAAATATAAAGAAACATTAACGCAGCAGCCTCATACGAAATAGTAAAATGCTGCCAACAACTGCAGGAATTATCAGGTTGATACACCACACACCTACAGTGGCGCCCAATATGCCTACTGTGTTATCTGAAAAATGATGGAACAGGTAAAGCCCTACCTGCCCGCGCTCTCCAAGCTCTACCAGCGTTACAGACGGTATCACTGATATAACCCAAAAAAACAGGGCTGCCATCATAAATCCTTCTGCCAGTGGCATATATACATGCATCCATCGTAGCAAAATCAAATACTGTGCCGTATAAATAGCGAACCGGAACAGCGATATTAAAAGTATTGTTAACTGTTGCTTAGTCGTGAATCGTTTTAACAACTTGCCATATACATTATACTTCCGCAGCCATTTCACCCGTTCTATCAGGGGCATCCATGTATCAAAGCGCCAGTAAACCAGGCCAATGATAACAGTGCACACGGCACAAGCCACCAGCACTACGGTTTGTATTGTGCCGGGGAAAGCAATATTATAATATACCAAACCTACCAGGCCATACAGGAATAAAGTAAGCATTTGCGCTACAGCACCCAATACAGCAACACCTATAAGGCGAAGTGTGTTCTTTCTTTTCAGGTATAACAACCTGCCGGGATATTCACCGATACGGTTGGGTGTAATGATGGAAAAAGCGATGCCTGCCAGCAGGCTGGTAAGTGCCTGTCTATAGGCTATCGGTTGTGCCGATTTTGCCAGCAGCTGCCATTTCTTAGCCTCCAGTGCCAGGTTCAGCGGCATCAATATTATCGTAAGATATAGCAGGTAATGTGGCCCGGTGTTCCAGATGGCATTGCTATCAATACGCTGCAATTGCTTTTGTACCTGCAGGTATATTCCCCATAAAAGCAAAATGGAAATAATGCCGCCCAGCACATAGTTGAGCCATATTTTGGTATTTTTGTTCAAATCATTTCGTCCTTTGTCGCAAGATTCCCATATTATCCTTGGTATAGACCCCGGTACGCTTGTTATGGGCTATGGCCTTATTGCTGTCAACAAAAATAAGGTTTCGCTGGTGGAAATGGGGGTATTGCAACTAGCAAAAAATAAGGATCATGCAGAAAGGCTGGCATTGATCTACAAAAAGATGGAAACACTTATTTCTATTCACAGCCCCGTAGCTGTAGCTATCGAAGCCCCTTTCTTTGGCAAGAATGTGCAGAGTATGCTAAAGCTCGGCCGCGCACAGGGTGTGGCTATTGCAGCTGCTATGCGCTTTGGCCTGCATGCAGAAGAATATGCCCCACGTAAGATAAAGCAATCTATAACCGGCCGTGGCAATGCCACTAAAGAGCAGGTATGGGAAATGCTGCAACATACTTTGGCCTTTCAGGAAGATGTGAAATTTATGGATGCTACCGATGCAGTAGCAGTAGCATTATGTCATCATTACCAAAGCCGTATACCCGGCGCCGATGAAACCGCTAAAAAGATAACCTTACCTAAACGGGCTAAAACAAACAGCTGGGCGGCCTTTATGCAAGAAAACCCTGGCAGGATAAAGCTCAAATAAAAAGTGGCTGAAAACATTCAGCCACCTCATTTGGTGTTAATTCCTAACACACGATCTACTTTTCTTTTACAAACGTACGTACGGCAGTACCATAGCCAGGAGCATCCAATGCATAGCGTATGGTCACTGCATCGGGTTCTATTAATAACGATTCGCTTTCGGTATTTATTACGTCGCCTATCGTTTCTGAAAACTGTGGACCGGCTGCTATCGTTGTGTCATTTATCACTGTAAAATACAGTGCATCTGACAGACCGGCACCACCCATGTCTCTATTTACATACAGCCCACGGGCCAACCGCTCTATTTCTACCTCTATGCCATTTGCAGTGCGGGTATATATACCGGACAGGTCTTCCGTATCATCATAATTGGTAACTGCCACATAGCGTGCTGCACCTACGGTATAGCCATTCTTTGTTTTGGTTTGATACAACATATAATATATACCGGGGGTGTTCACGTCCACCGTGTTTTCAATGGCCTTAACATTGGCATCGCCCTGCAGGGGTGCATCATTTACCACTGTAGCTCCCTCATCTGCCGGCATCGGGTCTCCCACCCGTATGCTTATAAATTTCTCACCCGCTACCTGCATAGTAGGCACTACCACAACTCTGGATACATCATCTTTCCTTTTGCGGCAAGCCGTTGCGGCCACTATTATCATTATGCTTATTAAGAGTAATTTTCTCATAGTTGTAATTTTTTAGTTAGCGTCCCACCATACTTTTTCTGTCATCGGTTTTTGCCCGGGAAAATTCAGATTCCTGGTTACTTCCGCTTCCGGATATGGTAATCTTTGCGGAAATTGGCTACCTATTCTTGAATTTCTTGAAAACGTGAAGAAATCAGGATAACCAGTGCGTCGCCATTCTGTCCATGCTTCTATATTTTGGTTACCATTCATAGCATACCATTTTTCGGTAATGATGGCTTTTATCTTGTCTTCCATGCTGCCAGTGGCAGGATATACCGCTACACCCAGATAATCCACAGGATCTACCCCATATTCTACAAAATTTGCAGTGATGGCGTCTTCAAAAAGCTGTGCTGCGTCACCCGGTAACCAACCGCGCGCAGCAGCTTCGGCTTGTAAAAACAGGCTTTCATATGATGTAAGTAATTTAACGGGAGCCAACCCGGATTCAGGGTCGGCTGCACGGCCACCTACAATAGGACTAGGGACAGCATAAGACGAAGCTGGTGGATTAATGCTATAATACCCTTGCTCTAGCCCTGCCCCCAGCAGTACATAAAATACCTCGATACGCGGATCAAGGCGCGCATCCATTGAATCTATAGATGTGGCGCTCCCTATAAGATTCTGTGTAAAGTTTAGGTTAGCCATTTCAGAATACAACGGGTTTGTATTACCCGGACTGCTGGTATAGGCTATCTGTGCCGTTTCGGATGTAGAAGTCATAAAGCCATTACCATCTGTTTGTAACGCAGCAATTCCTGCTTGTGCCAATCCTGGATTACGATATGCTAAACGCAAATACATGCGCAGCAATAATGTATTGGCAAACCTTGCCCACATTGCCATATTGCCATTGTAGATAACATCATCGCTACCCGGATGTGCACCTTCAAATGTTATCAGGTCCCGTCCTTCTTTTACAAGGTTGATTATACCATTATATACGTCTTCTTGCTTATCGTATTTTGGGCTTGTGATACCTGCAGACTCACCTTTTAAAGCTTCGGTAAACGGTATATCACCAAAATTATCTGTCAGCATTTGAAACGTATAGCCTTGCAGTATTTTAGCTATGGCTGTATAGTTACGGGTGTTTTCCGCCGTACCTGATTTCTCGACTATTTTCTGAAGATCTGCCAGTGCTCCTGAATATAATTCCTGCCAGGCGCGGTTGGTAGATGTAGGCTCTGGCTGATATTGTTCCAATGACCGGTACTGAGACGAGTTTGGATTCTGAGTCCAGTATTGCCCCCATATACCCCCGACTATTTGCAAATAATTGCCAGTTACTTGTCCTATAGATATCTGAGCAGCGGGTAATAATTGTACGACTGTTACATCTGCAGGACTATTAGGATTTTTATTTACATCCAATGTTTTTTTACATGCAGGAAGCATGAATATAAATGCTGTTATTATTGAGAATGCTATTCTTTTCATATAGTTGAATGTTTGGAGGTTAGAAAGTAAACCTTAGGTTCATACCATAATTCCGAAGAGACGGCTGAGCAGAAAAATCATATCCTTGCGTGTTTGATGATCCTGAAGAGTTTACTTCCGGGTCTACATACTTATTCGATTTTGGTGTCCATATAAACAGGTTATTACCATATACACTAAGCGATGCACCACCAATAAATGTCCTGTTAAACCATTTTTGAGGGAAAACATAGGTAAGCCTTGCCTCACGCAGTTTTACATACGTTGCATTTACCAGGTTTTCTGATTCCGGCCTTAAACCTGCTGTAGTGTAGTATACATATGGGCTATAAGGTGTTGTGTTAGTATGATATTGTCCATCTGCACCTTGGTAAACAGAGTTTTCCCATACATGAGGATCCCTGTTCTCGGTTTCTTTAGATGTACCGGTAAAACTCATGATATCTCTTGTGCGTGAATAGAAGATACCGCCTTGTTTTGTATCAAATAGCACATTTAATGTAAACCCTTTGTAAGACAACGTAGTACCCCACGATGCCTGGTAGTCAGGAAGATAGGTGCCATAATATTGTGCGGTAGTACTAACTTTCGGCAAGCCTGTCGCAGAGTCCACAATTATTTTTCCATCGCTTGTATATTGATGCCCTATTGTGTAGAATGTACCATAAGGTTTCCCCTCTGCTCCTACCACACTCATGCCTACCTGACCGCCCAATATTATTTGCTCTGTACCAGAGTATATGGATTTTACTTCGCTTTTGTTTTTAGTATATGTTCCGTATAGCTCCCATTTAAAACCACTGCGCGTTTGTATAGGTGTTACGCGTAGGGCCAGCTCAATACCGTTATTAGTGACCATTCCCGCATTTATTACTCTATTCGTAAAGCCTGATGAAGTAGCAATGGGAATAGGTATGATTTGATTATCTGATTTCTTATTGTAATAAGAAAAATCAATACCTATTCTATTTCTCCAAAAATTTTGTTCAGTACCTATCTCAAATTCATATGTAAATTCCGGTTTTAAGTCAGGGTTACCTATAGTATTACCATAACTAAACCCTCCTATACCATTAAAAGGAAATATCGTGCTGCCAAAGTTGCCTTGTGCCGATGCTTGATTATACGTTGTGGTATTAAGATATGGATCGGCATCATTACCTACCGAACCATAGGATATTCTCAATTTAGAATAGTTCCATACATCTTTTAGGCGAGGATTAAAAAATTCAGATAATACAAAAGAAGCATTCACGCCAAAATATGGATATGCTTTATCAATTGTGGAAGAACGATCTATTCTTCCCATAAAGCCTGCAAAAAGGTAGTTTTTATAACTTGCTCCGATATCTGTGTATAAGCCCGTTTTACGGGATATCTCTGTTCGGTTATTAACTAACGCTACACCGTTGCTATTGCTTAAATTATAATACCCAGGAACAACCAACCCACCTTCTTCATTTGTACTGGCATATGTATTCGCAAATCTCCTTTGTGTATAGTTTAAGCCTAATATAACATTTAAGTTTACATCTTTTGCAACGTCTTTATTGAATGTTGCCATCAGATCATTGAATAGGTTGTTTACATTGTACACATCTTCCGCATATCTGCCATTCACTATATGCGGCAAGCCATTGTATAGCGGATCATTTGCCTCACTATTGAATTTCGGCACACTTTGATAACGGCGGTCTGAATACATATCCGTAGCAAGCCTATCCTCTATCTTCAGCCATTCAAATATGTTATAACCTACTATCACGTTGCCAAAAAGGCGGTCTACCTTATTTATATTCTTATACTCTTTCAATGTATAGTAGGGATTGATAGCATAAGCGCCGTAATAGCCATATCGGTTTACACCTGTTTCATCTACATAATCCATCGAGTTGTATTTATCACTCAGGTCGTGCAGGTCTCTTATAGGAATATCGCGAGGTGTTTGCAACAGGTTATCCATAACAGAAGCATCGCCCTGGCCAAAACCCGGCAAGTCACTATTAATATTTGTATAGTTCATGCTGATGCTGGTATATAGCTTGTTGGTCAGGTTGGCATTCCCGTTAAATCCCAGCGTATACTTATCATACTTTTTACCGGGGAACACCGATTTGTTATTCAGTGCCCCTAGCGACAAGCGATAGGCCGCTTGTTCGTTACCGCCATTCAGTGCTACATTGTTGTTCCACGTTTGACCTATATCAAAAAAATCACGCACATTATTCTTTTGGGCTTCATATGGTTTTACTTTTTGCCGGCCATTTATAACCTGTCCCCATGGACGTTGCTGGCCATCAAACTCTGCACCCCAGCTAAAGTTTTCACGTCGGTCATCAGGTATACCTTCATATATATTACCTTGCCCATATTTATTCTGAAATTCAGGAAGCTTCAGCAAGCTTTGCATTTCAAAACTGGAGCTTATCTCAATATCAGTTTTTGAAGGGCCTGCTTTACGTCTGCCTTTTTTTGTAGTGATCATTAAAGCACCATTCGAGCCTTGAGAACCGTATAATGCAGTTGCTGCAGGGCCTTTCAGCACGCTTATAGATTCAATGTCTTCTGGATTGATATCATTTGCGCGATTACCATAATCTACCTGATTACTCAACGCACCAATATTTCCTGATGTTCCGAAACCATTGTTATTAATAGGCACGCCATCTACCACTATAAGCGCCTGGTTATTTCTCGTTAAAGAAGAACCACCCCTTAAAACAATCCGGGATGATGATCCGGGAGCATTTGCCGTTGTATTGATATTAACGCCTGCCGCTTTACCTACTAATGCATTTATGGGGCTGGAACTCCCACCTGTATTTAAATCGTTTCCCGATATTTGTGTAGTAGCATACCCCAGGCTTCGTTTTTCACGCCGCACGGCATTGGCCGTCACTACTGTTTCTTCCAATGTGGTAGCACTGGGAGAAAGCCTTACATTAAATGTAGATTGATCTTCAATATTTATTTCCTGGTCAGTATATCCTATAGAACGGATAACGATGGTTGTAGCATCTTCAGGTATATCCAATTGGAAATTACCGTCTGCATCTGTAGCAGTTCCCACCTGGGTACCTTTTACAGATACAGCAGCACCGGGTAGCCCTACTCCTGTTTCATCAAGGATTTGCCCGGATATTCGCCGGGTTTGGGCAAATAGCGTAGAGGCACTTACGCATAATAGTAAAATGACAAGTGAAAGTTTTCTTCTCATAAACCTATTTTTAAGATGGATGTAACTGTATGTACTAAAGGTTTTGGGGGAGCGGTAAACCGATAGTTTAATAGGTTATGTAAGGCATATCACCCTAAAAGGGGGATGTAAAGAATACGTTAAAATATCATGCCTGCAACTATATGAATGTTAGCAACTTACAAGGGATATAATTTTATTACAAAATTTTTATTGAAAATCAATTACTTATAAAGGTGTGCTAAAAAAACTTAATGAATTTCTTGGTGGGGAAAAATAGCGCCTGTACCTTTGCCATCCCAAAATTTACCGTTTCCCATGTTTTTTGTGCATTGGGAAACAACTAAACAAAGAGAACATGTCAACAGGAATGAGACACCTTAGTTTTAAAACACAGTCGGCCAACGAGAAAATCGTAAAGCGCGACTGGTATGTAGTAGATGCTACAAACAAAACGCTGGGCCGCATGACAACAAAGATTGCCAGCGTACTGCGTGGTAAAAACAAAGCATATTACACACCTCACTTTGATTGTGGTGATTATGTAATAGTTGTGAACAGTGGTAAAGCTATCCTTACCGGCAACAAGCTGGAAGATAAAGAATACCAAACGTACTCTGGTTATCCGGGTGGCCAAAAGATAGCTACGGCTAAAATAATGCAATCTACAAGGCCTAATGTGATGATAGAGCGCGCTGTAAAAGGTATGCTGCCTAAAAACCGCCTGGGCCGTGCGATGTACAAAAAATTGTTTGTATACGAAGGTGCAGAACATCCGCACAAAGCACAGCAACCAAAGGAATTAAACCTTAATTCCAAGTAATCAATTTTTTAAAAAGTAAACCATTCTATATAAATGGAAAAACAAAAAAACGCCGTAGGTCGCCGTAAAGAAGCCGTTGCCCGTGTATATATGAGCAAAGGTACCGGCAACATCACGGTTAACGACAAAGATTACAAGGCATATTTTCCCATCATGTACCTGCAAAACCAGGTAGAACTGCCTCTGAAAACTACAGAAACTGTTAGCAGTTTCGATATCGTAGTTACAGTAGCAGGTGGCGGCCCTAAAGGCCAGGCAGAAGCTGTGAAAATGGCTATTGCCCGTGCTCTGTGCGAAGTGAATGCAGATTATCGTCCGGCACTGAAGAAAGAAGGCCTGATGACACGTGACCCTCGCTCTGTAGAACGTAAGAAATTCGGTAAAGCGAAGGCTCGTCGTAGCTTCCAGTTCTCTAAACGTTAATCGCCTGGTTGTATTCTTTATTTTTTTAACCAACAAGAAAAAATTACAATGGAAGAAAATAAAAGCCTGCACCAGCAACTGTTAGAAGCTGGTGTGCACTTCGGCCACCTGAAGAAAAAGTGGAACCCAAAGATGCTTCCTTACATCTTTGCCGAAAAGAATGGTATACATATAATAGACCTGAACAAAACAATTGAAGGTCTTGAAGAGTCTGCTGCTGCACTGAAATCTATCGCTAAAAGCGGTAAGAAAATCATGTTCGTAGCTACTAAGAAACAAGCTAAAGAAATAGTTGCTGAAGCAGCAGCTAAAGTAAATATGCCTTTCGTTACTGAGCGTTGGCTGGGTGGTATGCTTACCAACTTCCAGACGATCCGCAAGAGCGTAAAGAAAATGCAGAGCATTGAAAAAATGCTGCAAGACGGTACAATGGATAGCGTTACTAAAAAAGAACGCCTGACATTGACACGTAGCAAAGACAAAATGGAAAAAGTACTGGGTGGTATCTCTCAAATGGGCCGTACTCCAGCAGCTTTGTTCATGGTAGATATGAGCCACGAGCACATTGCTCTGGCTGAAGCTAAACGCCTGGGTATCACTACCTTTGCAATGGTAGATACCAATAGCGACCCTACTAAAGTAGATTTCGCTATTCCTTCAAACGACGATGCTACAAAATCAATAGCTATCATCGTTAACTACCTGACAGCTGCTATTATGGAAGGCCTTGAAGAGCGCTCTCAGAATAAAGAAGAAGTGGAAGAAGAAGAAGTAGCTGAAATAAGCACTCGCGGCATGGACATCGAAGACGAAGCTGATAAAGGCGAACGTCGCGGTGGTGCTGGCCGTGGCCGTCAAGGTGCCGGCGCAGGTGCTGGTCGCGGACAAGGCGGCAGCAACCGTGGTGGTAGTGGCCGTGGCCCTGGTGGTGGCGGTAGCCGTCCGGGTGGCAATCGCCCTGGTGGCGGTGGTAGCCGTCCAGGTGGTGCCCGTTAATCTGTACGATTAACAGTATAGGTTCGCTTATACTTATATAAATATAACAGATTATTAAAGCCCCATATTTTGGGGCTTTAAGCTTAAAATCCGAATTTTGCACCTTATTTTTTAAAACCTTTCATAAAAACAAAAGATATATAAAATGAGTACTGTAACAATATCTGCAGCAGATGTGAACAAACTGCGCCAGCAAACCGGCGCCGGTATGATGGATTGCCGCAAAGCGCTTGTAGAAAGCGAAGGTGATTTTGAAAAAGCGATAGACTATCTGCGTAAAAAAGGCCAGAAAGTTGCCGCTAACCGTAGCGACCGCGAGGCTAAAGAAGGTGTGGTAATTGCTAAAGCTTCTGCAGATAATTCATATGGTGTAATCGTAAACCTGAGCTCAGAAACAGACTTCGTTTCTAAAAATGCTGAGTTCATCGCTTTTGCACAAAACCTGACTGATATAGCGCTGCAAACTAAAGCTGCTTCTATCGAAGAGCTGAAAGCTGCTGCTATGGAAGGTGCTACTGTAGCTGATAAACTGCTGGAAATGGTAGCTAAAATAGGTGAAAAAATAGACGTAGTTCGCTACGAAACTATGAGCGCTGCTACAGTTGTCCCCTACATCCATGCCGGTTACCGCATAGGTGTGCTGGTGGCATTGAACAAAGCTGCTAACGATAACGTAATAGCTGCCGGTAAAGACGTAGCTATGCAAATTGCAGCCATGAACCCACTGGCTGTTGATGCTGAAAGTATTTCTGCTGAAATGGTAGAGCGTGAAAAAGCCATCGCCCTGGAGCAAGTAGCGGCAGAAGGCAAAACAGGCGAAATGGCCGAAAAAATTGCCATGGGTAAACTGAACAAGTTCTTCAAAGAAAACACACTGTTGCCACAAGCTTTTGTAAAAGATGGCGGTAAGTCAGTAGCAGATTACCTGAAGAGCGTAGAAGCTGACCTGACAGTTGTTAGCTTCAACCGTGTAGCTGTAGGTTAATCTTACACATATCTTATTATACTAAAGGCTACCAAATGGTAGCCTTTAGTATTTTATAGCCCACCTCTTCAAGCAATAATAGCTTTAGCACCAGCGTTTTTATCAGTACATTTGAAGGTAGTTGTATTATATATGAATCTTATAAAGACATCACTTGCAACACTGGCATTCGGTACGGTTGCGCTTTCGTCAATGGCACAGGAAAGGCCCATTGGATATTGGCGCGCGCATATGCCATACAATTCGGCAGTAAGCCTTGCCAGCAACGGCAAGGAAATATTTGTAGCCACACAGAAGGCGTTTTACATTTACAATATCGGCACAAAAGAAAGCGAGAGCTTTAGTAAAGTAGAGGGTATGTCTGATGTCGGTATGTCCTGGATTGGTTATGATACCTACACATCTACCGCTATTTTAGCCTATGCCAATAGTAATATCGATCTTTACAAGGATGGCAGTTTTTATAACCTGCCCGAAATAAAAAACAAAACAGTATCCGGCAGTAAAAAAATCAACCGTATTTACACTGAACCCGGCCTGGCATTTTTAAGTACAGACCAGGGTATTGTAGTAATAGATTTAGAAAAAAGAGAGGTGAAAGAAACCTATTCTTTTTACCTAAACAACCAGATACTTCCTATCACAGATTTTACAGCTACCGGTAATTTCTATTATGCTGCTTCTACAAAAGGATTTTACAAGGCCAATAAGAATGCCGTTAACCTTCAATCCTTTGCTGCATGGACCAAAATAGACACGGGCAGAAGTTTTATAGGTGCTGCCATTTACAAAGACAAAGTATTTGTTACCGATGCTGATAGCCTTTTCGTAGTACAGAATGATACACTGAAATTCCTCTACAGATCTGACACTAACACACGCCATATAGATGGTGGAGTCGATGGTTTGTTTATTACCGAAAACTATAAAAAGACATTTAACGGCATGGTTCGTAAAATGGATGAAAACTTCCAGTTTATCGATTCATTCAAAACACCGGGGCTTTGCACACATGTGCTGCAAACAGACACTAACAATGTATGGCTGGCAGACGAGTTTAGCGGCATGAAAATCAGGGAACTTCGCGGCGACCCATATGGCATATTATTACCTGAAGGCCCCAGCCACTATGCCAACTTTGATATCTATGCCAATAACGGCGAGGTTTGGGTAGCACATGGCGGATATAATGACTTGATGGATATCAGCAACAGCAGTGCAGGGTTTTCTAGCTTTAAGAATGAGAAATGGACACAATTCCGTACTTATGAAAGCCCTGTTATCGGCAATGATAAATTTGATTTTATACGAATAATTAAAGGGAATGACGGCAATGTGTACGTAGGCTCTGCGCAAGATGGGCTGCTCATATTAAAACCTGATGGCACCACAGAAAACTATGCCAAAAATTCTTTTATAGACTCATCAGCTATGTCGGGCTCCTGGCATTGGTTAAATGGCTTTGCATTTGATGATGATAACAACCTGTGGATGACCGTACACGGTGGCAAAAGGGAATTGGTAGTACGCACTAAAACGGGCTCTTACTACCAGATGGCTGTACCCATACCCCGTGGCCCTATACCTAATGCTGCAGGGCAGATAATAATTGACGATAATGGCCAGAAATGGTACACAACTACAGGCTCTACCGGTGGCGTTATAGTATATGATGATAACCATACACCCGAAAATGCTGCTGATGATAAATACCGTGCATTATTAGCCGGTAAAGGCCTTGGCGGTTTGCCCGATAATGAAACATACAGCATTGCAAAAGATAAGAATGGTGCTATATGGATAGGTACCAAAAATGGTATAGGTATTGTAAACTGCCCGGGCCAGGTAATGACAGGTGGATGCGAGGCTGAGATACGCGTAGTACAATATGATGATTTTGCGGGGTACCTTTTTGAAAGCCAGCAGGTGAAAGCTATAGCAGTAGATGGCGCTAACCGCAAATGGATAGGTACAAATAATGGCGTATGGCTGGTATCGCCCGAAGGTGATAAAGTAGTGAACCGCTTTACTGCTGCTAATAGCCCACTACCATCAGACCTTGTGCAAAAGATAGAGATAGACCCGGTAACAGGCGATGTATATATAGGCACGGAAGACGGGCTGGTAAGCTATAGAGGCACTGCTACAGAGGGTGGTAAAGAAAATGCAGAAGTAAAAGCCTTTCCTAATCCTGTGCCATCTGGTTACAGCGGCAATATTGCCATAAAAGGATTGGTAGAAAATGCCGATGTGCGCATCACTGATATTTCGGGCCAGTTGGTATACCGCACGAAGGCTTTTGGCGGCCAGGCAGTTTGGAATGGTATAGACTATACAGGCCGCAGGCCGCAGTCTGGTGTTTATATGGTATTTATTACCAACAAAGATGGTTCTCAAACACACGTTGGTAAGTTAGTATTTATGGAATAACCATGTTGCAAAACACACGGGGTATTGTTCTGCGCTCGGTAAAGTATGGAGAAACCAGCCTGATAACAAGCGTTTTTACCGAAAGCCAGGGGGTGCAAAGCTATATGGTGCAAGGTGTGCGTACCAGCAAGGCTAAAACCAACAAGGCTGCATTATTGCAACCGGCAACTTTACTGGAGCTTGTTATTTACCAAAAACCACAAGTAAACCTGCAGCGTATTAAAGAATACCAATACGCGCATATCTACACTTCGCTACAGGAAGATATAGTGAAGAATAGCATAGCCCTTTTTTCGGTTGAGTTACTGCTTCGTTTACTGCCTGAACATGCCCAGCAACCCGAATTATTTCGTTTCTCATTCGAGTATTTTAAGCTATTGGATAAAATGGAAACCGTAAGTGTGGCCAATTTTCCCATTTATTTCATTATACAATGCGGCCACCTGATGGGATATGAGATAAGGGGCACTTATAGTAACATTACTCCTTATTTAAGTTTGCAGGATGGTGCGTATACAGAACATTTGCCACCTATGGGCCCGCACTTGCAAGATGATGAAGCGAGGGCATTAAGCGCATTATTATCTGTTGAAGACCCTGCAAAGCTTAAGGACATACATATGAATGCTACTGCACGTTATCACATTATGGACTGGTACATTGCTTTCTTGCACCAGCATACGCAGCACCTAGGCAGCATTCGTTCACTGGCAGTGTTGCAGGCCGTTTTGCACTAATCTTTTTTGCCGGCCATGCGGCGGCCTATACGGCGTATATAGTTTTTGAAAAAAGAAAACTGGCCGAAAGGTATGCTTACTAGTAATACGGCCATGGGCCACAATATCGTAACTATCAGTATGTATACGATTATCCATATTGCACCTTTCTCTAATGGCAGCAGTGCCATTATTTTACGGCCCACATATCCGCAAAGACTACCGCCAATGGCAAAAGTGCAGAGTATCAGCAATAACTGAAAACCATTTACTTTCCATTTATTTCGTAGCCTTTCAAACATATAGCTGGCTTTGTAGCGCTGCAAATCTAAGGCTTTATTCTATAAGCACAGATTGTATAAGTGCATCTATTTATCCAACTTTGGCCCAATATTGCAGTGAGATGAGAAAAGTAGTATTCGTATTAGCGCATTTATTATACCTGTCGGCAGCCAAGGCTCAAAACAGCAATTATCCGCAGGGCTATTTCAGAAATCCATTGGATATGCCTATAATATTAGCTGGTAATTTTGGTGAATGCCGCCCCAACCACTTTCACAGCGGGCTGGATATAAAAACACTGGGTAAAGAAAACCAGCCGGTATATGCAGTTGCCGAAGGTTATATATCCCGCATTAAAATGGAACGCGGTGGTTTTGGTCATGCACTGTATGTAACACATCCCAATGGGTATACTACGCTATATGCCCACCTCAACGACTTTATGCCCAACGTGCAGGCCTATATGAAACGCGAACAGTATAAAAAAGAGAATTGGGAACTGGATATTTCTTTGCCACCCAATCTATTTCCTGTTAAGAAAGGTACGCAAATAGCATGGAGTGGCAATACAGGTGCATCTACGGCACCGCACCTGCACTTTGAGATACGAAATACAGCTACAGAGCATCCGCTCAACCCTATGCTGTTTGGCTTTGAAATAAAAGATGATATAGCACCTATACCTACGCAGATAGCAATATATAACATGGATAAAAGTATCTATGAGCAAACCCCCATTATAGTTGCATTGAAAAAGCGTGCTGGCAACTATGTAGCCGATACAATAAAAACAGCCAACAAAAACATTGGTGTAGCCCTCCATGTGAACGACTATATGAATGGCAGCGACAATACCCTTACTTTCTATACTGCCGGCATCGCCATGGATAGTGTGGAGCAGGGCCGTATAAAGCTGGATGACATAGGCTACGATGTAACCCGTTATCTGCATGCTTATGTAGACTATAAAACGCGGAAGAGCAAAGGGCAGTGGCTGCAATTATTCTTTCAGCTAAAAGGAAATGCATTGAACCACTTATATACCTGGAAAGACAATAAAGGCATACTGAACATAGCTGATGGCAATGTGCATAAGCTGGATATAGATATGCAAGACGCCAATGGTAATACCAGTAACATTGTTGCTTATATACAATATAACCAGGGTGTAGATAGCACCACAGGTGTATGCAATAGTTTCAAAGCACTACAGCCCAATAAGTTTGAACATCCAAATGTGAACCTGCAACTGGATGATAAAGCACTGTACGATGACATGTGTTTTCAATTTTCCAGCAAAGCCGATGTGGCCAGTTTATCAGACAGGTTTCAGCTACATCAGCCCTATGTACCGGTTCATACCTATTTCGACCTGCGGATAAAACCCAACAAAGCTATAGGCTTTGCGCAGCGCGATAAAGTAGCATTGATATACAGCGATGGTACAGACGAAAGCGGGAAATCTGCTATTTACGACGCGGGATGGTATAAAGCATCTGTTAGAAATTTTGGAAACTATCGCCTGGCGATGGACACGCAACCACCGGTTATAAAGTCGTTGCAGAAACAGAACGCAGTTCTTACCAAAGCAAAGCGCATCAGTTTTACAGCAAAAGATGCCATCACATCTGTAAAAAAATTCAGAGCTACTATTAACGGGCAATGGCTGTGTTTTGAGCAGCGTGGCGATGTATTCTTTTATACTTTTGACGAGCATTGCACGAAAGGTAAAAACACAATGGTAGTAACTGCTACGGATGAAAATGGCAATACACAAACATTGAATTATACTTTTACAAGATAAATATGGAACTCAAAGCAGGCGATAAGGCCCCCGATTTTAAAACAAAAGACCAGAACGGAAACATTGTTTCGCTGAAAGACTTTAAGGGTAAAAAAGTAGCGCTCTATTTTTATCCAGAAGACGATACACAGGTATGCACAGTGCAGGCTTGTAACCTGCGCGATAACTATAGCGAACTAAAACAACACCGCATCACCATCTTAGGCGTAAGCCCTAATGATGAGAAAAGCCATAAAAAATTTGAAACAAAATATGAGCTGCCATTTACGCTGCTGGTGGATGAAGACTTGAAAATAGCGAACAAATACGGCGTATGGGCAGAAAAGGTACTGTATGGCAACCGCCATATGGGTATCGTACGCAGCACTTTTTTGATAGATGAAGAGGGTAAGATACACCACATCATCAAGCGTGCCTTATCCAAAATACATACCGACCAGATATTGAAAGCATGGGGATTTAAAAAGTAAACTTCACGCTGCCGAAGATGCCAAAATTTTTAAGCTGAGTTTCGTTGGGCAATGTTCGCGGTGTTACACGCCATACAAAGTCGATACGAAACAGCTTTAATATATTTTCAACGCCCGTACCAAGTTCCAGGTACGGGTTTCCTTCTAATGTGCGGAAGGTAAACCCTTTATCCAGGTTCAACTGCTTATTGGCATCACTGAGGCTGCCTATCACGCCCTTCGCAGTCCAGAACTGGCGGAATTTTAGCTTCTTAATCAACGGTATATAATTGAATAAGCCACCACCTAAAGAGTGTTCCACATTAAAACCGGCATATTGATCGCTGATGAACTCGTATTGCGTCATCATATTGAATGCATACTTATTGTAGGCATAAAATTCATTGCCCGGGTGCGCTTCTAATAATGGGTAAGGCAGTGTACCAAAATACTTACCGACAAATATATTCACGTATATAGAACCGAAAGGAGCTATGCGGATGTTATCAGATACTGTCAATATCATTTTCTGGTATTCATATCCTCCGTTCAGCACACCTTTTAATCCTAAACCATAGCGAAATTCTACTATCGGGTACTTACTACCCAGGCTGGTACGATAATAATTTCCTTCCAGGAACTTCTCTTTATACGCATAGCGCAGCCGGATGTTTACTTCGGTATTGGTAACAATATCGGATGTATGGCCACCTTCGTCTTTAAAAATACCAATATCAGGTAATGGGCTGTATGGGTCAAATTCTTTTCTTAAAAAAGTAAGCATGTGGCTGAAGCCACTGTAATATTCTTTATAATATTCTAATCTCGCATCCTTAGCAAAAATGAATTTGGGTGGTACTCCTGCTTTACGGATGGCTACACTGAAGATGTTATCATAGCTCACCTTATCATAATAGTTTACCGTACGGTCGATATCTGCTGTGTAGGATGCAAATACATAAGAACGTGGTTGCCTGTTCAGCAGCCATAATCCAGATGCACTGTATTTGAAGCGCTCGTCATTGGTGCCATAAGCCACGTAACCGTTCAGGTATATGTCTTTAAATAATTTAGGTGTGGTACCCATTGAAAAACGGAAACGGTGGCCTTCTACCTGGTTGTATGAATAGGTATTCCAGTAGGGCCCGAACTCAACCGGCCCTGCTTTGATAACACCGGTTACCATCACCTTAGCAAAGTTTCTGAAACGGGTATATTTCGGGTCCTGTTCCAGCGTATCAAACATATCATATATCGATTGTTCGCGGGTATTCAGTTTTTCATGTCTTAACCCTACCCATGTTTCAGGTGCTACTTCACGCGCAGTATCTTCCAATACCACATCGGGTTTCAGCTTATTGCTGTTTACCATCTCTACATTCTTCGCATCGTCTACTACAATGTTTTTGTACGATGTAGTTTTGCGTGCAATAAAGCCCGGTGGTCTTAGAATGGTATTGCCGGGAGGTAAGAATTTAGCCGTGAAATTCTCTTTTACACAAAACCATAAGCTATCGCCGATAGGCCCATACTGCTTGTAAAATTCGGCTGCCTTCACCCAGTTAATATTTGCTTCCTTAGGTATCTCAGCAAATACATACTCCAGCGCGTATACAGAGTCTACAATGCGGATGGTACCCGAAAAACAATTCTCTCCCTTCCGCAGTGGTTCATAAGTAAGTACTATTATTTTATGTCCGTATGCCGACTGGGTATCTATTATCTTGTATTTATAAAATGTGGGGCCGGCGTTACTAATAGGGCTTACAAACTTCTTGTCGAAGAGCGTCATGTAATTATCATAGGGGTTGATATCAAGATTCATGGTACCTAGGTAGGTATTGATGCTCTTGTTATTTACCCCACGAATATTAGTGGCTTTTATCAGTTCTTTTGTTTTCTTCGGTTTGCGCTGAAAGTAATAGTCACTCAATGCCTCGGTAAGGAAAAAGGGTAGGTACTTATCGCCATCTTCCGTTGTAGCCATATTGTCGTAGATATAGCTAAGATTGCGCAGGTATGGTACAGGCAGGCTTTCAAATTGTTTCTTATCCAGGTTCAGCAGGTCTATCTCTATTTTGTTATAAGCTTCATAACGATAATTCTCTGTTTTATCGGGATTATTTACGGGCTTATGGGCTATCACTTTTTTCAGTAGCAATATGGCAGGATCTTCACCCGCCACTACCACTACTTCATTCAGTTTATTTGCCGTGGTTTCTAGCGTTATGTATAGTTGAATGTTTCGCTCACCACTATCCAGCTTCCTGTATATTGGATTGTAGCCCAGTGCCTGTATAATTAATGTATCGGAAGGCAGGTTATCTACTATCAATTCAAAATTTCCATCCAGGTCGGCAGCTGTGCCGGTAGCTTCAGCACCTTTAAAGGCGATAGTAGCAAACTGTATAGCTTCGCCTGTTTTCTTATCCTTAACGGTGCCACGTATAGCATACCTGGTTGAGGCAGGGTTGGTTTGCAGCAAAGAAGTATCTATGGTAATGGAGTCTGTTTGTCCCCATACACTTTGCCAGCACATCAACATGGCAACGACTACGATATAATACTTCCGGCAGAATACCATGTAAATTTTCCTATTCCATCACACTTTATAAGTTATTGTTTTCTAGTAGTTTTTTAAACCTTTTTTATTTGATACTAATTTCGTGCCTAGGTTTAAAACTTCCGGCAAAAGGTAACAAAAATCCTGTACGCATCGCGCAATCAGTATATTTACAAAGCCGTATGGACCTGGAATTATTTAAAAAACAAGCAACTGAAAAAAGAGATGAACTGACAGCCTTCCTGCAAAGGCTGGACGACATAGTGCCGGAAGATATACATACTGTTGTGGATGAGGTAAATAGTACTGTTTGGAAAGATGTAGACTGCACCACATGCGCTAATTGTTGCAAAACCATGACACCTATTTATACCCAGCAAGATGTTACCCGCATTGCTACCCACTTGCGTATGTCACCCAAAGCTTTTCGTGAAAAATGGCTGGTAAAGGAAGAAGATACCGGCGACTGGGTGAACCGCAACCTGCCTTGCCAGTTTTTGGTAAATAATATGTGCACTATATATGAAGTGCGCCCCGCGGATTGTGCTGAATTTCCGCATCACGACAAAAAACCTTTTGACCTGTATAACGATACCTATATACAAAATGTATATCGATGCCCTGCCACTTTTTTGATGGTGAGCCGCCTGAAGGACCGTGTAGAGGCAGAATATGAGTGGTAAGCCAATATATCCTTCCGGCTGCACTATTAATTATCACTGCATCAGCACATTGCTTAACTTAGCCGCATGTCTGAAAAAAAGCTTTTTCTGCTGGATGCCTATGCGCTCATATACCGCGCATATTATGCTTTAATTCGTAGCCCGCGTATTACCAGTACGGGCCGCAATACCAATGCGCAATTTGGGTTCACCACTACACTGCTCGACTTGCTTAATAAAGAAAAGCCTACACATCTTGCTGTAGTATTTGATACCCATGCGCCTACAGACAGACATACTGATTTTACAGACTATAAAGCTAACAGGCAGGAAGCCCCTGAAGATATAACGGCCGCCATACCGGATATCAAGCGTATTATAACAGGCTTCAACCTGCCTTGTATGGAAAAAGACGGCTACGAGGCCGATGATGTTATAGGGGCATTGGCACATGAAGCTGCCGACCTTGGGTACCAGGTATATATGGTGACCCCAGATAAAGACTATGGCCAATTGGTGCGCGAAAATGTATACATCTACAAACCTGCCTACCAGGGAGGCAGTGTGGAAATAATGGGACCCGAGCAGGTATGTGCTAAGTGGAATATTAAAAGGGTAGAGCAGGTAATAGATATACTGGGCCTTATGGGCGATGCGGTAGATAATATACCCGGTATACCGGGTGTGGGCGAAAAAACGGCCGCTAAGCTATTGGCAGAATACGATACGCTTGAAAATGTATTGGCCAATGCCGACGGCATTAAAGGTGCATTGGGCGAAAAAATTCGCAACGGGAGGGATTTGGCCATATTATCAAAAAAGCTGGCGACTATTATAACTAATGTGCCCGTTTCATTTCATGAGGAAGATTTCAGGGTAAAGGAATTGAATAAAGAGAAACTAAGCGAAGTATTTACCGAGCTGGAATTTAAAACGCTGGGCAAGCGTGTACTGGGTGAAGAAGTAGTCACTGCCCCTGCTGTCAATCCTAATGCCCCGCTCGATCTCTTTGGCCAGCCTATTCAGCAAAAAGGCGGCTTCACTGCACCTGCAGCACCTAATGAAGCGCTGGCCGATGCTATTGAAGATATAGTACCGGTTGCCAGCCACAACGTAAACAATACCCCACACAATTACATACTGGTAAAAGAAGCGGCGGAGATAGACATTCTTGTGCAGCAATTATTGCAGCAGAAAGAAATAGCCTTTGATACAGAAACGACCAATATAGATGCTAACCTGGCCGACATCATCGGTATGAGTTTTTGCTGGGAAAAAGGTACCGCCTATTATGTATGGCTGCCGGAAGAAAGGGAGGCGGCAATAGCGGTGCTTAATAAATTCAAACCGCTGTTTGATAAGGAAGATGTATTGTGGATAGGGCAGAACATAAAATATGACCTGACTATCCTGAAATGGTATGGCTTCGAACTGAAAGGTTCGATATACGATACCATGTTGGCACACTATGTAATAGAGCCCGATGGCAAACGCAACATGGATGCATTGAGCACCAAGTATCTTTCTTATGAACCTATATCAATAGAAACACTCATTGGCAAAAAGGGGAAGAACCAGCTGAACATGCGTGATGTAGATATTGAACAGGTGAAAGAATATGCTGCCGAAGATGCGGATGTTACACTTCAGCTAAAACAGGTTTTCGATCCTATGCTGGATAAGCAGGAGGTACGTAAAGTGTTTGCTGAGGTAGAAAATCCGTTGGTGCCTATACTGGTGGATATGGAAGTGGAAGGCGTGGGTATAGATGTAAACTTCCTGAAAGAATATTCGAAGGAACTGGAGCGCGAAATAAAAATTGCAGAAGACAGTGTTTATAAACAGGCCGGTATCGTTTTCAATCTCGGTTCACCGAAACAACTGGGTGAAGTATTGTTTGAAAAAATGAGACTGGATGACAAGGCCAAGAAAACCAAGACCGGCCAGTATGCAACCGGTGAAGATGTGCTGGCAAAGCTGCGCAATAAGCACCAGATAGTAGATGACATCCTCGCCTTTCGCGAGCTAAGCAAGCTGAAGAGTACGTATGTAGATGCACTGCCTACTATGATAAATCCACGCACAGGCAGGGTGCATACCAGTTTCAACCAGGCAGTGGCTGTTACAGGGCGCCTTAGTAGTATCGACCCTAACCTGCAAAACATTCCTATACGCACCGACCGGGGTCGCGAGATACGTAAAGCATTCATATCGCGCGGGGAGGGTTGGACACTTGTTTCTGCCGACTACTCGCAGATAGAGTTACGCATTGTTGCTGCCATAAGTGGCGATGAAAACATGATAGAGGCTTTTATTTCTAATAAAGACATTCACACTGCTACTGCTGCTAAAGTATATGGCGTAGCCGAAGCAGACGTAACATTTGAAATGAGACGCGCTGCCAAGGCTGTAAACTTTGGTATCATATATGGCCAAACGGCATTCGGGCTTTCTGAATCATTAGGCGTCAGCCGTACAGAAGCAAAGACCATTATTGAAAACTATTTTGCTCAATATAGCTCTATCAAAAAGTATATGGATAACACCATAAACTTTGCCCGCGAGCATGGTTATGTAGAAACCTTGATGGGCCGCAAACGTTACCTGCGCGACATTCTATCTGCCAACCAAACGGTGCGTGGTTATGCCGAACGAAATGCCATCAACTCGCCCATACAAGGCACAGCTGCCGAAATGATAAAGCTGGCTATGGTACGCGTACATCGCAAATTAAAAGAACAAAACATGCGAACCCGTATGATACTGCAGGTGCACGATGAGCTTGTATTTGATGTGCCTATGGAAGAATTGGAACTCGCAAAAAAACTGGTGCAGGAGGAAATGGAAAATGCGATGGTGCTGCCACATAATGTACCGGTACGTACAGAAGCCGGTACGGGCGCTAACTGGTTAGCTGCGCACTAATATCATTTGCTTTGTTTTAATGGGTGCCTTTGTTCCCATTCACCTTCCTGTTGCTGGGAAGTGTTTTGTATAGCCAATACTGCAAGGCGTATAGGACGGCTACGTATATATACAAAAGTGGAAAGATAATGTGGTTTGCAACCCAGGCGGGCTTTGGCATCTAATGCTGTGCGCCCGAGTATCAGCAGTGGCTTTTTCAATCTTATTGCCTGCTCTATACTAAAGAAAAGGATATTGAAATAGAGTTGCAATGATGCATTTCGGTTATAGTCGAAGCCTATGTAAAACATATCAAATGCTGCTGCTTTTTCCCATGCACTGAAAAAACCTACCATTTCTTCATCATGAAACATACCCCATACCTTCAGGCTTTCACCATAATACTCTTTTAGCTGCGGCAGAAAATCTTCGCTGAGATAGCCTATACGTGCTGTTTGCCGCTCGCAAACCTGCAGGTACAGTTCGTATAGTTTCTTTTTATATTGCTTTACTTCTTTTACAGAAAACTCTTTTACTTGTATATCTTTTCCGGCCTGCTTTATCTTGCGGAAGCGTTGTGCATATTTATGCTTCAGGGCTTTCCCATAGTCTTCTATCGATTGCCAGGTTTCGGGTATATCCATTTCCATGGATATATCATTACGCAGCAAAATATATTTAGGTGCATAATTCTGAAAATAAGGTACCAATACCTCCGGTGTGTCTTTTATCAATACGGCATTGCTACAGCTATTGCTTAGTGCCGTATCAATAGCCAGCTTATACAGCCGGTAAGCATCAAACATGCTTATATTTTCGCTCCAATAAAAAGAGGCTACATCGTGCCGAAACAAATGGCCCGCTACCAACAATTTAGGTGATGCAAACGCAAACGCTTTCCAGCCAATTTTTTGCAGGGGTTTTAAGCTTGCTATATTCAGGTGCTTTTCTTTTACCTGCAATATCTGGAAGTAGGACGCGGCTACAGGTTTATCCTTTTCGTACAATAGTATATATAAGAAAGAAACATCAGGAAGCATTGCAGCTTCGGTAACAAATAATTGGGATGGATGCAGGAAATGATCTGCAGGTAGCATATCATGCCATTCCTGTGGCAATGCGGTTACCTGTTCATAACTTACAGCCCTGTAATTATCTTTCCGTGATATGCAATTGGTCAAAATATATCTTTTTCCATCACTACATGCGGAATACCTACTTCAGTAAATACGCTGCTGGTAGTATAATAACCCAGCTTTTTGTAAAATGGTTCGGCTACCTGCCTGGCATGCAGTATAATGGAAGAATATCCTTTTTCCTTGGCATAAGCTTCGGCAGCTTCTACCAGCATCCTGCCGATTCCCTGTCCTTGCCACCGGCTATGCACAGCCATCTGGCGTAGCTTAATTTTCTCTTCATCGGCTATAGGATGCAGCATCACGCAGCCGATCACCTCATTTGCATTTTCGGCTATAAAGATGTCGTTTTGAGCATCGGCGCTCAGGTCTTCATTCTTAAGAGATAGCCCTATCGGCTTTCGTAATATTTCTTCACGGAGTTCATATACCTGCGGATACCTTTCATCCTGTATATTTATCCGGCTGATGACTATACCTTCCAAGAGGACGGGAGATTATTGAATTACTAAGTTAGTAACATTATTGCTTGTTACAGAAAAATCTACCATGGTTTCTTCCGCATACGGCAGGTTAGGGTTTTTCTTATAACCTGCACGGTAGCTACCTGGTAATACTTTCAGTTTCAACTCTTTACCACTTCCATCCACATTCAGATTATAAAAAGTTCTGAATCTATCCCCGTATGGATGTTGTAAAGTGACTTTGCCTAAAGGTTTGCTATTATCTATTATCAGTTCCCCTTCTTCCGGTATTTCTATACCATGAATGGTACCAAAATCCAGGTCAAATGATTTGCGCCATGGGGGCAGCGTGTTTACCTCAACAAAATAAGTACCCGGCTCATATTCAATACGTTCTGTAGTTTTTTGATATACAACAGGGGCGCTATCAAATCGTTTTACAACACTTGCCTTATAATCGGTCATTGGCCTTTTAGCATTGCCCTGATATGCAAAGTCTATAGAGCCTTTGTTTACCTGTACTAGTACTGGGTTATCCTTCGCTGGTTCTATTACAATGTTTGACACTACCATATTGGTCTTACCAGTTATTTTCATAAAGTAGGTACCAGGAGGCACTTTTTGTGGATGTGGTTTGCCATACACATCTACTGTTCTATTAAACCGAAGTATCTCTTTTTTAGTAGTTACATCGTATAATACTAGCTCTGGTGCCGATTGGTAGAATTTGTTTTTGCCGTCTGTAAACAGAACAATCAGGGTGCTTTCTTTATTGGTATTATCAGTGCTTTCTTGTTTTATTGTTTTCAGTTCCTGCGGTTTTGTGATTTGTGCAGGTGGTTTTGTAGCTACCGGTTTAGGTTGCGGTTTTACTGCCGGCTTGGGTTGCGGCTTTGGCGTTATTACCGGTGGTTTGGTAGCTGGCACTGCTACTACGGGTGGCGTAGCAGCGGGTACTGGTTTAGGTTGCGGCTCATCGGGTATCGCCGGTAATTTGAAAGGTGGCAGGTATAATGGCGTATATTCCCTGGTAGCATAGTACACCGGCAAGCTGCGTGCCGATTTTGCTATACTCATGCTCTCAATAATCTCTTTCGCCAGTTTCTTTTCCGGCGCAGGTGCGGGGTCATTGGTTCGGTTGGTAATGTCTCGCGTAGGTTGAGGAACCACTACAGGCGGTTGCTGAACGGGTGGTCGGGTTACTTCCGGTTTAGGTTTCGGGGGTTCTGCTGCCGGGGTTTCCACCTCCTGTGTCACTTTAAACTTAGGGATATCTACCTTCAATACACTCGGGGTATTTACAACAGCAGATTCCAGCAGCTTTTTATCTATGCGCTGCATCACAAACATTTGCCTGTATGCATCTACTATTTTACCCACCGCAGGTTTCAATTCATCTTCCTTGCTTACCAGCAGGTAATTGCCTAAACAATCATACTGCCCTTTCAGTGCAGCATCGTTTACAAGGCTTAGAATGTAGGGTTTAAATTCTATTTTTTTCGAAAGCAGCTTCTCCATCACCTCGCAGATGTTTCCTCCACAGCTTTCCCCGCCGTCGGTTACCAGTATCAGGCTGTACGTATTGCGTAAGGGGTCGGTAAGATCATTTTCTACCGCTTCCTTCAATGAAAAAGCAATAGGGGAAACACCAATGGGCCGCAATGCAGCCAGCCGTAGCGACATCTGGGTGAGATTGTCTTTGCTGAACATCACCTCCCTTCGCGTATCATAGCAATTGTTTTCCTGCGCGGGATACTGGTGGCCGTATACCCTAAGGGCAAACTCTACATCTTTATTTACCTTATAAAGGCTGTCAATAAGTGCGGTAATAATGCGCGCTGCGGCATCAAAACGCCTTTCATTGCCTATCCATTTATTACTCATGCTCGATGAGCCATCCAGCAGTATCAGAATACGTGGTTGCTTTACATTTCCAGGAGCCTGGCCATGTACATAAAATCCTATTACCAGCAACAAAAAAACCAGTGCCGTCCTTACAGTCTGCATTATGTGAAATCCCGTTATTACAAACCTACACCAAATGGCTGAACATTAAATATTAAAGTCTTCCCGCCAAAGAGGGTAATTATCATTTTTTACAATAACATGTAAAAAACAAGTTATGCATATTATTGGGTCTATTTTACCCCCTGCACTGCCAAAATGCCTAACTTTGCAGCCTATTTTTATCATATGCCAGTTTCAACTCAGGTTGTAGAAGATGTAGTCATAAAGTTTGCGGGTGATAGTGGTGACGGGATGCAACTTACAGGTAGCCAGTTTACCAACAGCACTGCTTTATTAGGTAACGACCTTTCCACCTTTCCGGATTTTCCGGCAGAAATACGTGCCCCACAGGGTACCGTACCCGGTGTAAGTGGTTACCAGCTACATTTTTCCAGCAACCGCATATATACCCCGGGTGACAGTTGTGATGTGTTGGTGGTTATGAACGCGGCTGCACTGAAGGTGAACCTAAAATCGCTGAAACCCGGCGGCATCATTATTGCCAATACCGATGGTTTCGATTCGAAAAACCTGCGTCTTGCAAATTATCCCGATGGTGTTAACCCTATCGAGGATGATTCGTTGACAAACTATCATCTATTTAAAATAGACGTTACTAAACTGACTCGTGAGGCCCTGAAAGAAATACAGATGGGCACCAAAGAAAAAGACCGTGCAAAAAACATGTTTGTATTGGGCTTTTTGTATTGGCTTTATAACAGGGATATGTCTTCTACCATTGCCTTCCTGCAGGATAAATTCGGGAAGCGCCAGGAAATATTTGACAGTAACCTGAAAGCCCTCCAGGCAGGGTACAACTACGGCGATACGGTAGAGGCTTTCACCACACGCTATAAAGTTGAAAAGGCCAAATTGCCTGTTGGTAAATACAGGAGTATAACAGGAAATACAGCACTCGCATATGGCATTGTGGCTGCAGGCGAAAAATCGGGCTTACCTATATTCTTAGGTACTTATCCTATTACACCGGCATCAGACATCCTGCACGAATTATCCCGTTTCAAAAACTTTGGTATCCGCACCTTTCAAGCAGAGGATGAAATAGCAGGTATCACATCTGCTATTGGCGCTTCTTATGGTGGCAGTTTAGGCGTTACCACCACATCGGGCCCGGGTATGGCACTGAAAACAGAAGCGATGGGCCTGGCAGTGATGTTGGAAATACCATTGCTGATTGTAAACATACAACGGGGCGGCCCATCTACCGGCTTGCCCACCAAAACAGAACAGAGCGACCTTTTACAGGCGTATTATGGACGTAATGGGGAATGCCCCATGCCTGTCATTTCGGCTTCCACACCAAGCGATTGCTTTGATGCTGTATTTGAAGCAACAAGGATAGCAGTGCAGCATATGACACCGGTTATCTTCCTGAGCGATGGTTATATAGCGAATGGTGCGGAACCCTGGCGTTTTCCCCAATCGGACGACTTGCCTGCTATAGAAGTAAACTTTAAGACAGCACTGGCAGAAGGGGAAGAGAAATTTATGCCCTACCAGCGCGATGAAAAACTGGTGCGCCCATGGTCTGTTCCCGGTTATGCAGGTTTGGAGCATCGTATAGGTGGCCTTGAGAAAGAAGACATTACCGGCAATATTTCTTACGACCCGGAGAACCACCAGCATATGGTGAAAACAAGGGAAGAAAAGGTAGCCCGCATTGCCGATTACATACCGCTGCAAACACTTGATAGTGGCCCTGAAACAGGAGATGTACTTGTATTGGGTTGGGGCTCTACTTATGGTGCCATCAAAAGCGCGGCAGCAGAACTGCAGGCACAAGGCAAACAAGTTGCACATGCACATTTGCGCCATCTGCGCCCATTCCCGAAAAATCTGGGCGACATACTTAAAAGCTATAAGAAAGTGCTGATACCGGAGATTAACAATGGCCAATTGATAAAAATTATCCGTGATCAATATCTGATAGATGCTGTAGGGTACAATAAAATTAAAGGTGTACCTATCACAAGAGCCGAACTGGTAACAGCAATAACTGAATTATTATAAAATAAAGGGGCTAATAGCCCCTTTATTTTTCGTCTTTTACATCGTCCAACGTCGATTTATCTATCACATACAATGGCCTGTTGCGCACATTGCTGATGATACGGCTGATGTATTCGCCTATGATACCCAGCGACAATAGCTGCACACCGCCAAGGAAAGTAATACTGATGATGGTAGATGCCCAACCCGGTACAGTACGTGCATCCATAAAGTACGCCCATAGTGCATATACACCTATCAAGAAAGATATAACGCACACCGCAAAGCCAAGCTTTGTAGCCACTTTCAATGGTGAATCTGAAAAGGCAGTGATGCCATTAAACGCCAGGCGCAACATTTTTTTGAAGGGGTAATTAGTTGTGCCGAACCTACGTTCATCTCTCTCAAACATCACATAGGTACTTTTAAATCCAAGCCATGCTATTTGCCCCCGTATGTATTTATCATACTCCTTCATTTGCTTCAGATATTCCAGTACATCCCTGCTTATCAACCGGAAATCTCCTACATCCAATGGTATCTCAAAACTAACAAGGCGGGCCATCAGCCTGTAAAATATTTTTGCCGTCACTCGTTTAAATAGAGTTTCACCCCTTCGTTTACTACGCTTGGCATATACTACTTTATAGCCATCCTGGTATTGCTTATACATTTCCGGTATCAGCTCAGGTGGGTCTTGCAGGTCGCCATCTATGGTTACAATAGCTTCGCCACGTGCGGCATCCATACCGGCGGTGATGGCTATCTGGTGGCCAAAATTGCGAGAGAAGGTTATATAGTGCAGTTTTGAATCTTTACTGCATACTACTTTCAATTTTTCGAGAGAGCTATCCCTGCTGCCATCATTTACAAATATGATTTCGTAATTATCGGTAATGCTCCGGGCTGCTTCAGACATTCTGCGTGCCAGTTCTTCAATGATCATTTCTTCATTGTAAACAGGCACTACAATCGATAATGCTATAGGATAGTGTTTTTTCATTGAATCAGATTTTTAAAAAGTGTTTACCGGTGACTTAATCTTTATTATTTGGCAAACCTTTACATCACCAATAGACTCTACTATTTCAAAATCGTAATTTTTATTTATATGCTCTTTTATGGAAGGACTAAAAATAATGACTTTATCTGAGGGGATTAAATCATTGACATCTTTATATGGCAACTTAGTAGGATGTATTTTGAGATAGTAATTAATATTTTGGTCTGTTTTACTATCGTTTGTGAAAAAGTAGCCATCTAGCTTACGTTTCCCTTCTCTCACACTTTTCATATACAATGCCATACTACTGTTTTCATCAGTACCCGTATGAGGCGATAAGACAAAGTCTATTATATTATAATACGGAAGGACAAATATAAATACCAATATAGACACATATGCTATAGTCCGTACTTTTTTACTTGCAAGGCTATGCATCGATACATAGCTTATTATATAAGAAACACCGATAGCCGTAATAACAGCCATTATTGGAAACACCGGCAGATCGTACCAATACAGTTTCGATTCGGAGGCAGAAAGAATGAAATAAAACATGACAACTACTAATGACAAATAAATAGTCAGGTTTTGTATCACTTTATCGGCAGATAGTACGCCGATGACGATACCCAACAAAAACAACATTATCCAGAACGTGAAATGCGCAGTGGAAAGCAAGGTAACATAAAACATAGGCCCTCCACTGTGCCCCTCTATCACCGTTCCAAACCTGCCACTTATTTCATTTTCCATTACGGCAGCAATGTATCCCGGGTTATAATGCTCTCTCAGTAAATAATATCCTACGGTAAGAAATAAAAAAATACCCAGCCCGATGTAGAAATAACGGTTATTAAAAATATTCGCTAATCTGCGTTGTATCAACGTATATATGAACAGAGCAGGCAAGAAGAAAAAGCCAGCTATACCCTTTGTAAGTATAGCCCCGGCTATATAAATAAAGAACCATAGCAAGTATTTTCCTTTGTCTGTTTGCAAGTACAGGAAGTACATAAAAATATATGCTGTGGTGAAAAACGCAAGCAAAGCATCGTAATCGCCCGTACGCGTGCCATGTTGCTTTACATATCCGCCGGTAGTTACTAATACAAATGCTGCTATAAAGGCAGTTCTTTTATTCCCCAAAATTTTGTTGGTAAACCAGAACACAAGAAAAAATGTACAAATAGCAGCCAATGCCGATGGTATACGTATACCTAATTCACCGGTTCCGAAAACTTTCATTGATAAAGACATCAGCCATATCATCAATGGTGGCTTGGTATTCCACATATCTGGTTGGTAGTCATAAGTAGTTACCCACAGGTTACCGGTTTGCAACATTTCAAAAGCATTACTTGCAAGACGTGATTCATCCCAGAGCTCAACAGGCATATCCGTTAGATGCGCAAATACAGGTAATATAATAACCAGCGTAAGTAAAATAATCCAAAGATGAGGCTTAATAAACTTCATTAGCAATAACGTATACAATCAACTTTTCTTTTTCAAAATTGTTATCACGCTTATGAAAGTGACCATTTTCTGGTTTCGTCGCGACCTTCGCCTGGATGACAATGCCGGTTTATACCAGGCATTAAAGTCAGGTCATCCTGTGGTACCTGTCTTTATTTTTGATACCAATATACTCAACGACCTACAGGAAAAAGCAGATAAACGGGTAGCTTTCATTCATGACACGCTGCAAGATATGCAGAAAAAGCTAAGAGATGTGGGCGCATCCTTATACGTATTGCATGATACACCGATGGAAGCCTATAAAAAGCTGCTGTCGGAATATAATGTGCAGGCTGTGTATACCAATACCGATTATGAACCGTATGCCCGCCAGCGCGATGAGGAGATAGCGAAGCTGTTGTTGGATAAAAATATTCCCTTCTACAGCTATAAAGACCAGGTAATATTTGAGAAAAATGAAGTGATAAAAGATAATGGCCAACCCTATTCTGTGTATACACCTTACAGCAAGCGATGGAAAGAAAAGTTGACACCATTCTTCCTTAAGCCATATCCCTGCCATAAATACTTTGATAACTTCAGAAAGCAGAATGCTATAGCTATGCCGACGCTTGAGGATATGGGCTTTAAACCCGTTGATTATGATATCGTTAGTCCTACGCTTAATGAAGCTATTGCTAAAGATTACGACAAAACCCGCGATATACCATCTATAAAGGGTACCACACGGCTGAGTGTTCATTTACGATTTGGCACTATCAGCATCCGCCAGCTGGCGGCGCAGGCATACCGCCTGAATGAAAAACTACTGAACGAATTAATATGGCGCGACTTCTACCAGATGATCATGTGGCACTATCCCAGTATTGTGACAGACTCTTTTCATAAGGAGTATGACAATATTAAGTGGCGCAATAATGAAAGGGAGTTTCAGTTATGGTGCGATGGTAATACAGGCTACCCCATAGTAGACGCGGGCATGCGAGAGCTGAACGAAACAGGCTATATGCATAACCGTGTAAGGATGATAGTTGCCAGTTTCCTTACCAAACATTTGTTGATAGACTGGCGATGGGGTGAAGCCTATTTTGGAAGCAAATTATTGGATTATGACCTGGCGAGTAATAATGGTGGCTGGCAATGGGCAGCGGGTAGTGGCTGCGATGCAGCGCCCTATTTCCGTATTTTCAATCCATACCTTCAAACAAAAAAGTTCGATCCTGAATTCAAGTATATAAGAAAGTGGGTGCCTGAATTTGAATCCCCATCATATCCCAAACCAATTATAGAGCATGATAAAGCCCGAGAAAGGTGCCTTACAGTTTATAAAGCGGCTGTAAAACTGAAGCCTGATCGCTAGGATTTACATTTCAGGCACATAGATACCCAGCCGAATGGCTTCTATCACTATACCCACTATGTTTTTCACTTCCATCTTCTCCAGTATCTTCATCCGGTAACCTTCTACGGTGCGAGCGCTAAGAAATAGTTTTTCGCCTATTTCCTTATTGGTATATTCCTGGCATATCAGCCTGATGATGTCTTTTTCTCTTTCAGAAAATTCGGCTTCTTTTTGTTTCTTCTGGTTGTTGTGCCGGCTGAAAGCTATCAGCTTGGCCAGCTTGCCCGATGTTTGTTTACAATAGTACGGCTGGTTTTTAAAGGCCATATGTATGGCTTCTATTACTTCGGTTTTATCGGCATTTTTCAGTAGGTAGCCTATGGCACCGGCTTCCAGCATTTCCAGTATCAATTCCTCGTCATCAAACATCGAAAGTGCTATCACTTCTATCTGCGGATGCTTTTCCTTTATGTAGCGCGTGGCCTCTACGCCATCCATCATAGGCATTTTGATGTCTGTAATAACCACATCAGGTTTCAGCTGGTCTATAATACCCACCAGTTCTTTACCATTATGTGCTTCCCCTACTATATGTATGTTTTCCGATTTTGCCAGCATCAGGCGCAGCCCGTCCCTGAATATTTCATGATCGTCTGCAATAGCTACTGAAATAGGAATGTTTGTTTGTGCCATATTTGTTAGTTGACGGGTATTTCAAAAAAATACTGGGTCCCCTTTCCCGGTTCTGAAATAAAATTAAATGTCGAATTCAATACTTCGGCACGGCTTTGCAGGCTTATCAGGCCAAGGCCATTATTGTTTTTCACCTGCTGCTCATAATCAAACCCGTTCCCGTTATCTGCAGACATCAGTAATACTTTATTGTCCTGCCGTTTCATCTCAATAAGCAATTGTGATGCATTGGCATGTTTTATCGTATTATGTATAATCTCTTGCAGCATCCGGTAAATGTTTACCTCGCTTTCCTTGTTCAGCTTCACATCTCCTGATGTGCGAAATATTATATCCAGCTTATGTATATCCCTTAGTTTGCCTACCAGTTCCTGCAGCGCTTTTACCAATCCTTGTCTTACAAGTGTATTGGGCAGCAGGTTGTACGATATTTCCCTTGTTTTGGTAAGAATATCATCTATATGTTTCGTGGCAAAACCTACAATTTTCTTGTCGTGGTCTATATCCGATTCCAGGTGGTTTATCTGTATCCTTACGGCCGATAGGAGCGGGCCCAATTCATCGTGCAGATCGGTAGCTATGCGTTTCCGTTCGTTTTCAAGCAGTGCTATTTCTGCTTTTATTTTTTGTTTATATAGGTCAACATTCCGGCGCTGGTGCTTTATCATACTAATGATAAAGTAAATGATGATAACGCCCAGAACGATTGCAGCTATCGCAACGGCAGTGTAAAAGTTCGCTTCTGAGGTATGCATAGTATAGCCAGCGCTAACAATATGTTATATCCCACATTCATGTAGGATTGTATTACAAAAATATTGTTTTTGATTGCCTTTTCAGGTGCGTAATAATAAAAAATTTCGGTCAATACCTTGTATGAAAAAAATATGATCACCGAGATACATATAATAAAGATAGGGTGCCGTATAATATCACCCCTGTCGTTTACAATAAGCCAGTTCAGCTGATTTACAGATAACAGTACCAATATAAGTGAATAGCATACCTGGAACAAGGGGCTAAACCTGGTAAAGCCGCAGATCACTACCTTATCTATTATCCAAAAAAAGGTCATCAGGCCTATTAATGTATAGAAGATCTTTTTTGAGCGCAGAATATTCTTCCATAAATGAAACTGCCATGCAAACAGCAGGAATTCACAGATGTAATAAAAGTTTACAGGTATCATGCTGTTATTGTAAAAAACGGCATAACAGAGCAGTTCATTTACAAAACCGATACCTATAAGATATAATAGGGGCTGGTAAGATGCCGGTATTTTCCGGTATCTTACCAATCCTGCAATCAATGGCAATAGGATGCTTAGGCTTAATAGAAAAGCAATGGCTTTTTGCATTCCGTGAATTTCCTCAGGTCTTTATTTTATTACTATGGATAACGTTGGCCTTCTTCTGCCACTAACACACTTGTGCCGGTAGGCGCTTCAGTTAACATTGCCGGGTTTTCTACTACTCTTTGCATAATATCTTTACCATCACCATCTACCCCTACCAATACAAATCTTGCTTTCTGCTGGCCATCCAGTGCCATATAGATACGGAAGCCCACTGCCTTTTCCTGGCATAACAGGGAGTCGATCGTTTTCAGATTGAATGTTTCATACAGTGGCAATACATTTTGACCCCTGCGTTCCGGAGCCAGCAGCATTTCCCTTTGCGCTGAAAAAGACTGGGTCATGGTCCGCGCCATATCAAGTGTTATAAAATGGTTTTTACTATTGAGCGTTGAGGCATAGGGCGTTGGTGCCGGTTTGTTTTCTATACATTTCACACATCCACCGCCAGGTATTTCGCCCGAACAGGATGCTAAGCCTGCCAGCAATATGCCTACTGCCAGCAAGTTTGTAAACGATTGGATTTTGAGCATAAGAAGTTTTTTGACCATTGTAGAATTTTTTAATATCCAAAAATAACAGGGTTTTCCGTAATGTCTATGCGTATTTCTACGTATAATTTTTCAGTTGCCAATACATGTATTTCCAGTATCAGTGCTTATAATCCTGCTTCTTGCCTATTCTATGTTTGTAATACACTACCGGAGTGTATAGAGGATTTTTTCATCACCAAAAAATACATATTATGGCAACGCTTAAAAAAGAAAGCTTGCAAGGGGTGCAACAAGAGAGAGAAAAAATGCACTTATTGCTGCTGCAAAATCCCAACTACTTTGGGAATCTATCTAAAAAGAATCCGCTGTTCAACGAGTTCAAGCCAGTAAAAATCATCAACGGCAATACGACCTATGAACAGGTGACTTGCGTGGGCTACAACCCACAAATGAAAACACTGACCGCAATTGTAAAAATTAACCAGAACAACGGCTACAGCGGCGGCCCATGTACCGCAGGTAGCAAAGAGTATGTTCGTTTCTACATCGACTATCAACGAAATGGCACATGGAAAGACCTTGGTATTGTAAGCTTCGATGCACACGATTTCAGCCACACTACCAGCAATCCACTCTGCTACGCCGTAAACCAGGCTTTCAATCCTGAAGTTACCAGCTGCTGCGGTGATAAACCCGTGTTACCTATCGTCCGCGCCATCCTTTCCTGGAATACTGCACCAACCGCAAATGACCCTGATTATGTACCTGTATGGGGCAATGTGCTGGATGTAAATATCCAACTGGCGCCTAAAAATAGCTGGATATGCTGGCTGAAAGGCAACCTGAAAGACATAGGCCTTACACTGAAAGATGACCAGATAAAACTGCTGGCGGAGAAAATACCGCAAATACCTCAGGCATTGGAGTTAAAAACGGAAGAGATAGAGTTGCCGGAACTGATGAAGCTTTACAGCAAAGAGGTAGAGGAAGAGCGTATCGGTTTCACCACAGTAGCCAAAGCCCTGAATGCCGGCGCCCCTTCCTTTGAGCTTTCTAACAGTCTGAAGCTGAGTGGCATTAACCTGAGCAAGCTGGTAGACTTTGTACTGAAACCCAAATTCAACACTACTTATGAAGAGGTGAAATGCGTAGGCCTCAACCGCGATACCAACCGCCTGTATGCTACCGTACATCTTAAAAAACCGTCGGGCTATGCTGGCAACCTGTGCAGCAAAGGCAGCAGGGAGTATGTAGCATTCTATATGGACTTTGGTAGCGGTTGGCAATTCATGGGTACATCATCTGTAGAGGTGCATGATGTAAACCCTATGCCAAATGGTGGGTTGTCTTACCATGTAGAGCTGCCGGTAAATCTTACCGAGTATCAAAAGCAGAAATGCAGCGAAACTTACTTTGCAAAAGTACGCGCGATATTATCGTGGAACCTACTACCGCCGGATAACCAACCGGGCTGGGTAGCGCCCTGGGGCGATTGGGAAGAAGCCTGGGTAGAGATACGCCACAGGCAAGGTACGCAGGGTACAGGTAAAAAACCTATCATCACAGCCATAGGTAATATACCGGCCAAAAAGGTGAGCAAGATAACCGGTAAGATAGATAAGAACCTGGATGCACCTGATGCTACGGTAGATAACTTCGACGGTTTCTCATTCAATGGTACCATTCCTATCACAGGTGTGATACCGGAGCATCCGGATTCAAACAATGTAGGTGCGGCACAACTGCGATACAAGATAATGTTGAAACGTGCATCGCAACCCGATAGCAGCTTTGTTGCAGTCAGCACACCTTTCACCGTACTGAAGAATGTGATAGCCGGTGGTATGCTCAATCAATATATAGAGCCGAATACGCCCGATGCAGCAGGTAACTATCACTACCTGGTAGATTATAATGCACCTACCATTGTTACCGTGCATGGCGACCTGTTGGGTGTCATCTCTGTTGCCGATTCAGATGTATATGAGTTTTACCTCGAAACATCTGAGGGCTTCACCAGTGAGCGCTGCCGCATAAAGGTTGACAAGCATGCGCCTAAAGATGTACGCATCAAGGTAAATGGTTCTGAAGACTGCGGCACACTTGTAAAAGGTATGGATATAACCGGTACCTACAGCCTTGCCGATGATGAGAACAACTGCCATAGTGTAGCGTTCGAATTCATACAACTACGCAGTGGCGATAGCACCACATTCAAAGTAGATGGCGTTGTTCGCAGCTTTGGTTCGCAGATCATCGTTCCGGGCGTGGGTAAAACCGGTAATTGGTCTATGACTACAAACAATGTGCGCAAATGCGGATATAACATAAGGCTATATGCATATGACAAGACACTGCTATGCTATCCTTTCGTATCCTACGCATATACCTTCTATCAACAATATGCTGTAGATACTATCGGTTTCTGCCTCAACGAAGCATAAATAACATATCCCTATTGCTAAAACGAAGAGCCACCGCGTCTGCGGTGGCTTTGTTATTATTTTACCCTGCCCAGCCTTCTCTGTCCAGGCTGCGGTATTGTATAGCTTCTGCTAAGTGCTCCGGCCTTATCTCTTCGCTGCCGGCCAGGTCGGCTATGGTGCGCGATACTTTTAATATCCTGTCATATGCACGGGCTGATAGATTGAGCCTGTCCATTGCTGTTTTCAGCAGTGTTTGCCCTACACTGTTTATCACGCATATTTCTTTCAGTTGCTTGCTACTCATCTGTGCATTGGCATAAATACCCTGCTGTCCTTCAAAGCGCTTATCCTGTATATCACGGGCTTTCAGTACGCGTTCGCGTACAGCGTCGCTATGTTCAGATGTACGTTGCGATGATAGTTCATTAAATGAAACAGGCGTTACTTCCACATGCAGGTCTATCCTATCCAGCAGCGGCCCTGATATTTTATTCAGGTAGCGCTGCACCACCATAGGGCTGCAGGTACATTCTTTTTCAGGATGGTTAAAATAACCACATGGGCAGGGGTTCATCGAAGCTATCAACATAAAGCTGGCAGGAAAATCAATGCTCACTTTAGCACGCGATATGGATACACGTCGTTCTTCCATAGGCTGGCGCATCACTTCCAGCACTGTACGTTTAAACTCCGGCAGCTCATCCAGGAACAACACCCCATTATGTGCCAGCGATATTTCTCCCGGTTGCGGCATACCACCGCCACCTACCAGCGCTACATCACTAATAGTATGGTGCGGCGAGCGGAACGGACGTTTGGAAATAAGTGAAGTATTGACAGGCAGTTTACCCGCTACCGAATGTATCTTAGTTGTTTCCAGTGCCTCGTGCAGGCTAAGGGGTGGTAGTATCGTTGGTAGTCTTTTTGCCAGCATGGTTTTACCCGCACCGGGCGGGCCAATGAGTATAGCGTTGTGTCCACCTGCGGCGGCTATCTCCAATGCACGCTTCACATTCTCCTGTCCCTTCACATCGCTGAAATCAATATCAAATTCATATTGCGAATTATAGAACTCTTCGCGTGTATTTACAGATACAGGCGTTAAGCTAGCTGCACCGTTAAAGAAATCAACTACCTCTTTTATATTACTTACGCCATATACATCCAGGTTGTTAACCAATGCAGCTTCGCGGGCATTCTCTTTTGGTAGTATCAGGCCCTTGTACTTTTCTGTGCGGGCTTGTATGGCTATGGGCAATGCACCCTTTATAGGTTGCAGCGAGCCATCCAGCGATAGCTCACCCATTATGATATATTTATTCAGATCATCGGCAGGTAATTGTTTTGTTGCCGCCAGCATCCCAATGGCTATGGGCAAGTCGTATGCAGAGCCTGCCTTGCGTATATCGGCAGGAGCCATGTTTACCACCACTTTATTACGAGGACGATCGTAGCCATTATTTTTCATGGCAGAGAGCACACGCTCTGTACTTTCCTTTACAGCATTATCGGGCAGGCCTACTATAAAATAGCCTGTTGTGCCACCCACTACTATGTCTACTTCTATTGTGATAGTGATAGCCTCTACACCATATACCGCGCTACCGAAAACTTTTACCAACATAATGAGGAGCTAATTTATAACATAAAATGCTGTGTAATTTTATATAATTTTAATAACATAGCATTTTCGCCAACCCTAATGAATTTTTGATGGCACTGACCACAACTGAAAAGCTGGATATCACTAATATCGGACTCATGCTCATTTCCGGTATTGTAGCCATGGTGCTGCCCTTCGAGCTTTTTCTTTTTTCCTATGCCATCCTCGGGCCGTTGCATTATTTCACAGAAATATCGTGGCTGCACGATAGGAAGTATTATACCAAAGAACGCTATGATGCCATTATTCTTATTATCATAGGCTTACTGATGACCCTGCGTTTTTTCGATAATTTTCTGGAAATCGATTTTCCTCCCGGCTTCGATGCTAACCTTGCTTACATAGCACTCTTATGTTCGGTAGTGTTTGTTACCGTCAAAAATAAATTTTACCGCATAGGCGGTATTATATTATTGATATTCTCTTCGCAGGTATCACAGCATTTCTATTTATTCTTTTCAGTCTTTTTGCCCACGCTGGTACATGTCTATTTTTTCACGGCATTGTTTATGTTGTATGGGGCATTGAAAAGCCAGAGCCGCTTTGGCATCTTAGCAGTAGTATGTATGGTGTTATGCCCTATCCTATTGGCAGTCATTTTTCCAGATAGAACTTTTTATGCGCCCACATCCTACAGCATGGAGGCGTATAACCCATTTAAAGTTGTAAACATAAACTGGCTGCAAAATGTAAATGGTATAGAGGCCCAGGAGAGTATGGCAGCTTGGGATAATATTATTTTTCATTCCAGGGAAGGCATCTTGCTGATGCGCTTCGTTGCATTTGCTTATACGTATCATTACCTCAACTGGTTTTCTAAAACCAGCATCATTCAATGGCATAAAGTACCTAAAGTGCGCTTTATTGCTGTTATCATTTTATGGTTTATCAGCATTGGCCTTTACATTACAAACTATGCGATGGGTTTACAGTGGCTATTATTTGTAAGCTTTCTGCATGTATTATTAGAGCTGCCTTTGAATGTGACCAGCATTATAGGCATCGGTTCTTATTTTAAATCCCGCTTATTCAAACCTGCCTCGGCATAGAATCATTCTTCTTATTTTTGTTTCATGAGCAATACAGTTCTTTTTACTAAAGAAAATGGCGTAGGGTATATCACACTCAACCGCCCTGAAAAATATAACAGCTTCAACCGCGAAATGGCATTAGCCTTTCAGCAACACCTGGATGACTGTGAGAATGATGAAGCGGTACGTTGCATATACGTGAGCGGTGCCGGCAAGGGCTTCTGCGCAGGACAAGACTTATCTGAAGCTACCGACCCCCAAGGTCCGGAACTGGAAGCTATTGTCCGGGAACATTACAACCCTATTATCCGGAGGCTTCGTAAAATAGAGAAACCTATCATAGCAGCAGTGAATGGCGTAGCAGCAGGAGCGGGAGCTAACATTGCATTGGCTTGTGATATTGTATTAGCTGCCAACAGCGCTACTTTCATTCAGGCTTTCAGCAAAATAGCTTTGATACCTGATAGCGCCGGTACCTTCATACTGCCGCGCCTGGTAGGTATGCAGCGTGCACTGGCGCTTACGATGCTGGGCGATAAAGTAACTGCAGAAGAAGCAGTAGCCATGGGCATGATATATAAAAGCTTTGCCGATGAAAGCTTTGAACAGGAAACAAAAAAAATAGCAGCAACCCTGGCTCAAATGCCAACTAAAGGTTTAGGGCTTACTAAACGCCTGATAAATGAAACATGGAACAATACATTGGAACAACAACTGGACCTCGAAAAAGAACTACAGGTAGAAGCTGGCGCTACTTACGATTTTAAAGAAGGCGTGAATGCTTTCCTTGAAAAGCGAAAGCCCGAATTCAAAGGCAAATAACTTTAGTGCAGATATCTGTAACCCTCTTCCCGCAAGAGGGTTTTTTTATTTTTTACAACACGGCTTATAACCAGATTGCCATTATCACATCATTTACCGTATTACCCGCACGGTATATCCAGCTAACCAATTGCAGGTAGGGCACCTTGTATGTTTTCATTGTATTGCGATGCATGTGTTCTTACCAACTGCTCTACTATGGCAGCAGTCTGGTCGGGGTAATCTACGCTTACCGCTTCTCCCGCCATCAGCCACCATTGTATGCGGTCGTAATATTTCCTGTTCAGGCATTTTATTACCGGTACACCCAGTGTTTCCAACGCCGCAGCGTTGCAGTGTTGTTCATATTGCTGCTGCATAGGTATTACCATAACCTTTTTCCCTAAGTACATCGCTTCTGCAGGGCCTTCAAAACCTGCACCGCAAAGTACGCCGGCACTTGCTGCCATGCTTTTTATGAAAGCTTTATTTTCTATTGGCTGCACATATACATTCTTAAAATTGAACGCTTCTTTATTGTGCTTTGAAAACACTTCCCACTTCACATTTTCAAATACGGAAAGGTGTTCTACCAATGCCTTGTCATCATATGCAGGAAGGTATACGGTGTAATGCCCCGCATTGGTAGGCTTCAATTCGCGTATCTCTTTTCTTATTACAGGTGTATATATCTTAGACGAGTAGGAACGAAAATGAAAACCGAAATAATCAGTAACGGGTGCATAGTGCTTTAGTACTAATTCGCCCTTCCAATCTTTGAATGCTGGTACAGGCGCATTGGGAGATAACACGGCGCTTTGATGGCTCAGGCCGATACAAGGCTTATTTTTCAACTTGCATGCCCATGCCGATACTGCATCAAAATCATTTACTACCAGGTCATATTCTTCCACCGGTAGTTGTTTAATATCTCTTATCAGCCTTGGCAGGTTCGATTTTTTCAATGTCTTCCATATGTCCACACTACCATTCTTTCCAAAAATAAAGCTCATGCCATACAGCTTATATTTTACCGGAAAGGGTACGTCTACATCTGCCTGTATGCCGCTTATCAATACATCCACTTCTCCATATTTTGCCAGTTCAGGATATACATCGCGTGCACGGCTCAGGTGGCCATTGCCTGTACCTTGTATTGCAAATAGTATTTTCACGGTATTATGCTGCTTCTATTGTTCCTGTTAATCCGCTAAGATTGCCGGGTGCATTTTGCTTCACATTCAGCTCCTGCATCAGGCTGGCCATCATTTCTTTAGGCCCTTCTTTAGGCTGCTTCTTTTTGTTGATGTCTATAGCCTGTGCAACAGGGTCTTCCATGTATTTGTAGATAGACCACTTGTTGTCGTTATACTCCAGTGCTGTTAGGTTCTCTATCCAGTCTCCGGAGTTCATATATATCACAGTCCCTTTTTCGGTAACAATGGTGCGTATTTCCGGATGGTGTATATGGCCGCAGATAACATATTTGTAATGATTGTCGGCAGCTATATCGCAAACAGTTGCCTCAAATTTATTGATGAACTTTACGGCTCCTTTTACGCTGTTCTTTATCCTTTTAGAAAGCGATACCTTACCCTGTCCTAATTGGAGGGATATGAAGTTTACAAAACGGTTGATGAGTATCAGGGTATCATAACCTATAGCGCCCAGCCTGGCCAGCCACTTGCTATGCTGCATCACCACATCAAATACATCGCCATGAAATATCCATACGTTGGCGCCGTCTATTTTCAGGGAAAGCTTGTTGGTTATCTTTAAAGAGCCTAACTGGAAATCACGAAACCTACGTAGCATTTCATCGTGATTGCCGGGTATGTAGTAGACAGGAATATCTTTTGCTATTAACCCCACCAGGTGTTTTATCACCATCATATGGGTAGAAGGCCAGTATCTTTTGCTGAATTGCCAGATGTCTATAATATCACCATTCAGCACTACTGCTTTAGGTTTGATGCTTTTCAGGTACTGGAGTAGTTCTTTTGCATGGCAGCCATAGGTTCCCAGGTGTGTGTCTGACAGAACAACTATATCCACTTCTCTTTTGGCCATAAAAAAATCGCTCTTATGTAAAACAGTCTATCGTTTTACAAAAAGAGCGATTCAGTATAACGCCTGTATTAAGGCCTGATTAAGTAAATATTAAGAAACTCATCAATTTGTAAAAATTAATTGAGTAAGGCTTCTAGTTGCCTTATTAATGCTTCCGTTTCGCTAGGCCTTGGAGATGTTTCGGCGGCAAACCTTCCTTGTTTATCTATCAGGTAGTAAGATGGTACACCTTGCACACCATACAGTTTGGCAGCAGGCGCCTGCCAGCCACCAGGCTCGCAGGTATGTGTGCCGCCAATGCTATGTTTCTCAATAGCATTCTTCCAGGCATTCATATCCTCGTCTATTGATACATTGAGAAATACCACTTCTTTATCTTTAAAATGCTCTTTTACTTTTTTGGCAAATGGCAGTTCGCGCAAACAGGGGCCGCACCAACTGGCCCAGAAATCCAGGTAAACTACTTTGCCTTTCAGGTCAGATAATTTCATGCTTTTGCCTTCCAGTGTTGTGAATGCAAAATCCATTGCCGGCTGGCCGGCTGCCATTTTACGTTTCAGCCCTACCACCCGCTCTATGATACTATCGTAAGCCGATGTTTTATAGTCTTTCCTGAAATCAGCATACATCTTTTCAACTGTCGTGAGGGAGTTATACTTTACATTACTATATAGCTGGTTGGCAAAATAGTACTCGCGTGTTTTAGCCGGCATGGTTTGTCTTGCCTGTTCATTCACTACTTTCTGTTGCATCTCTTTTTTTACCACTTCACTCACAGTACTGTCGTCAGCTATTTTAGCTTTATACCTGTTGTTGTAAATATCAGATACATACATAACGTAAGGCGGTATCCCAACATATTTATCATCAAATGCAATAGGTACATCCATTGCCATTTTATAGTCTTCTTTCGTCAGCTTTACGCTCATGCTCTTCTGTTTCATCATAGCATGCATAAAAGAGTAGCGCAGCATATCTGAGTAGATGCTGTATTGATACCAAGCTTTCCAGTATTTATCAAACCCATCCGGCAGGCCTTTTTTGTTTTGTTCCAGGAAATCCAGTTCCTTCTGCATAGCGGCATTTGCAGTTGTTTTAAATTCTTCCGGCTCTTTTTTGTTCAGTGGCTGTATCACACTGCCAAACTGCATCATGAACCCCGATTCCAGCATGTGCTTCGCCATAAAGTTGGCTAGTTCTGCACCTTTGCCGCTATACGTTAAAGTGCTATCGAAGCTGTTAGCATTCACTGCCATTTTTAGATCCGCATCCGGTTGTATAAATATCTCCGTAGCTTGGTCCCCATGTTGTATCTGCAATTGGGTATATGGCTGAGATAATGGTATATTCATTGTAAAGTTGCCATCCTTATCCAGTCGCGCAGAAATTATTTTTTGACTATAATCTAACAGGTTAGCATAGTATGAAACTTGTATCTCATCGGATAATGGTGCGGTTATCTTTCCCGAAAATTTTGCACTGCCTGCAAACACATTTACAAAGCTGAGCATAATAATAGTGGATGCAATAAAAAGTTTACGTAGCATAAGGTGTGTTTTAGATTATGTAAATTAAAAAATGCCGGCATGATTACCGGCATTTATAATGTTATAATTTATATAATAAGTTTATACTTCCGTCGTTACTGGTAACGGACGCGGCTTATAATTTTTCATCGCATCGGCTATGGCTTTTATGTGGGCCGGTGTAGTGCCACAGCAACCACCTACAATGTTTACCCATCCCTGTGCTGCCCATTCTGAAACGATGGATGCAGTTATTTCCGGAGATTCATCATATTCGCCCATAGCATTTGGCAGGCCGGCATTAGGGTAGCAACTCACATAGCATGCAGCAATGCTTGCCAGTTCTTCTACATGTGGACGCATCTGTTCTGCACCCAATGCGCAGTTCAGGCCTATACTCAATGGCTCGGCGTGAGATATAGAGATGTAAAATGCCTCCAGTGTTTGTCCGCTCAACGTACGCCCCGAAGCATCGGTTATTGTACCTGATATCATGACCGGCAGGCGTTGATTCGTATCGCGGAAATATTTTTCTATGGCGTAAATGGCGGCCTTCGAGTTTAGCGTATCAAATATAGTTTCTATCAGCAGTATGTCTGCTCTTCCATCTACCAGCCCTTTTACATGCTCGTAGTATGCATCCGCCACTTCATCAAAGGTTACCGCGCGGTAGCCAGGGTTATTTACATCCGGCGATAGCGACAGCGTTTTATTCATAGGGCCTATAGCGCCCGCCACAAATTTTTCGCTTCCGGGATTATCTTTTTCATATTCCTCTACCGCCTGCCGCGCTACTTTCGCAGCCTCTTTGCTTATTTCATAGGCATATGCCTGCATATCATAATCGGCCAGTGCCACAGCTTGCGCACTGAAAGTATTCGTTTCAATTATATCTGCACCTGCATCCAGGTATTCCCTGTGAATCTCTTTTATGATGTGCGGCTGTGTCAGCACCAGCATATCGTTGTTGCCTTTCACATCCAGGTGCCAGTCTTTAAACCGTTCTCCCCTATAGTCAGCCTCCGTTAGTTTGTAGCGCTGTATCATAGTGCCCATGGCACCATCTATTATCATAATGCGCTTATCAAGTATCTCACGGAGTTTTTGTTCTGTACTCATAACTCAAAATTAGGCAATCTCACAATAAACCCCTAAATACCTTGAAGGGACTTGTTCTGTGTTACCTATAATTTCATCGCGCTATCTGATATAAAAAGACATAGCCCTCAGTTGAGGGTTATGTCTGTATTTTAAATCCAAGTCCCCTTCAGGGGGGTCTAGGGGTTACGCTTCTGCTTTCAGCATTTTCTGATAACGGTTGCGGTCGTTCTCGTCCAGCATTATTTTACGCAGGCGGATGCTTTGCGGTGTTATCTCGATGCACTCATCCTGTTGTATGTATTCCATACACTCTTCCAGGCTCATTTGTATTTTCGGGGCAATGCGGTTCGCATCATCCGTACCGCTGGCACGCATGTTGGTCAACTTCTTAGGCTCTGTAGCATTTACTATCAGGTCGCCCGGTTTTATGTGCTCACCAATTATCTGGCCAGAGTATACTTCTTCACCTGCATCTATAAAGAACGAACCACGGTCTTGCAGTTTGTCCATAGAGTAGCCGGTAGTTGATGCTGTATTTTTAGAAAGCAGCACACCATTGTTACGACCGGGTATCGGCCCTTTCCATGGTTTGTACTCACTGAAGCGGTGCGCCATCACAGCTTCACCTGCAGTAGCGGTCAGCATGTTCGAACGCAGGCCTATCAAACCACGAGAAGGTATCTCGAATTCCAGGTGCTGCATTTCGCCCTTGCTTTCCATTATCAGCATTTCACCTTTACGCTGCGTTACCAGGTCTATCACTTTACCGCTGAATTCGCCCGGCACATCTACTACCAGTATTTCATACGGCTCGCATTTGCGGCCATCTATTTCTTTAGTAATAACCTGCGGCTGGCCAACTGTCAATTCAAAACCTTCACGGCGCATCGTTTCTATCAGTACAGACAAGTGGAGGATACCACGGCCATATACCAGGAATTTATCGGCATCATCGGTATCGCTTACGCGCAGCGCCAGGTTTTTCTCCAGTTCTTTATATAACCTGTCGCGTATGTTACGGCTGGTTACAAATTTACCTTCGCGGCCAAAGAATGGTGAGTTGTTGATGCTGAACTGCATGTTCATCGTTGGCTCGTCGATAGGTATGATTGGCAGTGCTTCCGGATTTTCGAAATCTGCAATCGTTTCGCCTATCTGGAAACCTTCGATACCTACTACAGCGCATATATCGCCTGCAGGTACTTCCTGCACGCGTTTTTTACCCATACCCTCAAAGGTGTATAGCTCTTTGATACGGCTTTTCATCAGGCTACCATCCAGTTTGCACAGTTGCACCGGTTGGTTTTCTTTCAATGTTCCACGTATCACACGGCCTACGGCTATACGGCCAAGGAATGAAGAATAGTCCAGTGAAGTGATCTGCATTTGTACAGTACCTTCAGATACTACAGGCTCCGGTACTTTTTCCAGTATGGTATCCAGCAGCGGCGTGATATCTTCAGTGGGTGTCAGCGATGTGTTGAACCAACCTTGCTTTGATGAACCATAGATAGTAGTAAAGTTCAATTGCTCTTCGGTAGCATCCAGTTGGAAGAACAGTTCAAATACTGCATCGTGCACTTCATCGGGACGGCAGTTTGGTTTATCTACTTTGTTGATAACAACGATAGGCTTCAGATTCAGTTGCAATGCTTTTTGCAATACAAAGCGTGTTTGCGGCATAGGGCCTTCAAAGGCATCTACCAGCAGCAATACACCATCGGCCATTTTCAGTACGCGCTCTACTTCACCACCAAAGTCAGAGTGACCCGGGGTATCAATAACGTTAATCTTAACGCCTTTATAGTTTACCGAAATGTTTTTGGCGAGGATGGTGATACCACGCTCACGTTCCAGGTCGTTGTTGTCCATTATCAGTTCCCCTGTCTCCTGGTTATCACGAAAAACTTTTGTCGCGTGGATGATTTTATCTACCAGCGTTGTTTTACCGTGGTCAACGTGCGCAATAATTGCAATGTTACGAATATCCATATACTTGATTGTCTTAATAAAAACGGCCCCTTCTTTACAACAGATAAGGAAGGGGCCTCCATTTTGCCGCGCAAAGGTACGGAAAATATATTTTATATTTACGTCATTAATAAGTTAATTCTCCAACTATAAATATTTATATATTAAATATTTTATCAGTATCCTTCTATTATTACTACTCAGCAATATGGGATTTGCTCAAACAAAAAGGAGAAGACGTTTAAAGATGGTGATTACACCATGAAGCAATACTATTTTGTAATACTTGCTAAAGGTGAGCGCAGAAATGAAATTACAGATACTGCTATAATTAATAAAATACAGGCTGGACACCTTGCTAATATTGATAGACTGGCCAAAGAAGGAAAAATACTTGTTGCAGGCCCATTTGGTGATAATGGAAACTGGAGAGGAATCTTCATTTTTGATTGTGAAACAAAAGAAGAGGTTGAAAAGCTCTTAAATACAGACCCAGCGATAGCTGCTGGCAGATTGGCTTACGAGATACATCCTTGGTGGACAGCGAAGAATGCTGTATTTAAATAGCCTAATTCATTTTGAATGGAGCAATCAACTGAAATTCCGGAATGTTTACCGTGAAGCTTTTCTTATTGTATTGGTTAACCATACTGTAGGTGCCATACATTTTTCCTATATCGCTACGCAGATTGGCGGCTGATACATATTGGTAGTTTTCACCGGGCTGTATGATAGGTTGCTGGCCCACTACTCCTTCGCCTTCAACTTCTCTTTCTGTGCCATTGCTATCTACAATGTGCCAGTGGCGGCTGATGAGCTGTACGGGCATGGTGCTTAAATTCTCAATTGTAATGCGGTATGCAAACAAGAATTCAGAATTAACCGGATTAGATTGATTGGGTTGATAGAAGGTTTCAACTGTTACACTTACACCTTCTGTTACCTGTTGCACCATATTGTTTTATTTACTCAATGTAAATATACCGAAATACTACCTACAGTAGTTTATTAGCATTTAAGATTTCGTTAATTGCATCATTAACCATATCTATTTCATATCCTTTCTGCACCATGTATCGAAATACTTTCTGTCTTTTTACCAGCTGGCTTCTTTCTCCTTTCAATTCTTGCCATTTCTTGTTCGCCAACCGTTTAAGCGTTATTTCATACTCATCGGGGTCTATCTCGCTCAGCCCCTTCTTTATACAATAGGCAGAAACCTGCTGCATTTTCAGTTGCTGCACTATTTTATTCCTGCCCCAATGCTTCAGCCTGAATTTACCACGTGCTATAGCTTTGGCAAACTTTTCTTCATTCAGTAAACCGGTCTCTATCAGCTCAGCCAGGTATTGGTCCACTTCAGGGGTGGTGCAGCCTAGTTCATACAGCTTGTTCTTTACTTCCTTATGGCAACGGGGCTGGTACAGGCAATATTTGTAAATAGCTTGTTTTATATCCATCGGATTCAAAACTAAAAAGGCAAACGATATTGTGTTTGCCTTTGTTCTTTTTATCTGCCCATATAAACCATCAATATTTGCACATCACTTGGGTTTACCCCACTTATCCTGCTGGCCTGGCCTAATGTTCTGGGTTTTATTTTTATTAGTTTCTGGCGGGCTTCCGTAGATAATGCCGAAAGTTTATCATAATTGAAACTATCCGGTATGATAAGATCTTCCAGCGAAGCCATTTTCTTTACTAGCTCCTTTTCTTTTTCAATATATACATCATACTTCAGTTGTATCTCCGCCTGCTCTAAAGCCAGTACATCCGTCTCATTCAGTGTTTCTTTCAGTTGCGGTAAAGCCTCCTGCATGTCTTTCAATGTTATGCCCGGACGAAGTAATAATTTCAAAGCCCTTGCGCGTTCAGCCAGCGGTGTGCTGCCTATAGATTCCAGGTAAGTATTTACAGCAGAGGGCTCGACGGGATATTCGGCCAGTTTTTCTTTTAGTTTGGCTACTTTTCCCTGCTTTTCCTTTACTAATTGCAGGCGTTCATCGCTCGCCAGACCTATTTCGTGGCCCAGCGGTGTTAAGCGAAGGTCTGCATTATCTTGTCTTAACAGTGTTCTGAATTCTGCACGGCTGGTAAACATGCGATATGGCTCATCAGTACCTTTATTTATCAGGTCATCTATTAGTACTCCAATGTATGCATCGCTCCTTTGCAATACTACAGGCTCCAAATCATGTACATTTCTATGTGCATTGATCCCGGCCATTAGGCCCTGGCAGGCAGCTTCTTCATATCCTGTAGTTCCATTTATTTGCCCGGCAAAGAACAAGTTCTTTATCAGCTTGGTTTCCAGTGTAAATTGCAACTGTGTAGGCGGGAAATAATCATACTCAATAGCATATCCCGGGCGGAAGAAACGACAATTCTCAAAACCGGGAACCAATTGCAAGGCTTTATATTGTACATCTTCCGGCAAAGAGGTACTGAAGCCGTTTACGTATATCTCAACTGTATTCCATCCTTCCGGTTCCACAAAAAGCTGATGCCGCTCTCTTTCTGCAAAACGGCTTATTTTATCTTCAATACTGGGGCAATATCTTGGTCCTGAACCTTTTATGCGACCCTGGTACATAGGTGATTTCTCAAAACCGGTCTTTAATATCTCGTGTACCGTTTCATTTGTATAAGTTATCCAGCAATGACGTTGGCCTTTGGGTTTTACTTTTTCTATTGGCAGATAAGAAAAGCCTACTATTTCTTCATCCCCTTCCTGAATTTCCATCTTACTATAGTCAAGGCTGCGGCCATCTATCCTTGGTGGGGTGCCTGTTTTAAGCCTTGCGCTCTCAAAACCTAATGAAACAAGCTGTTCCGTAAGCCCAGTGGCACCTTTTTCACCCATTCTGCCACCACCAAATTGCTTTTCACCTATATGGATAACGCCATTCAGGAAGGTTCCATTGGTTAATACTACCGCTTTTCCATATATCGTTTGGCCCATGCCGGTTATTACTCCCTTAATTGTTCCACGTGAAACAATAAGTTCCTTCACCATATCCTGCCAAAAGTCGATATTAGGGGTTGCTTCAAGCATTTCCCTCCAAGTAGATGCAAATAACATCCGGTCGTTCTGAGTACGTGGGCTCCACATACCCGGCCCTTTAGACTTATTGAGCATACGGAACTGTATCATGCTTTTATCGCTCACTATACCGCTATACCCACCTAAGGCGTCAATTTCACGTACAATCTGTCCTTTTGCTATTCCGCCCATAGCCGGGTTACAACTCATCTGGGCTATGGTTTGCATATTCATAGTGATCAACATCACTTTAGACCCCATATTGGCAGCAGCAGCAGCAGCTTCGCATCCTGCATGGCCTGCTCCTACTACTATAACATCATATTCAGGAAACATAAGCTGCAAAGGTAAGTTACAATTCTTTACCATTATCAAGTTTTATGGTGCTATAGACCAACATTATTAATAATCTATGTTCCACGTGGAACAAAAAAGCCTCCCCGATATCGGGGAGGCTTATAAAAAATTAGTTTAAATTTTATTTACCGGCAATGGTAAATGGTTTAAATACCGTACCGTTATCTCCAAAGAAAACCAGATAATAGTTACCTGGGGTCAATTGTTTAGTGCTAATAGTAATTTTACCATTCTGAATATCTTTTCTGCGCTCAGTATAGACATTACGACCCAAGGCATCAATGATTTTAATATCAGCCCTGTGAGACAGCGCAGCCAAATCAATAGTTACGTTGATATTATCTGTAGCAGGATTAGGATAAAGAGAAACCTGATAAGAAGTGCTCTGTGTTTCTTTAACACCAACGTCAAAGAGACCTGTTATAAGTGCTATAACAGGAGTAGTATTTCTAGTACCTACAAAGTCAGCAGAATCAATACTGCCTGAACCGGCTTCTGTAACGCCGAATGGTATCATGCGGACATTGCTACCAGAACTCAACATAGCATCTACAGTTCCAAAGAAATTTGGCGCCCAAAAATCTTTAACTGGAGTAGTTGCATTTCTAGCTGCATTTGTTCTGTTGAAATAGTTGATGTCATCATTACAACCTAAGAAAATCGTTTCAGGCATATCCACTGCAGCCCAATACCAGGAGTTATCTTCAAGCACGACAGTTCCAGCAGTTCCATCGGGATTACCAATATTAGCAGTAAACATCTGGTTATTAGAATCAGCTGTTGTAAATACCCTTGATGCCGCACCCTTAATTGTGAGCTCAGTAGCTTGTATAATACCATCTGTATTACCATCTGCCCATTTAAAAAGATAAATATCCAGATTACCAACCGTGCTATTCAATGAGTGTTTTGTCGTGTCATTGTCATTAATAGACAGCTTGAAAGATTGAGCTTGATACCCCCCCTTATTAACATAAAATAATGGTCCCCATGTTAAAGGTACACCTGATGCTCCCGCCTTTACTGAACCTGTAAGTATCGGATCACCGTTTGCATCTAGTGGCGCCTTACAAAAAATATTGTTAGTTACATCTAAAGATATTGATGCAGTATTGTCCAACGGATTATCATCAACATTATCAGCAGAAACATTGTAAGTCATAGTGTACTTACCAGTCTGAGTAGGATTGACAGATGTAGCTTTTGTCCCCAATAATTCTATGGCAGAGTCAATCGCATTAAAACTTGCAACCTCAACAGAGTCGTTTGCTATAACTGATGGACTACCACCAGTGGGTGTAAACGTAAGCGTTGATTTCAATTTTACATTAGTTTGATCATTCAAACCTGTGTTGGCTATGAATGCCCCTGTGTAAAATTTATAAGCATCCGGACTACCTGTTTTCCATTGGCTCAATGGTATTGAACCTGGGCCAGGTGCTTCCGAGTTAGGGATGATAGCTAGGTCATTATTATTACCAAATCCCCATCTTGTAAGTGATATAAATACTTGTTGTCCCCCATTCAATGCAGCATTCATAGCATTACCATCTACATCAGATACCATTAATACAGGTATGTTAACACTCGCCCCTGCAGTACCAGCAGCCATACCTACAGGTGATCCGGTTACATTGTTTACAATGATCACACCTTTTGCACCTTTGTTCTGAGCATTCAGAGCTTTCTCACCAAACTGGCAAGTACCACGATAAATCAATACCCATTTATCTGTAACATTGTTAGTAAGTGGTCCGCAAGCTAAAGAATCTACCGCTTTAACCACTTCTACATTGAACCAGGATGAATCTAATGCTCTACCCCAAGTAGGTGCGGCATTTGATGAATAAGTAAATGTTTTGATTCCTTCTAAAGATGCCGGTGAATTAACAAATAAACGCGGCCCAATTAATCGAATGTTCTGTGCATTACCATCAGAGGCAGCAACCAACAACGACAAGCCTAATACAGACTGAAGTAATTTTCTTCTCATAGTTTGTTCTAGTTTTTATAAAAACAGACTTACAAATTATGTTAAAATAAACACAAAACAAAAAATGAACTATAAAAGTTAAAACAAATCTATATTATACCCAGCTGTTTACTCATCTCCAGCATTCTATCAATAGGCTTTTTGGCTGCAAGACGAACATCTTCAGGCATCAATATTTCCGGCAGCTCATATTTAATACATAAATATAATTTTTCAAGTGTATTTAATTTCATATGTGGGCAATCATTGCATGCACATGCATTATCGGGTGGGGCTGCAATAAAAATCTTATCCGGCGATTTCTGCATCATCTGATGTAAGATACCCGCCTCCGTAGCGACGATAAAACTCTTCGAATCGTTCTCCTGCGTATATTTCAGCAATTGAGTAGTAGAACCTATAAAATCTGCAATCCTTAATACAGGCTCTTCACACTCCGGATGTGCAATTAGTTTTGCTTCAGGATGCCTTTCTTTCAGCCTGGTGATTTTTTCAAGAGAGAATATCTCGTGCACCATACATGCACCATTCCACAACACCATATTGCGTCCTGATGTCTTATTGATATAAGCACCCAAGTTCTTATCAGGAGCAAATATTATCTTCTGCTCTTTAGGCAAACTATCTACGATGGCCTTAGCATTGGATGATGTACATATTATATCACTCAAAGCCTTTATACCCGCAGAACAGTTGATATAGGATATAACTATATGGTCGGGATGCTTTTCCTTGAATAGTTTGAATAATGCAGGCGGGCAGCTATCACTTAAAGAACAACCCGCATTCAAGTCTGGCAACAACACCTTCTTACCGGGATTCAGGATCTTTGCCGTTTCAGCCATAAAATGCACACCTGCAAAGACAATCATATCAGCATCAGTCTTTTCAGCCATTTGTGCCAGGCCCAGGCTATCGCCAATATAATCTGCAATATCCTGTATATCTGGCTCCTGGTAATAATGCGCGAGTATAATGGCATTCTTCTCTTTCTTCAGTCTTTCTATCTCAGCAAAAATATCCATCGACGGATCGACCTCAATATCCAGGAAACCTCTTTCAATCAATTTTTCTTTGGCAACATCTAAATTCACATCCATAGTAGTAGTAAAATAATTTTTTTAAAAAAAGGATTATTATCAATTAGGAGTGTGGATATGGGGAAACAAAATTGTTATTCCTATTGCAAATTAACCGTTTTTATTTAGTTAACTGCTTATTAGTTCATTATCAACACTTACAAACCGCTACAATAAGGGATACTCACATAAAATGAGCATTTGTGGATTACTGAGGTGCTTTATAAATAACCGGATGGGAATATCGTAGAACGATGTTGAAAATCGAATTGATTTCAGGAACAAAAAATGTCATTTCACTTATCCACAATCATAGAAAGGGATAAACTGACATTTTTAAATCGCTTTTCACAACTATCCACAAAGCTGGTCTAATAACATTAATTTATTAATAGGTCGGTTTTACTTTTAAGTTAAATAAACTTAAATGCAATAAGTAAAATTGTAATATCACGCATTATAGCTGCATTAAATTCGTATCAACACTACATAATCTCATTTTTTCGTATAAATTTGCCGTCCTTGTAATAAACAGTTTTTAAACATGTCTGTAATTCAGAAAATAAGAACCAGGTACGCAAAGCTTGCCGGGTTTGTAATTGCACTATCACTGGTAGGCTTCATTTTAATGGATGCATCTAACGGTCCGTTGGGTAGTTTGTTTGGTAGAGATAATGCTGTAGCAAAAGTTAATGGTGATAAAATAGACGTTAAGGACTATTCATTGAAAGTGAAAGACTATGAAGTAATATATGGATATACTTCAAAAGGCCGCGCACTGGATGATGCAACGCGCGCTCAAATTAACCAGCAGGCACTGAATGACCTGGTTAATAATAAACTGATAATGGAAGAGTGTGAAAAACTGGGTATCACCACAACACCTGATGAAGAAAAAGAAATGATTTATGGTGCAAATGCTGATCCTGTCATTCAACAATACCAGATACAAGGTCAGCCTATCTTCCTGAATCAGCAGTCAGGCATGTTCGATCCGCAGATGGTGAAGGGTTTTGAACAACAGTTGCCACAGATAGATCCTACCGGTAAATTGGCTGAAGAATGGGAAACAATAAAAAACTATGTGAAAAACAGCAATGCATTGAGAAAATATAATGCCTTGTTCACTAAAAATGTAACACTGCCTTCTTTTGTTTACAACAGGGATCAGAAAGATAAATCTGAAATGGCCAATGCACGTTTTATAAAAGTGCCTTATGCTACTATTGATGATAAATCAGTTTCCGTAAAAGATGACGAACTGATAGACTACATGAAAAAGCATGAGTCTATATATAAGATAACACAACCCATACGCAACCTGGAATATGTAGCATTTGATGTGCTGCCTACTGCTGAAGATACGGCCCGCGCATTAGGTGCATTGAATCAACTTAAAACGGACTTCACAAATACAACAGATGCAGAAAGCATTGTCAACAGGAATTCTGATGAGCAATACAATCCGGCTTTTGTAAATAAAAAGTCTTTCATGTCTGCTTACGCAGATACTATTTTGAGACTACCTGTTGGCACAGTATATGGTCCGTATTTTGAGAACGGTACTTACAAAATGGTAAAAGTTATAGATAAGAAGGTATTGCCTGATTCTGTAAAAAGCCGTCACATACTTGTACGTACAGAGGCTCAAGGCCAGGCGATATCTGCAGATTCTATAGCCAAGAAAAAAATAGACAGTGCCATAGCTATGGCAGCTACCGACTTTACAGGTGCCGTTACAAAATATAGCGAAGACGAGGGTAGTAAACAAACAGGCGGTGAATACACTTTCACGCTGCAACAAAAGCAAGGCTTGTCAAAAGAGTTTGGCGATTTTATATTTGATGGCAAAGCCGGAGAGAAAAAACTGGTGAAAGTTGAGAACGATAATTATGCAGGCTACCACTACATAGAAATATTGGAACAAAGCGGTATAGAAACTGCAGCAAAATTGGCAATAATAAGCAAAACGCTGGCTCCCGGTGATAATACCGAAAATGCTGTATATGCGAAAGCTTCAGAATTTGCTGGCAAAAATGCTACACAAAAAGCCTTCGACGAAGCGATTAAAAAACAAAACCTTAATAAAAGGATAGCTGATAACATTAAAGAAAATGATTTCAGCATACAAGGTATAGGCAATAGCAGGGAAATCATCCGTTGGGCATATGAGTCTAAAGTTGGAGATGTATCACCAGTATTTACGGTGAGCACTGCTGCAGGTACACGTTATGTGGTAGCAAAACTTGCCGGTGAACAGGAAAGCGGCCTGATGAAACTGGATGCCAACACACGTCCTTCCATTGAAATGATGGTAAGGAATGAGAAGAAAGCTAAAATGATACAGGATAAGTACAAGTCTGCAACATCATTGGAGCAAATAGCTGAGATGGCTAAACAACCGATTGTGCAGAGCGATTCTTTCAATGCATCTTCTCCGTTTATCAACACAATAGGATACGAGCCTAAACTGGTAGGTTACATTTTCTATAAAGATTTTAAAACCAATACACTTTCTCCGGGTTTCAAAGGCCAGGAATCTGTGATTTATACGAACGTACTGCACAGGTTTACCATGCCATCAAAAGAAACACCTGAAATAGCTAATCAAATGCGTATGATGATGGGTATGCAAATGCGTAACGCGGTAGCGGGTTCTTTTGCAGAAACACTGAAAAGAAAAGCTAAAATATCTTACAACGTAGCCAATCTATAAAGATTGCTTACTACAGTATTTATAAAAAGCGGCTGCCTCAGGTAGCCGCTTTTGCATTTATAGTACAGGAGTAATCGTAATTTTGTACTTAGGGAAATGACTTCTGAAAATGGAATTGATAAAAAATAAAGTAGCTGAGAGTGGTATTATAACACTGGACCTTGCCAGCTATATGCTGAAAGAAGGCCAGATTGCAACGTTTGATATAAAACCATTTTTATTTCGCGAAATGATACTGCGCGAAAAGGATTATCGTGCATCTCTGCAAACATTTGATTGGCAAGTATTCCGCAATAAATATGTAGCTATATTTTGTTCTGCAGATGCGATAGTGCCTGTGTGGGCATATATGCTGGCAGCTACTTATTTAGAACCAGTAGCCCAGGCAGTATATTTTGGTACAGAGGCCGAAATGCAGAAATTTTTCCTGCTCAGCAATATTGAAAAGATAGATAAAACAGAGTTTGAAGATAAGCGTGTGGTAATAAAAGGGTGTGGCGACACAGCCATACCCGATGCTGCTTATGTAGCCATTACCCAGCATTTAAAACCTGTAGTAAAATCGCTGATGTACGGAGAGCCGTGCTCCACTGTGCCGGTGTATAAAAAACCGGCTACAAAACCAGCAGGTTAGAAGCTATTTTTTCTGAAAGCTGCAGTTCCTTTCCGTTTTCATTCATTACCAGCATGCTATTATCGTAAGGCATGCGTTCTATTATAGTCAGTTTGCTACCAATACGTATCTGGAAACGTTCCAACTGCTGAAGGAAAGGGGAAGAAGTATCTCTCACCGCTACTATTTTACAGTTGTCATTTACATTTTTATCTATCAGCATCAGTGCGGTAGATGCCGGTATATCCCCATTAGGCTTGGGTATAGGGTCGCCATGCGGGTCATATTCAGGAAAGCCAAGAAACTCATCCAGCCTTTCTATCAGTTTTTTAGAATGTATATGTTCCAACTGTTCAGCCACTTCATGCACTTCATCCCACGAAAAATGGAGTTTACTATACAGGAATGATTCCCACAACCTGTGTTTGCGCAGTATCTGCAGTGCTGCTTTGCTACCGCTTTCAGAGAGTTGAATTTTCTTGTACTTCTCGTAATGTATCAACTCTTTTTCAGAGAGCTTTCTTAACATATCTGTAACGGTTGCAGGCTTAGTTTGCATGCGTTCAGCTATTTCATTTACAGATACTTCACCTGCTTCGTTTCTGTGCTGTATGCTGTATATAGCCTTCAGGTAATTCTCCTCCGTATACGTAAGTAGATACATGCCTGAAAGTTAATAAACATGTGGGAATGTCGCCATTTTTTATTAGTTTCGTTAGCATCCCAATAGCATAGTGGAAACGAAAAAGTGAAAATTTCCGACATGAGAATTGCCGATAAGAAAGCTATAGTATTACTACTGATTTTATTGCTTCAAGTTTGCTACGCATCAGCACAAGAAGGCATAAAAGAATCTGAAAAACCGCGCAACCTGAAAGTGCTGCGCGAATATGATGATGGCCGTGGCAACATGGTGCGCGAGATACAATACTCGCAAGGGTCGATGCGCGTTACAGAAACGATATATATCCCAAAAGTAAAAACGGGCATTAATGTACGCGTAGCTATCAGCCCCGATACTGTGAACAAAGATTCGGTATGGCTGCTTGTTGACAAAACAAAATACCTGGTACAGGTATATTATAAAAAGAGACCTATACGTGGATACCGTGCCGTATTTGGACCCAATCCCAAAGTAAATAAATGCATGGAAGGCGACCGCTGCACTCCCGAAGGCTGGTTTAAAATTGCCGGTAAAAGGAATAGCAGCAAGTACAACAAGTTTATGCTGTTGAACTATCCTAATGAAAAAAGTTACGAGCAATTTAAAAAGCTAAAAGAAAAAGGCACCATACCGGCCAATGCGCGTATAGGGGGCGATGTAGGCATACATGGCATATGGCCCGGTGGCGATGATATGATAGAAATGGGAGTAGGCTGGACTGATGGCTGCATAGCTATGAAGAATAAAGATGTAGACGACTTGTATAAATGGGTACACGTAGGCATGCGTGTATACATCAGGAAGTAAGCCGTGCCATCTTTTCTAAAAACCGGGCATAGTGTTGTGCCCAATTTTTCCATTCGGCATCTGTACCCAAAGAAAAATTGTGGAACACGGTTATTAATCTGCTATTGGCAGCAATAAGATATTGAGCCATTTTTTCCAGCCGCTCAAAGGCTACGTCAGCACGCAGATGATTTTCATAATGTGCGGTGCTATCCATAAAACAGAATGGATACACTTTTAATTCCGTTTCTTGTTCATTTTCCAGGTCGTACCAATAAAATGGCTGTGCGCTGCCACACCTGAAGCCAAGATGTGTACCATAACCCATACTGAAATCTGTTGTAATGCCATTTGCCAGCAGTTGGCGGTAAGTAGCCGGTAAAAACATCCGTACAAAATGCTGCCGCGAAATGTTTATAGGCGTACCAATGATGCCTTCCAGCGTGCCTTTCTCTGCTACCCAGGCATACTTATTATCGTTGGTATAATAAGAGGGATGTATACCCACAGTGCCTTCCGCTGCAAACCCTTTTATCAGTTTCTGCATAGCAGGGTGCAACGGGTGAATGTTCTTATCGAAAGGAGTGGTATCCAAACTTGCCAGTATAAAATACAGCGGTGCATAACGATGCTTACTATGCAATTCTTTTAAAAACAGGAAGCTGTCATAGGGATCTAACTCATCCCGCATTACAACTTCCAGCCGCTCGGATACTTTCAATAATTTGCCGCGCACCATATCGCGGACCATACCGCCCAATGTTCGCTTCCATCCTTTATGTTTGTAAGAATAGGCAATGTCAATATCGTAAGTGGGCAGGAAAGAAAAAGAAGGCGTTTCTAAAGAAAGATCTGTTTTTTCTTGCAAAAGTTTTCTGAAAGCGGCCACCCACTCATCTGCTATGGGACGCTCCAGCAAGTGGTGCTTATATAACAAACTGTCTGTTGCCGGGTAGCGACCGTGTTTATCGGGCTTGTAAGGATAATATTCCTCGTAGCGCGATAGCAGGAAAAACAAAGCACTGAAAATATCAAATGGTATAGTGTACTCCTGTACTGCATAAAGCGTAGGAATATTTTTCCATTCGCCGATAGCTACCTCGTGCTGTTGAATATGTTGCTGCCAAAGCAGCCCCGCATCTGGGATGCAAATAGCATTCGGTATTATTTTCCCATAACTGATATGCGCTGCATCTGCATTTTGTGTGACGATGAAATCACAACGCAGCTGTTCGCCATACAACCATTTTAAAACATACTGTAGCCGGCTGCTATCTGCTGCACAGTATATGATAATGGGTGTTGACATGTATTGGGTATAAAGATTAAGCTTTACGTTCTTTCCATAGTTGCGCAAATGATTTCGGTGCGAATTGTATCTCACCTCTGCCATCGCCCCAGCTATGGCTGAAGAGTTTATTCACTACTTTGTTTTTGATACCTGCACCTGCACTATTCATTAGCCCACGGTTCAGCATGGCCAGCTTCCACATTTTCCATCCTGCATTTTCTGAAAAGCTATTCAATCCCTCACTTGCCGCAATATGGCGGTTCTCCAGCAGCATCTCGTGTATATTTATTTTTACCGGGCAAACTTCTGTGCAATTGCCACAAAGACTGCTGGCATAGCTCAGGTGTTTATACTCCGCCATGTCTTTCAGGTGCGGTGTTATTACCGAACCTATGGGGCCGCTGTAGGTAGCACCGTAAGCATGGCCGCCAATATTTTTATATACCGGGCAAGCATTCAGGCAAGAGCCACAGCGTATGCAATACATGCTTTCGCGCACCTCGCTGCGTAACAGGTTGGTGCGGCCATTATCCAGTAGTATCACATACATTTCATCCGGCCCATCTGTTTCATCAGCAGTACGCCCACCGGTAAAGATGGTATTGTAAACCGTAACACGCTGCCCGGTACCATAAGTAGCCAGCAACGGCCAGAATATATGCAGGTCATTTACGGAGGGCAATATTTTTTCAATACCTACAATAGCTATATGCGTTTTTGGGAAAGCGGTGCTAAGCCGCCCATTGCCTTCATTTTCGCTTACACATACGGCACCGATGTCTGCTATCAGGAAATTGCCACCGGTAATGCCTACTTCCGATGAAGTATATTTTTCACGCAGCATTTTTCGGGCTACCTGTGTCAGTTCCGATGGGGTAAGGTGCGGTTCGGTACCCAGCTTTTCGTGAAAGAGTTTGGCAACATCTTCCTTGCTCTTATGCATGGCCGGTGTCACAATATGATAAGGCGCTTCGCCGTCCAGCTGTTGTATGTATTCACCCAAGTCTGTTTCTACAGATTCAATATTATGTTTCGCTAAAAAATCATTCAGGTGTATCTCTTCCGTCACCATTGATTTTGATTTCACTACCCGCTGCGTATTCTTTTCTTTGCATATCTGTAGTACGGCCTGCAGCGCCTCGTCAGCATTCTCTGCCCATATCACCTTACCACCCCGTGCGATAAAGTTTTTTTCAAAAGTTTCGAGGTGCGTATCCAGCTGCTCTATAGCACGCCACTTTATATTTTTAGCTTTCTGGCGTGCCAGCTCCAGTTGGGCGTATTGTTGCTTGCCCTTCACTACAGCATCTGCATACTTCTGTATATTAAAAGTAAGCTTGCGCTTATGCTCCAGGTCGCCGGCCTTCACTTTGCTTTTAGCGATAAATTCAGATATGTTTCCTGACATAACGGGTAGCACAAACTTAATAAAAAGCGTATAGTATGCTATGGTTGTTTTAGTGCCCCGGCAGCTAATAAAACTTTAGCGGCTTCGGCTATTATTTTTTCTTCTTGCCTTTCGGGTGAATAAATTTCAAAGTATTTCTTTTCAGGCAGTGTTTCCATATAGAAAGATGAACGTAATATAGGCACCCGTAATTGTGCTACGGATATGCCTGCCGCACCCATCATATAAAATACATGTTCGTTTCTTACAGAACCATATCGTTGCATAGTGCCGTGTTTATTATAGCGGCCTATTACTATATCATTCAGGTATATCTTTTGATTCATCACTTGCAATGTCTTAGGCGCACTCGGTACATCATACGGAGATACGTTGTAGTTGCGGTATTTACCTTCGTCTATTGTTTTCTTGCTTATGTAATGATTAGACTTGCTTAATGATTTCAGCATCGTTTCCATAGCCTCGTATTGAAATGTCCCATCTTTCAGCACATCATATTGTATTAGCTGCTTGGAAAAATTTTCAAAGAAGTATGGATACACCTCTATGTTTATTTCAGCGCCGTAGTCCGGCAGCTTTATATTGTAGTAATATTCCAGGTAGGCATATTCGGGAGATGAAAGTACTCTTGCAGTTATGTAGATGACTTCATGCCCATCCGGCAGACTGATGACAATATCTTTAAAATCTTCCCCTTTCGTTTCCGGGTTAAGCGGCAGCGGATCGTAATCGCCCTGTCCAACTACCGGTATAGTAGGTGCTTTACTGCCAAATGTTTTATAGTTAGCATAAACTTTCCCTTCATGTAAAATGTGTCCATAATCCGGAACGTTATTTTGTGCGCCGCACACTGCAGGAAACAACAGCATATATAAAAACATGAAACTGCGCATAGGCTTAACTATATATCAAATATACGATATCTGATATGCGAGAAGACACGGTTGTGTCAAAACCCCATGCCTAATCCCACTTCCACCAATTCGGCCTCGGTAGCATGGGTTTTAAGATAAGCATGTGTGCTAAGCTCTTTTAGAATACCTTTTTCATTTTGTATCAGGTATATATTGCCGCCCAGTTTTTCGTATATCTTATTCTTAGATAGCTCGTTATGTTTCAGGTAATACCCCACTTGTAACACAACACCCACCCTGCCAAACAGGAACTCGTTACCCACAAACAAGCTGCTCTTCCAGGAATTTTGGGCTTCTTTTCCGGGGTTTATCTCGTTGTTCTTCTGGAAACGGTACACATGGGTATAATAGGCATAGTCTACACCCAGCAATAGTTTGTTTTTACTCAGGTAACGCTTGCTGGCAAAAAGAGAGGCAAGATATACCGGGTACATCGGTCCGTTCGATGCAGATATTTCAGTTCCGGCCAGGCTAAGGCGCATTTGCACCAATACTCTGTTTTTTAGTTTCGGAAGGTTTTTAACTATCCGTTCCGGCCTTGATGTAACAGGGAAATATCGTAAGCCGATGTTAACACCATATTTGTTGATGCCCAGGTTTGGGTGCCTGAGCGTGGCATTGGATATATGGGCAAAGTTGGCACCTACCTGCACATCCAGGTGTTCGTTTACATGATACCTAAGGTCAGTAGAAAAATAGGAGTAATTGTTCATGCGGCTGCCGATGGCGGTATTCAAAGTATCCCAGCCTGGTACACGTTCAAAGCGCTTGGTGATATATGCAATACCGAAGCCAGCCTTAGCGGTCCATTCCACTTTTTTCCCCTTGATGATAGGGATCTGCAAATTAGGATACAGGCTTACAGCGCGGCCGTAAACGGAATCATTATCATAGCGGGTATAAGCTACTGCCATACCAAGCAGCGGGTAGTGCCTGCGCTGATGCCATGTTTTGCGTCCATCGGTTTGTTGTATAAAATTCAGCTCTACGCCTGGTATATAGTTAGCAAGGTCGGCCCGCATTTTAGCCGAATGCTTAAAGCCATTGGCAGCCATATAATTGGCTTCAATACCAAAACCAGCCCAGGGTTTATTTTCCTGCGCATGGGCAACAGAAAATGTAGCAGCCATACATAACATGGTCAATAGGCAGCGCCGCATACGATAACTCATTGAAACTGTGAATAATTGGCTAAATAAGCCAATGGTTGTAAGCAAATATAGTTTTCCCCCCGCCAAACATGTAACTTTGACATCATTTTTTACCATGCGCCGCTTAGCTGCCATACTTTTCCGTTCGTTTCTGCAGGGCTTGCTGATACTCAGTCCCATAGCCATTACGGCCTATGTTATATACATAGTGTTCGATAGTGTGGATAGCCTTGTGCCATGGGTGCCGCGTGGATTAGGTTTCCTGCTTATCATATGTGCGGTAACCTTTATAGGCTACATGGGTACGCGCTTTTTCCTCGGCAAGATGCTTTTCGATGCATTTGACCATCTGCTGCAGCACATACCGGGTATCAAATACATTTACTCTTCCATCAAAGATGTAATGGGGTCCTTTGTGGGCGATAAAAAGAGGTTTAACAAACCCGTATGGGTTTGTATCAATCATAATCCCGAAGTTTGGCGCATCGGGTTTATGACCCAGAAAGACCTTAGCTATATGGGCATGGGCGATAAAATATCTGTTTACCTGCCGCATGCCTATGCCGTTTCGGGCTATGTGATAATTGTGGAAATAAGAAATATAAAACCGGTTACGGAAATGACAGCCGCCGAGGCAATGAAGTTTGCCGTGAGCGGGGGTATTACAGGACTGGAAGAAGCAGATAAAACCTATGACAGGAAATAAACGCATGCTCAATTTCAACTCCGGCCCTGCAGCCCTGCCCGAAAGTGTTTTGCAGGAAGCTGCAAAGGCGGTGGTGAACTACAACGATACAGGGCTGTCAATACTCAGCATCCCGCACCGCGGCCATTTATTTCAGGCCATACTTGATGAAAGCCGCCAGTTGGTTCATGAGCTTTGCGGACTTGATGATAGCTACGAGGTATTGTGGATGCATGGCGGAGGCCGTCTGCAGTTTTGCATGGTGCCCATGAATTTCCTTTCGCCCAAACATGCGGCAGGGTATATAGATAGCGGCCACTGGTCGAAAGAGGCAATGGATTATGCACGCCATTACGGCGATATCGTGATGCTATCGTCATCTGCTGAAGATAATTATTGCTGCCTGCCCGAATGGCCGGAAGTTATTTCCAAAGCTCTATCCTACGTACATGTTACTACCAATAATACCATATACGGCACACAATGGCCCAAGCTGCCAAAGATAGCAGCACCCTTAATTGCCGATATGAGCAGCGATATTTTCAGCCGCGCTATAGATTATACAAACTGCAGCATGTTTTACGCTGTAGCACAAAAAAATATTGGGCCGGCAGGCGCTACGCTTGTCGTTATTAAAAAAGACTTACTGAAAAAAGCCAATCACGATTTGCCGCCCATGCTCAGCTATGCGGCACATGCTAATAAAGGTTCGGTATTGAATACGCCGCCGGTATTTGCCATCTATGTTTCGATGCTGATGCTGCGGTGGACGAAGGAGCGTGGTATAGCAGGCATAGAAGCAGAGAACAATGCAAAGGCAGCAGCTTTATACCAGGAAATAGACCGCAACGCCTTATTTTACGGTGTAGCTAAAAAAGAAGACCGCAGTAAAATGAATGCCTGCTATGCAGCGCATAATAAAGCGCATGAAAAAGCTTTTATAGAATTCTGTTCAAAGCAAAATATTACAGGTATAGAAGGTCACCGCTCGATAGGCGGATTAAGGGCATCGCTATACAATGCTGTATCTCTTGACGATGTGAAACAACTGGTGGCTGCTATGCAGGCATTTGAAAAACAACATTCATAACGATAAACACAAACCAACATACTAAATGGCAAAGATTACCCCCTTTAAAGGATTAAGACCTAAAAAAGAATTGGCAGATAAAGTAGCCACCCTGCCCTACGATGTAGTAAGTGTGGAAGAAGCGCGTGCATTTAAAAATAACCCGTATCATTTTTACCATGTTACCCGTTCTGAAATAGACCTACCCGCAGGTATAGATGTGCACAGCCTGCAGGTATATGAAAAAGCAAAAGAAAACCTGGATAGCATGGTGGAAGATAAGATCATGTTCCAGGATGATGAGCCTTGCTATTATATCTATCAGTTAGTGATGGATGGCCGTTCTCAAACAGGGTTGGTTTGTGGGTCTTCAATAGAGGACTACAACAAAGGCATTATAAAGAAGCACGAGTTTACCCGTCCTGAAAAAGAACTGGACCGAATTAATCACATCAAGAACACACGTGCACAAACCGGCATTGTGTTCCTGGCATACAATGATAACGAAGACATCAATAAAATAATAGAAGACTGGAAAGCAAGTCATCAGCCAGAATATGATTTCACGGCTGAGGATGGCATCCGCCATACCGTATGGGTGGTGAACGACTATCCTAAAGTATCTACCATTACGCAGATATTTGACCAGCAAGTACCTGCTACATACATAGCCGACGGCCACCACCGTGCTGCATCGGCGGCACGTGTAGCTGAAGAGATGAATGAGAGCGGCCTGAATATAACAGGTGAAGAATCCTTCAATTATTTTATCACCTGCATTTTCCCTGAAAGCCAGCTGAAGATAATGGACTACAATCGCGTGGTAAAAGACCTGAATGGCATGAGTGCTGCAGCGTTTCTTGACGCATTGAAAAAGGACTTTGAAGTATCTACACCGGTAAAAGAAGCGATAAAACCTGCACAGCCACACGAGTTTGGCATGTACCTTTCCGGCAACTGGTATAAACTGACAGCGAAATCCGGAACATTCACTACAGACCCTATAGGAGTATTGGATGTGAGCATCCTGCAAAACAACATCCTGTCGAAGCTGTTGAACATTAATGACCCGCGTACCGATAAACGTGTAGATTTTGTAGGTGGCATCCGCGGACTGGGCGAATTGGAAAAAAGAGTGAACAGTGGCGATATGGCAGCAGCATTTTCTTGCTATCCCGTTAGCCTGCAGCAGCTATTTGCTATTGCAGACAGTGGCAATGTAATGCCACCGAAAAGCACCTGGTTTGAACCTAAGGTGAGAGACGGATTAGTGGTACACCTGATATAAATTATAAACAAAGGCGCTATTTACAGCGCCTTTGTTATTATAGACAAGTATTATTGCAGCTTGCCTGTAAAACACACAATTTTGTAACCGATACAATAACAGAACTATGGAATATAGAAGAATGGGTAAAACCGGCTTGCAACTCAGCACATTATCTTATGGCTCTTGGGTTACGTTTGCCAAGCAGATAGATGATGGCATATCAGACAGGCTGATGGGTATTGCTTATGATAACGGAATCAACTTTTTCGACAATGCAGAAGTATATTCCCGAGGCGAATCGGAACTGATGATGGGCCGCGTGCTGAAAAACAAGAAATGGGACCGTACTTCGTATACTGTTTCCAGCAAGGCTTTCTTTGGCTGGCGCGGACCAGATAACAAACCGAACCAAACCGGTCTTAGCCGTAAGCATCTTACCGAAGCTTGTGAAGCGCTGCAACGCCTCCAGCTAGACTACCTCGATTTATTCTTCTGCCATCGCCCGGACAAGAACACGCCGATAGAGGAAGTGGTATGGACCATGAATACGCTGATACAGCAAGGCAAGATATTATACTGGGGCACCAGCGAATGGAGCGCTGCCGAAATAATGGAAGCGCACATGGTAGCCCGCGAGCTGCGCCTGATTGGCCCTGCTGTAGAGCAGCCCGAGTATAACCTATTCAAACGCCAGAAGGTGGAAGTAGATTACGATACTATTTTCAAAAACATAGGCATGTGCACTACCATCTGGAGCCCACTGGCTTCAGGGTTGCTTACAGGTAAATATAATGATGGCATACCTGCAGATTCACGCCTGGCGCTGGAAGGTTTTGAATGGCTGAAAGACAAAACCATCAGCGATGATAAACTGCAACGCGTACGCAACCTGGGTACGCTGGCAGCAGATCTGGGTACTTCCCTGGCAACGCTGTCTATAGCATGGTGCATTAGTAATCCTAATGTTACCACGGCTATACTGGGTGCTACCAAAGAAGCCCAGCTTATAGAAAACCTGAAAGCCCTGGATATAGTACCAAAGCTTACGGCTGAAGTGAAGCAACGTATAGACGACATCATGGGCACCAAACCCGAAATGCCACAATATTAATATTACTTTTTACGAGCGGCTGTTTTACGTCTGCCCGATTTTTTAGCGCTACTCTTTTTAGGGGCGGCGCTTTTCTTTGCTGCCGTTTTCTTTTTTGGCGCCGCTTTTTTGGCTGTGCTTTTTTTCTTAGGTGCAGCTTTCTTTGCTGCCGTTTTTTTACGGGCGGTTTTCTTAGCCGGCACTTTTTCACCGGCTTCACGCGCTTCAGACAATGCTATGGCAATTGCCTGCTTACGGCTTTTCACCTTGCGGCCGCTACCGCCGCTTTTCAGGTCGCCTTCTTTATACTCGTGCATCACCTTCTCTACTTTACTTTTGCGGCTTCCGCTTTTTTTAGCTGGCATAGTCGTTCGTTTTAAATGGTTAGTATAATCATCATCATATATAAAAACTAAGCCATCGGTATAGGGTAACGGCAAGGTTTTAGTGTATATAGATTGTTGAGTGAAAAACAACTGATCCTATGTCCTTTGTAAAAAGTTATTTTAAACTATTAAAAGAAGTCCTCAGTGAATTTTCTGCAGACAATGTGGTGAAACTGAGTGCGTCATTGGCATACTATACCGTGTTTGCCATTGGCCCGCTACTGTTGGTCATCATATCACTTACAGGTCTTTTCTTCGAAAAGGAAGCAGTTACCGGCGAGCTGTATAACCAGATAAGCAACCTTGTGGGTAAAGGTGGTGCGGAACAGGTATTTACTATCATCCGGAATATGCAGGAACAGCAAACCGCAGCCAAGTATAGCATCATTGGTTTTGTGATACTCATATTTGGTGCTACAGGGGTGTTTGCAGACATACAGGATTCTATTAATTACATCTGGTCTATACGTGCAAAACCTAAAAAGGGCTGGCTGAAATTTATCACTAACAGGCTGCTGTCTTTTTCATTGATAATAGGTATCGGGTTTCTTATGATAGTTACTTTGTTCATTAATACACTTACCGACCTGTTTACCGACAGGCTTCAAAGGTTATTTAATTCCGAACTGGTCATTCTCTTCCAGATTATCAATCTGGGCATCCTGTTCCTGGTAGTATCCTTTCTTTTTGCGGTGATATATAAAGTGTTGCCCGATGCACGTATTCGTTGGCGCGATGCATTTGTAGGTGCGCGGTTTACAGGTTTCCTGTTCCTGATAGGTAAATTCCTGATAGGTTATTACCTAGGCACATCATCCATCGGTAGTACTTATGGCGCAGCCGCATCTATCATCATTGTACTTTCTTGGGTATATTATACGGCCATCATATTGTATTTCGGTGCAGAGTTTACCAAAGTATATGCGCTGAATAAAGGCGGTGGTATTGAGCCGTATAGCAATGCAGTATTTATTATAAAGCGCGAGGCCAAAGAGCTGGATATACATAATACCATTGATGCCAGTAACCAGCCCAAGGCCCGTTAGCCTTTCTGTGTAAAAAGCTTCAACCCTTCCGGCGATATAAAGCGGAAGACAAACATACCGGCAATACTTATCATACTGAAGACGGCTAACTGTACCATCCAATTAACAGGCATCAACTTTATAGCAAAAGCGACTGCAAACAACAGGATTAAAAAACCCGCATGAGCCGCTATCCATTTGGTATTGCGTGGCAACTGCAATTCCCTGCTTGAAAATACGATATAGCAAACCGCCAATATGCTTTGCGTAATGCAAGTAGTATAAGCCGCACCCACCGCTCCGTGCCGGGGTATCAGTGCCATATTCAAACCTATGCTGATGATAACGCCTGCCATGGATATTTTATTCATCAGCGCTATATCGCCATTTGCAGTCAGCAGGGTAGAATATACATACATGATGCAAAAGGCAGGGAAAGTAGCCATCAGCCAGCCAAACACATCACCTTCATACATGCCCGTATCTTTATATAGCAACTGCATGATCTCTGTACCAAAAAAGAATGCTGCTACCAATAAGGTAAATGCAAAAGGCATCAGCAGGTTCACGCTCAGCTTGATGATAGATTGCACATTCTGCTTTTCTACCAGCATTTTTCCAAATAGGGGCAGCAGTATGCCGGCAAATAATAAACCGAACATATTACTGACATCCAGCAAGCGGTATGCAGAAGCATAGATGCCGGCTTCATTCTTTCCGGCTATCCTTTCTACCAGCACCATATCAAAGCGCATATATATGCCCATTAAAAACACCAGCAAGGCATAGGGAATACTCTTTTTTACCAATGCTTTTATCTCCGATACATCGAACGATAGGGAAGGCCGCACATGTGCTATACGGTACAGCGCTGCAAAACCTATGATGGCTGTTAGCCCGTAGCATACTACCTGTGCTGCTACAAACCACTCTATCCTGAAGTCGCTTGCCGTGAGCGGACTGAAAAGCAGGAAGCCGCAAAGTCCTATCATCAGCAGGCGGTCGGTAACAGATAATATGCCATCTATTTTAAATCGGTGTAGTGCTGCTACATTGCTACGCAGGTATAATACCAGCGAGCTTAGCACCTGTATCATCAGTACCCCACATAGCAGTGTCAGCTCCCACCCCCGGTAGCCCGATATGAAACCGGCTGTTAATACTACCGCACTGTAAACAATGGTAAGCACCAGTCTTGTAGTAAGCATGGCGGGGAACAGCGTTTTTATCCTGCCCGGGTTTTGAGATACCAGGTTGGTATTATAATTATTCAGCCCGAAATCGAGCAATATCTGGAATATGATACAAATATTTAATAAGGGCTGGTAAGTGCCATATGCCTCATGCCCTACCCGGTTTTGCACCGTCCGGTCTATCATAAAAACCCATATAGGTTTCACCAGCAGGTTCACTGCCAATACGAAAAACAGGTTTTTTACAAAAAAGCGGCGCATGCCCGTTATTTAAGATGGGTATTGGTTGTAAAAGTATATTTTTGTCGCCATAGCTATGCGCATTGCTGTAAATACAAGGTTACTGTTACAAGGAAAACTGGAAGGCATAGGTTGGTTTACGCATCAGACACTGGAACGGATGGTGCGCAAACATCCCGAACACGAGTTCATCTTCTTTTTCGACCGTCCGTACGACCCTTCTTTCATATTTGCCCCCAATGTTACGCCCGTGGTTATTCCACCGCAGGCACGCCATCCTTTATTATTTTACATGTGGTTTGAATGGGGTGTACCTTATATGCTGCGCAAATACAAGGCCGATGTCTTTTTATCGCCTGATGGTTATATGTCACTCAGCACCAAAGTGCCTACCTGCCTTGTTATTCACGACCTGGCTTTTGAGCACTACCCCGAACATTTTGTGCGCAGCCATAAAATGTACTGGCGCCATTACTCGCCACGCTTTGCCCGCAAAGCCGCCCGCATTGCTACTGTATCTACTTATTCAAAAGATGATATTGTAAAGCACTACGGTATTAACGCAGATAATATAGATGTAGTATATAACGGTGCACACGCCGAATATCGCCCGCTAAGCTGGCAGGAGCGCGAAGATGCCAAAACTAAATATGCCGATGGCTGCGAATACTTTGTATTTGCCGGAGCATTGCATCCGCGCAAAAACATTGTGAACCTGCTGAAGGCTTTTATTGCCTTTAAAAAGCGCCAGCGCAGCAATATGAAATTGGTAATAGTAGGCCGCTATGCATGGAAGTATGAAGAGGTGGTAGAGATGCGCGAAGAAATGTCTTTTAAAGACGATGTGAAATGGGTGGGTTATATGCATGTGGATGAATTATCGAAAGTAATGGGTGGTGCCTATGCTTTAGTATATCCATCTTTGTTTGAAGGGTTTGGCATACCCATATTGGAGGCGCTGAAGTGTGAAGTACCGGCTATCGTAAGCAATACATCGGCTATGCCCGAGGTGGCAGGCGATGCCGGTTTACTGGTAGACCCTACCGATGTGCAGGATATAGCAGCCAAAATGGAAATGTTGCACAAGGATGAAACCTTGCGCAAAAAACTGATTGAGGCATCGAAAGAGCAGGTAAAAAAGTTCAGCTGGGACCAGTCTGCCGACCGCCTTTGGGATTGCCTGATGAAGTGTGTAGGTAAGTAAGTTTAGTTAGGTGCTGTATGCCTGCTGCCCTGCATGGGCTTTTTCGCCTTTTCATAGCGCAGCTGTTCTACATTCAGCTTTTCCAGCACCAGTTGTTCCACTATGGTTTGGTGCACGATGTATTTATCGGGTATGCGTTTCTGGATGGCCGTATACGAATTGATAATAAGCCGCCCTTCTTTATCTATACCCACCAGCGAAACCTCTGCCGCGCGTTTCAGGTTTTTATATAGCAGCAAGTAACGTTTGCCCTGCAACTCATATTTACTATCTATAATAATTCGGTACTTATCTGCACCCTGTTCTTTATAATAGCCTCTGAAGGCTTTTTCATCGATACTCAGTATCATATCATCCTCTGCCTCTTCGTTCAGCACACTAGCATCTCTGTAAAACTCACCGCCAGGATAGGAAGCAGAGTCGCTGTATAGCACCTTGCGCATACTTACCGCCCGCCAGTAGCCCAGCAGGTTTCGTTTGAATTTTATCTGTGTAGTCGTGTCCATTTGGGCGTAGGGCATAGGGCATTGTGTGCAGTACAGCGTCAAAATGCCATCCTTTTCCCCGGGTACTTCTTTCAATTGCTTAGCCACATCAGGCGGCATCATTTTGCGAAAGGTGTTATCGAAGGCTTCTTGTGCACCCTGGTCGGCAAAGAGTTCATACTCGTCTGGAGGCAGGTCGGTGTATTTGCGCGGGGTATTGGCCAGTTTCGCAACATCACGCACCGTTTGTGCATGGGCAAAAGCGGAGGCCAACAGCAGCAGGCAGCCCAATATATATCTGCGTACATTCATCATATTACCTCTTCGCTTTTGTCATGGTATTCCGCCTTGTTTTCTTTAAAAAGCAGCAGCCCTATCATCATCAGCAGGCTCGATACGGCTACTACAAAGAACAAGATACCACTATTAAAGCTACCCAGGCTTTTTTCCATCGGTATGCTGTAGAAAAGCAGTATCGTTACCAGCCCCCGAGGCATCAGGAACAATTCAGGGAATAAATTGGTTTTCAATATCAATCGCAGATACAGGAAACGCGCAAATAATAATATCACTATGATAAGCGAGCCTAACTGCCATACATCAGGTAATATCAAAACTTGCAGGTTAATACTATATCCAAAGAGAATAAAAAAGAACGTTCGTATAAGGAAAGATGTTTCTGCTGTGATGGAGCGCATGAATAGCAGTGTGCTTTCAATATTTTCCTGGTCCAGCCAGCGTTTCATGGGGCCGAAAGTAAAAAGAGATGTATTATTGAACACCAAGCCAAACACCAGTACAATAAGCAGGGATGGCAGATGTATCATTTCGCCAAGCGAATATATAAGTGACAGCACGGCAAAAAGCAGGAAGAATTTTACATGTATGCGGCTTTTGGTAAGTATATATATCATGAGTACCGTAGCAAGGATAGATATTACAACAGCCAGTAACACATTGCCCCCAAATATCATGGCCGATTTCAGGCTCAGGATATTTTTCATGATCATGTAGTTGAAAACCAGTATGCCTATGATATCAGAAAACGAAGACTCGTATATGATAAAGTCTTTTTTATCCTCCGGTAGGTGGCTGGTACTGGGTATCACGATGGCGCTGCTGATAATGCTCATAGGTACAGCATAAAGAAAGGAATTTTCAAACGGAACATCCAGCCATTGCATCACCAGCACGCCAATGCCCAGTGCTGAGAAAAGAAAGATGAATAAGGCAGACGAAAAGGAATCGCGTATCAGCTTTACTTTTTGCCGGGTTATTTTCAGGTCCAGCGCTGCTTCCAGTATGATCATAATGATACCTACAGCACCCAATATTTTTACCAACTTGTTTACTGCAGGCTCGTTGTACCACAGGTGGGCACTAAATTGTTTTATCGCAATGCCGGTAGCTATCAGTAATAATACAGAAGGAATATTGGTCTTTTTGCTAAACAGACTGAACAGATAGCTGACGATAACAACCGTGCTTAATAGTATTATGATAGTATAAGTTCCTAACGCCATTGGTAGTGAAAATAACCAATTAATACTTACGGCTCAAATACGCATAAATAAACATACCACACTTCTTGCAAATCAAATATTTAACCTGATTAACACATAATTGTTGTAATTTTTGAGAAATCATTTCAAAGTTCTCACATTTGTAGAGGCGAAAAATAAGCTGAATGGCACTTGAGATATTTATTACCATTTTTTTGGTGTTGCTGAATGGGTTTTTTGTGGCGGCAGAATTTGCAATAGTAAAGGTGCGTACCTCGCAGGTAGAATCACGCCCCGGCTCTGCCAGGATCACCAATGTAGCCCGCAACATCCTCAACAATCTTGATGGCTATCTCGCTGCTACCCAGTTGGGTATCACACTGGCGTCGCTGGGCCTTGGTTGGGTGGGCGAAGATGTGGTAACCAAAATGATATTGGCCCTGATGGCCAAGCTGAATGTAAATATTACTGAATCTACTGCGCATCAGATAGCCGTGCCTGTGGCATTCGCCACTATTACCATCCTGCATATCGTATTTGGTGAACTGGCACCAAAATCTATCGCCATCCGCAAGCCTGCGCCTACTACTTTTGTTGTGGCACTGCCATTACGTGTATTTTACTTTGTCTTCCGTCCTTTTATATGGCTGCTTAACGGATTCGCCAATACGATATTAAAACTGGTGGGCATACAACCCATACACGAGCATGACCTGCATACAGAAGAAGAACTGAAAATAATAGTAACCGAAAGTCAGAAGGGCGGCGTGATAGACGAGACGGAAAAGGATCTTATCCATAATGTTTTCAATCTTAGCGAACGTAAGATAACCTCGCTGATGACGCCCCGTAATGAGATAGTATGGATAGACGTAAATGACGACATCAGTATAACCAAAGACAAGATCATCAACAACAGGCATAATGTATACCCCATATGCAAAGATGATATTGATACGATACTTGGGTTCATCTATACAAAAGACTTGTTGACGGAACACTTTGAAGAAACCCTGCAACAGCTGGAAAGTTTCAAACGCCCTGCATTCTACATACCGGAATCCAACCGGGCGTACCAGGTATTAGAGCGTTTCAAAGAATCTCGTATTCACCAGGCATTGGTGGTAGATGAATATGGTTCTATAGCCGGTATCGTTACGATTAATGACATTTTCGATGCCTTAGTAGGAGATATATCTGAAACCAATGAGTTTGAGTATGATGTAACGGTTCGTGATGATGGCAGCATGCTTATAGATGCACAGATACCGTTTGTTGAGTTCTTGCAACGTCTTGATATAGAATCTTCCGAAGAAGATGAGGGAGATTTCATCACACTTGCCGGCTTCATCCTTGAGAAGATGAAAAAGATACCGGCAACCGGAGAAAAGTTTAGATGGAACAATTACGAGATAGAAGTAATGGATATGGACAAGAGCCGCATCGACAAAGTACTGGTTCAGAAGCTGGAAGAAGAGCAGCAGCAGGAGGAATAATGATACCTATGGGCACTGCTTTGTTACTTTTAGCTTAGTAATGTCAAAACCTTTTGCCTTCACCCTTTGTACAATGCTGGTATATACATCCGGGTCCATAGCAGGTTTGCGGCTTAGTATCCATAAATATTTGCGGTTGGGGTGCCCTACTACTGCGTAGCTGTAATCATCGGCCAGGTCTATGATCCAGTACTTACCTGTAAATGGCCAAAAAAAGCTTACAGTGAGTTTCGCATTCGTTTTTTTATCCTTCACGGTAGCTGTACCCGTGCTTTCTTTCATTTTGCCATCTACCTTGCAGCTATTCTGTACCCGTACTTTGCCATTACTTTTCAGGCTATATTCTGCTACCGAGCAGCTGCAACCTTTCTGAAACCGTTGCGGGAACGAAGCGATCTCATGCCATTTGCCCATATATTTGTTTATATCTACATAAGGCACTGTTTGCAACTTTTCTCTTTGCGGCGGCCTTCACGCCTAACGCCAAGGCAATAGCCCCGCAGAACATAAGTAACCTTTTCATAAATAACAGCTTTATAATAATGGTTAAACATCATGCCGACATAAATGTTTAGCCATTGATACTAAAAAATTTATAATATTATAAATAAAATGTTAAAAACAAGCCAACACTTTTTGCAATATGTACTGTCTTTATAAATCCACAACCTACACTCTTGGGTATGAAATACATCAGGCTATGTTTGCGGCAGGCGATATTATTGGCCCTGCCTTTCTGTGCCTATGCGCAAAACCTGGTTCCCAATCCCAGTTTCGAAGATTTTAATTATTGCCCAAACGGCATATCAGCAATTGATTATTCACCGGGATATACCAGTTTCCCATCTGTAAAAAGCTGGGTAAACCCATTGAAACGTACCTCGCCCGACTATTTTCATACCTGCGCAGCGCCCAATAGCGGGGTACATGTGCCTGAAATAACATTTGGCCACCAACGCCCGCATACAGGTAATGCATTTGCGGGCATCATAGCCTGGGAAGAATATGCTACCGGTGGTGGTTTTGGTGAATATCTGCAGTGTAAATTAACAGCCCCGCTGAAAGCAGGGGAGAAATATTGCGTGAGCTTTTTTGTAAGCCCCAGCATCTCTAAAGACATTCCGCGCAATTACATAGCTATTGATGAAGTAGGCATCAACTTTGGTAAAACCCAGGCGTACAATGCTAGTAATGAATTCCTTTCTTTACCATATGATATTGTAACGCCATTTAGCACTTATCTAACCGATAGTAGTGCCTGGATACGGGTATCAGGCATATATGCTGCTAAAGGCGGTGAAGAATGGCTGACTATAGGCAGATTCAACAATACAGGCCTGCCGCCCAATAGTGTACAGGCTTACCCCGCTACGCCCGACCCTAATATGGATTTCAGGGCATATATATATGTAGATGATGTAAATGTATCCTTGATCACAGCTGCCGATACCATCGTTTCTGTTCAGGATTCCAGTTATTGCGATACGGCCTCCCTGCCCATGACACTCGCCAGTTCGGGTTATGATGGCAATTTCATCTGGAACACGGGGGAAACCACCAGGAAAATAGTGGCCACAACACCGGGTATATATTGGTGTAAATCCATAGCCGACTGCAAAGTCTATTACGATACCATAGTTGTAAAGTATGACCCTAACCTGGAATTGGATTTAGGTAAAGAAATAATCAACTGCACCAATGGGCCTGTAATCATAAAAGCCGGCAGCAGGTATAATACCTACAAATGGAGCACCGGGGAAACCACATCCTCTATCACCGTAACACAGCCAGGCACTTATTGGCTGATGGCTGAAAATAACTGTGGTAAGCAGCAGGATACCGTAAAGGTATATATACAATCGCCGACAGACCCGCCCGCAGTACGCGATACCATGATATGCCAGCTGGTAAATGATGCCCTGCTGAATATAAAAGGCGACAACCTGCAATGGTATACCCACCCGATGGCACTAATAGGCAGCCCCATACAACCTTATGTATACACCAAAGAAGTAGGCACCTATACCCTATACGTGAGCCAAACCTGGGGGAAATGCGAAAGCGAAAAAGTACCCGTAAATATTGACGTTAAATATCAGCCACGGCATACACTGGAAGATAGGATCAACATGTGCCAGCAAGACCTGAAATATATTGGCGATGAATACCCCGGTGTAAAGTATGCCTGGAATACAGGCGAAAATACCTGTTGCATCCTGCCGAAATATGAAGGGCTTTATCGTGTGGCCATCACCAATGAGTGCGGCACATATGTGGATTCAACACGTGTATCTTATTCACTATGTGATGAATGTATTTTTATGCCTAATGCATTCAGCCCCAATGGGGATGGTATCAATGATAAGTTTGTATTGAGCCAAACCTGCGCAGTAAGCGATTTTCATTTGAGGATATATGACAGGTGGGGTAAAATGGTATTTGATACGAAAGATATACGCCGTTCGTGGACCGGTACCATAGAAGGCGAATATGTGAATGCAGGCGTATATGTATATATTCTCGAATACCGTTCTGCAGGAACGAAGCTGGATAAATTCCTGAAAGGGAATATTACCGTGCTGCGTTAGTTTCATTATCGGGAAAAAATTGGTAACCAGTTGCTAAACTGCCTGTTGCCTGCTGCTAAATGGTTAACTTTGCGCTCTCTCTTCAATGCGTAAAGCGTACACCATAGCATTGGTTGGTAACCCCAACAGCGGGAAAAGCTCCCTTTTTAATGCCCTTACAGGCCTTAACCAAAAGGTAGGCAACTTCCCGGGTGTGACGGTTGATAAAAAAACCGGCAGCACGCATCTTTCCAATAACACAACCGCACACGTCATAGACCTGCCCGGTACCTATAGCCTGTACCCCAAAAGTGCAGATGAACAGGTTACCTACGAGGTATTGCTCAACCGCAATAATCCCGATAGGCCCGATATGATTGTGGTGATAGCCGATGCTGCCAACCTGAAGCGAAACCTGCTGTTCTGCTCTCAGATAATGGACCTGGGTCTGCCTGTTATCATAGCCCTGACGATGAACGATATAGCACGCAAAAAGGGCATCAGTATCGATATCAACGGGCTGGAAAGGCTGATGGGTGTACCCGTTGTGGCCATCAACCCGCGAAAGAACAAAGGCATCACCCAGCTAAAAAAGACCATAACAGACTATACTGCCGGCAGAAATATTACGTCTGAATTTATAGATGTAAAAAAACTGACAGGCGATTGGATAACGGAAGTAAAGGAATTATGCAATGTGGAAAGCAACTATGCCGCCCTGCATATTGCTTGCAATTACTTGGAGCTGCCGCATCTTAACGCTGCTCAAAGAATTCGCATCGGGGCCTTGCTGGATGAAGTTGCTTTTCATAAAGCCAAAATACAGGCCGATGAGGTCATGCAGCGGTACCAGCGCATAGGCACCATCATGCAGCAATGCGTGGTAGAAGTAAACCCGCTTACACGTACGATACTTAGCGAACGCATTGATAAAACATTACTGCATCCGCTGTGGGGCAACCTGATATTATTAGCTGTACTGTTCCTGTTATTTCAAAGCATCTTCTGGCTGGCAGCATACCCTATGGATTGGGTAGAGCAAGGCTTCAGCGTGCTATCCGGCTGGCTGGACGGGTTGATGCCGGATGGTTTTGTAAAAGACCTGCTTATAAATGGTGTGCTGGCCGGTATCAGCGGGGTTGCTGTTTTCATACCGCAGATAATGATACTCTTCGGCTTCATCACCATATTGGAAGATAGTGGTTACATGGCGCGTATCAGCTTCCTTACCGATAGGCTCATGCGCAGTGCGGGGCTGAATGGCCGTAGCGTAATGCCGCTGATAAGCGGTATGGCCTGTGCTGTACCGGCCATTATGGCGGCACGCACCATTCAAAACCGTAAAGAACGGCTGATAACCATCATGGTAACACCGCTGATGAGTTGCTCAGCCCGCTTACCCGTATACACCATACTCATTGGCCTTGTGATACCGGAGAAAAAATTTCTCATCTTCAACATGCAGGGCCTTGTACTGATGGGGCTTTACCTATTGGGCTTTTTCATGGCGCTTATCGTTTCTAAAGTGATGAGCCTGGTGATAAAAATGAAGGAGAAGACCTACTTTCTGATGGAGCTGCCCGTGTACCGCGCACCGCGGTGGAAGAATGTAGGCATTACCATGATAGAAAAGGCAAAAGTCTTTGTGACCGATGCCGGTAAGGTCATCATGATCATTTCCATACTCCTGTGGGCATTGGCTACTTATGGGCCACCTGCGCAAATGGATAAGGTAACCGAAAAATATGCACTGCTGAAACAGCAGAACCCCACACAGACAGAAAACCTGGGGCGGGCCGAGCAAATGGAAAAGCTGGAGCATTCCTTTGCAGGCATTGCCGGCCATGCTATTGAGCCCGCTATCCGCCCGCTGGGATACGACTGGAAGATAGGTATCGCACTTATCACTTCTTTCGCCGCGCGCGAGGTATTTGTAGGTACCATGGCTACGTTATACAGCGTAGGTTCTGAAGACAACGACGCTACCCTACGCGAAAAAATGCGAAACGCTACACGTGCAGATGGTACGCCGGTTTACACCCTGGCAACAGGCCTGTCACTCACCATATTCTACGTTTTTGCCATGCAGTGCATGAGTACCCTGGCCATAGTAAAGCGCGAAACCCGCAGCTGGAAGTATCCCGTCATCCAGTTCCTGTACATGTCGGCCATAGCATATCTCGCTTCTTTACTGGTATACCAGCTATTTTCTTAGAAACCAATTGATAATAGCTCGTTAAGCAGGCGGTATCCGTATGTAAAATGCATAACACTTTTTTACCTTCGTGCATTCCTAATCCCTGAGTTTTAAACCATACGGTGGACGATATAAAACATTTCTTTAAAAACCTGTTTGAGCATTCAGACTTTCGCTCGTTTTGGCGCAGCGGTAGCTGGACAAAGTTCCACGGGTGGTTGTATATCATCAGCGACCTGATGGTATGGTCGGCCTATTTTGTCATACCCCTGCTCATATTGTTCTATGTTGTTACCAAGCGTCAGAAGGTACGGTTTAATAAACTCTATTTTCTCTTTGCTGCCTTTATACTTACCTGCGGTGCTACCTATTTTGTAGATGCACTTATGTTTTGGATGCCGGTATACAGGTTCAGTGCCTTGATGCGCTTTATAACAGGTGTTATCAGCTGGGTAACCGTATTCTATGTGTTTAAAATGTTGCCGGTAGCATTTTCACTACGCTCGCAGGAAGATCTGGAAACCGAAATAAATAACCGCAAAAAGGTTGAGGAGAAAATAAAAGAAAAGAATGCCCTGCTGCTGGATGCAGAGAAAATAGCCAAACTGGCTTATATACAATGGGATGTGATGAATGAGAAAGTAACCATGTCGGAAGCATCGAAGTATATATTCGATATGCCTGAGGATAAAGAGTTTAATCATTCCAACTTTACCCAACTGATATACCCCGAAGATGTGAAACATCTGGAAAAGATGATAGATACCATCTTTATCAAAAAGCTGTTCCCCGATTTCTATTGCCGCATTGTAACCGGGAAGAATGAAGTGAAGCACCTGCTGGTGCGCGGTGAAGTAACGCTGAACAACGATGGCCTGATACAAACCATAAACGGTACGCTGCAGGATGTAACAGAGCAGCGTCTGTACATACAAAAAATACAGCTTCAAAACCAGAAGCTGAAAGACATAGCCTGGATACAATCGCACAAAGTGCGTAGCCCTGTGGCTACAATTATGGGATTGATACAGCTATTTAATAAACAAGATGCGGCAGACCCTATTAATGAACAAGTGCTGGAAGGCATTATGGAAGCCGCCGAGAACCTGGACGAAGTGATAAAGGAAATAAATGGCAAAACCGAAACAATACATGAACTGGAACAATAAAGGCAGCCAACCGGCTGCCTTTATTGTTATTATATAACTGCATATAATTATTATACAGAGAAACTTTCACCACAACCGCAGGTGCGGCTGGCATTAGGATTGCTGAAGTGAAAGCCCTTACCATTCAGGCCATCTGAAAATTCAAGTGTAGTATCGCACAGGTACAGGAAGCTTTTCAGGTCTGTTACCAGTTTTATGCCATGGTCTTCAAATACCTGGTCGTTGGGCTGAGATTCATTATCGAAATCGAGCTTGTACGACAGGCCGGAACAACCGCCACCTACTACGCCTACCCTAAGAAAGTATGTATCATCCAATTCAGCGTCTTTACGCAGTTGGTGAATCTTTTCTTTTGCCTTCTCACTAATATATATCATACAATAAGATTTATGGAAGTGGCTAATTTATTACCTTCTCACCACCCTTAACCCACTAATGCTAAACCACTTATAAGCTTGATTGTCCTGATTGTTATTAATGTTTTTTCTCTTCAAGCTCCAGTGCAGGCATACCGTTTTTTACGCGGTAGTCGTTGATAGCCGCCTTGATAGCATCTTCGGCCAATACAGAGCAGTGAATTTTTACAGGAGGCAGGTTCAGTTCTTCTACGATATCCATATTATCTATCGTTAGCGCCTGGTCCACAGTCTTACCTTTCAGCCATTCTGTAGCCAGTGATGATGACGCGATAGCAGAACCGCAACCGAATGTTTTGAACTTAGCATCGCTGATAACGCCGGTTGCTTCGTCTACCTCTATCTGCAGGCGCATAACGTCGCCGCATTCAGGGGCCCCTACCAGGCCGGTACCAACGTTGTTTTTGCTTTTATCAAGCGTACCCACATTCTTGGGGTGCGTATAGTGATCTATTAATTTTTCTGAATATGCCATGATTATATTGTTTTTAATTGGGTGTTGTAGTGATTAATGGTGTGCCCACTCTATCGAATTAAGGTCTATACCTTCTTTGAACATTTCCCACAGCGGGCTCATTTCGCGCAGTTTCAATACTGTTTCCGATATAGCTTTGATGGTATAATCAATTTGTTCATCGGTAGTGAAACGGCCCAGGCCGAAACGCAGTGAGCTATGTGCCAGGTCATCGCCCAGGCCCAGTGCTTTCAGCACATAAGAAGGCTCCAGCGATGCTGATGTACAAGCCGAACCGCTCGATAGGGCGATATTTTTATTAAAGCCCATCATCAGGCCTTCGCCCTCTACATATTTAAATGATATATTAGCTACGTGTGGTAAGCGATGTTCACGGTTGCCATTCACATACGCTTCTTCCAGTTGCATCAGGCCGGCTTCCAGCCTGTCGCGCATTTTGCTCAGGCGTTGTCCTTCGGCTTCCATTTCGTTCATGCATATTTCGCAAGCCTTACCAAAGCCTACTATGCCCGGTACATTCATAGTGCCGCTGCGCATACCACGCTCGTGGCCACCGCCATCCATCTGGGCAGTTACCTTTACACGCGGGCTTTTACGGCGTACATATAATGCGCCCACGCCTTTAGGGCCATACATTTTGTGTGCGCTGAAGGCCATTAGGTCTATACCATCGGCATTTACATCCACAGGTACTTTACCCACAGCCTGGGTGCCATCTGTAAAGAACAGTACACCGTGCTTACGGGCTATTTTGCTTATTTCACGGATGGGCTGTATCACGCCTATCTCGTTATTGCCATACATAATGGCTATCAATATCGTCTTATCTGTAATGGCTTTTTCCAGCTCATTCAGGTCTATCAGGCCATCGGCAGCTACCGGCAGGTAAGTAACCTGTCCGCCCAGTTTTTCAATATGCTTGCAGGTATCCAGCACAGCTTTGTGCTCTGTAGTACAGGTAATGATATGGTTACCCCTCGATGCATACATTTCAAACACACCTTTTATTGCAAGGTTATCCGCTTCTGTAGCACCGGAAGTAAATATGATTTCCTTAGGATCCGCACCAATAAGTTTAGCTACCTGTTCACGTGCATAATCTACAGCTTCTTCAGCGGTCCACCCAAAAGAGTGGTTGCGGCTGGCAGCATTACCAAATTTCTCGGTGAAATAAGGCAGCATGGCATCCACTACGCGTGGATCGCATGGTGTTGTAGCATTATTGTCCAGATATATGGGCAATTTTAATTCCATAATATTTATAACCCTCTGTTTAATTTCAACAAAGTTAAGCCAATTGTGCTATTTTGGGGCAATAAATAGCATATTAGCTGTTAATATGTCTATTTGTAAAAGCTATCTCAAATGTTGCGTATAGAACACTTAGGTATTGCAGTAAAAAATCTTGCTGCCTCCATTCCACTTTTCGAACAACTGCTTAATACTCCGTGCTATAAGACAGAAATAGTGGAATCAGAAGGTGTGAATACCGCATTTTTCAGTATCGGCGAATCAAAAGTAGAGCTACTGGAAGCTACTAAAGAAGGCAGCCCTATAGAAAAGTTTATATCTAAGAAGGGAGAAGGCATACACCACGTAGCCTTTGAAGTAGAAAATATTGAGGCAGAAATGAAGCGACTGGCTGCACTGGGTTTTGAACTGCTGAATGAAACACCTAAAAAAGGTGCAGATAACAAACTGGTTTGTTTCCTGCACCCTAAAACTACAAATGGCATGCTGGTAGAGCTATGCCAGGAAATACGTTAGTCTTTGAATTTTATAGCCGGTATCACAAAGGCTGCCAGAACTGTATATAAGAACAGGCCTAAAGCAATGCCGATGGCCAAAAATATTACGATTGATTTTTGGGCCGCAGTAGATACGATGGCATCATCTATCACTACCAGTCCCGATGGCATCCGTTGTTTACGGAGCAATTCTTGCTTACGCTTATACAACTCATAAGAAAACTCAAGGGTGGAGCCGGAGGATTTCTCGGTTTTATCATCAAGGGCAGCATTAGTAGTAGTAGCATTGCCAACTATAATGCCCCTGCGGCTAAGACTATCTATAGCACGCATTTCTTTATCTATATAGTCCAGCTCTTCCTGGTTTTCCAGCAATTTCACACGTTTTCTATCAGCCATATACTCGTTACCCGTTTCCAGGAATAGCATGATACCATCCTGTAGCTTCCGTATCTTGCTGCTATCGTCCACCGTTATATTTACCATAAAGGGTATGCGGTCTGTATTCAGGTCTTTACGCAGGTCTTCACCAAGTATGTTCGTACCTTCAACATGTGCCAGTGTTTTAGCTGTTTCTAAAGGCACCTGCAGTATGGTGGCCACTTTATCATATTGCTTCCTGCTTACCAGTGTATTTATTTTAGCAAGCCGGTCACCATATATTTTACGTACCAGCTCATCATACATCACAGTAAAAGAAGCCTTGTAATAACCGGCATCGCTACTGTATTTGATAAGCATAGGTGTAATGCCTATCATCATGCATACAATGAACAATACAATATTCCTGCGGATACTTACAAAGAACAGGTGTATCAGCCTTATGGTCTTATAATATATAGATTGGGTTTGCGATTGAAAATCTTTATCAGAATTGCCTGCTGGCGTGGTTTGCATAGCGTGTATTTGTGGTAAAAATAAAATGTATTTACACAATGTTCAAAAAACATACCGATTCGTCGGGAAAAATTGGCCTGATATGTGCTGATATAGTTAGAATACCGTATTTTTATTGTCCGCCGTTTATCATTGCCATTCTTTATACCCTTCCGTTAATACCTAAGTTTATCCTTTGCCCATACTTTTTTCTGAAGCTTTAAAGAGCTAGGACTATGCAGGCACCCCAGGAAAAACCGATTGTAAAAGAAGCCATTCTTAAAACGCTTCAATACTTCCATTATTTTAAGCACCCGTTGTATCCCGAAGAAATTTTCAGGTTTCTTGGTACGGACATCTCTATAAAAGCATTGTTATCACTACTTGGTGAAATGGTAGCAGATGGTATGATATACACGCATCGTAACTATTATACGCTGCAGGATGACGAAACACTGGTAGGCAGAAGAGAAGAAGGTGCATGGCGGGCTCAGCAATTGATGACTAAAGCATACAACTCTGCAAGGCTTATTGCACGCTTCCCTTTTGTAAAAAGCGTTTGTATATCAGGTTCTCTATCCAAAGGGTACGCAAATGAAAAATCAGATATCGACCTCTTCATTATTACAGATGAAAAGCGCCTGTGGATATGCCGCACTTTTCTGCACCTGTTCAAAAAATTCACATTCGTGTTGGGAAGGGAACATTCGTTTTGTATGAACTATTTCATAGACGAATCGCGATTGCATATAGAAGAACAAAACATTTTTACTGCTACAGAGCTGGCCACGCTTTTGCCTGTATATAATAAGGCAACACATGGCGAACTGATCAGTGCCAATAAATGCTGGTTGGTAAAAACATTTCCTAATGCCTGTTGGGATGATGAAACACCCTGCGTAACAGAGGATCATAATAGCTTTATAAGAAGTATAGCCGAAGGACTGCTGAATGTGCTGATGCCACGCCAGGTAAACCTGCTACTTATGAAGCTAACTGATAGCTGGTGGCGCTACAAATGGAACCGCCGCAATTATCCCATGCACGAATACGACTTGGCGATGAAAACGAAATGGTATGTATCTAAAAACCATCCACTCAATTATCAGAAGAAGGTGCTAAAGGAAATGAAATTTCAACCGGCACAGCTTACGCCGGCTACTTAGCCCGGCACCACCATTGCAATACACTACGATTGAAAAAACCGGGGTATAATTTTTTATAGCCTGCTTTTTTCAGGTCTTTTACAGAATGATGAAAATAGTATTGGCTCATTTGCGGAAAGCATATACTGCTGTAATAGGCTTCACTGCGCTGGCGTGCTGCGAGCGTATCATCATAAAATATAGAATCGACCAGGTGTATTTCGCCATTTGTACTTAACATGGGAAGCAATCGTTCTGTCAACATGTATAGATCAGGAAAATACTGACAGCTGGCGCTTAAAAGTATTATATCTGCAGGTGCTATGGGCAATGCATCTTTCATGATGTCGGCATAATACCATTTAAGGGTATTATTAGTGCCAAACACTTTTTCTGCTTGTTGAAGCTCTGTTAGGTTAAGATCTACCCCATGCATGCCATATCCCTGCTCGTACAATGCATGTGTCATCCATCCATTGCCGCAGCCTACATCTATAATAGTGGCAGCTTTATTTTTAAACCGCGCATGCAAGTATTTTAGCAGGCGTTCCAGGTTTTGTTTGCGTATATCCCACTCCTGCTTATATGGGCTGTTTGTATCGGTATCGGGTAGTTGCAACAGTACATTGTCCGGCATGACGCGGCCTTCCTTATCCCTTACTTTTATATAGAGAGATTCCTTTTCGGTATAAAGTAAAGGGTCGCTTACAATAATCATAACAACTACTTATCGTTTTTGCATTGTTATCATGCAATAATCGCCCCACCTGTTGAAAGGATATGTCTTCCGGAGGCGTTTTTCTATTTTTTCCAACATAGCAAAAACCTTCGGGTGCTTTTCTACAAATTGCTCTATATAAGGCGGGGGTACTGCGAGCGATAAAGACTTTAAAGACAATAACTCAAAGCTCTTTTGCAGCCTGGTTGTTACATAAGAAGGGTTGTAATAATAACATTGAAAATACACACCCTCAAGATGCGCGCTTGTACCATTTTTTGCGAACCTTCTGAAGGCTGTTTTAAAATAGCCCTTAAAGAGCATTAACAAATCCCATGGGCATACCTTTGGCATGATTACCAATGTGAACCGGCCACCGGGCTTCAATAGCTTTTCAATATCGAACAATACTTTTTCCAGGTGTTGCGTACAATTGAGGCCACCAAAATTGGAATAGATATAATCAAACTGCCTGCCTTGGATATGTTCTAATTCATTGAAAGAGCATTTCAATGTTTCAATCTTGTCATTTAGTTGTAACGCATTCACTTTTTCGCGTAGCTGTTTCAGCATACCATCTGCATTGTCGGTAGCCAATATATTATAGCCGCGTTTAGCAAAGTATACGGAATCGGTGCCCGTACCACAATTAAGCTCCAGTATCTGTGCATTAGGCTGCAGGTATTGCAGTATTTCTTCGCGTACCTGCTCCCTTGCCCATACAGTTATTTTGTTACTATCGTATATAGCATCAAAATGGCCCGACTGGCGTGAAAACGCTTCATTTACTTCTGCTTCCTGCTGCAATGAATGCATACTACAATAGTTTGTTCAATAATCTTTTCTGCTGCTTTTCCCTTATAAAATAATACGGCCATTTCAGCGCTGTATAGGCATCTGCTGTACTCAATGCCGCTGGATGCTTTAAAATATTTTTAGCTTTTAGCCCCGCTGTAGCTTTTCTGAACAGGGCATGTACATAGCGATGTAGTTGTTTATAAAAATCCGGTTTGTATGTGTTTTGAAACATCAGTGCCAGTTCGTCGCTGTCCGTCCAGTTGGTTTTTTCACCCAGTTGTTCGCGCACTTTTTCATAAAACTTTGTTCCGGGCAATGGATAAGATACAGAGATGCCAATATCTGCAGGCACCAGCTTCTTTACCATTTCCAGTGTCAGTTGTATATCCTCCATCGTTTCACCCAGGTAGCCGAATTGCAGGAAGAAGGCAGGTTTGATGCCATATTGCTTTAGCAACTTTGTAGATTCGGCTATTTGTTCTATGGTTGTGCCTTTATCCATGGCATCAAGTATGCGTTGCGACCCGCTTTCAGCACCCATCCACACATTATCGCATCCCGCATCAGCCAATGACTGTATCTGTTCATCTTTCAGCAACAGGTCGGCGCGCGACTGTATCTTGAATTTAAACTGCAACGCTTCTGCTTTCACCAGCTCGGCAAATCGTTTCACCCATCCTGGTTTTAACCCAAATATATCATCGCAGAACCAAATATGGTCAAAATGATATTTATTGTATAATTGCTTTAATTCTTTTACTACATTTTCCGGTGAGCGGGCGTTGTACCTGTTCCCATATATAGGTTTTGCGCACCAGTTGCATTTATATGGACAGCCGCGTGTAGTGCCCATATTCATAGAAAAGTATCCGTTGCTTTGCAGCCATGCCTGCCTGTATTTTTCTACATCTACCAAATCCCAGGCAGGAAATGGCAGGCTGTCCAGGTCTGTCTTTACCGGCCTTACAGCAGTGCGTACGGTATGTCCATCTTGCCTGTAAGCTATACCATTGATGCTTGTCCAATCTTCCTTTCCTGCTTTCAGCATATCTGCTATTTCCAGCAAGGTGTTTTCTGCTTCGCCAATAATAATACAGTTGGCGCTATGGTCCAGGTATTTATCAAAGTGGTCGGTAGAGTCTGAAGAAGATACGATTACCTTACACCCATATTGGCTGGCCATTTCACTCATCCGGAAGGCAGCCTCACGCATATTGGTAAGGCACATCTTTGTGAGGTAATTAAAGCCATCATCATATATGGCCAGTATATCCGGTTTTACAGACTGCAAAACCTGCTCCAGTGTTTCTGGTCCTTCTGCAAACATTACATCGTGCAGGTACACCTCATAGCCATGCTCCCTGAGTAGTGCAGCAGCATATATAGTGCCCAATGGCGCATATGGCTGCATGATGCGCCACTGCTTGGGGTCATACCTTAAAAAATAGGAGTGTGTAAATAATACCTTCATGTATCGCTCGCGCAGCTAAATCCTGTTATCATAAAATTAATGCAATAAAACATAATAGTTTTTGATAACGCTTGCCGGCCTAACTATTTAGATGATGAATCAGGAAAAGCAGGGGATGAGTGTGTAACTATTTCTTTAAGAAGATATTAAAACGCTGTTTCCGTGTCAGCTTAAACCGGTTATGGTAGAAGAACTGTGTATAAAAATGAGCAGCACTGCGTGGCGAACCCACCATATCTTTTACCCTCGCCAGATGAAAATGATTGCCGGGTACCTCATAAACAATGTTCAACTCTTGCGGCCGCATTTCGTACCCGTACTTTGCTACTGCTCTTGATGTCGCAATAGGTGTTAGCACATATTCAGCCCGCATCTTCTTAAAGTCTTTAGTACCATTCAGGTCCAACTCAACATCTACAGTAGCCATATGTGGGGCCAAACGTTTCAAACGTTCGGGTGATAGCTCAAAAAAAGAATCGTAAACGGCTATGCTTTCATCGAAAGATGCATACGCAGCATGGGTGTTGAAACCTAAAGACAATTCGGTTTGGAAGAAATTGGTATTGTTTTTAAAATGCGTTCCGGCATCGCCAAAGTTCACGCATTGTGCCGCACGAGGGAAGCAGTAATATTTACCGGTTTCTATCAAATATTGTGTTTTGACAGGGAACCAATCATCTGTTAGCTGATAGTTATTGAATATGGGGTGTATCTGCAATGCATGGTTTACACCCTTATAATTATTGTACCAGTTTTTAAAATGCGCCCACTGCGCAGGTGTATATATCTGCCCCTGGTACCAGGGTACTTGCAGAAAGAAATTTGGGTTGCCATCCTCTATTGGTTTAAATGGCAGGTGTAAATAACCATTGAACCATAATGCATTTAACGAGAACCCAGCCAGTCGCTCTTCTTCGCCATATTCAGCTAATATTTTTTTAGCATATGCATAAAAATTAGGACCTAAGAATAGATCATCTTCCAGGTATATAATGGCACCATACTTTTCTGTTAAGCTGCCACAAAACATAAAATGCCCTATCAGCCCTTGTTTGGAAGGTTGTTGTATAATGGTCTTTTCACCATAGGCCCATTCAAAGTTTTTTACCTGTGCTACTACATCCGTATGGGCGTTATATTCCAGCGAGAATATAATATCTATACCCGTTTCCAGCTGTGAAAGCTTCAGGCTCATAAGTAGCCTTTTCAGGCTGGCTGGCCTGTTATATGCATTAATAACTATTACCGGGTTCATTAGCTTATGGTTTCTATAAGGTTATCTATAAGCGTGGAAAGCTGCTTTTGCACGTTGGCATAATCTTTAGCCATCGTCCACTGGTTTCCTGCCAGCGAATCGGCGGCAACACCAAGGCCATAGGTTTGAATATTGTAGAAGTTGCCAAAAGCATATAGTGCTGCTGTTTCCATATCTATCATATGAGCCCCTTCCGTTCGCCATAGATCACATTTCTCAGCTGTTTCCCTGTAGGGTGCATCGGTAGTAACAAAAGTTCCTGCCTTAATGCGTAGTGTTTGTGCTAACTTTTCCATCCCTGCGGCATCAGAACATACAATATGTCTGTCAGCAGGCACAGGTAAATAATGTTGCGATGTGCCTTCTTCTCGAATGGCTTTGCTCGCTATAATTGTTTCCCCTTCGTTCATGTTATCAGTAAGCCTTCCGCAAACACCTGTCAGGTAAAACTCTTTGGCACCCAATGCATGCAGTTCTTCACATACAGCTATCAAAGCCGGGGCACCCGTTCCCCATCCACCACTCAGGTAAATGCCTTTTGATGGATTAATACACAAGTGCACGCCGGATAATCCTTTTATTTTTTTAGAGAATAATTTTTTCTTTGCCAGCACCATATTCAGTTGTGGAGATATGATGACTTTTAATGGCGTCACAGGCACTTGCAAAGCACCATGTTCCCGTTTCCAGTTAATAAGTTCTGCTGCCCTCAGCAATCCATGTTGCTGTTCAGGCATGTTTTGAGTTACATGCATGTTCCTGATTTAAAACCAACCCTTCCTTTTGAAGTATATGAGCATGAGTAACGGTATAGCAAGCATGACGGTAACGGTTACATAAAAACCATCGCGCTGATGGGCAAGCGGTATTACATCGAAGTTCATGCCGAAGATACCACCTATTACGGTAGCAGGTGCCATCAGCAGTGCCAGCATGGTAAAGGCTTTCATCACTTCGTTCATGCGCAGGTTTATCTGGCTCATCGATAGGTCTTGCAGGTTCATCAGCATATCCCGGTGGTTCTCCACATATTCTATAGCCTGCGTTATGTGGTCCAGTACGTCTTTATAATATTTCTCATGACGCTCTTCCAGCAGGTCGCTTTCACTATGCAGGAAGCTATACACCAGTTCGCGAACGGGCGATATAGAGCGGCGCATCATCATTACTTCCCGCCGTAGGATACTTATTTTTTCCAGCGCTCCTCGCTCCTTCTGCAGCAGCAACGAATCCTCCAGTTTCTCAATTCGGTCGCTTATTTTTTCTATAATACCAAAGTAGCTATCCACTACGGCATCTATCAGGCTATAGCACAGGTAATCTGCCGAGCGTTGGCGTATCTTGATATTACCGCTACGTATCTTTTCCCGCACAGGGTCAAACACATCTCTTTCCGGGTCTTCCTGAAAGGAAATAACAAAATTGGTGCCCAGTACAATGCTTACCTGTTCTGCCTCTATCTCACCGGTCCCTTCATTATAATACAGCATTGGCAACAGGCAAAAGATCACGTTTTCTACCTCATCCATCTTGGCACGCTGGCCGATGCTCAGTATGTCTTCTACCACCAGTGGGTGCACATTATAATGCGCTGTCAGCTTTTCTACCGCCTGCTTTTGCAGCCCATCCACATTTATCCATGTCACACGGCCATTGTCCAGGTATATGCGGCAGGCTTTTTCATCGGGCAATTGCCGTTCTTCCAGGTCTTTTTCGTTGAAATCGAAAACAGTGTAAACAGGTGCCGTGTCTGCCTTACGTACACGTTCAGGCCTGCCGGGATTGAAGACCGCTATAGGGCGGCGCTTTTCCTGGTTCCAGGCCCATTCCGGCAATAGCTTGCTCAGTGCTTTTACCCTTCGTGTTACAGACATTGGTTGGTCTATTATTGGGCTAATTTAGTATTTGTTATTATGTTCGCATCACAATAACATCTGCAAATATTGAGAACCATATATAATCTATGAAAAAACTTTTCGCATCGGTACTTACTTTATTAGTGGCTTTCACCCTTTCTGCATCAGCACAATCGGTGAATAAGAACAAAGTTGTGATAGAAACAGAATACGGTAAGATAGTACTGGCACTGTATGAGAATACACCGAAGCATACCGGAAATATGCTGAAACTGGTAAAGGGAAAATTTTATGATAGCACATTGTTTCATCGGGTGATACCCAATTTTGTGATACAGGGCGGCGACCCGCTATCTAAAAAAGCAACTGCAGGGCAGCCTTTGGGCGAAGGCGATAATGGCTACCGTGTACCTGCCGAGATAAATGAACTGAACTTTCACCAGCGCGGTGCCGTAGGTATGGCACGCGATGGAAACCCTGAAAAAGCATCGAGCGGCTGCCAGTTTTATATTGTTACGGGTAAAACATATACGGATGAAGAACTGGATAGGATAACAGCAGGTACCAAACGTGTTTTCACACCTGCACAGCGTGCCATTTATAAAACAAAAGGTGGCACACCGCACCTGGATGGCGGCTACACCGTATATGGCATTGTAGAAGAAGGTATGGATGTGGTAGACAAAATATCGGCTGAACCTCGCGATCAGCGCGACCGCCCCAATAAAGACATCAAAATGATAAAGGTGCGCGTTAAGAAGAAGAAATTCCTCGGCATATTCTAATAATGGTATTGATGAAGGATTTGAAGGGATTGAAAAATTTACTGGACGAAAAAGTAAGGCTGTACAACCAGCCTTCTTTTATTTCCGGCGACCCTATTTGCATACCACATAGCTTTACGCACAAGCAGGATATAGAAATAGGCGGCCTCTTTGCAGCCGTGCTGGCATGGGGCAATCGTACTACCATCATCAACAACTGCCGTAAACTGATGCAGTGGATGGATAATGCGCCGCACGATTTTATCCTGAACCATCACGATACAGACCTGAAGAAGATGCTGGGCTTTGTGCACCGCACCTTCAATGCTACCGACCTCTTATATTTTATCCATTTCCTGCAGTGGCATTACCGGCAGCACGATAGCCTGGAAAAGGCTTTTGTGCCGGGTAAGGCCTATGAGCACGATACAGTAGAACAGGCACTCATCCATTTTCACAATTACTTCTTTTCGATAGAGCACCCGGAACGTACCCGTAAGCATATTTCTACCCCTGCCCGAAAATCGGCCTGCAAGCGCATCAATATGTACTTGCGCTGGATGGTGAGAAAGGACAAACAGGGCGTGGATTTTGGCATATGGAAAACAATTCAACCACGCCACTTAGTTTGTCCGCTTGATGTGCATGTAGCCCGTGTGGCAGCGCGCTTGCAACTTATCGATAACGATAAATCGAACTGGCAAAATGCGCTGGAGCTTACATATGGCTTGCGCCGTTTGAATGTTGATGACCCTGCTATATACGACTATGCATTGTTTGGCCTTGGTATGGCTGAACGGTTTTAAACTACAGCCAGTAACTCTTCTGCTACGCTTTCTTTTTCTTCCACACCATCTGCAAAGGCATCGGGCAGTACTACCAGCGATGTGCCTTTTTTCTTCCACCAGTTATTATCTACCAGCTTGTTGAATTTTATAACACCTATCACGTAGCAACGTTTCTCGCTGCTGCTCCATTCTTCTATTCTTTCAAAGCGCTCATGCGGCACCTGGAATAGCCCTTCAAAACGTACATACACACGCAGCAGGAAATCATTGGTCAATACCGGCCTGTTGCTGCTATGCAGCTTCTTATACTCATACTTGTAGTCATAGCGCAGTGCCGATATATCGCTCAGCACGGCTGATGCTGTCGGCAGGCTGCCTGCGCCTTTACCATAAAAGAACTGCTTATCTGCAAACCCGCTTTCTATGATAACGCCATTATATTCATTGCGTACATTATAAAGCTGGTTGGTTGGGTCTATAAACTGTGGTAGTACAAATGCAGCTACTTCACCATTGTCTAGCTTTTTGGCTTGTGCTACCAGTTTTATCTCGTAGCCTTTCTCTTTAGCAAAGGTGGCATCGTGGCTATCCAGGTTTTGTATACCGGTATGTACTATCTTTTTAGGGTTTGCTACAATGCCATAAGCATGGTTCAGCAGTATCGATAATTTATTTACCGCATCTATACCTTCTACATCCAGCACAGGGTTGCTCTCTGCAAAGCCTTCGGCCTGTGCATGCAGCAGTGCTTCGTCAAAACCTATCTTATCCTGGAACACCCGTGTGAGAATAAAGTTGGTAGAGCCATTTACAATACCGCTGATGCTTTGCAACAGGTCGTTATCATAATACTCTTCCAGGTTGCGCACCACCGGTATACTGGCACAGCATGCCGACTCGTAGAGGAAGGGCACATTGTACTTGGCTTGCAGGTCCAGCAATTCCTGCAGGTGCTCTGCTATCATTTTTTTATTGGCACTTACCACGGCTTTGCCTGCGGTCAATGCATGTTTTACTATATGGTAAGCCGCATCTGCATCATCTATTAGTTCTACTATTACGTTTATCTCTGCATCTTCCAGCAGTGCCGTAGCATCTGTGGTAAATAAAGACTCAGGCGCAGAGCGTTTCTTTTCAGGATGCTTGATACACACCTGCTTTATCTCTGCATTCAATGAGGGTGTTTGCTGCAATACGGTATACAGGCCGGTACCTACAACACCAAAGCCGAAAAGGCCGATCGTTAATTTCTTTTGTGGAATAGACATTTTTTTGAGTGTTTTAAGTTGTTTAAACAGTTGGCTTTTCAAGCTGTTAATTGATTATTGAAATGTAGCAACGCTTTCTGCAGCTGCGGCTTGTTGTGCTTTTATCAGCGCCTGGTCTATATCTTGTATCAGGTCTTCTACATTCTCCAGGCCTACGCTCAGGCGCACCAGGCTATCGGCTACGCCACTGGCACGGCGCTTTTCTGCAGGTATCGATTTGTGAGTCATCTGTGCAGGATGGCACAGCAAGCTTTTCACACCGCCCAGGCTTTCCGCCAGTTTAAAGTATTTGGTATTGCACACCACAGCTTTCGCCGCTGCTTCCGTATCTACTTTCAGGGTAAAAGATATAACACCACCAAAGCCTCCACTTTGCTGTTTGGCAGCTATATTATGATTGTGGTGTGTAGCCAGCCCGGGATAGTATATTTTGTCAATTGCCGGATGGTTAGCAAGATATTCCGCTACCGCCTGCGCATTGCGCGAGTGTTGCTGCACGCGCAGTTCCAGTGTTTCTATGCCGCGTATTACCAGCCAGCTATCGTGCGGAGACAGTATCGCGCCGCTCGCATTCTGTATGAATTTTATCTGATCGCCCAGTTCTTGTGTTGCAGATATCACGATGCCCGCTATCAAGTCGCTATGGCCGCCGAGGTATTTGGTAGCGCTGTGTATCACAATGTCTGCACCCAGTGCTATCGGCTGTTGCAGCACAGGCGATGCAAAGGTGTTGTCTACACACAGTAATACATTGTGTTGCCTGGCTATTTTGGCAATGCTTTCAATATCGCTGATCTTCAGCGTAGGGTTGGTAGGCGTTTCCAGCCATATCAGTTTGGTTTGCGGCGTGATGGCATCCAGCACGTTGGCTACATCTGTAGTATCTACATAATTCACCTTGATGCCAAACTTGGCGTATATATGTGTGAACAGGCGAAAGGCGCCGCCGTATATATCATCTACGGCCAGTATCTCATCTCCGCTTTGCAGCAGCTTTACTACCGCATCGATGGCAGCAAGGCCGCTGGCAAAAGCAGAGGCTCTCTCTCCACCTTCCAGTTGGGCTACAATTTTTTCAAGTGTTTCGCGTGTAGGGTTGTTGCTGCGTGCATAGTCAAATCCTTTATGCTCGCCCGGTGCTTCCTGCACAAAGGTGGATGTTTGATAAATGGGAACAGCTATGGAACCTGTCAGTGGATCTACGGGAATGCTGTGGATGATCTTAGTTGCGTTGCTCATTTTATTTCCTGGTTTTTTGTTGTTACGAATGTTGTTATCGTTTCGATACGAATCCGTTACCAGGAAAGACATTACCGGGAGTGCTTCAGCATTGCATAAGTGCAATAAAAAAGCTCTCCCGATAAATCAGAAGAGCTTAGCTATGTTAAGGCCATGAGGCCGGTATCACTAATTTGCGTCTGACTTATCTGCCCCACATTGCTGCGGGATGGAATTAGCACCAGTTCTCAATGCATTGCACTGAGGAGGTTGCTAAGGTATCATCGGGCCATAACCCTCCACCTTTCTTGATAAGAGATGTTGTAAAGAACTGACGCAAAGATATACGTGCACTTTTCAAACTTCCAAATAAATTTTTTTCGCGCTGCTGAAAAATGGTATGTTAAGCATATACCGCATACCGGTGTAATTCCACATTTTACAGTAACTTCGCACCCCATCCGGCCCATAAAAAATGGATATACCTGAAGGTAAAAAAATTTATTTCGCTTCCGATTTTCACCTCGGCATACCCGACAGGTCCACAAGCCTTGCGCGTGAAAAACGAATATGCCAGTGGTTGGATAACATTAGGGCCGATGCACATCAACTATACCTTGTTGGCGATATTTTTGATGCCTGGTTTGAATACAAACGAGTAGTGCCGAAGGGCTACACCCGCTTTCTGGGAAAGCTGGCAGAGCTGAGCGATACTGGTTTGCAGATAGAAGCCTTTACCGGTAATCACGACCTGTGGATGCGTGGCTATTTTGAAGAGGAGCTGAACATACCGGTGCACCATGAAGCTATTGAACGCACCTTCAACGGTAAGAAATTCCTGATAGCACATGGCGATGGCCTTGGGCCCGGAGACCACGGTTACAAGCTTTTGAAAACCGTGCTGCGCAATAAAGTGTCGCAATGGCTATACCGCCGCATACATCCTGATACCGGTGTGGGCATGGCGGAATGGTTTAGCCAGTTGGGGCCTAAACATGGCGTAGAAGACGACCCGTTCCAAGGCCCTGAAAAAGAATGGCTGGTGCAGTTTGCGTTAGAGAAACTGAAACACGAACATATCGACTACTTTATATTCGGGCACCGGCATATCGCCATAGAATACCCGCTGCCCGATAATAGCTTGTACGTGAACCTTGGCGACTGGATAAAATTTGATAGCTACGGCGTTTTTGATGGCAAACAACTTTCATTACAGTATTATAAAGCGAAATAAAACAGTATATGGAACGTACCCTTGTTATGATAAGGCATGCAAAATCGAGCTGGGCAAACCCTTTGCAAAGCGATTTTGAACGCCCGCTGAACGATAGGGGAGAACACGATGCCCCCATGATGGGCGAGCGCCTGAAGCAAAAAGGCATCATACCCGACCTTATCATATCCAGCAAGGCCAAACGTGCCAAACAAACCGCTAAAAAGATAGCGGCTGCAATAGGTTATAATGAGGAAAAGATACGCTGGTACGATAGGTTGTATCACTGCATCCCATCCGTGTTTGAAGAGGTGCTGTATGAAGTGGGCGATGATGTGAAGACTGTTTTCATCGTAGCGCATAACCCCGGCATCACCGATTTTGTAAATGAACTGTCTGATAAATTTAAGATAGATAATATGCCTACCTGCGCTGTAGTAGGCGCACACTTACAGGCCACAGAATGGAATGAGTTTAACAGCGTTGAAAAGACAGTATTTTTATTTGACTACCCCAAGAATGTAATATGACCCCGGTAAAACCCACGCAATCGATCAGTACGTTAGAAAAATTATTTGAAGACCATTTTGGAAAGAAAGCCGAGAACATAAACATGTTGCCTGTGTCCGGCTCAGATAGGCGCTATTACCGTATTTCCTCGGGCGACACTACTGCTATTGGCACCTACAATGCCAATATCCAGGAGAATAATTCCTACTTCTACTTTACCGACCTTTTTCGCAAACACCAGATACTGGTGCCTGAAATATATGCTACGGCCAAAGACCGTAAGCACTACCTGCAACAAGACCTCGGCACTACTTCCTTGTTCGATGTGTTGATGAAGGAAGGGCATACCAACGAAGTGCGCCAGTATTTCCATAAAGCATTGGAGCAACTGGCTAAGCTGCAATGGATAGCCGGCCGCGAAGCCGATTTCTACCAATGCTTTAGCACGCGTCGCTTTGATGAAAAAGCCATCATGGCCGATCTGTTATATTTCAAGTACTACTTTGCCGACCTGCAGAATATCCAGTACGATAAAGGCTTGCTGTTTGATGAAATGGAGCAGCTGAGCCGTGAGCTGGGCCGCATACAACCACAAATGCTGATGTACCGCGACTTTCAGAGCCGCAACATCATGGTGCATAATGGTGAGATTTATTTTATAGACTACCAGGGGGCCATGCAGGGCCCGCCGCAGTACGATATTGCATCGCTGCTTTGGCAGGCTAAAGCGCAACTGCCCGATAATTGGAAAGAAGACTTGCTGAATGGCTATGTAACCAGCCTTGGTAAGTTGCAAAACAGCCGTGTGGAAGAAGTACACTTCCGCCGCGGATATTTGCAATTTGTATTGCTGCGTTTGCTGCAAGTGCTGGGCGCTTACGGCTTTCGTGGTTTGCTACAGCACAAGCCCCATTTCCTCAGTAGTATTGGCCCGGCGCTGAAAAGCCTCGATGGCCTGCTGTCCAACAATCCGCAGTTGCCTGCATATCAGGAGATACGTAAGTTGCTGGAGCGTATCTCATCGGCAGATATGCAGCAACGATACACACAACCTGCAAAAAGCGAAACTGTAAAACTACACGTGAATATCTGCAGTTTCTCATATAAAAACGGAATACCTAAAGACAAAGGCACACATGGTGGTGGCTATGTCTTTGATTGTCGCGGCCTGCTGAACCCCGGCCGTTATGCGGCTTACAAGCACGTTACAGGGCAGGATGAAGTGGTAAAGCAATTCCTGGAGCGTGAAACCCGCATGCCGGAATTTTTAGCACAGGTATATGGCCTGGTATCACTGAATGTGGATGACTACCTGTCGCGCGGTTTCGAAAACCTGAGTGTGGCCTTTGGCTGCACCGGTGGCCAGCATCGTTCTGTATATGCTGCGGAAGCTTTAGCGGCTTACATCAGGAATAAATACAACATCGAGGTTTCCGTTACCCACCTCAACAAAGAGAAATGGGTATTGCAACCTGAAGCAAGCGCATAAAAAAATGCCGGCGTTGAGCCGGCATTTTTCTTTAATATACCCTTGAAAGGGTTATTTGCTATCTGTCTCGTTTGCTTTGCGTGGGTTGCGTTCCAGCACTTCATCCACCATGCCATATTCTTTCGCTTCAGCAGCAGTCATCCAGTAGTCACGGTCACTGTCTTTTTCCACTTTGCTGAACTTTTGGCCGGAGTGGCTGGCAATGATATCATACAGTTCTTTCTTCAGCTTCGCTATCTCGCGTGCTGTGATTTCGATATCACTTGCCTGTCCTTCTGCACCACCCAATGGTTGGTGTATCATGATGCGGCTATGCTTCAGTGCCGTACGTTTTCCTTTAGTACCTGCGCACATCAGTACCGCAGCCATCGAGGCACCGATACCGGTACAGATGGTAGATACATCGGGATTGATGATCTGCATGGTATCGTATATACCTAAGCCGGCATATACGCTGCCACCCGGGCTGTTGATATACATCTGCACATCGCGGTTGCGGTCTGTGCTTTCCAGGAACAGTAATTGCGCTGTTACGATATTGGCTACATAGTCATTGATAGCCTCGCCCAGGAAGATGATGCGGTCCATCATCAGGCGAGAGAATACGTCCATAGAAGCTACGTTCAGCGGGCGTTCTTCAATGATATATGGAGTAAGTGCCGCAGGCGCTTTATACAGGGCAGATGTATAGTTGTGCAGTGTTGCGCTGCTGATACCGTGGTGCTTCACGGCATATTTCTGAAATTCATTTGGATTCATAAATCGTATTTTTGAGTCTGCTTAATTGTATGATTTGGTTAAAACAATTTTCAATCCATGTTAAATATAGTGCCATAACGGCATATTAATTGCGACAAATAGCCAAATCAGCCGATAAGAAATGATTATTTTACATCTTATGACATTTTACAACGATATAATACTCCATAAATGGCGAAGCTGACACAAGAAGAATTGCTGGATATCTTTCACGCGGTGAAGAAAGAAGTGAAACCTTATGAAAAAGGCTCTGTAAAAGCGCGCATTGATATAGAAGGCAAGTATGACCTATGGAGTGAAAAGGCGGTTGAGGCATTTGGGCGAAAATATCCCGCGATGGCTTTTGCCTCCGTTATACTTCAAAGTACTTATGTAGGCTTTTACTTTATGCCCGTATATGGCAGTGAAAAAGTAAAGGAACAGATACAACCCGAACTGCTCAAAACCCTGAAAGGTAAAGCCTGCTTTCATATCAAAACAACGGATAAAGAATTGATGAAGCAGATAAAAGCGGCACTGAAAGTGGGCTACGATGGATATAAAAAACAAGGCTGGGTAGAATAAATTATTGTGATGCAACTGATACTGAACCTGGATATACCGCCGTTGCCACGGCCCATTACATATACCGATAAGATATTGCTGATAGGCTCTTGCTTTACCGAGAATATGAGCGAGCGCCTGGTGCAGCATAAATTCAAAACCCTGTCAAACCCGCATGGTATTCTCTTTAACCCACTAAGCGTGGCACACAGCCTGGATAGCTATATAGATAATGTACAGTACCACAAAGGAGACTTGTTTTACCTGAACGAACTGTACAATAGCTGGGACCATCATACACGCTTTTCGCATACCAGTGCCGATGCAGCTATAGCGGGTATTAACCAATCGCAGCAGCAGGCGGCCGAGTTCATTAAGGAAGCCAATTGGGTCATCATTACCCTTGGCTCGGCTTTTCAGTATTACCTGGTAGATGGCAATCGCCCGGTGGCAAATAATCACCGCGCCCCGGCACAGTGGTTTCAAAAAAAGCTATTGACAATAGAAGAGATAACTACAAACCTGCAGAAAACACTGCAACGCTTACATACCCTCAACCCATCGGCACAAGTGCTATTCACCATCAGCCCTGTGCGCCACATCCGCGATGGTGTGGTAGATAACAATCGCAGCAAAGCGCGCCTGATAGAAGTAGTGCATGCCCTTTGCCAGTCGCATGCGTTCGCACATTACTTTCCTGCCTACGAGCTTATTATAGATATACTGCGCGATTATCGCTATTATGATATTGATATGGTGCACCCCAACTACCTGGCTACCTCATTTGTATGGGAGCATTTTGTAAAATCGTGCATCAGTGCAGATACGCAAAAGGTTATGAAAGAAGTGCATGATATAGCTATTGCCCGCGCACATAAAACCCGCTTTCCCGATACGGAAGCACATACAAAGTTTAAAGCCGGCTATCTGGCTAAAGTTGAGGATATACAACAACGCCACCCATACCTGGATATGGACGAGGAAAAGGCCTATTTTTCTGTCTAATGCGTAATAGCTTTATTGACTTTTGTTTTCACCTTACGCGCTTTATCCTTCGAAAGCTGTTTGAGTATCAATGCCTTGTTTTCAATAAGCAAACCGCCAATAATGCCCACAAGGCCATAAGTCAATAACCGGGATGTTTTCATATACTTGCCTGTTTGGCCTATAGCTTATAAAAGTTTTGCCATGACAGCTATATTATAGAAAGGGAGCCAATTGGCTCCCTTTCTATAAAAAATTGATATTAGTTTTCCTGCATTTCATAGGCCGGCTTCTTATCGCCGGCAGCCTGCGTTGCCTGTTCCGATGTCATTTTACATTGGCCATTGAATACGGAACTGGGGTCTATCTGCAGCTTACCGGTCTGGATATTGCCGTTGATGCTCGATTTCGATTTCAGGCACAGCATGTCTTTAGTTATCACATTGCCATTTACCGTGCCGAAGATATCGGCATTGGTGGCGTGCAAGTCGCCTTGTATAATGCCGGTTTCGCCCAACACCACTCTTGCTTTGCAGTAAACATGGCCTATAATATTGCCATCTATACGCATATCCCCGTTCGATTCTATATCACCCGTCAGGGTAGTACCCATTGCTATCATGCTTACAGACCCGGCGGGCCCCTCTGCTCTTGCGCCGTGCTTATCCCTGTTTTTTGTAAACATAAGGTTACTTTTAAATGAATGAAAAATAGTATAATCCTTATACGAATGCCGCAAATTAGGGTTATTATAGCATGTGTGATAACGGTTGTTTTTTACCTGTCCGTTACCATTTTCATTATCAAGGATTTAGGCTCTCCTTTTAGCGAGATAGGATAAATATATAAATTAATTGTTTATAATCCCTGTTTTTTCTATGCTTCTCGTTCTATTTCCTACCTTTGCCGCTCATTTTTCCCATTCATGGATCGTAATTCAATTATTGGGTTTTCCTTGCTGGCTTTGTTGCTGATAGGCTATATCTCCTACAACCAGTACTCCCAAAACAAATTTTTAGAGCAAAAGCAGGCAGACTCTGTAGCCAATGCCAAGGCCCACCCTAAGCCGAAGATAGATACGGTAGCCACAAAAGCACAAATGGCTGCAGCAGTGGCAGATACGCTGAATGATTCCATTCGCGCGGCTATGCCACCGGCACTGCGCAGTACTGCCGTGCAAAAGGTGAAGCTGGAAAATAAAGACCTGGCACTGGAAATAAGCACTAAAGGTGCCTACCCTGTAAGTGCGCAGCTAAAAAAATACCAGACATCAGGCAATCAGCCTTTATACCTTTTCAATGGTGAGGGCAACGAACTAAGTGCCGTACTGCCATACAATAATAATGCTACTGCTACGGCCGACCTGTACTACACAGCAACCGAAGGCAATGCACCTAATGGCGACCGTACACTTACCATGTCTGGAGACCTGGGCAATGGTAAAAGCGTACAGATAATATATACCCTGCCGGCTGAAGGCTATATGATAGGGTATAAAATGATATTGAACGGTATGCCGACTGCTGCTTTAAACCTCGACTGGAAAACCAGCGCACAACATACCGAGAAGGATATCACTACAGAGCGTACCAATAGCCAGGTGTACTATCGCTATGCCGATAAAGAGCATGACTATTTCAGCTTTATCAATAAGGATAAAGAAACGCTGGATAAACCGGTACACTGGGTAGGCTTCCGCCTGCAGTATTTCAGCACCGCGCTGATAGCAGACAAAGAAAGCTTCAGCAAAGCCACTGTTGGTGGTAACGCCAAACCTGCCGATAGCAGTATTGTTGCCACCAGCCGTAATACTTTTACCATGCCGCTGTCAAACACGGCGCAACAAACGGTAGACCTGCGCTGGTACATTGGGCCTAACCACTACACTACACTGCGTTCTTACAAAATAGACCTGGATGATATGGTGCCATTGGGTTATGGTATCATGGCATTTGTAAAGTATGTGAACAAATGGCTCATCATCCCGATATTCAATGTACTGAATGGCTTTATCGGTAACTATGGTATCATCATCATCCTGATGACGCTTATTATACGCCTGCTGCTATCATTCTTTACTTATAAAAGTTACCTGTCGAGCGCTAAGATGCGTGTGCTGAAACCGGAACTGGATGAGCTGCGTGCCCAGTATGGCGCCGACCAGCAAAAATTCAGCATGGAGCAGATGAAGCTATACCGCACTGCCGGTGTCAACCCATTGGGTGGGTGCCTGCCTACATTACTGCAATTGCCCATACTAGTAGCTATGTATTACTTCTTCCCTGCATCAATTGAGTTGAGACAGGAAAAATTCCTGTGGGCAAACGACCTTTCTACCTACGATAGCATCGTTAGCTGGAGTGGCAATATACCACTTGTCAGCTCTGTGCTGGGCAATCATATCAGCCTTTTCACCATCCTGATGACGGCCTCGAGCTTGTTCCTTGCGTTGTATAATAAGAACATGACACCGCAAGACCCGAACAACCCGATGATGAAATGGATGCCCTACATCTTCCCGTTCCTGCTGTTCGGTGTGTTCAACAAAATGGCTGCTGCCCTTACATTCTATTACTTCGCGTCAAATATGATAAGCATTCTGCAACAGTTTATCATCCAGAAGTATATCATCAACGAGAAGGCCATCCATGCGCAAATACAGGAAAATAAAAATAAACCGGCCGCCCCGTCAAAATGGGCACAAAAGCTGGAAGAAATACAAAAAACACAGGCCGAGCGCATGAAGCAAACGCCAAGAAAAAAGTAATCTCCATCAATATTTCCCGATTATATAACCATACTCAATCAGAGTATGGTTATTTTTATGTGCTTAGGTTGAATATTTTACATATTTTAGTGGACTTTATTATTATAAATTGATAAACTATCCTGTTTGTTTGCAAGCAGGTCTGTATACGATGCTTTCGTTTCAATAGGGGTAAAAATGTTCTGTGTGCCTCGCGCAGCGGAACGGAAATGAAAAACAAAGCCTTACATTCCTGTAAGGCTTCTTAGTTTACAATAGCTCAAAAGGGGGCGGGGCTGGAAATTATTGTTTTATCACCTGCGCAGTGTATACTCTTTTGTTACCTGCATATATTTCCACACCATAATAGCCGGTACTCAAGGTTGAGAAATCAATGGCCGTAGTGATGTGTATGCTATGGGGCAGGTTGCGTTGGCTGCGTATCACGCGGCCGGCGGTGTCGGTGATGTTTACAGATAGTTGCGCCGGTTGCTGCTGTTGTATATTCACATGCAGCTTATCGGCTACGGGATTAGGGTACAGGTGGGTGATGAGTGTAGTGCTTCTTACTGCTGTTGCACTGCGCATAGCGTTTTCCGTGATGATATAGGTGGCACGTGATGGATCGCCATACACTGCCTTCCCTATTGTCCAGTTTATAGATACATGATCAGGGGTAGTATCCATGATGATAGGGCTCTTGCTTTCAGTTTCAACGGATGGTATGGTATATAATTCGGGTAGTAACATGATGTATCGTCTTCTTGTTCTTTGCGATACAAAAGTACCCGAACTGCAAGGCGAAGCTACGGGCATTGATACGGAAACTCCCCGTGTAGGATACCTGAAATAATTGCGTAGAACTACGCATAAGAATGTAAAAAGCCTGTTGTATGGCTATTTCTTCACCCGCGCATCGAAAGAGAAGGGCTGCATGCTTTTTATGCTCAGCAGCCGCATATCGGTATGCAATGGGTTTATCAGCACATTATATTCTTCCGGCACTATTACCGATGGCACCTGCAGGGCCAGTGTGCTGCGTTCCTGCAGCCAGGCGGTACCGTAGTCTTTTGTGCCTGTCTTGGCAGGTATGCTGTTCCAGCCTTTAGGGTATTGTGCTTCCGTTAATACGGGCACTTCTTTCAGCTTTATATCAAAGCACACCATCTCCAGATTGGCAGGCATTTGCTGCAGCGGCACATTGGCCGAATATTCCAGTATAGCCAGGGCCCTGTTGGCAGATGTGTATATGCACGGTGTGCCGGCATGGTTCCAGCGGCCGCCAAACAGGCGTGCGCCTTCACCGCTCATATCTTTTGCAAATTTGGTAGGTACTATCCTGTATACCAGCATAGGTTGGTATTATGAATACACACCGTAAGCAATACGGCCAATTAGGTTTCTCACTTCCTCCATACCATATACGGTATCCATAATGCTGATGGGTGTTTTACCATTCAGCGCATGCAGCGGTGTGGCTATCCATGCATTGAATTTGCCCTTGTCTTCAAATACATCATACCCGAAGGCATATATATCGGCCAGCATCAGTATGCGCTCACTAACCGTGGCGCTAAAGCGGGCATCCCCCTTTTTATTATGCAGCGTAGCTTTAGTAACAGTCAGTATACGCGACAGGGTTTCATAATCCAGGCCCGTTTGCTTCTTGATCTCTTCAAACTGCAGCTTGGATATCCCCGCTTTTATATAGTCCATCTTCTCAAAAGCATTCCATTCATCTACATGCCTGATGATATCTTTAGGCAAAGGGATGACTTTCCCTGCCTTTTTTGCCGGGCCTTTCTTCTTAGTATCCTGTTTGCCTGCTGCCTGCATTAGTAAAATTTTATACTAAGTTAGGTAAAAATTTATTCTAATACTGATAAAAGAAAAGCGGTCATGCAGACCGCTTTCAAAATATGTACAATCAATAAGTTAACTTATCAACCAAACCAATTAAGCATCTATCCTTGCATACTTCGCATGGCTTTCAATGAATTCCCTGCGCGGGGCTACTTCATCGCCCATCAGCATAGCAAAAACAGTATCGGCCTCGGCAGCGCTTTCTATCGTCACCTGTTTCAGTATACGGGTATCCGGGTTCATGGTGGTTTCCCACAGCTGGTCTGCGTTCATCTCACCAAGACCTTTATATCGCTGGATGTTCACGCTGTCTTCTTTACCATTGGCCATCCGGTCAACCGCTTTTTTACGATCTTCTTCGTTCCAGGCATATTCCTGGTCTTTACCTTTCTTCACCAGGTATAGTGGTGGCTGCGCCAGGTACACATATCCCTGTTCTACCAGCTCTTTCATATAGCGGAAGAAGAAGGTAAGTATCAGCGTAGCAATGTGCGAGCCATCCACATCGGCATCGGTCATCACTATTATTTTATGATAGCGAAGCTTGGTAATGTTCAGTGCTTTGGGGTCTTCCGGCGTACCGATGCTTACACCCAGGGCGGTAAACATATTTTTGATCTCTTCGTTCTCGTATATCTTATGCTCCTGTGCTTTTTCTACGTTCAGTATCTTACCACGCAGCGGCAATATAGCCTGGAAACTGCGGTCGCGGCCTTGCTTGGCCGTACCACCGGCCGAGTCACCCTCCACCAGGTATAGCTCACAACGCTCGGGGTCGCGATCGCTACAGTCGGCCAGTTTGCCCGGCATACCCCCGCCTGTCAGCACGCTTTTACGCTGTACCAGTTCGCGCGCTTTACGTGCAGCCGCACGTGCCTGCGCTGCTATGATCACTTTATCAATGATGAGCTTGGCTTCCTTCGGATGTTCTTCCAGGTACGATTCCAGTACGCGGCTTACGCATACATCCACCACACCCATTACTTCGTTGTTACCCAGCTTGGTTTTGGTCTGTCCTTCAAACTGCGGCTCCGGTACTTTTACCGATATAATCGCGCTCAAACCTTCGCGGAAGTCATCACCCGTTATCTCCACCTTCGCTTTTTCAAAAAGCTTGTTCTTATCGCCATAGGCCTTGAACACACGCGTAATAGCACGGCGGAAGCCCGCCACGTGCGTACCACCTTCTATGGTGTTGATGTTATTTACGTAAGAGAAAATATGCTCGTTGTAAGAAGTATTATAACTCAGCGCTACATCTACGGCCACATTGCTTTCTGTATCGTGGCCTTCCATATAGATAGGCTCTGGTAACAGCGGTGTTCTGCCGCCTTTGCTATCCAGCATGACTACAAACTCCATGATACCACCCTCGCTATAGAAGGTTTCGCTCAACGGACCATCGCCGTTCTCTGCCTGCTCACGCTCATCTATTAATACAATGCGGATACCCTTATTCAGGTAAGACAATTCGCGCAGGCGGCCTGCCAGTATCTCACGGTTGTAGGTGGTGTCTTTAAAAATGGTATCATCGGGCTGGAAGTGCTGCATAGTACCACGCTTATCGCTGGTGCCTATTTCGCGCACGGCATACTGCGGTATGCCCATTGAATATTCCTGCTCAAATATTTTGCCCTCGCGGAAAACGGTGGTATGCATATGGCTGCTCAGTGCGTTCACGCAACTCACACCCACACCGTGCAAACCGCCCGATACTTTGTAAGAATCTTTATCGAATTTACCACCCGCGTGCAGTACGGTCATTACAACCTCCAGCGCACTGCGGCCTTCTTTCGGGTGAATACCTGTAGGGATACCACGGCCATCATCTTCTACCCTTATCGAGTTATTGGTATGTATGGTAACGGTGATGTTTTTACAATGGCCGGCCAGTGCTTCGTCTATCGAGTTGTCCACCACTTCATATACCAGGTGGTGCAGGCCTTTTACGCCTATGTCACCAATATACATCGCGGGGCGCTTGCGCACGGCTTCCAATCCTTCCAATACCTGGATGCTGCCGGCATCATAACCGGTGGCCGCAGGTGTTTGTAAAACCTCGTTTTCTGTACTCATATTTCGTTTTAGAGAACCTCTTTTTGCAGGGCAGAAATTGTTGTGTTTTGTTGCAAAAACGCAAAATAAAATTTATTAATATCTCTGCCGTTTATATCCTACAAAAATACTGAAAAAAGGCCTTATATACAAAGAAAATCAGGTGTTTTAACAAGGCTGTGAAATGTGCGTGGATAAAGCAGTTTTAGCAATGGGGAATGCCTGCTGCCAGGAGCACCAACCCACTTAAAATGATGTAACATACTATTGCTATAGTTCCAATCCATATCTTTATTGGAACAAACAAACAAACAAAATAATGAGTGGTGAATTACCATTTTTCAATTGGTCTTTAAAAAAGGCCACAGATTCCCAGTCGGAAAGTTTTATAAAAGCGCGTATCCGCTTAATATTTACAATACTTATATTTTCCCTGCTGAAGGCGTTGGTTGCTTTGGCTACCGCAATTGCCAGTGAGCAGTGGCTGCAGGTAAAACGCGCAGCCATAGCGCTGGTGTTTTATACAGTCCTTACCAAAATACTGCTGTACAAACCTGCCAAGCTGCGCCCGCTGGCGCACATCATGATACTGGCAGGCATACTGATGGTATTTAGCAGCATTATTTTCTTCTCGCACGATATCAACCTTGTTATTTTGCAGTTTGTATTCATGATAGTGCTAAGTGGCTTTTATACGCTGGGTGGTAAATGGGGCTTTATTTATGCATTCATCAGTGTCCTGCCGGTTGTTAGCGTTTTGCTTTTAGGCGATGATGTCCATATTTTCAGCCAAGGCAGCGGGCAAAAACTGGCATCGCCCGGCTATGAGATATTGGCCATTCTCAATTTCATTTCCATAGTAGTAGCACATTATTTATTCTACAAAGCTTTTTCTGTCAACATACAGGAGAAGGAAAAACTAAACCTGCAGTTGCAGCAATCGGCCACGGAGGCCAATAAGCTGGCTGAATCAAGGGCGAATTTTCTCTCTACCATGTCGCACGAGTTGCGTACACCGCTCAATTCTGTATTGGGTATTACAGAATTATTAATGCGCGATAACCCCGAAAAACGGCAGCAGGAAAACCTGAAAATATTGCAGCTATCTACGGCAGACCTGCTTTCGCTTATCAACAATGTGCTGGATTTTAATAAAACGGAATCGGATAAAGTAATGTTGGAGGCGGTACCGTTTCAACTGGCAGAGCTGATAGAAAATAAATGCACGGTACTGCAGATAAAAGCACAGGACAAGCAGCTGCGTTTTATACTGAATATAGATGAAAGGCTGCGCGATACGGTAGTAGCAAGCGACCCCACGCGCCTCTCGCAAATCATATACAATCTGGTGAGCAATGCGGTGAAGTTTACAGAGCAGGGTAGTGTAACCGTAAAACTGGCGCTAAAAGAGAAAACCGAAAAAAATGTACAGGTGCTGTTTTCGGTAACGGATACCGGTATAGGCATACATCCCGACAGGCAAGAAAGCGTTTTTGAAATGTTTACGCAGGCCGAATCGCACATCACGCGCAAATATGGCGGTACCGGCCTTGGACTGGCTATCGTAAAGCAACTGCTATCGCTTTTCGATAGCAGCATAGAGCTAAACAGCGCACCCGGCAAGGGCACCAGTTTTTCATTTCTTATAAACTTTGCTACAGCACCGTCGCTTGCCAAACCTGTTACAG
>CABHOP010000038.1 GCA_902168085.1 uncultured Bacteroides sp.
GCTATGATGCCGTAGGCAACTGCGATACAACGGTATCAAAAATATGGCGCGGTACGGCTTACGAAAACTTTTACCGCTACATATTCATGTATAATGGCACGCTGCTGGAAAAGCAGTATGAGCACCACTACAATGATACTACGCAGGCATGGCGTCATGAGTATATGACAAGCCATACCTACAATGCAGGTGGTAAAAAGCTGGCAGATAGCAACTTCATATGGTCGGACGCGGTGGGCGACTATGTGTACGCAGGCCATGCGTTGCGCTACACATACAATGCATTAGGGTTGAACGATACTGTGGTAGTTAACGGCGAGCGTGTTGTAATGGAATATGGCATCAACAACTGGCTGACACGGGAGTATAACAACAGGGTTTCACGCCCCTACGACAGGCGCTACTATTACCAGCCGGTGGCTACTGAAAGCGTAGCGGGTGCATCAGCGCCCGTGGCAGATATTACCCTGTACCCCAACCCTGCGCGCGATGTATTGCAACTGCGTATCGTATTGAAGGAAAACAAGCCCTGCACCGCAGCTATATACGACGGTAACGGCAGGCTGCTACGCCAGTGGCAGGAAAAGGGTAGCACCACGCGCACCATCCCCATCAGCGATTTACAGCCGGGCACCTACATCCTCACCGTCAGCTATGGCGCGGAAAGGCAATCGCAGCAGTTTGTAGTGGCGCGGTAGCCCAACGTGTGCAGCACGTTATAATGTCTATTATACTAACTATAACATCAAAAACAAACCTATGAACAAGTATCTTTCTCTATCGGCCGTATTGTTGTGCAGTATTTGCAGCGTGCAGGCGCAAACATCTCGGCTGGTAGCCGTTACACGGTCAAGTATCAATGCATCGGGCACCCGTACCATACTCGATACTTCGAATATCATTTACAACCCCGGCAATACCCACACGGGCACGCCACAGCAGTTTCATGCTGTGCTACTGAAAGCGGATACGGTAATAACAGAAAAGTATAGCAGCAACAGTCCTTATCCATACCGGCGTGTTGTTACCGGTTTTGATGCCGCGGGCAGGCCGGTGCATAAGTATATGTATGGCACCGCAACGCTTTTGCAAAGGCACCAGTTATTTGGCTATGCTGCAACGGGCATGGCCGATACCACACGCACCTGGTCGTATAATCAGTCGCTGGGGGCTACCGTAAATATATACAGCGGGGGCAAACTGGCTGAAATAAGGCATGAAGATTCTATCGGCAACCTGACGCACCGGCAGCTATATACCTACGGCCCGCATGGCATAGAAAAGGTGGAAGTGGTGGATAATAAACCGATACCCGATACCATGCAGCGCACCACCACAGTATATACTGCAGCGGGGCTGGTAGATAGTGTGGCAGATATGCTGGTGAGTTTAACGGGCAATGTAACCAGGCTGCAGGTATTTGCCTACAATGCAGCTGGCAAGCCGGTGTCTTCAGACTGGTTTTACGACGAAGCGGGTAATGGTTATATACCGTACAATCACAATGGTTATCGCTACGATGCTGCAGGAAACCTTGCAGATGATACGGTGTACAATGACTTTACGATGAGCGGTAACATAGTACCTGTTAGCATTATGAGATATACCTATAATAGTGCCGGGCTTACTGATACGCTGCATAATATGCCATGGGATGCAACTGCGTCATCATTTTACTATAACGCCTGCGATGTGATGACCTATACTGCCGACAGCCAGCTGAGCAGTAAGGGTACTTACATGCTAAACCAGGCTACCGGGCGCTATGAACCGGTCAGTTTCATGGATTTTCATCACTATTACTATGCCAGTACCACATCGGTAGCGGCAGCTGCGCAGAAAGTGATAGACATGCGCCTGTACCCAAACCCTGCCGGCAGCATATTGCAGGTACGTATCGCTGTCATTGGTACGCAGCCCTATACCATGGCCATACACGATGCTATGGGCAGGCTGCAACGTACATGGCAACCGCAGCATGGGCAGCAAGTGCACACCATCCCTGTGCATCATCTCGCAGCAGGCACCTACATCCTCACCGTCAGCAATGGCGCGGAAAGGCAATCGCAGCAGTTTGTAGTGGCGCGGTAAGGTATATGTGTTTATTTAATGGCTTTTTAAGATATGCAGACGGAGGTAGCCAGTAACTTTATAACAGCGGCAAACCTTTAACCAAAACTCCGCTTTGTAACCTATGAAAAAATACCTGATTCTATCATTTGCATGCCTGTGTGCAGGTAATGCAATGGCACAAACGCGCCTGATAGGCGTTAGTAACGGAAGCATTACCCACGGCGGAAGCTATGCGTTTAGTGATACATTAGCAATACTATACCGTGCCGGCAATACCAATGCAGGCACTGCTGCCGAGTTTGATGCCGATATCATTGGCTGCGATACCCTACAGCGTTGGGATACCCGCCTGGGCAGGCTGAACCATGCTAACCGGGAGATTTATCATTACGATGCCATGGGCAGAAGGGATACTATTTATAAACAAATCTACGACCATACGGCTGCCGATTTTAAAACAAACAGGACGTTATCGGTAACCTATAATGCAAACGGGGATACTGGCGTGTTTTATGACTATTATGGTGTTGTTGTAGCGCGCGATACCTATGAGTATAATGGCACGGTGCCGGTGCAGGTGCTGCACCAGCAATACGATGATACGGGCTGGGTTGTCACCGGTAAAGAAATCTTTACGTATGGTGTCAATGGCCTGGAACGCAAGGAAACGTACCGCCCTGATATAAACGGGATTGTAAATTTATACTGGATACATGATTATCACTACAATGCCGCCGGGTTGCCCGATACTGTAATACACCGGGTAGTAGATGCACCGGTCAGGGGCGATACAGGCATCAACCGTTATATGTATACTTATGATGCTGCCGGCAGGGTAATAAAATCAGAAACAGATGCGCTTATATTGGGGGTTTATACATCCGCAGGGTACATAGCATATACATATGATGTGTCGGGGCAGATAAAAACAGATACAGTCCATCAACGTACCTCAACCCAGGTGAAGGTTTATTCATACCATACTTCCGGCGAGATAGATACACTTAAAGTTATACACGACGGGCAAGTCCAGGCAAGAATCTTTAGTTACGATGCAGATGGTAACCGGACACAGAGCGCCTGGTATGAACAGAACGGTATGGTATGGGAACCAATATATAGTAGCGCGGTAAGGAGATATTATTATAATACAACAACATCGGTTGCTGCAATAAAAAAACAAGCGCTATTTAGCCTATATCCCAATCCTGCATCGGATATGCTTACCGTTAAGCTCAGCAATGATGCAGGTAAGCCATATGGTATGGCCATATACGATGCTACCGGCAAGTGCATCAGCAAATGGCAACCACAGGCTGCAAGCAGCATACATGTAATCCCTGTGCATCATCTCGCAGCAGGCACTTACATCCTCACCGTCAGCAATGGCGCGGAAAGGCAATCGCAGCAGTTTGTAGTGGCGCGGTAATAGCCTTTATAATAAATGATACATACATCAAGGCAGCATCTATACAGGTGCTGCCTTTTTTTTAATTGCAGATTAAATAATGTAACAGTTGTGTCTGTATTCTGTCATAATGCAGCAGGATGGCGGGTTTTGTTTGAGGTGCGGCATATAAATTGCTGTTATATTCAAACGGATAAAACACAACCATTCTTTATGAAAATGAAAACTACACTTTTATTATCTTCCCTATTGCTGGCATCGGCCCTTGGCACGAAGGCACAAATTGCACCGCGCCTTATAGGCACACACCACGCATTTCATAACGGCACCAGCTGGCAGGTCATCGATACGGTGCAACTGAGATATGCATGGGGCAATGGCAATACCGGCGGTGCTACGGAATATGAAGCGGGTACGCTGAAGTTTGACACGCTGAGGCGCTATAGCTATACCGGTTCGGGCTATACCTATCAATACCAGAGCAGCAGGCATTATAATGCTGCGGGCCTATTGGATACATCGCTGCAGATGTATAACACGGGCGGCACATTGGTAAACAGCAACCTGGATGTATACCGCTACGATGGTGGCGGCCGCGATACGGCAAGGTATATGTATAGCTGGAACAACGTGGCCGGCACCTGGATGCCGCAGCTATACACTGCTACGGTATATAGCCTTACGGGCAGCATGATCGTTACCACACAGTATGCCGACCCGGTAACCGGTGTGCTCACCAATAATGCCCGTAATATATATAACTATACAGGTATCAACCTTTCTTCTACTGAACATGAAGTATGGGATGTAGCGGGCAGTGCATGGGTAAAACAGGAACGCTATACCTATACATACGATGCCAATAGTAATAACGACACGGTACGGGAGCAGCTATGGGATGTAGGCACATCGGCCTATCTGGATATGAACCTGCAGGCCAATACATATAACACCTTGAATAAACTGACCCTTACCGACTATTATAGCATAGGCGGCAGCGGCTGGCAACAGGTGGCGAAGTATAAGTATGTATATGATGGTGCCAACAGGCTGGTAAGCGATACGATATTGTATGCAGATTTTACCGGAAATATATACCCCAGTACCGCCCACCGCTACCTGCACGATGCGATGGACAGGGTAGATACTACCTATACCATCCGCTGGACAAACGGTGGCGTGGTGCTACCCGATAGCATCCGTATGTATACCAGCTATACCAGCATGAACAATATAACCAGGCGTGTCAGCAAGGTGTGGGATGTAGCCACCGCAAGCTGGATGGATAAAGACGGCGCTACAGACCAGAAATTCTGGTACGATATAATGACAGGTATCGACAAGAAGCCGGGCAGCAACATTGCCGGCATCCACCTGTACCCCAACCCTGCGGGCAGCTTTGTGAATATAGATGTGAAGATGGAAAAGCAGCAGCCCTACACCGTAAGCATATACAACGCCATGGGTGCGCTGCTGCGCCAGTGGGAAGAGAAGGGCAGCAACAGCCGCATGATAAGCACTACCGACCTGCAGGCGGGTAACTACATTGTGACCGTACGCAGTGGTAGTGATGTGCAGAGCGCACAGTTTGTGATAGCACGATAACAGCAAGCGGCCATAGACAGATAGCAACAGCGTAGCGGGGCCATAACCTGCTGCGCTGTTTGTAACAGCATTTTTCCTGAAAAGTTTCATATAATAAACAAGTACAGCGTGCGCCTCCTTTCCAGGGGGCGTTTTTTTGTTGTTGTGTGCTGTTATTTAAATGCAATTAAAAAAACGGTGTAATGATTTATAGTAATGTTTTATTTATACTTTTAAAATACCTAAAACATGTACCTATGAATTTGAAACTTAGCCTGTATACGGCAGTATTATTATCTTCTGCCCCATTATTTGCCAATGCTCAAACAACGCCTCGTATCATTGGCAGTAAAACAGAAACTTTCTATAACAATGTGCTGGATCGTGGCGATTCGACAAGAGTTGTTTACAAAACCGGCAATACGAATGGCGGTGGGGCAGATGAGCTGAACAATGGTACGCTGAAATGTGATACGCTGCAGTATTTCAGGAGTGCATCCGCAACAGCATATGCGCAGCATACCGTTATTAGCAACGTTTATAATTCAGCAGGGTTGATGGATACACAATTTATACACAACGATGTAGGGAAAGAAATGATCGTTACAGAGTATAACAGTGCCAATGCTATAACGCGTGTTACCGAGTATAACAATTATGTTTCTGAATTGGTATGGACAGAACACCGCAGAACATTAAATACCTACACAGGCAGCAATCTTACTGTGCAGGAAGAGCAAAAGTGGAATATAGGTACCGGCAGCTGGCAGCCGGACAAGCGGAATACGTATACTTATGCAGGTAACACAAAACAGTCAGACACATTGAGCCAGCATGGCCTTAATGGTTGGAACATTGTGCAATATGCATACTATACTTATAATGCGGCAAATGATAATGATACAATAGTATACGTGAACCATTTGAATACCGGTGTGTTTGAAATAGCAGCGAAATATGAAGTGGCATACAATAGTGCACACGCAATAGTAGGAAGAAACTTTTATGCGTTTGGTCAAAACAGCGGCGGCAGCGTTATAAGTAATGGCTTGAAATATATGGCGGTACTGGATGGTGCCAACAGGGTGACAAATGATACCAACTGGATATATGATATGGTGGGTGGTTTTTTCTGGATAAATAGTGTGAATGATTATTACTACAATACTGCAGGGCTTTGCGATACGATGCTGACATATGTTCCATATAATTACACGCCGGGTAATCCATTAGACAGCAATTTATTGACCCTGATGTATTACAATGGTGCTCAGCAATTGACCAAGAAAGAAGTATCAGGGAAAAATACGAATACAAGCGGCTGGGGCGATGTATATAAACGTACCTCTTTATATCATTATGCATTTCCTACCGGTATTGATAATAAAACAACCACTATTGCAGAGATGAAGGTATATCCTAATCCTGCAAATGATGTTGTCAATATATCGGTAAAACAAATGGCTAACCGACCTTACATAGTAACCATACACAACAGCACAGGTGCCGTAATGCGCCAATGGGAAGAGAAGGACAGCAACAACCGCATGGTACCCGTGGTAGACCTGCAGGCGGGCAACTATATTGTAACCATACGCAGTGGTAGCGATGTGCAGCATGCACAGTTTGTAATAGCACGATAACAAAAGCGGCCATAGACAGATAGCAACAGCGTAGCGGGCGCCATAACCTGCTGCGCTGTTTGTAACAGCATTTTTTCCTGAAAAGTTTCATATAATAAACAAGTACAGCGTGCGCCCCCTTTCCAGGGGGCGTTTTGCTTTGTGTGGGATAAACCTTTTTATATCTTCATGATACTATGAAGCATTGTTGGCTATTATTGCTATTACTATTGCCCTGCATGGCACATGCGCAGGTAGATACGGCTGCTATCTATGCAGAGGTGGAGCAACTGATGATGGCAGAAAAATACCAACAGGCGATACCACTCCTTACAAAGTTGATAGAAAGGGATGGTACACGGTATCGGTGGTATTACGACAGGGGATATTGCTACTTAAGTACCCGACAGGGATTGGAGGCAGCACAAGATCTAACTAAGGCTATAGACATGAATCCATCATGCGTGGAATGCTATACATCAAGAAGTGTATTATTGAGTGCAGCACGTATGTTCAATGAATCGTTGAAGGATATTAATGCGGCACTGGTGCTTTTAGGAACGGAGCATGATTCAACACGTAAATATCTGCTTACCAATCGCGGTGCTGTAAAATATAATATACGCGACTATAAGGGTTGTGTAGCGGATATGCAGACTACTTTGGCTATAGATAGCAATCAGCCATCGGCCATTATAAATATGTGCCTGTGCTATGCTGAACTGGATGCACCCGGCGAACTGGAATACTACGCACAGAAGGCTATACGTATGGATTCTACATCGGCTTTGTGGTTGAGTAACCTGGCTTTTATTTTTATACAGAAAGAAAAATATGCTGTGGCCATGCCCTTTACCGACCGTGCCATAGTAGCTGAAAAGAATGCTAAAGAGAAAACCGGTGTGCCTTACAACAACCGTGGCTATATAAAGTATATGCAGGGCGATATGAAAGGTGCCTTGAAAGACATAAACAAAGCATTGGAAATATGGGATGCCAATAGCTATGCCTACCGAAACCGTGCGCTGGTATACATTGCTACCAAACACGTACCCAAGGCCTGCGAGGATATAGCACGCGCATTGGAACTTGGCTATACCGAGCAATATGGTGATGATATGCAACAGCTATGGGATAAGCATTGCAGTAAGAAATAAAGATGCCACTATACAAGAAAGCCACCAATATGCAGGTGGCTTTTTCTGTTTATGAATATCATTGCTATCACTCCTTCATCACCTTACCGCCTGCCAACTGAACCTTGCCATTGCTTACACGGTAGTAATACATACCTGCGGGTAATGACTGTATGGGCAGGGTGATGCGTTGTGTGCCGGTGTTGTATGGTTGTGCCGGTATGGTGTGCACCGTGCGGCCATATACATCGCTAAGGGTGATGCCGAAGGTTTGCGGTTGGTAAATGGTAAGCTCCAGCGTGGCGGCATCGTGTGTGGGGTTGGGGTATACCATGGCCTGCATTTGTGGTGTGGCTATGGTAGGTATGTAGGTAGATGTATCGGGCGGGGTGGTGGTATCGCGGATGCGGAAGAGCTCGCGCCCCATGGCCGTATCGAGCGCACGGAAATACAAATCGCCCTGGAACTCAGTGAACTCGAAAGGCATGCCACTTACATTTCCGGGGTACAGTACTGTCATCTGCGGCGGGTTGGTACCGTCATATACCCATAACTCTTCGTGTTCTACAGAATCGTCAACTGACATGTATAGTTTGCCTTTATAGGCTTTAAGACATACCGGTGTACCACCATCTGCACCTGCACGAAACTCGAACACCAGCGAAGTGTTGCCGGTAATGATATCATACTTATACAGCTCATTGCCATTGGTACCATCGGTGCCCGAAAAGTAGATGGCATTTTTATAACCCGCCAGGTCATCAGGCATAATGAGGCTTACACCGTTGCCCGCGCCGGGGTTCACATCTGTAAGGCGCGTGGGTGGGTTGGTGCCATCGTAGCTCCACAGTTCTGTACCATTGGCGGCGGTGGTAGCCACAAAGTATAGCTTGCTATTATATACATAAAAGCTTTGAGGGTTACTGTTGCCGGTGCCGGGATTTATATCATGTACCAATACCGTAGCCGTATGTCCGGGTGTGTAAGAATAGAGCTCCGAGCCTGTAGCGCTGCTATACCCCATGGTATATAGCTTACCATTGAAAGCGACCATGTTGCTGCCGAAATAAGCACCGGGGTTCTGGAAGTTGCTGACAAGGAGGTTTTCTGCATCCGTAAGCGGATTGTAAACATGCAGGTCGCGCCCTGCGCTCCCAGATGTAGTATAGTATAACAGGTTGTTCAGCACGGTTAGGTTTTCGGGGTTAGGGTCGGTACCCGGGCTTGAAGCGTGTGCCAGTTTTGCGGGGCTAACGCCGTCATACACATATAGTTCTGCATTTGCAATAGAGCTGGTGCGTGCGATGAATGCGAGGTATCCATTGACTACAGCAGCCGGATGGTTTAACCATGTAGTTACATGTGCGCCACAATCGGTACCTGGATAAACGTCCTTCAACAACGTAAACGTGGGTGCAGCACCGCCGGAGGTATACATCATTTCCTGCCCCGCAGCGGGTGTGCAGGCATAAAAGTATAGCTTGCCCTTAAAGGGTGTCATAGCTATAGGCATACCATGATCGGAAGGGCCGGGGTATATCTCGAATTTTTCAATGATCTGTGCATAACCGCTCATGTACACGATGAGCATAGATAGTAACAGGGTGATATTTTTCATAAAAACGTATTGTGGAAAGGTTTAAATATACGGCAAAAAAATAAGCCCCTCGCGGGGAGGGGCTTGAAATATGTTGAGGCGTGCTATCACTCCTTCACCACCTTGCCGCTGGCCAGTTGCACACTGCCATTGCTTACGCGGTAGTAATACATACCTGCGGGTAATGATTGCATAGGCAGTGTGATGCGTTGGGTGCCTGCGTGGTATGGTGCGGATGGTATGGTATGTACCGTGCGGCCTTGTGCATCGGTAAGGGTTACTTCTAATGTCTGCGGTTGGTGCAGGGCTATTTCCAGCGTGGCGGCATCGTGTGTGGGGTTGGGGTGCAGGGTGGTGCTTACCTGCTTATTGATGCCGGCAACGGATGCCGGTATGTCTGTAAACTTAAACAGCTCATACCCACCAGCATCTGTAAAGGCTGTGAAGAAAAGGCTATTGCCCTGCGTGGTGAGCTGTAGCGGGTCGCTATCATCTGGGCCGGGGTTTACATCGGCTGCCAGCGTGGCGGTGTCGCCATCGTACTGCCATAGTTCACGGCCATGTGCGGCATCGCTGCCCGAAAAGAACAGCTTATCATTATACACGCACAGCGATTGTATGTCTATGCTCCTCACCGTGCTTTTATATACCACCGCCGATTTTCCTGTAACGGGGTCGTACTGCACCAGTTGATAATACATATCGGATGCGCGGGCCACATAATATACCTTGTCGTGGTAGGCTGCTATGGTGTTGCCTTCGCGCAGTGCACCTACAGCGGCTACATCTATCTGGCTGTTTACCGATATGCACTTTGGTGCCGATATGCCATCGTACATGAATATACCTGCGCCTATCATGGGTGCAGAGCCGTAGAAGTATAGCCTGTTGTTTATAACGGTGTAAGTATTGGCATCCTGTATCACAAAGCCGGGCCATATATCCTGCAGCAGCAGGGTGGTATCGGCTACCGGGTCATGCACATATAGTTCGCCGTGTTTATTCCTGTCGCGCGATGTGAAGTACACTTTATTCTGAAAGCCTGTGATGTCTGTAATGGTATTATCATTTACCACCAGGCTGGTTACTTTTTTGGCTTCATTGCCAGCTACCTTGTAGCGCCATAGTTGCTGGCCATTGTAATTATACACGCCGGCAAAGAACAACTGTTCGGGCAGGGGTGCCATGATGGCCCCGTTTAAAAAGCCGGGATACAGCGGCAGCAGGTCGACCGTAAGAGTAAGGCCGCCGGTGGTATTCAGCTTATGCGGGCCGTAATGCGTGCCATCATCCCCCCAGAAATACAGATCTTCCTTAAACACACTGATGGGGCGGCGGTCGTCGGTAAAGGCATGTGCGAAAGGCAGGTTGCCGGGGTGAATATCGGCCACCATAGCGGGTGCATTGTTTTCATTTACCCGCCATAGCTCCTGCCCGTGCACGCTGTCATTGGCATAGAAATATACATTGCCTGCATACGTGGTAAGCCCCATAGGTGTAGATGTTTGGATGCCGGGGTAAATATCGTAGCTCGTAATGCCGTATTGGGCATGGGCGGCAAAAGCAGCAAGTAATATAGAAAGGGAGAGTAGCCGTTTTTTCATATACGAGGTTTGTGGTGGAGCCTAAAATTACGCTTTTAGGCAGGGATACTGTGTATCCGGTTTGTCATTTATTTGTTTTGCTTTTACCTTGCAAGGTGTATGCCTGCAGCCCAGCTGAAAGACTATTATAAAATACTGGAAGTATCGCCCAATGCCACCACAGAGGTGATAAAGAAGGCATACCGCGCGCTGGCATTCAAATACCACCCCGATACCAACCCCGGCAATGCTTATGCCACGCACCACTTTCACGAGATACAGGAAGCTTACAGTGTGCTGCAGCACGATGCCCTGCGCCGCAAGTATGACGAGGAGCGCTGGTTGAATGGCATGAGCAACCGTGCCAAAGACCAGGTGGTGATAACCCCGCAATGGATACTGCGCGAGGCCACCCGGCTGGAACGCCATATGGCCACCGTAGATACCTACCGCATGAGCCATAGCGCCCTGTACGACTATATAACACTGCTGCTGGGCGATAGCCATATGGCCATATTGCAGCAGGTCGGCGACACGGACACTAACCACGGTATAGTGCGCACCCTGCTGAAAAGCACCGCTACGCTGAAACACCCGTATATGCAGGCCCTGCAGCCCCGGCTGGCGCAGCTGGCAGGGAGCGATAATGCCCTGCTGGAAAACATCTATACACAGGTGCAGCACAGCGGGCAAAAAGCCCGGTGGGAGCGGTATAAGCCCCTTTTCATCGTACTTACGGCATTGATACTGTGCGTATTGATGTATTTGTGGGCACGTGTAAAATACCCCCGCTGACCCTGCATTAACTACCCGTATACCTGTGGACGGGAATAGCTATATTTGTATTGTTCATATATTTTACCTATGTACGCTATGGCAAAGCACACATCGACCGAAGATTTATTTGTGAGGGAAATGATACTGCATGGCAGGCCGGAACGGGCATGCCGGGAGGCTTTTCCGCATATGGCGCCGGAGTATGTAGCCGATGCCATTGCCTACATGATGGATGACCCGGAGGTACGTGCCCGTATAGAAGCCGGTATCATATACTTCTACCGCGACCATCTGAATAATATAGAAATACCACCCATTAAAGAAGTGAGTATAGCTGAGCGCCGCGCCCTGCTGAAAAAGATAATAAACGGCGAGCGCAAACACCCCAGCTATGTGCGCAATGGCGATGTGCTGCAAATGATAATGCTGCCCCCTACGGAAGAAGAGATACGCGATGCCATACGCATGGATAAAGAACTGGAAGCACTGGAGCTGAACCTGCGCCAACTATAAGTTTTTACCCCCACATTGATCTATCATATTTACCAGGCCCTCATTTAAGGGTAAGAGAGAGAATTTTAGGTTTAATTGTGTTTATTGTTTATAATTTGTATTTTTGCTGTACAAATTAGAAGCTCTAAATCCTAAATCCCAATTCCCAATTCCTAACACTATGTATCATGAAAATCCTAAGTACAAGGAAGTATTCTATAGCCGTGTGCACAACCTGCGCTTTTACATGCCCGAAGATGCCGCCAATGGCTACCATATGAGCCGCTATGTAGCGGCAGGCGCGCAAAACATATATGCTGCCGGTGGCGCTACCAAAGAGCTGCTGGGGCAGATGATGGATAAGATGCTGGAGCTGTGCAACGATGAAAAAAGCACCAAGACACTGCGCACCGATATAGCCACACTGGCCAATAACATAAAATATCGCCTGCGCTACCCGGTAGATGAAGACTGCGGCTTGCGTATGGGTGCTATCTACACCTTTGTAGAAGGGGAAGCTGCCGACACTACCGAAGACTACTGGACCAGCCGCAAAGTGGCATTGGCCAAAGGCGATGCTACCCAGAATATACCACCCGACCCGGAGCTCTACGCTTTTTTTTTAAGCATCGGGATACCATACACGCCATCATGGAGCGAACAGTTGGCTATTTTGACCGATTCGAACTATTTCAGCCAAAGAACGGGAATGCTGAACGGGCTGCTGCCATAAGCACCACATCTGTAGGTGCGCAGGTAGATGCCTGGTATGATGGTTTTTGGGACATCAGCATGAAATACTGCGAAGGCAATATACAAGCCGCCGAATACCTGATGGATACCAGTGTGTTTATGTTCTATTACCGCATCAAGCAAAAAGCGCACTATGCGCAATGGCATAACGAGCAGCAGCAGCGCAGGAATAGTTAGCAATATGGAGTGCTGCAACAAGCATATGCAAAATAAAAGCCCGCTGTGGAGAGCTGGCTTTTATTTTCAGAAGATATTAATGCGTATACTCAATTTCATATACACTATGTGTGAAAATTCCACCGTCAGATTTGCTGATTGATTTTATAATGTTCTGTTGCGCATCCCTTTCTAAAATAGAGATAGTATGGTCAGAAACAGTGGTTCCATTAGCTTTTTATTTAATTGTGTATTTCATTTCGTCCTTATCGGTATATACGGTTTCGTAAATTATCCCCTTCGTGGTATCATTGCCTGAACGGGCATGTGTAACAAGGTTTTGGGATTGCATTATCAGCCTGCCCTGGTCATCAAAAGAAAGGGTATCAATAGCAGTATAATACTCTGCGTCCACATATTCTATACGGCGCGTTGTGAGTTTATTGTTCTCCAGCCATTTATAATATTTAAAGTTTACGTTTTTAGCATTGGGAGTTAGGGGCAGGGGGCTTGTATAATCGTGTATAAAGACGGAAGTTTTTCTACCATCTGCCGGTTGGTAAATAGTTGCGGAATCGTTGCCTGATATGTTGTAATAAGTAGTTGTTTTGCTTGTTTCCTTATCAGCTTTTACCTGTGCCTCTGTCATTTCATTTTTAGTGGTGATGCACCTGTATTCTGTTATTGCCTTAATGTTGCCAATATAGGCCGCCTGCGTCAACGAATTAGGCTGCTTAACAGCTTTACCTGTTACAACGGTTACAGTTTCTGTTTTTCCGCCATTTTCACTGGCTGCCTGTTCACTGTTGCACGATAGCAGTAATATTGAGCCGAGGCATGGTAATACAATTTTTCTCATGATTTTGTGTGTTTGCATCAAAAAATAGTTTTTCTAAAATAAATTTTGTGAAGTAAATAATAGTTGTATTTTTGTTGTGAAATTGTCCTCATAGGAAGACGTTCCTTTCAATCTACGTTGTAAGCAGCCGCACCGCTTGTAAGTGTGCCGGAAAATCCCAAACAGTTTTTT
>CABHOP010000039.1 GCA_902168085.1 uncultured Bacteroides sp.
ATTTTTGCTCCTTGCTGGTAAAGCTTGTCGAGAAATGGCCATTATAGCCACGTAGTCTATCCGTGCCAGCAGTACAAATATAAGATTTATTAACCCATCAGCAGGCCGTTTTTTGAGCTTATATTTGTTTCTCCATTGACGCAATGTAATGTTCCAATATAATGTTCATTCATAGGGGGAGGCTATTTGTTATTTACAAATATACGTCAAAAAAATGTTTTTGTGTTTTTGTGTAGTACGCCTGATAAATCTTGGTATCTACCAAGATTTATCATTTTAATGTGGGCCAGCTTTGCGGTAAAATAAAAATCTATGAAACATAACCGCTTTGTAAATGTTGCCAGTGCAGTACTGATCCTCTTCTCCGCCTTTTCATTACTAATGGTGAGTGCAATGGCCTTCTTTAGTCCGCAAATGGTGATGGACCTGGTACACGTAAAACTGCCTAACAATGATGCCTTCAGCTCGATACGTGGTGTGTATGGCGGAGTGGGGCTCACTATTGTCATTAGCCTGGTGTACCTGCTGGTAAAAGACAAGAAACAGGCATTAGGTTTCCTTACCATGCTGTGGGGGTTCTATGCCTTATCGCGACTGATAACTGTGGTAGCCGAAGGGCCGCTGGGCGACTTCGGCAGCCGCTGGCTGGGCATAGAAAGCGTGCTGTTTATATGTTCAGCAGTCTTATTAACTATTTATCCCGGTACCCCTAAGAAAGCATAAGCAAGAAAAGTGGCAAGTTGTATTTTCCATACACTTGCCACTGCTTATTCCTTACACAGCAGGCGAGTATTTATTGATAACGATGCCTGATTTGTACTGTTTAGAATCGAGCAAAGTAAATGGCTTGCGGCCGTTGAAAATACTTTTACCATTGCCAATGGTTATGGGGTTGATAAACAGGTATAGCTCATCTACCAGGTTGTTTTCGATAAGGGAAGTAACAAAGCCTGCACCTCCATATACAATCATGTCTTTCCCCGGCTTTGCTTTCAGGGCATTTACAGCCGTTACCAGGTCGCCATTCTCTGTTATTACATTGCGGCCGGGTATTTCCTTTTGTGTTTTACTGAAAACGACTTTTGGGGTATCTACCATCAGTTTAGCAAATGCATGCTCGGGGCTATCGGGCTGATTGTCTACTACGTTTTCCCAATAGCCTGTGAAGCCGGCTGTCATTTTACGGCCCATAAGTATGGTATCGATGGTGTCGTGCAGGTCGGTAACAAATTTCATCTGTTCTTCATCCCATGCATGTGTCATCCAGTCCAGCTCGTCATTCGGGCCGCTTACAAAACCATCGATGGTCATTTGTACTTGTAATTTCAGTTTGCGCATAGTGTTGTTTTTTTATAGTTGTTAATTGTTTTTTGCTGATACAAAGATGGGGACAATAAGCATATTCCGCAGGGTGTAAAAACGGATGATTTGGGGTGTATTGCGACAGTTGAGCGGTCCATTGTTGTTAACCGCTTGTTAACCGCTTGCAAAGCGGCTGTTAACGGGTGGTTGTTTAGTTGCAAAAAGGGGTGTATGTAAACATATTTGTGGCGGAAACTAATAGAAGACAACACACACCCAATGAAGAAAACTACACTATGTTTTGCGGCAGTGCTATGCACTGTAGCCGCCCATGCACAAAATGCTAACAGCAGTGCCGTGCAACAGATAAAATGCCAGCTGAACGACGTAGTAGGCGTAGGTATGGCCGGCGGTAACAATGGCGGCGGTAATGGTAATGGCGGCGGCTCATCTGTAGAAATGCCGCTGAACGGAACTACAGCGATGGGCAGCGGGATAGAAAGCCCCGAGTTTAAAGTAAACCTGTTTAGCAATGCGAATTTTGACGTAAGCGTGCAGGCATCTTCCAATTCTTTTACCTATACGGGTGCAGCCACATCGGGCACTAATATGCCGGTGAAGGATGTGCTGAGCGTTATCATCACCGAGAATAACACGGGTGGCAGCATCAGCAATGGCTATAATGCTTACCAGAGTGTAAATGGTACTACCGGCAAACGCGTAATAGGTGATGGACAGATAGGGGTGAGCAGCTTTGGTTTTAAGTATAAGGCGAATCCCGGTTTTAATTATCCTGCAGGTACGTACACTACGGATATATTGTACACGATAACGAAGCATTGATGGGCTTGTTGTCTTTATACTTTCTTTTGCGGAAAAGAAAGTATAGCAAAGAAAGCCGCTGCGATTAATTACATCTCTAATCGCAGTTGACGCCCTGATGCGGCTTTAGCACTACTGTGGTGCCGGGCTTTTGAGCCTTGATATGGATGCTGCCTGAACAGATGTTTCGTCGGATGAATCAATAGTTTCGGCAAATGAAAAGAGCAGTTTGTCAAATGGTTGTGAATTAGTTGTTTATCCATATCATTTTAAACTTCTAATTAAAAACCGACCTCGAATTATGAAGAAACTATTTATTTTGACCGCCATTTCATCCTTGTCGCTATTGGCTGCCTGTGATAAGGGCAGCACTACGCCTGCTACCAATAACAATACAGGTAGTAACAATAACAGCAATAATAATAACAATACCGGGGGTAATAATACCGGCGGTGGAGGCACTACTGATCCTGTTAGCTACACTATATCTGCAAACATGGGTGCAACCGCTGTTTCCGGGAATACTAATAAAGGTACCATATCCACTGTGGGTGGTTATAAAGTAGCTACACTTAACGGGCCTGTAAAGTATAAGTCTACTGACTATAGCATTTCTATTTCGATAGGAGATTATGCAGGCGCTAAAACTTATGATAATTCAGGATTGGGAAATGCGACGATCGGGTTTTCGGAGGTGAAGACCAATGGTATAACTTATAGTTCAATGAACACGAATACTTTCAGGAGTAAGGCTGTGATCATTGTAACAAAACAAGACGCCACAATGATAACAGGTACTTTTACCGGCACTGTTTATAACACCAATAACATGGCAGACTCTATGGTAGTGACAAATGGTAAGTTTACTGCTAAACTATAGTCGTCGCTTTGCAACTATATTTAAATGCCACCGCTACAGGTGGCATTTTTATTGCATTTGCTTATGCGAAGGTGGCCGGTGTTTGCGAGAAGTGATTGGGCGGTATGGGTGGTGTGTATTGTATCAGTTCTGTTTTCAGCTTTTCATTTACGGGCTGCGGCTGTACGTTGTTTTCAGCCGGCAGGTCTTCTACCTGTTGCAGCAGTAGGGTGTTCATTTCTTCTTTATATTCTGCTATGTAATCCCATTTTGTTTTCATGTTTCCTCTATTTTATACAGCAAAGTTCTATAGGGTGTATGTAGGGTATGTAAAGGGATTGTGAAGTTTGTGTTATGGGGTGGGGTGGCAGTTTCATAGCTCGTCCGCGTTTAAAACGCGGATGCAAATGGTGTAGCGTTTGTAACGCTACAATAGTTATTTTAGCCTGCATGCCGGGCGACAGGTATTTTATCAGAGATCAACAGGCTACCTATTTCTTAACATTTACGGTGGTGGATTGGGTAGATATATTTACAAGGCCAGTGTATAAGCAGGTGCTTACGGATGCGCTTAATTATTGCATTGCCCATAAAGGGCTTGAATGTAATGCATGGGTGATCATGACGAACCATATACATCTTATTTGTCGGGCTACGGAGCCTATGCGACTATCTGATATTATTCGTGATTATAAAAAGTTCACTTCCAAAAAGCTGGTAGAACTGGTGAAAACGATACCTGAAAGCCGCAGGGAATGGTTGCTGCATAAGTTTGAATATGCTGCACTAAGCACCCGTCGTGCTGAAAACTATAAGCTGTGGACAGATGCTAATCATGCCATATTGCTAACGGGTGATATGTACCGGCAGCGGTTGGATTATATTCATAATAACCCCGTAAGGCAAATGATAGTTGCTGCGCCGGAAGATTATGTGTTTAGCAGTGCAGGTGACTATGCGGGTAGGGAGGGGCTGGTGAAGGTGGTGCTGTTGTGATATTCCGGCGTTACAAACGCCTTGCCGGGGCATCCGCGTTGGAAACGCGGACGAGAGGGGGAGTTGACTACTTTTGTAATAAAACCAAGTTCATGAAAGCAAGATTTTTAAATGACTTAGGGCAAGAGGCAGATGGTGCTAAGGCCATTACTCCATTATTTACGTATGATAAAGATAATAAGCCTAAATTTTTAGGGACTACTTTTTTTATTACTGTTGAAGGATTGTTAGTGACAGCAAAGCATTGTTTGAAAGTCTATTTATCTATCAGCTATTACCAGAAGGGGGATATTTGAAAAGACCTATCAATGAAGTAGTCTGTAATGGAAGTTCTGATATAGCAATTTTACTACCCGCTGCAGTGTCTTGTAATAAAACAGGGATGTCACTTAGAAATCCAGTTCCTGTACTTACTAGTAAAAAACCAATTATCGGTGAAACAATATCAAGTTATGCATTCCCAAAAACATATATTGAATTTGACGAGAACACAAGTGTTTATATTAATGATACCTGGCATTTCGGTGAAATAGAAGATTTTCATGAAAATGGCATCTCAATTTTAAGCAATCCATGTTATCAAAGTTCGATGTATATACAACATGGTTCAAGTGGAGGCCCTGTAATGAATGCAGATGGTAAGATTATAGCTATTAACTCAAGTGGTTCTGATGTTGGTGATGGATTAGCTCCTTATTCATTTCTGACACCTATTACCCATTGTTTTGAGCTGGAAGTGAAAGATGGTAATGGGCAAATGCATAGTATAAGAAGCCTTATTGAAAAGGGTATAATAGTGGTAGAATAGATGTCTGCTATATTGAGGTGAGCAAGGGATTTTCTTTTGACCGCAGGGTTATGAACCCTGCGGTCATGTTCTTATCTTTGCGCCCATGGAATTAACTGCCCTTACGGCTATAAGTCCGGTAGATGGCCGCTACCGTAGTCAACTGGCGTCGTTGTCGCCGTATTTCAGCGAGTTTGGATTGATACGCTACCGTGTAAGGGTAGAGGTGGAATATTTCCTTTTCCTTGCCGATAAAAAGGTGTTCAGGCTGCCGGCTGCGGCAAAGCCTGCCAAGCTGCGCGCCATCTACGAAAACTTTACAGAAGACGATGCACAGCAGATAAAACTGACCGAGCGCACCACCAATCATGATGTGAAGGCGGTAGAATATTTCCTGAAAGAAAAACTGAAAGCACTGGGTGCCGGCGATACGGTAGAGTGGGTGCACTTTGGCCTTACATCGCAAGACGTAAACAATACCGCTACACCGCTGCTGTGGAAAGAAGCGCTGGAAGAACAGTACCTGCCTGCATTGCAAAACATCATCCTGACGCTGAAAAAACAGGCAAAGGACTGGAAGGGCATCCCGATGCTGGCGCGTACGCACGGGCAACCGGCATCGCCCACCACACTGGGTAAAGAGTGGCTGGTATTCATAGAGCGCCTGGAAGGGCAGGTGCGCCAACTGAGCCATGTGCCTTTTGCAGCTAAGTTTGGCGGTGCTACGGGCAATTTCAATGCGCATAACGTGGCCTTCCCTAAAATGAACTGGGAGAAGCTGGGCAATGAATTTGTAAACAATCGCCTGGGGCTGGAGCGTATGCAATACACTACGCAGATAGAGCATTATGATAACCTGGCTGCACAGTTTGACGCACTGAAACGCATCAACACGATACTGATAGATATGGCGCGCGATGTGTGGAGCTACATCAGCATGGAATACTTTAAGCAGAAGGTGAAAGAAGGTGAAGTAGGTAGCAGCGCTATGCCGCATAAAGTGAACCCGATAGATTTTGAAAATGCCGAGGGCAACCTGGGTATTGCTAATGCCATATATGAGCACCTGAGTGCCAAACTACCTATCAGCCGCCTGCAGCGCGACCTGACGGACAGCACCGTGCTGCGCAATGTGGGCGTGCCTATGGCGCATAGCTTCCTGGCGCTGCGCTCGCTGGAAAAAGGCTTGGGCAAGCTGCTGCTGAACAAGGACAAGATGGCCGAAGACCTGGATAATAACTGGGCGGTAGTGGCCGAGGCGATACAAACGGTACTACGCCGCGAAAACTACCCGCAACCATATGAGGCACTGAAAGCACTGACGCGTGGTAAGGGTGGCATCAATAAACAAACACTGCACAAGTTTATAGACGGGCTAAAGGTGAGCGCTGCTGTGAAAAAAGAACTGAAAGCAATAACGCCGCATAATTATGTGGGGATATTCTAATTCGGCAATTTGATAATTTGGCAATTAGCCAATGCCTTAAATAAAGTTTTCAATGCAGGATGCATATAATTGGCTGGAACAATTTTTCAAAACGAAGTTTCTTGACGGGAACTTCGTTTTGTCGTCTATTGTCCCGTTAGTGTTTGACAGGTATTTTATTATCGAGAACAACTACGGTATTATAGATGATTTTCCTTTTGATGCATATCCTGACGATACACAAAACATAGATAACCTGAACAAACGCCATAATATAGAAAAGCAATTCGGCCTTTTTCTGAACTATAATAGGGCGCATTTGTATCGTCCTATCAGCATAAAAGCCATAGCAGAACGCTTTGGTGTGCCTTATTCAAAAGATACACTATCGCTTATAAAACATACGGCCGGCATTGAATATTTGCATGAAAGGAGTATGGAGCATTTGTTGCAGTTGCTGCAAACATTGATAAGTGCACAGTGTTATTTATATATACATGACATAGAAGGGTATTATCCTGAGTTTGATGAGAAGAATGTAATTGATGACGTAGAACAGGGTTTACAATTTTTAAGTTCAATAAGGGATGCATACGGGTACTTGTTTTCCCATGACAAAAGTTGGTGTATAATAGTCAATGAAAAAATGCAGCATTTTGTATTGGCATGCAATAACAGTGTTATCCCTAAACTGACAGCGACAGCGGGGTTAGAATATTTTGAGATATATCCAGATACGGCACTATGAATTTACCCGCACAATTGCTGAAAGATATCGAACAGGTAAAAGATTTCAATAAAGAAGCTTTTATAGCGGCGCATCAGCAGGCGGCGGTTACTTCTGTAAGGCTGAATCCTTATAAGGTTTCGGGTGCATTTAGTGATGCTGCACAAGTGCCGTGGTGTGGCGAGGGCAGGTACCTGGATGCGCGCCCTGTGTTTACGCTCGACCCGTTGTTTCATGCGGGGGCGTATTATGTGCAGGAGGCTTCGTCTATGTTCCTACAACAGGCATTGATGGCTACGGTGCCGGATAATAACAACCTGCGTGTGCTGGACTTGTGTGCGGCACCAGGTGGCAAGAGTACATTAATAGCATCATTTCTTGGCAAGGATAGTTTGCTGGTGAGCAACGAGGTGATACGTACCCGTGCATCGATACTGGAAGAGAATATGAGCCGCTGGGGCTATATGAATACCTGGGTAACCAGCAATGACCCGAAAGATTTCGGTAAGCTGAAAGGGTATTTTGATGTGATAGTGGTAGATGCGCCCTGCAGTGGTTCGGGTTTATTCAGGAAAGATGACAGGGCGCTGGATGAGTGGAGCGAAGCAAATGTAACCCTATGCAGCGGCAGGCAGCAACGCATACTGGCCGATGTATGGCCGGCATTGAAAGAAGGGGGCGTATTGATATATGCTACCTGTAGTTATAGTCCACAAGAAGATGAAGAGATACTGGACTGGTTGGCAGAAAGCTTTGAAGTGAAAGGGCTGGAGGTGCCCATACAGAGTGAATGGGGCATCGTAGAGACGACATCGGGCAAGGGATTGAAGGGGTATCGGTTCAGTCCGGATAAGGTGAGGGGTGAAGGGTTTTTCCTGGCGGCGGTGCAGAAACAGGAAAGCGAAAGCGCCATGAAGCCAGTGAAGTATAAAACGAGTGCCGATAAGAAACTGATAGAGCAAACCAGGCATCTGCTGGATACAGAGTATAATGTGCTACCAATAGATAAAGAGAACTACAGTGCTGTGCATCCCCTGCACGAGGGCGATTATCATATATTGAAACAAGCCGTGTACCTGCGTAAAACCGGGCTGCAACTGGGCATGCCTACGGCAAAAGAATGGGTGCCTGCGCATGATGTGGCATTGAGTATCGATATCAATAAGCAGCTACCTGCTATGCAATTGAACCGAGAACAGGCATTGCGGTTTTTAAAGAAAGAAGATTTTGAATTGCCGCTGAATGATAAGGGATGGTTTGTAATGCAATATGAAGGCCTGGGGCTTGGATGGATAAAAAGCCTGGGCAACCGTTTTAACAATTATTTACCTAAGCACTGGCGCATCCGCATGGATATTGAGAATGAATGGGCATAATTGTTGTACTTTGAGCAGCAACAGTCGAATTGTATTATGTTACGAATATTGATTGCCTGCTTATTTCTACTGCCACTTACGGCATTTTCTCAAAAGAAAGATGGTTTTTTTGTTATAGAACAAAATGGTGCGTGGGTAATACCTCATAAAGTGAGCCGTGGCGAAACGCTGTTTGTATTGGCGCGCCGCTACCATGTGCCGCCCGCTATTCTTGCAGATGCAAATGATATGGATTACCAGGATGCATTTGCAAAAGCTACTGCCAATGTACCATTGGGTGCCTATAATTATCGTAGTAAAGAAACCGGCAGTAACGATGTGCGCAAACTTTATTATAAAGTGCGGGGCGAAGAATCGCTGGGCAGCATCAGCCGTATGGCCGGTGTATCGCAAAGAGTGATACAGGGGCTTAATAATATGGAAGATAATGATGTAGACCCCGGGCAGGTGCTGATGGTGGGCTGGGTATTGTATGATGCTACCCAGATGCCGGAATATACAACGCTTAATAAACCTGCCGACCGCACAGCTATTGCGCAGCAGACACCGCTACAGCCGCTAACTACCAAGCCTGCCGGTGTGCCGGTTGCGGGTAATACGCAACGTATGGAGAAACTACCGGATGGCACTACGGTAACCTACCTCAAGCTTCAGGATACTACAGATAAAGATACACTTGGTGTATTGGGGGGCATTTATATGGCTCAGACCAATAATGAACAGAATACAATGGAGGAGAAGGGGACCGTCACCTTTTATGACGATAGTGACGGTGTGAAGGGCAAAACGCTATTTGCATTTCACAACACTGTATCGCGCGGTACCATTATTAAGATATACAATCCCGGAAGCGGTAAAGCCATATTTGCCAAAGTGATAGGCCCGTTGCCGGGCACCAAGCAGTATCATGGCAGTATATTAGGGCTACCTGCACAGGCGCGCGATGACCTGGGTGTGGCGAATGAAAAAGCCTGGTGCGAACTGACCTATGCGCCGCGTTAAACTGCGTTATTAACAATCAATGGAAAACAAAACTGCCTTATTTTGCAGGCTTTTTGTAGGTTTCCGTTATGAAAGTACTGGTAGTACGTTTTTCTTCCATTGGCGATATAGTGTTGACCACCCCTGTAGTGCGTTGCCTGAAGCAACAGATACCCGATGTAGAGGTACACTATCTCACCAAAGAATCCTTCCGGCCGATACTCGAGCCTAATCCATATATAGATAAGCTGCATTGCCTGAAAGATGACCTGGAGGCAGTGACTGAGAAACTGAAAAAAGAGAAATACAATTTTATCATCGACCTGCACCACAACCTCAGAACCTTGAGGGTAAAGAAAGCCTTGCATGTAGAAACCTATGCATTCCCCAAACTGAACGTGCAGAAATGGCTACTGGTAAACCTGAAGTTGAACCTGATGCCGGATAAAAGCATTGTAGAGCGTTATTTTGAGGCGGTAGCCCCTTTGGGCGTAAAGAATGACGGGAAAGGGCTGGACTATTTTATACCGGAATCGGCACATATCAAGACCAAGGATATTCCTATGAGCCACTGGGCGGGGTATGTGGCTTGTGTCATTGGCGGGTCTATGAACACCAAAAAGCTGCCGATAGAAAAATGGAAAGAGTTTTGCGCATTAACACCGTACCCGGTGGTGTTGCTAGGTGGACCGGAAGACAGGGAGGACGGGCAACTGATTGCAGCTCAAGACCCTATAAAGATTTACAATGCCTGTGGTAAGTTCAATCTTCATGAGTCAGCGTCACTAACCAAGCTGGCGAAAGTAGTAGTAAGCAATGATACCGGGTTGATGCATGTAGCCGCGGCTTTTAAAAAGCCTGTTATTTCTCTTTGGGGCAATACTTCGCCAGAAATGGGCATGTTTCCATATTATGGGAACAATAACCTCAAGCAAAAAACAGAGCCTCTTTCTATGATATTGGAAAACAAGAAATTATATTGTCATCCATGTAGTAAAATAGGATATAATAAGTGCCCGAAAGGACATTTTAAGTGTATGAAAGACTTGGACATGCAATTTTTAACTGAAAATGTTAATAAATTTTGGAAAGTAGCCCAACCATCAGAAAAATGACAATGTCTTATGAGTTATGGCTATACTGATAGTCTGATTATAATGGAATTGTATATAACGAAGAATGGTTTATGGAAAAATAGAATGTTTTTGAGATCGTTTTTAAAAGTTGTATATTACGACAATCATTATACTGTATAATAAACGTTAAAATAAACGCCGCAATATGAGAAAGTTTTCTTCTTTTCTCCTTGTCTGTCTCGCTATCCTAAGCATGACGCTGAAGCCCAACGAGGCTAAAGCTTCGCACGCTGCCGGTGGTGAGATCATTTATCAGTGGATATCCGATTCCACGTACCGTATCTTCTTTAAATTTTATCGGGACTGTACCGGTATTGATGCGTCTTCATCGGAAAACCTGTGTATTACCAATACATGTACGGGTGTTTCGCAGTCTTTGGCAATGGATAAATGGAACCAGGCATTGCCGGGTGGCGGTACAAACGGTGACCCCGTTTCTGCCGGTTGCTCTCAATACAAGAATAAGTGTGAGGACTTAGGCTCTGCTATCCCCGGGTACCGGGAATGGTGGTATTATAAGATCGTTACACTAACAGGTAAATGCGATAACTGGGTATTTTCGGTGTCGGTAAGTGCCCGGAACACCAGTATCAATATGGGTGGCGGTAACCTATATGTAGAAACGGCATTGAATAACCTGACAAACCCGCGGGGGGATACTAACTCCTCGCCGTTCTTCTCTATCAAGCCTATTCCATATGTGTGTCAAAACCAGCCATTTACCTATAATAATGGTGCGATAGACCCCGATGGGGATTCACTTGTAACGGATATCATCAATCCTTTGGACGGTGGTTGCGGAACTACCCCTACAGCTATTACTTTGGCTACCAAAACCCCTGCATTAAACATACCATCAAATCCATTCCAGACAAATAATACATTTGTCACAACCCCGTCGACGGGACAAATGTCGTTTACCGCAGCGGAAAAAGGAGCACAAACCCTTTCTACCCGTGTGCGGGAATACCGTAATGGTATACTTATAGGTTATATCATGCGAGATGTGCAGGTGCAGGTACTGGAGTGTACTACCACTGCGCCAACCTTTGATGCACCACCAGCAAGTATACTTGGAGGTACATGGATGAATAACCGGGTGAATGGTTGTATTGATCAATTGCTGGAATTTGACTTTAACCTGAAAGGTAGCGATACAGACCTGATATTGATTGCAGAAGATAACCATGCCTTCTCAATGCCTACTGCTAATATTAATTATTATAACCAGAAGACAGATTCTGTATGGGGTCATTTTGCATGGACACCAACAAAATCCGGCTTGTTTAGCTTCTTGTTAACTGTAAAAGACTCAACTTGTAAGCCACCGGGCATCATGCTGTATTATGTGTATAGCATACCTATATATGTATGGCCTCCTGTAGAAACAGTGCCTGATACGAGTGTTTGTCCGGGCCAAACCGCCTTCCTGAATGCTATTGGCGGTGGTAACTACCAGTGGAGTGTATTACCGGGCGGCGACCCTATTACAAGTCTTAACAACCCTAACGTACCTAACCCGATAGCGTTGCCAAAGACCAAGACTACCTATGTAGTAACATCTACGCTTACAAATTTCTGTAATAATAATAAAGACACAGTAACGGTAGATGTACTACCAGGTTTGAACTTTACGCCAATACCTGATGCGATAACCTGTCCGGATAACCCAGTAACGCTGGATCTTAAAACAATGCCACCGTCAGGAACGACATACAATATAAAATGGAACACCTCGCTGTGGCTGAGTGACAGTACTTCCAGCGCACCGGTTTCTACACCGAAGAGTACCCTGACCTATACTGTAATATTGAGCTCGAATGCGAACAGGTGCCAGGGATTTGATACAGTGATGGTAGATGTATTAACCGGTTTCAAAATTGACAATCCTGACACTGCTATTTGCCAGGGCCAAAGCGTGCAGGTGCGTATCAATTCCGACCCTCGTTATACATTCCTGTGGGAAAGTACAGATCCGGTACCCGGCGTAGTGGTGCCATCTACGGATGCAGCTCCGCTGATCACACCGTCAACTACCGGCAAGTTCTACTATACACTGAAAGCATCATACGGAACCTGTAAAGATAGTATTGGAGGCTTCTTTATCGATCTACAACCGGTACCTATAGTTACAGTTGATGCAGATGCCTCTATGTGCGAAGGCGATACAATGAAGCTGAATGGTGTGGTAAATCCTGCAGACTATACTTTTGACCTGACATGGACTCCGGGTGCTTCTTTAGATGACCCTAAAATAGCTAAACCGATATTTGCCGCAGATAAAACAACAACCCTTACACTTACTGCAACATCAAGTGCTGGTTGTACGGATAATGATGATGTGACCCTGACTGTATTCCCTGCTGAATTTGTGTTCCCAACAGGCGATACTGCCATCTGCCCGGGTGCTACTACACAGCTGCATATGACAGGTAACGGACTTAAATCCTTCCGTTGGTATCCTGAGTTCGGCATATCTGATGTAAGAAGTACAGACCCGATGGTGAACCCAACAAGTACACAGGTGTATAGCATTGTGGCCATAGATACCAATGCATGTTTTGATACTGCTGTGGTGAAAGTGATAGTGAATCCGAAACCAACAGTCTATCTGCCTGATGAGGTAACTATCTATCCTGGTGAATCTTACCAGATGGATCCGGAAGGCAATGCTGCATACTATAGCTGGTTCCCGCCTGTAGGTTTGAGCAGCACAAGCGTATCAAACCCTGTGGCTAAACCGGATGTGAATACACGTTACTTTGTAACAGCCACTACAGAAGCAGGATGTACTACGGTAGATTCTATAAATGTGCTGGTAGATGTTGAAAGTGTTATATCTCTGCCAAATGCCTTTACTCCGGGTTCTAATCCTAATGCAGTGTTTAAAATCCTGCGCAGGGGAGATGCTAACCTGAAGAGCTTTACGATCTTCAACCGCTGGGGTGCTAAGGTGTTTGAAACAAGTGATATTGACCAGGGCTGGGATGGACAGTTTAAAAATGAGCCACAACCTATGGGTGTATATATCTACGTAGTAGAAGGTACTACAGCCAGCGGCCGTAAGTTTACTAAACAAGGTAACGTGACGCTTATCCGATAATAGCGTTAAAAGAATATAAATCAGAATACTGTATGGATAGCTACTAATGTACTATCCATACAGTATTAATAATAGAAAATAGAACTTAGCATATGAGTCTGTCATTACTTAAAAAATTATTGGCTGGTTTTGCTTTTTTCTGCGGTATGTTTTTGTTACCCGGAAAAGCTTCTGCCTGCCATTGCGCTGCAGCTGACATTTATGTAGTATATACAGGCGCGGGACTTGATGGCTGTACCGGTACTACAGAATATAAATATGATGTGTTTGTCAATATGTATTCTGCATGCCAGGGTTGCGACCTGGATCCTGGGCCTAACGCATCGGTCACTGTTACCTCTGCATCATTGCCTGCTTTTAATCTGAATGTACCCCTGACAGATCCGGATGGAGGTCAGGATACGGTTCACAGTTTGTGCCCTATTTACAACGATTCCAATAGCTGTAAGCATGTGGGTGACCCTAATTTTACAGACAGGTTTCCCGGTTTCCGGCTACGCACTTATGTAGGTAGTGTTACCTTACCAAGCGCTCAAACAGATTGGGTATTCAGCTATAGCACAGGTGGCCGTAATGCCAATGTAAACATGGCCAACTGTAATTTTCAGTCTATATGGGTAGAGGCGATGCTGAATAATGTAACAAAATACAACAACAGTACGCCTCGGTTTATTGAAAACCCATTGCCGTATATATGCATTAACCAGCCAACATCCTATTTAAACGGTCCGTATGATCTTAATGGGGATTCCATGCAGGTATACCAGCAGGAGCCTTATACAAACAATTCAACCACCCAATGCTTTTTTACGGTCGGGACTCCTTTTAGCCTGGCTGACCCCATAGGTTCAGCAGCTTCGAATCCATATGTACTTAATCCCACAACAGGTGCAGCAACGTTTACGCCCATACAAGGGATAGGGCAATATCTGCTTGCTTTCCGCGTAGAAGACTATGAACGCGGTACGGGTGTAAAACTAAGCCACGTGTACAGGGATGTGCAGGTATCTGTACTGCCATGTACAGAACCCCCACCAGGTATTGACTCTTTAAGCACTAGCTTGACTGTAGCTAATGGTACTGTAGTACCTGTAAATGATGGCAGCAAGGCCATTGTTACCTGCCCGGGTAATAACCTGACCTTTACAATGACCTCAAAAAGCTTTGACCCTACCCATACCGTTTACATGTATGCCAATACTACTGAGTTTCCCGGTTCCAACTTCACTGTGACGGGTGCCGGTACTCAGAGTGTAAGTGGTACTTTTACCTGGACACCTACACAGGCTAATATTGGTGAACATACTCTGACCATTACATCTGCAGATTCTACCTGTAATGCTGCACAGCCTATCGTGCTGCGTAGTTATACAGTAATATATATTAAAGTTATCAATGGCCTGGATGCCGGCCGCGACCTGGCTACCTGTAAGATCAACCCGCCCGGCAGGCAGTTGTCTGTAAAAGGGTATGGTAACGTAGTATTAAATTTCAAATGGACCGACATCAGCGGTGGCCCTGCTAAAAATCTGAATGCCGACGACATTGCAGATCCAGTATCTACAGCACGTACCAACACCACCTATGTGGTATTCTCTCCCGAGCTGAAAGATAAATGTAAAGCCCGCGATACGGTGCTGGTATACGAGGATACCTCTAATACCATTGATATCTTCCCTCAAACCGACCGGTTTGTAATGTGCCGCCCGGGTTACCTGCAGCTGGATGCCGTTATCAACGGCCGTGGCCCGATAGACAATATGATGTGTGGAACCAATAACATACAGACCTGTGACAAATATGATTCGGTAGTAGTATGGGGCTCTCCCAGCTACGGTACCGGTGTAGCCATAGATACTACCGGCCCTTCAGCACCAATATTGGAAACTAAGATCTATTCTACTAAATACCAGTACCTGATCCGTAAGGATGAATTTAAGGAATATGGCCTGCGCTCTGCAACTATGAAAGCTCTTTCGGTAGAAGTAACAGGCAACAAAGATGCAGCCTTTATATATGGCAACTTTACCATTCGCCTGGGATGTACCGATAAAACAGAACTTACTAAGACTGATGGCTTTGAGGAAGGGCTGGTAACTGTATATACCAATGCCGCCGGCCAGGCATTGCCTGATGGCTGGAATAAGTTCAGTTTTGACCAGGCTTATAACTGGGATACAACCAAGAACCTGATCGTACAAATATGCTACAGTGATAACCCTGTATTGGGTGGTCCTTGTACCGGTGTGGCCGATTACCCACCTATTATGAAGTTTATGCCTACCTCTTATATCTCTGGTATGGAGTTGAGGGCACAAAACACGGCTACCAAGAGCGTATGTGATGTAAAAACAGCAGCAGCCATCAAAGAGTTTGCTACACGTCCGGTATTCCAGTTCGACTATTGTGAAGCACCGGGATTGCCTTTCCTGTATATGTGGACACCGGGCAATTACCTGTCGGACTCCACGATAAGGGAACCATTGGCTTATGTACCACAGACTACCAACTATGCTATCCGTACCTACGGCCGCAATGGTTGTATCATATCTGACACCTTGCAGGTATATGTACCAGTACACGATTTCAGTGTATATCCCAGGGATACGGCCATCTGCTTTGGCGAGGCTTTCAAACTGGAAGTACGAAAAGGTACCTACTACCAATGGTATGAATATGAGAATGGTGAGTACAAACCCGCTATCGGCTCTGTAAGCTGCGATGTGTGTGCTGACCCGATGGTGAGCCCTAAGAAGAACACCCACTATAAAATAATGGTAGGCGATGATGTCTTCTGCTACGATACGATAGATGCCTATGTGGAAGTACGCCCGCTGCCGCTGGTCAATATCCTGACACCGGATACGACCATCAAGTACGGACAGAGTGTACAGTTGCTGGTAAATGGTGCGCGGTTGTATAACTGGTCACCGGTATCATCGCTGAACAACCCGAATATCTCTTACCCCGTAGCTACGCCAACGGAACCTACGATGTATGTGGTAACCGGCCTGGGTACCAATGGCTGCCGTGCGATGGATACGGTAAGGGTGAACCTGGATTACCGCGACAGGCTGCTGATACCAACGGCCTTCAGTCCGAATGGTGATGGTAAGAATGATATGTTCCGCATCCCGAACCTGACGTTCCAGCGTGTGGTAGAGTTTAGGATCTTCAACCGTTGGGGCCAGGAGATCTTCAGTGGTGGCGACCCTAAGAAGGGCTGGGATGGTAACTGGAAAGGTGTGCCGCAGGAAATAGGCAGCTACCAGTATATGATACGTGTAGCTTACCCTGATGGCTATGTAGAAACCTACAAAGGTGATGTTACACTACTGAGATAACTAATATTTATCATATATAAATCCCCTTGAATAAAGGGGATTTTTTATTTGCTAAAAAAATTACGTGATAACCCAACATTATTTGTTGAAATGCAGTCTATGAATACAACTGCATTGTTAAAAATTAATTAATTTACTGAATAACTATAGTAGTAAAAATACACCCAATGAAATCTAAAAAAATACTACTGGCCATTGTGCTCTCTATCTTTTCACTATCGCTATTGCCTAACACCGCAAAAGCCGACCACTGCGCAGGTGGGGAACTGATCTATCAATGGATAAGCGATTCTACATACCGCTTTATCCTTAAATTTTACCGGGACTGTAGCGGTATTGATGCCTATGCTACACAAGACCTGTGCATTTTTGAACCATGCACAGGGCAAAGCGATTCCAAGGTAATGCAGAAATGGAACGGAAACCTGCCTGATGGACGTCCTAATGGTTCTCCGGTAGCAGCAGGTTGTTCCGGCTATCCTACCAAATGCGAAGACCCGGGATCTACCATACCCGGCTACCGAGAATGGTGGTATTCGGTCATAGTCACCTTGCCACCGGGCAAGTGCGATGCATATAAATTTGCAGTTTGGATAAGTGCGCGGAACTTTAGCCAGAATATCAATGGGGGTAACTTATACCTGGAATCCACATTAAATAATACGATTTCCGATACCAACTCCTCCCCATACTTTTCTATTAAACCCGTCCCGTATGTTTGTATCAACCAGCCAACCACATATAACAATGGGGCCATCGACATAGATGGTGACTCCTTATCGACAGAAGTAATAGAACCATTAAATGGTTTCAGTTGCTCTACCCCACCACCTGCTATTGGTTTCAAGGCAGGAACCCCAGCTTACGTCATACCCAATAACCCGATACAAACCAACAATACCTTCAACGTAAATGCTGTAAGCGGGAATCTAACTTTTACACCGTCCTTAGCAGGCGGCTCTACACTTACCGTCCGAACGAATGAGTATCGGGGAGGTAGAAAAATAGGTTCGATAATGCGAGACGTACAGGTTCAGGTTTTGGCCTGTAGTTCTACAGCCCCTACAGTTACACCAATAACAAGCACTATTACCGGCGGAGCCTATGTAAGTAACAGGGTAAATGGTTGTACGAATGAAAAGCTTGAATTTTGCTTCAATATCCAGACAGCCGATACGGAAGCCATACTGATAGCTGAAGATAACCACGCCTTTGCCATGCCAACAGCAACTATAACTTATGACAATCAAAAAAGTGATTCTATAAGAGGTTGTTTCTCATGGACACCAACGGCTTTAGATTCCGGCTTTAAATCATTGATATTAACAGTGCGTGATTCTACCTGTAAACCTCCGGGTATATTGATATACCATACTATTACATTACCAATGTACATATGGCCTCCTACTATAGCAGTTCCAGATACCGGTATTTGTGCATCACAAACGGCATTCCTCGATGTGAAAGGCGGTAACAATTTTCAATGGAGTGTATTACCCGGTGGCTCACCAACCAGCAGTTTAAGCTGCATTAACTGTAAATCTCCTATTGCGACACCTGGCTTGCCTACAAGCTATGTAGTGGTTTCTAATGCCAGCTCATTCTGTTCAAGAAGCAGGGATACTGTTGAAGTTGACATCAAAGCCGGTCCTGTATACACCCCTCTGAGGGACACAATAACTTGCCCGAACAACCCGATACAGCTTGATTTGAAAATCAACCCACCTGCCGGTTTTAACTATAACATTAAGTGGACACCTAATACTTTCCTTAATAGTGATACACTCAGCAACCCGACTGTAAATCCCAATACCGACATTACTTATGCGGTAGAAATCTCATCATCTCAAAATGTATGTAAAGCTTACGATACTGTGTTTGTTGATGTTTTGGACGGATTTACAATTAACACCCCTGATACCGCAATATGTAACGGGCAAAGCTTCCAGGTTTCAGTAACCGGCGACAGCAGGTATACCTATACATGGGAATCTACGAACCCGGCTCCGGGCGCATTCTCGAGCACTACGGTTATAGATCCTATAATTACACCTGCCTTTGTGGGCAAGTATATGTATACACTGAAGGCATCTTATGGCACATGTCAGGATAGTATATCAAGTTTCTTTATCGACTTGCAACCGGTTCCTGTTGTAACTGTTAATGCAGATGCCAGTATGTGTTCAGGCGATACGATGAAAATGACGGGAACAGTTACACCTTCAACCTATCCATTTACGTTACAATGGACTCCGGGCGCTTCTTTAGATAATCCGAATATCCTTAACCCGATATTCTTCGCTAAAGAAACCACAATCCTCACATTAACAGCCAGCACGTCGGCCGGTTGTACTGATAATGATGATGTAACATTAACTGTTTTCCCTTCCGACTTCATGCAAGCAACAGGTGATACATCATTATGTCCGGGTGCATCTGCAACCATACATATGACCGGTAATGGCCTCAGCAGTTTCCGTTGGTACCCTGATTTTGGTATCTCTGATAACAAGAGTTATGATCCTGTCGTATCTCCTACCTCAACGCAAACATATATGGTGACTGCTATAGATACCAATAGTTGTAATGATACAGGATACGTAAAAGTAACAGTGCATCCTAAAGCCACCGTTTTCCTGCCCGATTCAATAACAATTTATCCTGGTGAATCATATCAAATGGATCCGGAAGGCAATGCTGCTTACTATAGCTGGTTCCCTCCTGTGGGTCTTAGCAAAACGACTATTTCAAACCCGATGGCACAACCACAGGTCAACACACGTTATTTTGTTACAGCAACAACAGAAGCAGGTTGTACAGCTACCGATTCTATAAATGTGATTGTTGACGCTGAAAGCATCATTTCACTGCCAAATGCATTTAGCCCGGGTTCTAATCCTAATGCTGAATTTAAGGTATTACGTCGTGGCGATGCATCACTTAAGAGCTTTACAATATTCAACCGTTGGGGTGCCAAAGTGTTTGAAACTTCAGATATAAACCAAGGTTGGAATGGTCAATTTAAAAATGAACCACAGCCAATGGGTGTCTACATTTATGTAGTAGAAGGCACTACAGGAAGTGGTCGCAAGTTTACAAAACAAGGTAACGTAACCTTGATAAGGTAAATAACAACAACAATTATACATTAAAGCCGCTGAATTAAAATCAGCGGCTTTTTTTATTTGCAATAACCTTTGCAGATAGGCAATAGTATTCGGCAAAACTTGAACAGATAGTTTAAAAAATAAATTCATACAATTACCCAACACTGTAAAATGCAGTTATGTCTTATATTATATAGGCAACAATTATACATATCAGTATATAATTGTTACTGTTATTATTTGCCATAAAACAACGCTGTATGAAACTCAAACCATTATTAGTAACACTTTTACTTATTCCACTGCTATGCAGCGTGAATACCCTGAGGGCGAACCACGCTGCAGGCGGTGAAATCATTTATCAACACGTTAGTGATTCAACTTACCGGATCATTTTTAAGTTTTATAGAGATTGCCGGGGGCCGGGCGCACCTACTGTACAGTCATTGTGCATCACAGACATGATAACGGGTACCGTTAGTTCTGTAGATTTCGACACGGTTGCAGATTATGGTCCCAGCAAGCGCGTTCAGGTATCTGCAGGTTGTTCAGAATATCCTACACGTTGCGTAGATCCTACTTCAACGCTGCCAGGTTATGAAGAATACTGGTATTCTAAGGTAGTCACCCTTACCGGCCATACCATGTGGAAATTCTCAACATTTATTGGCAACAGAAATGCAAGCGATAATCTGGCCGGAGGTACTAACTTGTGGTTCTATATAGAAACTGTTTTTGACAATAGAGTAACAGATGATAACTCTTCTCCGTATTTCTCATTAAAGCCAATACCATATCTATGCGTTAATCAACCATATTCATACAACAACGGTGCTATAGATTTTGATGGCGACTCGTTAGTAACAGATATGGTAAACCCGCTGGAAGTAATACCACCTGTATCTTGTGCTACTGCACCGACACCAGCTTTATTTGCTACGGCTACTCCACCATATAACGTCTTCAATAATCCACTGCAAACAAACAATACTTTCGTTATTAACCCTGCCAGCGGACAAATGAATTTTACAGCTTCTGCTATCGGTGCATATACTATAACTACACGTGTTAGGGAATACAGAAAAGGACAATTAGTGGGGTACATTATGCGCGACGTACAAGTTCAGGTATTAAACTGTTCTACGACTCCACCTGATTTTAAAATTGACCCGGCAAGTGTTACAAATGGTAGTTATACGAGCAATACGTTGTACGGATGTATTGATCAGCCACTTAATTTTTGTTACGAAATAGCTTCAGGCGATACAGATGCAGTATTAATTGTAGAAGATAACCATAATGTATCTATACCAGGGGCTACTGTAACATACACCGGCCAACTGGGCGATACTATTAAGGGATGCGTGACATGGACACCCGGCAGCAAAGATGTAGGCCCGCGTACTTTCGTGGTAACTACTAAAGACTCAACATGTAAACCGCCCGGCATTATGCTATACTATTTCTATAGCGTACCTATATACATATGGCCTCCAACAGTAGCACTGGGTGATACAACCATCTGCCCCGGAGATGCAACATTCCTTACGGCCAGTGGCGGTGGAAACTTTGTATGGACCGTCAAACCCGGCGGCGAGCCTATAACCAGCCTCAGCAATCCAAACATATACAACCCGATAGCTGTTGTAAGCAAAAAAACAACTTATGTTGTAACATCAACCATTAACAGTTACTGTACTAATAATACAGATGAAGTGACGGTGGATGTGCTGCCCGGACTTGACTTCAGCAAGGTGAATGATACAATAACATGCCCTGATAATCCAGTAACGTTAGATCTGAAAATCAATCCACCGGCAGGTGCTACATATACCATGAAATGGACACCATCCACATACCTGCATGATAGCACTTCGGACAAGCCAATTGTTACACCTAAAGCGACAACTACATACACCGTAATACTAACATCATCAGATAATACATGTAAAGGTTATGATACGGTAGTGGTAGATGTATTAACCGGTTTTAACATAGAAAATCCTGACACAGCAATATGTAATGGCCAAACCGTGCAGGTACGCGCAATCGGCGACCCACGTTATACTTACTCATGGAGTACCACGTCCCCTAATCCCGGCCTATTCTCCAACGCTGCTATCATAGATCCTTTAATAACCCCTGCACCTTTGGGCAAATTTAAATATATACTGAAAGCCAGCTACCCTAATTGCCTGGACAGCATCAGTGAACTGGAGATAGATTTGCAACCTGTACCTGTAGTAACAGTAGGCGAAGATGCTACGGTATGCTATGGAGATACTATGCAACTGACGGGCACTGTAAACCCCGCAACGTATCCATTTACTTTATCGTGGACGCCGGGTGCATCACTGAACAATCCCAATATCATAAACCCGATATTCTCGGCCAATGAAACTACGACACTGACGTTTACTGCTACCTCAAGTGCAGGTTGTACGGCAAGCGATGATATGACATTGACCGTATTCCCTGCCAGCTTCCTGTTTACAAGTAATGATACAGCTATCTGCCCCGGTAATAAAGTGCAGTTGCACCTTACAGGTAACGGCATCAGGTCGTTCAAATGGTATCCTGATGAATATATAAGCGACAGAAGCTCGTATGATCCGTTTGTATCACCAATAAGCACGAAGATTTACACTGTAATTGGTATTGATACAAATGCATGTGCTGATACACAAAATGTGAAGATTGTAGTGCATCCTAAAGTAAGCTTGCACCTCCCCGATTCTGTAATATTGTATCCCGGTCAATCTTATCAGTTAGACCCTGAAGGTAACGCGACTTATTATAGCTGGTTCCCTCCTATAGGTCTTAGCAAAGCAGATGTAGCAAACCCTACCGCGAAACCGGATGTAAATACACGTTATTATGTGAATGCTACAACAGAATTTGGTTGCACGGCATCTGATTCTATCAGCATAATAGTAGCACCCGAAAGCATCCTGTCACTGCCGAATGCATTCTCACCTGGCTCACAGCCCAATGCATTGCTGAAAGTGATACGCCTGGGCGATGCTACACTGAAGAAATTCGTTGTGTACAACCGTTGGGGTACCAAAGTGTTTGAAACCAGCGACATCAACGAAGGCTGGAATGGCACTTATAAAAACGAGCCACAACCAATGGGGGTATATGTGTACATGATAGAAGCTACCACTGCAAGTGGTAAACCATTCAACAAGCAAGGTAATGTGACACTCATGCGTTAATCATCAGAAACTATATTGCGGAATATATAAAAGCCCGGTGATACTTCACCGGGCCTTGTCTTTTCAGTAGTTAACGCAATTAGTTAGCAACGAATTTACTTTTGATTTCTGAAGGGATACCTCCCTTGTGCAATAATATGGCGGTAGTTTTATACAGTACATAAGGCTTTGAAACGTAGATATAACCTTTATAGTCATTCTTTTCGCCCCACGAGTTTTTTACTATGTAGTATTCCTTACCACTTTGATCTTTTGCCAGGCCTACTATATGCATACCATGGTCATCGGTAGTAGTATAGTTATCAAAAGCTTCCAGGCGCATTTTAGATGTTATTTTCCTGTCTGGCTTAGGGCCATTGAATAATGCTTTCTGTTCCTCTTCTTCCATATCTTCCCAGTCCTTTTCAGGAACAAATGCTACACCATTCTTCCAGCTAAAATATTTCTCGCTCACATCTGTTGCCCATGCTACGGTATAACCATTGTTTAATGCATTATCTATAATCCTGGTCAGGTCGTTCATTTTTACATTATACACTTTATCCCAGCTCCAGTTGTCGGGCACCATCAGTATCATCTTCTCATAATAAGGCATATCGCTACGGGAAGAAAGCTCGATATAGTCTTGCGGTTTAATGCCTACCACATCTTTAGCAAATGTTTTGGGGGTATACGCTTTGCCGTTGTAGGTAAATGTTTCAGGCTGATCGCCTAAGTATATATTCAGCACAGCTTCAAATGCACGCTTCCAGTTGGGCGTTAGCTTACCATTCGGGTTTTTAACTACAGCATCCAGCATACCTTTCAGTATTGCCTGCATTTCGCCAAACTTATTTTTAGTAGTACCGTAGTTCAGGCCGGAGTATGCACTTTGGGGCACAGCACCATATTTGGCATACATGTTTATAACATCATGACAAGAACCACCATCACCCCAGCTAACGGCACCATGCATGCGTACATAGTTATCCGCCTTTTCAGTATACACACAGCGGGCAGTATATATTTCTGCTATATCCACCGGCTTCTTGCCCATACGTGCCATTTCGCTTTCCAGGAAAGAATTGGTTGAATAGCTCCAGCAGGTACCCGAACTACCCTGGTTTTTTATAGCTGTATTCTCTAGGTCGATGATGTGCGTAAACGTGAATTTCTTTTTTGCACTGTCACTTTTGTTGCCGTCCAGTTTTTTTACAAGATCATCCTGGGCAGTAGCCATCAATGGCATAACCGCCAATAAAGCAAGTATCCGTTTCATTTAGTATGATTGAAAAAGTTGAACTGCGAATATACTTATCGCAAGCCTATTATCACAGGGTATGATGGGTGATATATCGGGTTAAAAATCAGGTGCTAATACAGGTCTATTTTGTACAGCAAAACGGCTTCTTTGCCACTCAAACCATAAAATCCCGCATTTTTCACTTCAAAGGAATCAAAATTGTGTTGCAGGGTTTTTACTACTCTTTCCCGCTTTATATCATCATATAGTTCCAGTCGCTCTTCTTCATCATGCATCTGGTTCAGGTGGTTCATTATTTCTTCCGTTTCATCTATCCCCTTAGCAATGTTATCAGCAATACCCTGCATATAGGGTGATGGTATGCCTATTTCAAAGTCGAACAATACTTCGTACAGTGTATCCTCATCTTTAAATTTCTGATTTTTGACATACATAGACACTCAATTTAAAGTATAAAGTTATTTCAATATTTCTGCCAATGCGGCATCTATCATGCTATCTTTATTCAAGGCCTCATCAGCCGGTTTCATCGTCACAACGGTATCAGGTGTTACACCATTTTCTATATAGCTGCCATCCGCATCTTTTACTATCGATGTAGGATATTTTATGATCCACCCGTTAGGCAGTTCATAGCTTGCAGGTATGGCCCCACCACCACCGGTAGTATCGCCCATCACCCGAACCCTGTGCCTTGTAAAACCTTTGGCACCCGTAGCAAAAAGGCTGGCTACACCATAATTAGCCCTGTTGGTAAGCACTACTGTTCTGCGGCCAAATTTTCGTTTGTCGTTGTTTTCTATATAACTGCCTATGAAATCAGATATCGCATCGTGCTCTACCCCATTTTTGTAAGCCGTTGCAAACAGGTAAATGCTGTATTCAAAACTGGAATCTATGCCTAAATGATTGAACATGGTATACATATTCTCCGTTTTACCGCCTGTGTTGTTCCGGATATCCAGTATGGTACCCTTTGTACCGCCGCTGCCTTTCAGGAAGTCTATCATGACATCTATTTGTGCATCGTTTACATCGTCGTTAAAGCTACCATAATAGATATAGCCAACAGAATCTATTACTTTGTACATAAACGGTCCGGTCCTTTCATAACCTTTCCAATAGGTACGCTCCAGCAGGTCTTTCCTGAAATTGGCAGCATAGCCCCCGGTAGTATTGTAAAAAGAAGTTGCAAACCCAGCATTCAGGCTCACACTGCCATCGCGCAACAGGTTTATCATCTGTACGCAAGTATCATATAATGCCCGTTCCGTCATCGTATCGCTTATTTTGGGGCGATACATCATGTAAACGGAATCCCATCGTACTCCTTTATAGTCAAAATAAGTATAACCTTTGTCCAGCGTTTTCCATAGCTCCTCAAATACCTCGGTTGGCTTTTCAGATTTTTCCTTCGGCATCAACAGCTTTTCGCAGGATGAAAATGCTATTACAATCAATAGTCCTAAAATAAATATATTCCTCATTATCAACAGAGTAATGATTAGTAATTAAACATAAATGTCAACATCAAGGTATGCTCTGCACTATACACCGCACTGGCCCCTTTTATTTTAAAATAATCCCATTGATAGGTAAACCGTAGTTTATTGGTAGTACGTTTCAATGGATACAGGAAATGGATACGGGTATTCAAACGCAGGAATTTTCCAAAGAGCCCGATTGAATTATTAGCAAAAAATCCATTATCACTATTCTTTTCTGTTTCCAATGCCGTTACCTTATTAAGATAAGGTGGACGCGAGCTGCTTGATAACAATGGCATGCTTACATCCAGCATTATATACCCGGGCAAATCGTCAAACATGATTTCCCTGGCTATCTTGCCGCTCAGCCCAATGCTCATAGCATAGTCATCTACCTTGCCGCTATATTCCAGGTGCGGGGCATTTTTATGGGCATACTGTGCCGATAGCAGGCCACCCACACGCACATCATATATCATTTCATTCAAGAAGTCTATCTTATACAGGTGGCGATAGTCTATCAACCCGTTATACATTTTGACGCGGGCAGGTGCAAAAGGCCCGTTAGGCGTTTCTGCATTTACATACGAACCCTGTATCCAAAGCTCAGTATACTTATTCTCGTTCAGGCGTATGTTGGCTATAGCTGCTGTAGGGCCTGCCTTTTCATACTTCCGGCTGGAAAGTGACTGGTCTATAAAGCTGCGATAAGTAGCCCCTGCACCAAATACAAAATAGCGCGAATAACCAAACTTAGAAGTTTCCTCGTTATCGCCAAGTATCTGTGAAAAAGCAGGTAGTGCATACAACAAAAGCGTAACGGCAGCTATACCCTTCCGGAAAACATTCATGCCTGTAAATCAATTTTAGCGTGTAATATTAGCAAATAATGGCTTTGCTAGGATGTGTAGGGGTACAAAAAAGCCTGCAAAAAAGCAGGCTTTCATATCATTCACTTCATACGGTTAGGCTTTAACAACCCAGCCGTGTGTATCTTCCGTACGTCCGTAGCGTATGTTATTCAGTTCATTTTTTACCCATTCTGATACGGTCCAGTTTTCAGGAGCAGGTAGCTCCATACACTTATCGTTGTAGGTAAGCTTGGCTATGTGAGAAATAGATGCAGCAGTACCCGTACCAAATGCTTCGCGCAAGGTGCCAGCTTCATATGCAGCTTCTATTTCATTGATACTCAATGGGCGTTCTTCAACAGTAATACCTTTATTTCTCAAAAGGGTAATAACACTATCACGGGTAACACCAGCCAGAATGGTTTCACTCAGTTCAGGAGTGATAACGGTATCGCCTATCACAAAGAACACATTCATAGTACCTATTTCCTGTACATATTTATGTTCAAAACCATCTGTCCACAATATCTGGTCGTAGCCCATTTCCCGTATCTGTGCAGTAGGCAGCATGCTGGCACCATAGTTACCCGCAGCTTTTGTAAAACCTATACCACCGGGGAATGCACGAACATATTTATCCTGCACATATATAGATACCGGTTTAGCATAATATGGCCCTGCAGGACTGGTTATTATCATGAAAGTGAACTTTTCAGCAGGTTTTACGCCTATGAACTCGTCTGTAGCTATCATAAACGGGCGCAGGTACAATGAAGTACCATCATCCGTTGGTATCCAGGCTTTATCCAGGCTTACCAGTTGGCGCATGCCTTCCACAAATATCTCTTCAGGTACATCCGGCATAGCCATACGTGCTGCAGAGCGGTTCATACGCTTCCAGTTATCATATGGGCGGAAGATCAGCGGATTGCCATCCTGGTCTTTATAAGCTTTTACACCTTCAAATATAGCCTGCCCATAGTGCATGAAAGTAGTAGCAGGGCTGAGGCTGAGGTTTCCAAAGGGAACGATCTCAGGCTGTCCCCATTCGCCATTTTCGTAATGTGCTACCAGCATATGATCGGCATAAAGCTTACCAAACTGGATGTTATTGGGGTCGAGCTGATTGATACGGCTCTTCGCCACTTTCTTCACATTTATGCCCATAGTCGAAACACTCATTGCAATCGTTTAATTTCGTGCAAAGAAACAAAAAAAACCCAATTGCCCGAAAAAGGGCTATTTTCAATATATGTCGCAGATACCCGATATCATACAATCAGACATCGTTACACAACAATGGGATGCATTCTGGAACCCGCTTCCGGACAGCTTAAACATTGGAAATGAGCAAACTAATACATTAGTATTAACGCTACCCTATACACAAGGCAGCGCTGAAGAAACCGCCCTGTTAAAAATGATGCAGGCCTGTAAGTTCAGTGCAGAGGACTACAAGATTGTACAGATGCAGACCGAAATGCAGGTAGCCTGGCATAAGATAAAAGAGGTGGCCAATCCTAAAAATGTCATCCTACTGGGTGTGCTGCCTCAACAATTAGGTATTACTGTCCTGCTGCGCCTGTTCAATCCTAATAGGTTCGATGGTTGTATTTGGATACCCGGACTGTCATTAACGGATATGGAGAAACAACCCGAAGCTAAAAAAGAGCTATGGCTCAATGGATTGAAACCTACATTTGTAGATGCCGTAAATGGCTGATAGGTACTTGCACACACCACAGGAAATATTAAAGCAGTATTGGGGATTCGATAGCTTTCGCCCGGCGCAGGAAGAGATCATCCAAAGTATAGTATCCGGCAGGGACACCCTGACACTACTGCCAACAGGTGGCGGCAAATCCATTTGCTACCAGGTGCCGGCCATGATGCTGGAAGGCATTTGCCTCGTCATCTCGCCGCTCATAGCCCTGATGCAAGACCAGGTGCAAAGACTACAAAGCATAGGTATAGATGCTGCCTGTGTACATGCAGGCATGGGTTATACGCAGGTGAAGCGCATATTTGAAAATGCACAGCATAGTGCTTATAAACTGCTATACCTGTCGCCCGAAAGACTGCAGACAGACCTGTTTAACGAATACCTGCCCGGCATGCAGGTAAGTATGGTGGCTGTAGATGAGGCGCATTGTATATCTCAATGGGGCCACGATTTCAGGCCCGATTATCTGCAAATTGCTGCATTACGAAGGCTGTGTCACGATGTACCTTTTTTAGCACTTACAGCTACAGCCACTCCTTCGGTTGAAAAAGATATTATACGGCAATTGCAATTAAAGCAGCCTAACACATTCATCACCAGTTACGAACGACCAAATATTTATTATAAAGTACAATACACTGAAAACAAGCATACAGAAGTAGTAAATATCCTGAAGCAAAGCCAGGCATCGGCCATCATCTATTGCCGAAGCCGGAAACAAACGGAAACAATTACCAAACACCTTTTATTGCAAAACATACCTGCAGTCACCTATCACGCCGGGATGGATAAGGCTAAACGACGGGAGGCACAGGAAGCCTGGATGGCAGGAGGCGTGAAAACGATAGTGGCCACAACCGCCTTTGGCATGGGGATAGACAAAGGGGATGTAAGAAACGTAATACATTACGATGCCCCGGAACACCTCGAAGCATATTACCAGGAAGCAGGGCGAGCCGGTAGAGATGGAAAGGCAAGCAACGCTATCTTACTGTACAATGCTACAGATATTAACCGGCTGGTAGAAAGTACGGATATATTGTATCCGGAAGAAAGCTATCTCAGGCATATTTATCAATGCGTGGCAGAATACCTGCAAATACCCATCAGTGCAGAACCATATACTTATTATCCCTTCCATCTAAAGGAGTTTTGCCGAAATTTCAAGCTGGAAGCATTGCCCGCTTCTCATGCCCTGAAGCTACTGGAACAGGAAGGATTATGGACCATCAGCGAAACGGTATTTTCACCACCTACCATACATATACCCGTAAGCAGGCACGAACTGGATGAATTTATGCAGCGATACCCAAAGTTTGCTTATGCCATCACCAGCTTGCTAAGGTTATACGGCACATTATTTCTTTACCCTACCCCTATACGCCTGTATGCTATAGCTAAACAGCTGCGCATGAAGCAGGAAGATACAGAGCAAATGCTGCTGCAACTGGATAGCATGGGTATTATAGAATATAGTGCCCCTCCTGAAGGCGAGCATATATTCGTGCATCACTACCGGGTAGATAGTAAACACCTTGTGATAAATACACACCGCATACAGCAACTGAAGCAGCGGCATATACAGCGTACGGAAGTAATGCTTCAATACCTGCAGGAGAATAAAACCTGCAGAACGCGGTTTCTGCTGCAGTACTTTGGGGAAACGAAGCAAAAGGATTGCGGGCATTGCGATGTTTGCACAGCAAAAACCAAGGTATTGCCTAAAGACAATGTTATTGTACCCATCATCATAGAAGCCCTGAAACAAACTACAACAGGGATGCCCATACAAGAACTCACCAACAGGATACCTCAATACGACAAGCAGCATGTAACTGCTGTGGTGCGGCAACTGGTCGATGAGCGTGTATTACTGTTACTGCCTGATGGCACAGTAAAACTTGCCTGATGTTATTTGGCAAAGGAAGCATAGCCCACATTGCCGGCCTGTAATACCTGCACAAAATAGTTTCCACCCGATAAATGACGAACATTGATGGCAGCCGTGTTTTTATCCGTTATTATCAACCTGCCCTGCATATCGTACACATTCACCGTATATGCTTTCCAGGCTGCCGGAACCGCTACATGGATAACATCAGTCGCGGGGTTAGGATACACGTTTAAAACACTGAGCTTGTTTTCTGTTTGGGCAACATTTACCCCGCTCCTTGCTACATCGCGATAGCGCGCACCGGTTGCTACTTCCATGCCTGCTACTACACTTGTACTTATAGTTAACAATGGGTAATGCTCACTTGTAGCCAGCCATTTATACTCTATCGTGTGCCTTGGCAACCCTATCGGTATGCCTGCTACTGTAACACTGTCTATCTCATCCAGCTCGCTACGCACACGTATGCAGGCAGCAGGTGCAGAGGTATAGGGTGTAGTAATAGTGCCCCATGCATCCACCTGTGTAATGCGGGTGCCTTGCTGGGAAAGAGAACCGAAAGATGCCAGTGAAAAATTGAGTTTGAAACTGCTGGTATCCTCATTGCCATAAGCCAATGGCAGAAAATATATCTCGTCTTCATCCTGATACACAGCCGCAGTGGGGAAACCACTAATGCTGGCCGCAAACCCCTCAGCCACATAGCGGGAAGGATTGTTCTTCTTACTATAAAAAGTATAAATATTCTTTATTGAAATGGGCAGGAAAGCGCTAAAACCGGGTAATGAATCGGATACTTTATGACCATATGCCGAAGGCGATATGGTAAGCGCATATATCGGGTTTACTTGTGCTGCGGTTTTATAAGTGTCTACAAACTGCATATCGGGTGTAAACCAGCTAAAATCCCAGTCAACATTAGCTCCCGCCTGCGACAGGTCTATGGATGTAGCATCTGCCATCAGGCTATAGCGCAGGGTGTCTCCGGCCACAGGCATATCCGAAGCCGTGATAGTTATTTGTGCCATAGCAGCATTAAAGCCTGCGAATAGCAGCATAGGGAGTAGCAGTTTTTTCATAAAATGGGGGTTTGATACGGTTAAGTTACGACAAGCCAGGCATAAAAAAATAAAGCCTTGATTAAACAAGGCTTTACATATCAATCAGTAAGGTATAATTATGCATGTTGCATACCGTACATCTCCGCTTTCATTGCTTTTACACGTGCATCTTCACGGTACTCATCAAAGCTCATTTCGCGGTCTATCAGGCCGTTTGGTGTTATTTCCAGTACACGGTCTGCTACGGTTTGTGCCAGTTCATGGTCGCGCGTGGTAAACAGGATGGTACCTTTAAAATCTTTCATACCATTATTCAGCGCAGTAATACTTTCCAGGTCAAGGTGGTTGGTAGGCTCATCCAGCAGCAGTACGTTACCTTTCAGCATCATCATGCGGCTCATCATACAGCGCATTTTCTCGCCACCACTCAGTACGCTACACTTCTTCAGAGTTTCCTCGCCAGAGAAGAGCATACGGCCCAGGAAGCCACGGATAAAGGTTTCATCCTTTTCTTCACTGTATTGGCGCAGCCAGTCTATCAGGTTCAGGTCTTTATTTTCAAAGTAAGCACTGTTATCATTGGGCAGGTAAGTAGTAGTGATGGTTACCCCCCATTTAAAGCTACCCTGGAAGTCGGTATCCTCACCTGACAATATTTTGTAGAAAGCTGTAGTAGCAAGTCCATTTTCTGCCAGTATGGCTACCTTCTGTCCACGTTTCAGGTCAAAGCTGATGTCTTTAAACATTACTTCACCATTCAGTGTTTTGCTAAGGCCTTTTACTTCCAGTATCTGGTCGCCGGCTTCGCGCACCTGGTTGTTGAACAGGATAGCAGGATATTTACGGGTAGAGGCAGTCATGTCCTCTATCTTTATCTTATCAAGTGCTTTTTTACGGCTGGTAGCTTGTTTGGATTTTGATGCGTTGGCAGAGAAACGTGCGATGAACTCTTTCAGTTCCGCTATCTTATCTTCTGCTTTCTTATTCGCATCTGTACGTTGTTTCAGCAGCAACTGGCTAGACTCGTACCAGAATGAATAGTTACCTGTAAATATGGTGATCTTACCAAAGTCTATATCTGCTACGTGGGTACATACCGCATCCAGGAAGTGACGGTCGTGCGATACTACCAGTACTATCTTATCATAATCGGCCAGGAAGTTTTCCAGCCATGATATAGTTTCCAGGTCAAGGTCGTTGGTAGGCTCATCCAGCAGCAGGATATCCGGGTTGCCGAAGATAGCCTGTGCCAAAAGCACGCGTACCTTTTGGTTACCATCCAGTTCTTTTACCTGCCTGTAGTGAAAATCTTCTTTTATACCCAGGTTGCTAAGTAAGGTAGCAGCATTGCTCTCTGCATTCCAGCCATCCATTTCGGCAAACAGGCCTTCCAGTTCACCGGCTTTAAGGCCATCTTCTTCTGTAAAGTCTTCTTTTGCGTATATAGCATCTTTGGCACGCATCACTTCATACAGCTTATCGTTACCCATCATTACTGTTTCCAGTACCGTAAACTCGTCATACGCATAGTGGTTTTGTTTCAATACACTCATGCGCTGGTCTTTCCCTATTTCCACCTTACCGGTAGTAGGGTCTATTTCACCACTCAATATTTTCAGGAAGGTAGACTTACCTGCACCGTTTGCGCCAATGATACCATAGCAGTTACCTTCGGTAAAACGGATGTTCACATCTTCAAACAACACGCGCTTGCCAAAGCGAAGCGATAAATTAGAAACTGAAAGCATTTATTTAAATCAAAAATGTTAAGAGTAAAAAAGAAACTAATACGTTTAGCTTCAGGAGGTGCAAAGTTACACCAATTATGCCGCATTCCCCTTTAAATAACAGCCAAATCTTGCACTACTTGCAAGCCAGCTATTTATGTTATATTAATACGGTTCATAACTGTAAATTATGATATACATTTTAAGTAGTATCTTTAATGCCGGAACGAGGGATAAGCATGTTTAGATTAAAGTATTCGTGGCCATATTTGGTGGTTTTCGCTTCTATTATTTTGCTGGTTTTGTACAGCATCACTTCTGCAAGAAAAAACATAGAAAAAAATCTCACTTATTACAAGACAATCAATGTAGCAGGGCGTCAGCGTATGCTGAGTCAGAAAATAGTAAAGGAATGCTACAAGGCATTAGCAGGAGAAAATATAGAACAACAGTGGGCACAAGACCTGGAAACATGGAACGAAAACCACCAGATGCTGCTGCACGGAGAAAACGGCCTTTCTATACACGGTAAAGACCACCCTGCCATTGTAAACTCATTCAATGCTTTGACCCCTGTACAACAAAGTTTGTATAACAATATCAAACTGGCTCAACATAACATACACGACAGCAACCTGCTAAAGAAAATAGAGGCCGATGAAGCCAACTTCCTTTACCAGATGGATAATATCGTTCATGACCTGGAAAACAATGCCAAACAAGACCTGGACACATCTGAAAAAAGCCTGATACGAGTATTGGTAGGTTGTGGTGTTACACTCCTTTTAGTCATTATATTCTTTGTTTATCCTTATCATAAAAAGCTGGTGATGGCCTATAAAATGCGGCGCCAGCAATATTATGAGGCCGAAGAACAAAAGAAAGAAATAGCCATATTAAACAGGACCCACGAGCTTACCTTATCAGGCATCAATGCAGGTGTATGGGACTGGGATATACCAACAGGGAAAGAAAAATGGTCGGAACATTTTTACAAGATACTGGGCTATGAGCCCGGTGAAATACCCGCCACGTACGATACATTCCTAAATATATTGGTTCACCCAGATGACAAGGAAAAAGTATCGAAAGCTGTAAGCGAACACCTGGAGCATCACAAGCCTTATAAAGTAGAAATAAGGCTGCTGAACAAAAACAATAACTATCGCTGGTATGAGGCTTCGGGGCAAGCCATGTGGGACGGAAACGGCATACCGATACGTATGTCAGGCTCTATTATCGACCGTCATGAAAGGGTTATATACAGGAATCAATTATTGCATAGCGAATTTTTGCTGGAGGAAACCGGTAAAATAGCCAAAGTAGCCGGTTGGGAATTGGATACTGAAACCAATGAGATGACATGGTCTAAAACCATGTATAATATACTGGAAGCAACACCCGGAGATATAAAAACCCTGAATAAAGGCGTAAGCAGGTATCCCAAAGAATATCATGCACTGATAAATAAAATAACTACCAATGCCAGAAAAAAAGGTCAAAGTTTTGACGTGGAACTGGAAGTTATTACTGAAAAAGGAAACCGTAAATGGGTGCGTTCTATCGGCGTACCTGTAAAAGACAACGACGGGCATGTAGTGAAACTACGGGGTATATACCAGGATATAACCCTGCAGAAAAACAGGGAACGTGAACTGCTGGCTATAAAAGACAAACTGCATGATGCCAATGCAACTAAAGACAAACTACTTTCCATAGTAGCTCATGACATACGCGGGCCTATCATCAACATCAAAGGATTAATAGAATTGAAGAAAGATGGGGCGATAGGACAGGATGAGTTTATGGAATATATGGAGCGGGTAGGCATCAATATAGATTACCTGCTGGCAGAAATGGACAATATACTGCGCTGGGCGCAAAGCCAGATGGGTGGGCTTACAGTGAACCGCGACAAAATAGACGTGAACGATATAATTACAGCCGTTACCGGTATGTACCAATCTGTTGCTGCCAATAAACACATAACCATCTCGTATAATAATGCCGAACCCGTGTACGCGTTTGCAGATTATAACCATGCGCACCTGGTAGTGAGAAACCTGGTAAATAATGCCGTAAAATTTACCCCGATAGGTGGTAAAATAAACGTTGGTGTATCGAAGCAACAGGGCGAAGTGTATATATCCGTTCAGGATTCGGGGATAGGCATGGATGCTATGGCACTTAAAAAAGTATTTGAACGGAAGGACGTACTTACAACCACGGGGACAGAGGGTGAAAAAGGTACCGGACTAGGCATTGGCCTGTGTATAGAAGTAGCCCAGCAAAATGGCGGCAGGCTTGAGGCCAAAAGCGAACCGGGGAAAGGCAGCACCTTTACACTGGTATTACCGGCAAGTGTATAACACGGCATAATATTACCGCCTGTTTTGCGTTATATTTACTTATATCGCTATCAGGCATATGATGCTACGTATATTTTGCTTCCTAACATCTTTATATTTTCTTTCAGGGCCGGGGCTATATGCACAGCCCTATAAAAGTGTACTCGATGGCGGGCATACATCCTGGAGCCTGCGCATAGCATCTATAGAAACGGGTAACGCTACGCATAGCATAGTGGGCGATACGGTCATTGATGATAAGCCATACAAACTACTGTTTCACGATTTTCCCAATCACACCGTACAAGGCTTTCTGCGGGAAGATATGGCTACGGGGAAAGTATGGTACCGCAGTGCTACCGGCAAAAGCGATGAATTACTGGTAATGGACTTATCGCTGAAGCAAGGAGATAGTTTTAATATCGGCAACCCTGCAATAGGAAAGATATATGTAGACAGCATATATACACAAGACAGCAGGAAACACATCCGCTTCAACTATGTGTATGCACAAACGGAAAAGAATACGTTTAAATTTACCTTTATAGAAGGCGTAGGCACCAGCTATGGCCTTGCATATAAAGACCCACTGTATAACTATAACCAATACCTCTTCTGTGCATTTAAAGACCATAACAAAATATATGGCACACCTTTCAACAGCATGCTATTCAGCGGCGACTGCTACTCCACCCTTTCCATAGCCGATGTACAGAAGGCTGCATCTAAAGACATCTTTGTGTATCCTGATATAGACCGTAACATACTACGCATTACGATTCCCGGAAATGATAAAATATATCCGTACCGGGTTGTGAACACTGCAGGACAAATAGTACTGAAGGGTAACTGTTTACCCAGTATTCAGCAGGATATAGACATAGCAAACCTTCTGCCGGGTACCTACCTTTTTTATATGGTGCACAATCATAAAAAGATAGCCATCAAGCGCTTTGCCAAGTAGCTTTTATGTATTGTCGCAATAGCACCTTCTTTTTGCCAAACTAACACCCCGTCTGTAAGGTGTGGGCGCTATACTTTTGTATGCATAAACAAATAACAATAGAAACTAAAAAGCAACACTATGGCAAAGCAAATTTTTGTAAACCTTCCGGTGAAAAACCTGAATAAGTCTGTAGAATTTTTCACAAAACTGGGATACGAATTCAACCCACAGTTTACGGATGAAAATGCTACTTGTATGATCATTGGCGAAAACATCTTCGCTATGCTGCTGGTAGAAAAATTCTTCCAGACATTTACCAGCAAACAGATAGCAGATGCACACAAAACAGCAGAAGTATTACTGTGCGTATCTGAAGACAGCCGCGATGCAGTAAATGCACACGTAGATAAAGCGCTGGCAGCAGGTGGCACGATAGCCAACCAACCACAAGACCATGGCTGGATGTATAGCCGCAGCTATAGCGACCTGGATGGCCATATATGGGAAGTAATGTATGGCGATATGGAAGAGCTGAACCGCATGATGGCAGCACAAGGTGCCCAAACAGCGTAAACAATAAAATTCAATAATAACAAACCAGAAAAATCAGAACGAAGAATGAGCAGTACCCGCGTGCATCGCGGGTACTTGTATTTATAGATATATACACTTTATCTTTAAGCATGTCTTCATTACCCGATTTTACAATTGGACATACAGGACGTATTTCCAACGCTTTTACCAATAAAGGTATTCGCACATTTCACGATGCCATAACATTTATACAGGCACTACCGTATAAAAGAAACAGCAATAAAGATGACCTGGCTACTGTTATAAGCGATGCCTGTGGCACATGTGGCACCAAACATGCTATACTAAAAGCATTGGCAGATGAAAACGGTTTGCAGGGCATAGACCTTATTATGGGTATATATCGCATGCATGATACTAATACCCGCGGTGTAGGCAATACCTTACAGCACCATGGACTAAACTATATACCTGAAGCCCATAATTACCTTGTATATAATGGTGAGCGATATGATTTCACTTCATCCCATTCAAATCCTTCCAACATATTTGCAGAGCTGCTGGAAGAAACAATCATTGCTCCTGATCAAATAACTGCCTTCAAAGTAAACCACCATAAAAACTTCTTACGACAGTGGCTGGCAGATCATCCTGAACATACATACACACTGGATGAATTATGGGCGATACGGGAACAATGTATAGCCGACCTTGCCGCTTATCGCGCTACAAAGTCTTGAGATATTCTATAACAGCAGTACGTTCGTCATCCGTTAATGCATCCCCAAAATAGTGGCCTGCATTGCTATAGCCCCTGAGTGTAGTATTGTAGGTTTGCTTTCTGATAGCTGTATCATGCTTCGTATAGGTGACACCTATGCTATTGTAATCATAGCTCCATGTGCGGCTCCAATACACAGGGCGCAGCTTGCTGTTCAATAATGCTTCCAGTGTTGGCACCGAGCCATTGTGCAGGTATGGTGCCGTTATCCATACACCATCCAGCGGCGGTGCCAGGTAACCATTGAAGGGTACGATGTATGGTGCATTAGCCCCCTGTGCAAACCAACTACGTTTGAACCACTCTATAAAAGGTGCACTGTTTTGCACACCCTGGCATAATGCAGAATCGGTTTGTATGATAGACAATGGCACTAACAGGTTAGGATACTTGCCATCTGCCCCATATGTGCCGTGGCAGCCACTGCAATTGTTATTGAATACCACCCTGCCCGTCTCTGCTTTCTGTGCATCTATTTCTTTAGGATATTTTGGCGGCTCTATGCTGCGTATATAAGCCAGCACATCGCCAAAGTGGCTGCTCACCTCTCGTGCCTCAGCGCTATCTGTAACTGTCAGCAGGTTGCTAAGCATCAGGTATTTCCCAAAATCGCCCCGGGCAAAGCCATTATAAAACATGGCGTTCTTTTTCTTCATCATCCACCATGCGGGCACGTCGGTAGGTATTACTTCTTCGGGTATTGGCAGCAAGGGGGTATCACTCCACTTAAGGGTTTGTGCATCCCTGTGAGATACTAATGTGATAGCCAACTTATCGGCTGCATTCACGCCACGCACCTCTGTTTCTATTTTGGGAAACACCGTAGCAAACGATTTTAGAAATGGCTTAGCTGCCGCATACTGTCGCGGGGCGGCTATCTGCAGCATACGCATCTGTGCGCTGAAATCCATACTACCGGCATTGCTGAAATCCAGCATTGTATTACCCAGCCCTATTACCAGTTGCCCGTCAAATACCTGTGCATGGCACTGCAGGCAGGTAGGTATCACCATATGCACGCCATCTTTTTCTATCACATTATAAGCATGGCTTACAGTGGCATTCTTACCGGTGCGGTTCAACCTATTGGCTGTGTTCTTGCCATTGGCCATCAGGAAAAACCGATACGGTGCACCACTTTTCAGGAAATCGCCGGTGGTAAGATATTCATATCCCCTTGCGGCATCTCCGGCCTGCTGTGCATCGGCAGGGATGGGCAATAGCATGGTTTCGAGCGTAGCATTATCGCTAACGGCAAATAATGCAGTAGATACCAGCAATGAAAGGATAACAAATAGCTTTTTCACTTTTTCAGGGGGTGATGGAGGATTATACCATCGTTTCGTATAACAAATATACATGCATGTTTATTGCCTGCATTGGCAATTATACAAATAGAATAAACAGGTATGTAACACACCCTACCTTGGTTATAATCGCTACAGTAAAGGGTTTGAGTATTTCATTCACAAACCGTTAATAAATAGATTGTTAACCGTTAACTAAAACCGTGTTAACCGGTTCTAAACGACCCGTTAAGGAATCGATATTTCTTGGAGAAGGGGGTGTCTTGCCCCCATCTTTGTATCATCAAAGCAAGAAATAAAAAACACAAACACACTCAAAACAAAAAACACAAAACACACAGGACATGCAACACACTATCATCAACGCACGTAAAACCGAAGCAACCCAGAAAATAGTATTGTTCGTTTCAATACTTGCATGCCTGGTTATATCTGTAAACCTGTAAGATTTTTACCCCGGCCCCCCACAAAACAACCGGGTTAAGCACCCGTAAGTCCTTTACCCGGTTTTTAGTTAGCTCTCTCTTATCCTCTATATGTAACATAGCCCCGTATCTACGGGGCTTTATCTTTTTACGCAAAAAAAGCCAGGCATCGACATACCCGGCTCTTATTCACATAAATGATAAGGAATAAACTAAACCACTCTTTGAGGATAAAACATCGTACCAAGCACGGTTTTTGTGTAGCTTAGTAAAAACAAAGATTATGGCGACTCGTTTTTCCGACCTTATTAATAGCGATAAGCCTGTGCTGGTAGATTTTTCTGCGGAATGGTGCGGCCCCTGCAAGATGATGGCGCCCATACTGCAGGAACTGAAGGGTAAAGTGGGTGATAAAGCCACTATCATAAAAATAGATGTGGACCAGAACCCTGCTGCTGCCAATGCCTACCAGATACAGGGCGTGCCTACGCTGATACTATTCAGGAACGGGCAGGTGAAATGGCGGCAGAGCGGCGTAGTACCCGCCCATATGCTGGAGCAGGTGATACAGCAATATGCATGACTAATGCTCGCGGCCTAATAAATACGTAGCGAGGTCGAACAATGGCTTTTTGCGTACACTGACTACGGCTGCTTCTTCCAGGCAGTGGAAGGCCATATCTGAATAATGCTTTACGGCATCCCTGCATGCCTGGTCGGCACCGGTATTGCCAAACAGCGAGAGCATAGCAGGTACTTTGCTTTCATCATCGCGGGTAAGCAGTGTGCCGATAGCTGTATGTTGCAGGTGGTTGGCATTTTCCTGCGCTTTCAGTAACAAGTATGTTTTCTTATTGGCTTTGATATCACCCCCTGTTTGCTTGCCCGATTTGCGCGGGTCGCCAAAAGCATCGAGGTAATCATCGTGTAGCTGGAAGGCGATGCCCAGGTTCTTACCAAACTCATATAGCTTGGCAGCCGTGCTTTCACTGGCCCCACCCAGCAATGCGCCCATCTTCAGGCTGCAAGCCAGCAGTACCGATGTTTTAAGGGTTATCATTTCAATGTATTCCTCTATGGTCACATCATCACGGTTCTCAAAGTCCATATCCAGCTGCTGGCCTTCGCATACTTCTATCGATGTTTTATTGAACAGGTGCAGTATCTGGGGCAGTGCTGTTTTGATACTCGCCAGGTGGTCGTATGCATAGATGGCCATCACATCGCCACACAGTATGCCGGAAGTAAGGCCGTTACGCTCGTGTATGGTGGTTTTGCCACGGCGTAGCGGGGCTTTATCCATTATATCATCGTGTATCAGCGTAAAGTTGTGAAACAGCTCTACCGCCATAGCCGCATGCCAGGCATCTTCATTTATATCGCCAAACAGCTCATTGCTCATCAGGCTGAGCACCGGGCGTACCCGCTTGCCACCAATGGTCATGAAATAACGGCAGGGTTCGTACAGCGTACCGGGCCTGTCGGGGAAAGGCATGGTATTATTCAGGCGTTCTTCAAAAAGCGTAACCAGTTCACTAAAGCTATGCATATGTATTGTATAGGAGCCCCTCCTATCCTCCCCCAAGGGGAGGGACAAAAGACGGAAGGTTGAATTACCATCTTCCACCTCCCCTTGGGGGAGGCCGGGTGGGACTATTATTTTTTTCGTTGTGTTTTTGTCTTTGTTTTCCTGGGTGCGGTTTGTTTGGGGTTATTGCTATCCTGCCTTTTTTTAGCGGCTGCTTTCTTGCTGCCACGTTGTTCCGGCGTGCCTGTAAGGTGATAGTCTATCTGCCTTTTTTCAAGGTTAGCGCTCATTACCTGCACCGTCACCTTAGCCCCTACGGCAAAACGGATACCGGTATAGCGGCCTACCAGTGCATACTCCCCTTCCAGCAGTTCAAAATCATCCACATCTTTCAGGTCTACCAGCGATACCATGCCCTCGCATTTGTGCTCTACCGTTTCTGCCCAGAAGCCAAAGCTGGCCACCCCACTTATCACGGCCTCAAACTCCTCGCCAATGTAATCCTGCATAAACTCTACCTGTTTATACTTATTACCTGCACGTTCGGCTTCCATAGCGCGGCGTTCCTGCTCGCTGCAGTGGCGGCATTGCTGCTCCAGCTGCTTGATGGGTTTTATCTCATCGTTCAGGCACTGTTCCAGCACACGGTGCACCAGCACATCGGGATACCTGCGGATGGGCGATGTAAAGTGGCAGTAATCGGCAAAGCCCAGGCCATAGTGGCCAATGTTCTCTGTAGTATATACCGCCTTCGCCATCGTACGGATGCCCAGGCTTTCCAGCACGTGCTGTTCGGGTTTGCCCTGCACCATTTGCAGCATCTCGTTGAAAGACTTTGCTATGCTTTGCGGACTGTTCATATCGAACTTGTACCCAAACCGCGCCGCGAATGTACTGAATATTGCCAGTTTACTTTCATCGGGCACATCGTGCACACGGTACGGAAAAGGCACCGGTTTATCTTTAAATGTAATATCTGATACATATTCGGCGACCGTACGGTTGGCCAACAGCATAAACTCTTCGATAAGCTGATGGGCTTCCTTGCTTTCTTTTACTACGATGCCTATAGGTTTGCCCGTATCATCCAGCTTGAACCTTACTTCCTGCGATGAGAAGTTGATAGCGCCTTTTTTGAAACGCTGGCCACGCAGGGTTTGTGCCATTTCATTCAGCACCATGATAACGTCTTTATGGTCGCCATCCGCCCCTTCTATCATTTCCTGCACTTCTTCGTAGGTAAAACGGCGCACACTGCGTATCACCGTCTTGCCCAGCCAGTAGTCTTTTATCTTGCCTTTCTTATCTATCTCGAAGATGGCAGAGAAGGTATATTTATCCTCGTTGGGACGAAGTGAGCACAACTCGTTCGACAGCCTTTCGGGCAGCATGGGCGCTACCCTATCGGGCAGGTACACACTCGTAGCACGCATATAGGCTTCTTTATCCAGCTCACTGCCGGGTTCTATATAATGGCTTACATCGGCTATATGCACGCCTACTTCATACATACCATTTTTCAGTGGCTTGAAGGAGATGGCATCATCAAAGTCTTTGGCATCTACAGGGTCTATGGTGATGGTGAGCGTACCGCGCATATCGCGGCGCTTTTTAGCTTCTTTGCTATCTACACCCTCAGGATAACGGGCGGCTTCTTCCAGCACCTCATCGGGAAAGTGCAGCGGGAAACCATTTTCTACCAATATGCCCTTCATGGCTATTTCATTGGCAGCCTCGTTGGTCAGGATGGCTATTACCTCGCCTACGGGGTTCTTCGCCTTGCCCGTCCACTCTACTATTTTAGCCATCACATGGTCGCCATGCCTGGCACCATTCAGCAGGTGCAGGGGAATGTATATATCCACAGGCATCTTCTCGTTATCGGGCAGCATAAAGGCAAAGTGTTCCTTTACTTCCACCCTGCCGCTAAACTCGTTCTGCTTGCGTTTTATCACTTCTGTTATCACACCCTCGGGGCGGCTGCCAAACTTGCGGCCAAACTCCGGTATCTCCACCCGCACTTCATCGCCATTCAGCGCATTGCCCATATTATCGCGCTTTATCAGCACATCTTTTTCCAGGCCTTCCACTATTACAAAGCCCATACCGCCGCGGGTAATTTCCAGCTTGCCGGTATAGCTGACCCTGCCTTTACCGTCTTTCTTTTTCTTCTTGCTCATGGTTATGTCAATTCTATTGTTAGTATAAAGATAGTTGTTTGTTATTTAGTGCCTTACGGATGATGTTATGTATATTTAAACAATACTTATACTATGAAAAAAATCCTGCCATTGATACTTCTACTGCTTTGCTGCATAACGATGTATGCGCAGGATGGCTATACGTTTGAAAGGATAACCGTAAACCTGACTGAAGATAAGCTGCACCCGGCACAGGTGTTACGCACCCGTAAGCTGAATAAGTATAACAAGCCGGTGTATGAAGAGAATTATAACTTGTGTTACCCTAATGAATACATGGGTTGCGACAGGGATAGTTCGGAGCTGCATGATATAGTACTGTATGAATACCGGAAGGATACCGTGCTTGTAAAGAAGACGACCTATAATGTACAGATGCAATCTCTGTATGTATTCGAGGATACAACTATCATCACATATAAATATGACAATGATGGTAAACTGACTGAAGAATTTAGTAGTCATTATGGACTACATCCATATCAAGGCTGTGTAGTGTATGAGGGATTAAGCTGGAATGACACTACGAATATTTATCATAAATACAACGATGCAGGACTTCTATTGGAAGATATTATAGTAAGGGCTGAACGACCCGGGCAGAATATGGTTGGCCACAGTCCTGAAGATAAAGTGAATTACTATTATGATAAAAGTAAGCGGCTGATGCGTATGGAGCATTATGATATAGCTTCGATGGGACGAGATGAAATTTCTGAAAATAAGTCAGACACTACCTTAACCTATATATTTACCTATACTTATCATACAGACAATTATATAGAAAAAGTAGTACGAATGCGTGATGGACAAGCCGATACCGTAAACACCATTATACATTACAACGACCCATATCGCAATGTGCTACCCTTCTATGTAAAAACACCTGAAAGGTTCTACACCATCTACCTGTACGACCATAACAATAAACTACTAAGCGAGCGTACCTACGGCGGTGCTGATAATGTGTTGATGACGGAGAAGAAATATTGACACAATGAACAAATATATAAATCCATTTAACCGTAAAACGACACTAAGCCCATCGGGTAAGTATTACTATAGATTTCAAAAGCACAGAGAAGTGATACCCAAAGGTGATTTTGGCGTACCAATAGCATTTTATAGTATAAATGGGAGGTTACTCTACCATTGTCAAAATAGCTTTGCCTTAGAGCGTTTTCCTTCCTATTCCGAATTTCCCATTATCAATTATACCTCTTTTGTAAGATGGTCGAAAGATGGCAGTTGTGCGTATATATGTGAGCTAAGTGACAAGTATGCTGGGATTGTTTTCTTGGATTTTGATAAAGATTATTGTTATCGTATAGATTACAACAATTGGTTTGCAATTGAAGAAGACCTATTGGCTTTAACGCCTAACGGTGAGTTCGACAAAGACACTTTATTAAAGATGCTTACCAATAAGTATAAGGCATTGCAATCAGCTATGGTAAAAGACCCTATACCTAAACGTAGTATCCTTCAAAAGCTGTTTTCGATTAAACGGTGGTTTCCCTAACGAATTTCCAAGTTCACAGAGTTCACACTATGCATCCCGTGAATTCGTGAACTGCGTGAATTTTTTCACGTTTTTCACACCGTGTGCTTCGTGAAATCGTGAAAATCGTGAAAACGCTGTTCGAGGTTGTTCGACTGTTCGACAACCTGCCTCGAACGAACACGCGAACAATACCACTCCGTTACTACTTTTCTATCTCAAAAAAATATATAACTCTATATCAATAATATATAATCAATATAAATACACATATGTAATTCACAGAGCATTCTATTATTGAGATGTACCCACACCCATGCTGTGTTCGTTCTGTTCGAGCGTTCGACCCACTGACACCTCGAACACGCGAACAACCCCGAACAAGAATTCACGAATTTCCAAGTTCACGAGTTCACAACAATTATACTGTGAATTGCGTGAATTTGTGAATTATTACCTAATTAGCTTTTTCACGTTTTTCATGATTTCACGATACACCAACTATGAAAAGCGTGAAAATGTGAAAATGGCAAATAAGTACTTGTTCACAATTTTTTCTACCATACCGCTGAACATACGAACACCCTATTCCGGCAATAAATACTCCCTGTTCTCCGCCACTTCCTTTTCTACATAGCTCAGTATGCGGCTGTCAAACAGTGCATGGCCATTGAAGAGGAAGGCTACGCTGATGGGCAGTACCACTATCTGCACACCCCACTCTTTCAGCTTATCGGCATGCAGGTGCAGGCGGGCAGCATCTTTCTCAGTGGTTACTATTACTTTGTTCTGCGTATCCCAGTTGGTATAGGCTTCTTTTATTTCCTCCAGGTCGCGGCTCAGGAAGTAATGGTGGTCGGCGTAGGAAATAGTGTGTACATCCTTTGCCATGTTGCTCACATAATTCACCAGAGGTTCGGGCTTGGCTATGCAGCATACCAGTATGGCATTTTTATCGCGCAGGTTCACCGCCTCGCGGGTAAACATATCATAGGGCTGCTCGTACTGTATGGTCGTGAAATATACCTGCTGGTGTGGCAACGGGTTGATGTGTTGCACCATTTCATCAGCCTTTGCCTGTGTCATATCCTTCGGGCATTTCGATACGATGATAATATCGGCACGCTTATAAGCATGGCGGCTTTCGCGCAGGGTGCCTATGGGCAGTATATGGTCTTTATAAAATGGCTTTGAATAGTCGGTTATCAGTATGTTGATGCCCGCCTTTACAGAGCGGTGCTGGTAGGCATCATCCAGCAATACGGCCTCTACCTGAGGGCGCAGTTGCAGCAGGCGGGGTATGCCCGTTATGCGTTCTTCCGCCACGCTCACCGTCAGGTCGGGAAACTTCATATGGTATTGCATCGGCTCATCACCTATACGCAATGCATTCGTATCGGCATCAGCCAGTTGAAAACCCTGTGTGCGGCGTTTATACCCCCGGCTCATCGTAGCTACGCGAAACTGGTATTGCAGCAGGCGTACCAGGTATTCCACATGCGGTGTTTTACCCGTACCACCCACACTCAGGTTGCCCACCGTTATCACCGGCACGCTAAACTGTATGGAAGAATAGACCCCGCTATCATACAGCCTGTTTCGCAGCCACACTACCGCACCATATATCAGCGCGAAGGGGTATAAAAATATCTTTACAAAAGAGAAAAATGGTTTCATAATAAGTCGGCATTTCGCAGGGCATACTCCAGTATCTTTTCCTGCGGGTTGAAGGGTTTTACTTTATCCAGCCTCAGGTAAGCAATACCCTCATGCACCAATAGCTGTTTATCTTCCGGCACGGGCTGGCCTTGCTCCATATACGAGAAGCTTCCCGCTTCCAACACACAGCTTTCAGGCATCAGGCCTATCAGTTCGCTGCCTTTCAGGGTTACGCCTATTTCATTGGCCAATAGTGTGCAGGCTTCCCATACCTTCAGTGGAGAGGTAATACGATAATCCAGCAGGTTCATAGATACCTGTGCACATTCAAAATCGGCCATATACCAGCCTATGGCGCGCAGCTTTGGCAGCAGCCCTTGTTTCTTTACACGTACCCCATCTTCGGTAGTCATGTACCCACGTTCACGTATCCTGTCGGCTATATAGTTGGCTTTATCTACATCCTGCGTATTCAGCGATATATTGAAGGCTACCAGCACATCCCTCGCCCCCATTACCGTAGCACCGGTAGCGGCATTGAAGGTAGCAGGGCCATAATCGGGCTGCCATTCGGGGGTGTTCATTTTCTTTTCAAAACCTTCGTACTGGCCTTTGCGTATATCGGGCAGCGCACGGCGATAGTCGCTTTTAGCTGAATGTTCGTAGAGATACACGGGTATCTGCAAATCGCGGCCTACCCTTTCGCCCAGTTCATGAGCATATGCATTGGCTTCTTCCATGCTCATACCCTTTAGTGGCACCAGCGGACAAACATCGGTAGCGCCTATGCGTGGATGCACGCCATCCTGTGTGCGCATATCTATCACTTCGGCAGCTTTCTGTATGGCGTTGTAGGCAGCATTCACTACAGCTTCCGGCTCACCGGCAAAGGTCATGACCGTACGGTTGGCCGCCGGGCTTATATCTATATGCAGCAGGCTGGCACCGGCCGTATGGCGTATGGCATCGGCTATGGCTTGTATCTTCTGTTCATCCCTACCCTCGCTAAAGTTGGGTACACATTCTAAAACACGCATGGCGGTAAATGTAGGAAAACAATAAGACTTGTTAAATGATGGTTACGTTATTGCCATACAGCTAAAAGCTATAGATATTTATGGCATGAACCGGATAAAACACCCCATAGTACTGGAAGGCAAACGCGTAAAACTGCTGCCGCTGGAAGATACCTACTTTGATGAACTGATAGCTCTGTCGACCAATAAAGATGTGTGGGAATTCCTTTCCATACCCGGCTACGAACCCGATACCCTGCGTACCGAACTGCGCAGTGCCGTGCTGAAACGGATGAGTGGCGAAGAATATCCATTTGTAATAATAGATAAGCTGACCAATAAAGTAATAGGCTGCACCCGCTACCTGGATATGCACCCCCAGCACCGCAAACTGGAAATAGGCTGGACATGGTATGATAAAAACTACTGGGCTACGGGGTATAATACCGAATGTAAATATCTGTTGCTCACCCATTGCTTTGAAACACTTAAGACCATCCGCGTGCAACTGAAAACATGGGATAAAAACATGCGCAGCCGCAAGGCGATAGAGAAAATAGGCGGACAGTTTGAAGGTATCCTTCGGAATGAACGTATCCGCTACGATGGCACCATTCGCAGTACCGCCATGTTTAGTATTATAGATGATGAATGGCCGGGGGTGAAACAGATGCTGGAAGAAAAATTAACCATGGGTTAAAAATGAAATAAATATCCGATTAAAATTGTTTAACCCTAAACCTGTGCACCTTATAATATAGCAATAGTTTCATATCTTAATGGGGTCAATATATACCAAACCTTAAGCATGACCCCGATGAAGAAGCCATACCTCCTGTTATTGCTATTGTTAATACTGTCGCAAGTAGTCAATGCACAACTGGCATGTCCGCCCAATTTCGATTTTGAACTGGGAACCACTGCCAATTGGCGATATGGCGGGGGCACATGCTGCCCTATTGCTACTACCCCGTCGGGCCCCATACCCGGCAGGCATGGCATTACATCGGCAGCCAGCCCGGTAGATGCCTATGGCCTCTTTCCAACATTATGCCCCGAAGGTGGCAACTTCTCTTTCAAGCTGGGCAATTCCAACGTAGGTGCGGAAGCAGAGTCTATGCGCTACCACTTACGGGTGCCGGGCGGCAGTAAAAGCTATTCCATCATCTTCAGGTATGCGGTAGTGCTGGAAGACCCCAACCACGACGCATCGGAGCAACCAAGGTTTGATGTAAAAGCATACGATTCCATAACCGGCGCACCCGTTCCCTGTGCCCAGTTTTCTTTTGTTGCTTCCTCTACCTTACCGGGTTTTAAGCAGTCTGCTGCATCGTCCACCGTTTATTATAAGCCATGGACAATGGCCAGCATAGACCTCGGCAGTATGAACGGCAGAACTGTAACACTTGACTTTGCTACGGGCGACTGCGCACTGACAGGACATTTCGGGTATGCCTACGTAGATATCAGCTGTACCTTGTTTGAAACATCCAGCATGGAGTGCCGTGGCGGGCTTACATCTCTCAGCGGCCCTCCGGGGTTCGATACGTATCAATGGTGGGATGCTAACTTTACCAGGCTGTATGGCAGTGGCCGTGTTATACAAACACCTACACCTTCTATCAGTACAACATTTGCCGTAATTGTAACACCATACCCCGGCTTTGGCTGTCCCGATACGCTATATACAGTAAGCAAAGCCGCAGATATAAAAGTAGATGCACGGCCTAATGATAGCATCATATGTACCCAATACGGTGCGCAGGCCTTTACACTAAGGGCCAATGCATCTACCAGTGCCGAAGGGCTTAGCTATAAATGGTACCCCTCTACAGGCCTGAGCTGTGACGACTGTGCCAACCCCACAGCAACCATGAATGCCAAAGGCAGGTATGTAGTAGTGGTAACCGATAGTACCCAATGTACCGCAACAGACACCTTAGATATAGATATAGCCCCGAATGTGCAGGCTAAAATCAAAAAACCAAAAGATACCGTATGCCAATACGAGGATGTGGAATTTTTTAACGATGTTGTACATGCTCCCGGTGTCATCTACCATTGGAGCTTAGATACCGCGCTGCTGAAATATGCAGATACTACTGGCCGTGTTATCCTTAACTGGCAATCGCCGGGCAAAAAGAAGGTGATAGTACGGGTGACCAACGGTGTATGCGTGGCTTACGATTCTGTAACGATATATGTAAAACCCACCCCGCTGGCGGCATTTGATATGAAACAGAATGCCTGCCTGGATGAAGAGATTGAAATGACCCCGCGGCTGGCAGACGATGCTACGTATTACTGGACGGCAGATGAACAGACCATCAATGATGCCGTGTATGTGCCTAAGTATTATTTAACCTGGTCTACCACCGGCAAAAAGCGGATAACATTATCTGTTGTGGGTAAAAACGGTTGCCTGCAGAAGCCTTATGCAGACTCAATATACATTCATGAAAACCCGGTAACGAAGATAGAGTTTGCCAATAACGACCGCATTTGTCTTGGAGATAGAATAACACTCCGCGTACCACAGGGAGAAGAATACAGCTATAGCTGGACACCTGCCGTGTATTATGAAAACAACAGCTATCATGAAGTAGTACTGAGAGCGGAAACCCCCATGATGGTATCTGCCACTGTTACAAACAGGTGGGGTTGCAGCTATACCGATTCTGCATATGTAGATGCCGGCTTATGCTGTAAAATATTCTGCCCGAATGCCTTTACACCCAATGGCGATGGCCATAACGATACTTACAGGCCGGTAAACCTGGAATATCACAAGCTGCATACTTTTGAAATAGCCAACCGCTGGGGGCAAATCATATTCAGTACCACCAACCCCATGGATAGGTGGGATGGCACATTTAAAGGGGTTCCCCAGGAAACAGGTACCTATTACTACCACATAAAATATCTGTGTGATGATAAAGACCTGATGGAAGAAAAAGGTAACCTCACCCTGATAAGATAACAGGAAGCCGGTCTGTAACGACCGGCTTTTTTCTTTATTGCTATTGCCCAAACGCATATTAATTCATTTAAATACATGTATAACGGGCGATAATTTTCCAACATGCTGCAATCTGTTATCTTTGCGCTTTGTTTCCGCACATGTCAGATAACAACAGATATTACCTCCGAGGCGTATCAGCGCAAAAAGAAGATGTACATAAGGCAATCGCCAAACTGGATAAGGGCCTTTATCCGAATGCCTTTTGCAAAATATACCCCGACTATTGGGGCAATGACCCGGAATATTGCAACCTGATGCATGCCGATGGTGCAGGCACCAAATCGATACTGGCCTATATGTATTGGAAAGAAACAGGTGACCTGAGCGTATGGAAAGGTATCGCTATCGATTCAATAGTGATGAACACAGATGACCTGCTATGCGTAGGTGCTACAGGGCCTTTTACCTATTCATCTACCATAGGCCGTAATAAAAACCTGATACCGGGCGAAGTGATATCTGAGCTGATAAACGGTACCCAATCTTACTTCGACAGGCTGGCTGAATATGGTATAGATGTGCGCCTGATGGGCGGCGAAACGGCAGATGTGGGCGATGTGGTGCGTACTGTGATAGTAGATGGCACCATGGCATGCCGCATGCGCCGCGACAAGCTGGTAACAACCGAGAAAATGCAGCATGGTGATGTAATAGTATCGCTGGCCAGCTACGGGCAGGCTACCTACGAAGATGAGTATAACAGCGGCATGGGCAGCAATGGCCTTACCAGTGCCCGCCACGAAATGCTGAAGAAAGAATATGCTGCTAAATACCCTGAAAGTGTGGACCCCAACCTGCCTGCGAATGTGGTATATAATGGCAAGTATGCATTAACAGATGCTACCGAAACTCCGCTGAACGTAGGAAAGATGATACTGTCCCCTACCCGCACCTATGCGCCCGTAGTACTGAAGGTGCTGGAGCAACATTTTGATAAGATACACGGCATCATTCACTGCAGCGGCGGCGGACAAAGCAAATGCCTGCACTACCTGCCCAAACCCCTGCGCGTAGTAAAAAACAACCTGCTGGATGCCCCACCTTTATTTACCATGATACAGGATGCTGCCGGCACCGACTGGAAGGAGATGTACCAGGTATTTAATATGGGTCAAAGGCTGGAAATCTTTACCGATAAAGAAACGGCAGAAAGCATTGTAGCGATATCTAAAAGCTTCAACATATATGCGCAGATTTCAGGATATGTGGAAGATGCAGCTGAAAAAGAAGTAGTTATAGACAGTTCTTATGGCACTTTTTCTTATAAATAGTTAACTATAAACACAATATTGGCACAATGTGTGCTGTTATAAACCAAAACCACTAAGTTCATGCACATTAAAACACTCCTATTAAGCTCCATAGCTTTGGTAGCTGCCGGAAATGCCCTTGCACAGGATAAACTCTACAAAAGAAACGGTGATGTACTGGATGTAAAAGTGAAAGAAGTAGGTACCCGCGAAATATCTTATAAAAGGGCGAGCAATGCAGAAGGCCCTACCTACATCATCAATAAAAGCGAAATAGAGCGTATAGAATACGAAAATGGCTCTGAAGATGTTTTCATGAGCGACCGCGAAAGGGCAAGGCCTGAAAGAGAGGCTAAAGAACACCCAAAGGTTAAATACGGCAGAAACATTATTGCCATTGCACCACTGCAGGTTACCGAAGGTGTAGGCCTTGGGCTGAGCTATGAGCGTGTGCTGGATAAAAAAGGCATCATCAGCTTCTACCTGCCTGCTACTATAGCCTTCAACAACAATAACAATTCCGGAGAATTTTTCCCCGGTGGTTATTACAATAACTATGGCTATCCTTACAATGAAACATTTCAGACATATTATGTAATGCCCGGTATAAAGATATATCCTACCGGTAGTAAGGGTAAGGTGCGTTATGCAGTTGGCCCCAGCCTGGCATTCGTATTCGGGAAACAGTATAATGTATACTACCCCTACCCTTATTCACAGTACCCTTATTACAATCCTACATACCGCCTGGAAGACCGCTTTGCTTTCGGTATGATGATAAACAACTCGCTGAATATACAACCCACTCCACACCTGTACCTTGGTTTAGAACTGGGCCTGGGTATAACCTATATACAACAAGTAGGCGGGGTTGACGTAGGCACTAATACCTTAGGACAATTTGCGTTCAAAGTAGGTTACCGCTTCTAAGCACAAACGCATTTTATAATACACAAAGCAATAAGGCTTCCATATTTGGAAGCCTTATTGCTTATACAGTATAAAAGATATTAATTAAGCGGATTTGCCGTAACAGTGAAGGTAGCATTCATACGCACCCTTGTGTTGGAATCAGGAAAATCATAAAAATGCCCCTGAAGCCTGAAAAACATAGAATCCTGCACAAACATATCTTTCAGGTCTGTATCTACAGCTTCCATTTCTATTGTTTTCAGCCCTTTGGGTATGGCATATTTATAGGCCACCAGCCTTTCTGCAACACCGGGGGCAGATGCATATAAACGTAGTGTATCTACATAATCAAATGTTCCATTTTCGGGCTTCAACAGGTCAAGCCCTAACTTGCGTGCCTTTACACTTGTTATAAGGTCGGCTGCTGTTTCATTTTCAGCCGCAAACTGTTTTGAATTGGTAGCAATGCCCAAACTAGGTAAAAACATAGTTACACCCTGGGGTGGAAAGGGTCCGACACGAGGTATATCGGGCAGGTCTGTTTCCTCTGAATAATCTACTGTTTTCTTAATTTCCGTAAGTGTCTTTAGTTTCTTGCATGCACTGAAAATCAACATCAAAGCAACAAATGACAATGCTAATGTCCTTCTATTATGTATCATATATCCAAATTTACAATTATGACGACTAATATCAAAAAGTAATTATCACGTTTTCAGTAACTTTGCGCCCTTATGCAGCAATCGAAGACGGTAGCATTTCATACACTGGGCTGTAAGCTGAATTATTCTGAAACCTCCACACTCAGCAGGATGCTGGAGGCTGATGGTTTTGTGAAAAAGGAATTTGAAGATGTGGCAGACGTGTATGTCATCAACACCTGCTCCGTAACCGAGAATGCCGATAAAGAATGCCGGCAGTTGGTACGCCGCATCCAGCGCCGTGCACCGGAATCTATGGTTGTTATCACCGGCTGTTATGCCCAGTTGAAGCCCTCAGAAATTGCCGGTATAGAAGGTGTAGACCTGGTATTGGGTGCCGCTGAAAAGTTCAATATCACCAAGCACCTGCAAGACCTTACCAAAAGTACTACAGCAAAAATACATTCGTGCGATATAGAAGATGTGAATGGTTTTAACAGCTCCTACTCTATCAACGACCGTACCCGCACCTTTCTGAAAGTGCAGGATGGTTGCGATTACAGCTGCAGCTTTTGCACCATACCACTGGCACGCGGCCATAGCCGTAGCGACAGTATTGATGGGGTATTGAAAAATGTAAATGAACTGGCTGCCTCAGGCACCAAAGAAATAGTACTTACCGGCATTAACCTGGGTGATTTTGGAAAGGGCAATGAAGGCGGCAAAAAGATAGACACTACTTTTTATGACCTGGTGCAGGAGCTGGATAAAGTAGATGGTATAGAACGTTACCGTATATCATCTATAGAGCCCAACCTGCTTAGTAATGAGATTATAGAATTTGTTGCAAGCTCTAAAAAGTTTATGCCGCACTTCCACATACCATTGCAAAGTGGCAGCAATAAAATATTGGGCCTGATGCGCCGCAGGTATCGCCGGGAGCTATATGCAGACAGGGTTGCTACCATCAAGCAGTTGATGCCGCATTGCTGTATAGGCGTTGATGTAATTGTCGGGTTCCCATCAGAAAGTGATGAGGATTTTAAAGATACTTTCAACTTCCTGCACGAACTGGATATATCTTACCTGCATGTATTTACTTATTCGGAAAGGGCCAATACACTGGCTTTAGATATCAACCCGGTTGTTCCTATACACATCAGGCAAGAACGCAACAAGGTATTACGTAACCTTTCTTATCAAAAACTGCAATACTTTAGTGAGCAACACCGCGGCCAAAATCGCAAAGTGTTGTTTGAAAGTGCAGAGAAGAACGGCATGATGGAAGGATATACAGATAACTATATTAAGGTTCAAACACCATTCAGGGAAGAATGGGTAAATCAATTAGTAGACTGGACTATCTAATACGCTGTAGAACACTTATATTTGTTGCCGCTCACGGCATAATGATTCTGTAGCTCAGTTGGTAGAGCAGCTGACTCTTAATCAGCGGGTCTAGGGTTCGAGTCCCTACAGAATCACATATAGTAAAGGGTTTTAAGGCAACACCTTAAAATCCTTTATTTTTTCACACAATGCCCTCACAAATCTGAACTGAAAATAAATACCACATTAAATAATATTTCGGTTGAATTATAGCATGTTTTCCAGGTACATTTTGCAATTACTATTACTCATCATGCAGATTACAGAATATCTCATTTATCATTTACACCTTAAACGTAAAACAAGAGTAACTATTGCAATATGTTGCGCGAATTGTTGAGCTTGCTATGGGCGAAGCGCTAATAACTATAGGCACGAGATAAAAGACACATCAATTACTATTGGTTGGCGGGCGAGTACTATCACTTCCTATCTGTCGCAGCTCGCCAGCATAATCAATGGATTTGACTATCATTAAGAATATAGCTGCATAGGCAACGATATTAAATAATAAGTGATGATCAATAGTCTGCCGCCCATATCGAGTATATATAATAGCCAATCCTGCAATCCGAATGACATTTAATAGCATTATAACAACTGAACCAATCGTTATGTATGTTAGTTTCATCTTCAAAGTCCAGGGAAATGCTAGCACAAACGCCCACCAAAAACTTATAAGCCCAATACCAGCACATGAAACCCCTACATGAACACTTATCCCATTGCTCACCTGCAGTATATAACCTGAAACATGACATGTATATCCCAAACCATTTACGATATAATAGGCTGCGTGTACCAGCATCCTCCTAAGCCCGCTAACATAGTTAAAATGCTCTTTGATAAAGGGGATATAATAGCCGCCTGGTGCTGCTAAAGCAATGACGGCATAGCTGAACCCATAAAATAACATAAAGTAAAGCAGGAACTTCAAAACAAAGAGGCGGATGCTCTTATCAGGCCTCCCAAAAGCAGGTATCATAAATCGGTTTACCGGGGTGTTTATTATAACGGGAAGAGCGTTAACCCTTCCCGTCTGTTTATGCATCTTATTTATTCTTCAGTTTACTTTTCATCTTTTTAGCTCCGTAAGCTATTGCCGCAGCAGCTAGTACAGTTACACCACCATCAATGGGTACGTCTTCTACATCTTCTTCAAAACCTGGAGGCTGAGCCAGCAGGCATAAGGGCGATAAAAGTAACACAGCAAGTATACAGGTTTTTATTTTTCTCAAATGGTTCATCTTAAATGTTTTTTATTGCGTGAAGCATCTATTGTCCTATCGGTTAATAGTGATTTTGCTAATCCATGTTTCCCTGCCATTGCTCACCTTCACGGTATAAATACCTGTTGGTGTATTAGGGTTCATAACAACGGTATGATGGCCTGCGCCGTTACCATGATAGATGGCAGAGGCGTGTACCAACTGGCCAATGGTATTGTAAATAGTAACATCATATTGCCCTTCCGCCATAGAATTCAACTTGATATTAAAGCGGCTATCATCAGCAGGGTTAGGGTATATTACAAAGCTTGATGCCAGCTTTTGTTTCGCAGCTACCGATGTAGTATTGCGCTCGAATACAATCATAAACCTATCAATGGCTGAAGAACCATTGCCGGTAGCATATGTAAACGGATACAGAGTAGTGTCATCTGCCTTTATGGTATGTACTATATTCAGGTGTTTATCTACCAATGATGCCTGCAGAGATGCTTCAAAGTTATTGGCATCAAACCTCAATTGGTAGTTGCCATTGGTATCCAGTTTCCAGTTGCGAAGGTGAACGGTATCTTTCACCTTAACTGAAGGCAGTCCTGAAATACTAAGCATATGCGTAGTATCATGATAGATAGCAAGGTTCTCATCTACGTTGGTCAGCTTAGCGGCATCTTCCCTTGCTATGCCTTTTGCAAAACTGCTATCGAATACTACCTTAACTCCATCGGCAGACTTAGGCTCACCTGCACGAAACAACTGCACATACATTTCTTCCCTCGTATTCTTAAACACACTCGTAAGATTGGTAGCTTTATTCGCTTCTGTAAATGTTATGGATGGGCTACTACCCGATGTTACCACAAATATGGACTGATATGGCTGTATAAACGCATCTACATCTGAAGACGCATTGCTGGACCCCGTAATGCTGTTGTAAGAAACATAAGCTCCAAAACCATTAGCACCTGCCAATTGCGGATCCCACACATGGTAGGTAGCTTCCAGGTCGTTTGTGGTAAGCGCATTCCAGTCTACAGGGGCTATATATGGATTGCCTATCAGTGAGTAATTGCCAATCGTATTGCCTAATACAGGCGTACTTCCAGCACCTGTTGTGTTATAAGTTACCGATCCTACCCTTATAGCACCCACGGCTCGCAATACTGTATTGGTAGGCGTAGGTGTGTTTGTAGAAAGATCTACCGTACGGTCGCCACGTATCATCATACGATAGCCCTCGCCATTTGTGAGCATATTCACATTGGTATTGGGTGCGTTTACCCACAATTGCGTAGCACTGTTGAAAGTGTACATAGATGCATTACCGGTACGTGTAGCATCAAAGCCATTAGCGCCGGTGTTTGAACCTGTTATATGCGTTCCCAAACCGGGGGCATTGCTACCGCCTTCCTGCCAGTTATCATATACCGAGGTAGTAGTAGTTACACCGGGAGTAAGGAAACGATAGGCACGTTTGGCAGGAATAAAGCGTTCAGCCGTTACATTGCCCGATATGCTACCTGAAACAACGGGATTGATAATTGCGGTATTGGCAATAGAGCTTGATTTCAATGCCAGGTTATCACTAGTAGTCAGCACACCATCGGTAAGCGTAAGCGTGCTTGTAATATCTACCTGCGCATCACCGGCAATAATAGCACCGTTACTGTTATCCAGTTCCAGGTTGCTGTAGATACCATTACCGTTTATAGCCTGCATATCTGTACCTACAAGCGCCAGTGTACCTGCACCTGTGATGGTGGCATCATTGGTAATGATACCGGTAACAGAAAGCGCATCGCTACTATTAATAGTAAGCGTACGGCCTGCATCCATTGTAAGGTCGCTTAGATCATTATTACTGCTGATGGTTGGCTCATTGGTAACACCCGTTGCAGGGATGTAGGCAAAATCGCCCGTACCGGGTACATTATTAACATCCCAGTTGCTGCTGGTATTCCAATCTGTGCTGGTAGCGCCTGTCCATGTAAAGCCTTCACTATGGTTGGCCAGTGATAATGCTTGTGATGAACCGTTTTGTGTACTGGTCATGGTACTGCTATTAGCACCCGGTTGGAAGTCGATACCACTACCTGAAAAGTAGCCACCTGTTACAATCTTATTATTACGAACAGATATCGTAGTCAATGCGCTGCTAGCTGTACCGTTACCTGTTAAGTACGCCCATTTGTAAAAACCGGTGCTTGAAGGCGACAGGTTGCCATTATATTTGGCCACAAATTGTGCAGTGGACGTTGCGGCAGTCAAGCCAGTCAGATTATTTGTATTGCTACTAGGGTCCACATCAAAAGTCATAGAGGTAGTAGCGTTGGTATATCCTGCTATGTATACATTACCACTTTTATCAACACTCAGTGCGTTTAAAATATCTGCATAGTCAGTTCCCATAGTGAAGGCCCATTTATAAAAAGAAGTGCTGGTAGGGTCCAGCTTCCCATCATATTTACCCACAAACAAATCATAACTATTGCCACCAGCATTGAACAAATTTACATTATTAGTATTGCTGCTGGGGTCGGCATCTACGGGATTACTGGTTGAGCCTTGCAGTGTACTTGCTATATAAACATTACTGCTGCCGTCTACACCTATAGAGCCCATTACATCACTACCAACAGAACCCATGGTAAAGGCCCATTTGTAGAAAGAAGTATTAGACGGATCCAGGTTGCCATCGTATTTGGCCATATAAAGATCCGAGCCATTGGTACCGGTAGCACCTGTCACATTATTAGTATTGCTGCTAGGATCTGCATCTATATTAGTAGCAGTAGTGCCTACTATCTGCCCACCTACATATACATTACCACTGCCATCTACAGCTATGCTTTTTATATAGTCTGTACTTGTGCCGCCCACCGTAAAAGCCCATTTATAAAACGAGGTATTTGTAGGATCGAGCGTTGCATCATATTTAGCCACAAACTGGTCTTGGCTGGAGGTGGCATTTGCACCATGAACATAATTGGTATTACTACTAGGGTCCGCATCTATATCAGTAGCGGTGTTGCCAACTATGCTTCCTCCTATGTATAGATTACCACTACCATCCAATGTTATGGCGTATATACGATCAAGAGAAGCACCACCTATACTAAACGCCCATTTATAAAAAGATGTGTTAGAAGGCAATAGGTTACCATCATATTTTGCTATAAGCATTTCCTGGGCCGAACCCAAACTGCTCACATTATTGGTATTACTGCTGGGGTCCGCATCTATAGGAGCCGTATTGTTGAAATATGCCCCAACATATACATTGCCGGTAGCATCTACTGCTATACCACCCATACCATCAATGTTGGGGGCGCCGAGACCGAATGCCCATAACAGAGTGCCGGAAGCATTGTATTTAGATACATACATATCTGCGCCTCCACCATTCGAACGCAAGGTTACAGCGTTAGCACCGCTGCCTAACACCATGACACCGGCGAAATTGCCGGCTGCATATATATTACCTGCTGCATCTATAGCTGTTGCCGTTACGTCTGGAGATGAAGTACCATTACCTGCCTGTATAGCTGCCCTGTAAAAACTGGTAGATGATGGCGTAGTGGTAGCATCGTATATCATAGCCACAATGTCAGCACTCGAAAGGCAGACGATGTTATTAGTATTGCTGCTAGGATCAACATCTATAGTAGTCGAGCCTGCCGTACCCGACGTATAGAGACGGGCACTACTTACAGCAATACTATTTAATTGTTCTGTACCTGTACCACCCATTGTAAATGCCCATTGATAGAAGGAAGTACTGGTTGGTAATAAGGTACCGTCATACTTCGCCATATACATATCGGCACTGCTAGTGGTACTTGCCCCCGTCACATTATTGGTACCGCTGCTGGGGTCAGCATCTACCGTAGTACTTGTAGTACCTGTGATATAACCTGCTACATGAACCCCACCACTACCGTCTACAGCAATGCCGGTCAGTTGTTCTCCATTAACACCGCCGGTAGTAAAGGCCCATTTATAAAAGGAGGTATTGGCGGGGTCTAATGTGCCGTCGTACTTAGCTGCAAAATGATCGAGACTGCTGGTGGCAGTTGCACCGGTTACGTTGTTGGTATTACTACTTGGGTCGGCATCTATACTGGTACCGGTAGTACCGGTTATGCTACCCGCCACATATACATTGCTGCTACCATCTATAGTTATGTTATTCAGCACATCTGCACCCGTACCACCTGTTGTAAACGCCCATTTATAAAATGAGGTGTTAGAAGGGTCTAATGTACCATCATATTTTGCTACAAAGTGATCGTTGCTGCTGGTGACTGTTGCCCCCGTTACATTGGTAGTGTTACTACTAGGGTCGGCATCTATATTGGTACTCGTGGTACCGGTTATAAAGCCTGCCGCATAAACATTGCCGCTACCATCTACTACTATACTATTAATGATGTCAGATGCGGTGCCACCAGTAGTAAATGCCCACTGGTAAAATGAAGTACTGGCAGGTGTCAACGTACCATCATACTTTGCTATAAAGTGATCATTATTATTAGTAGCTGTTCTACCGGTTACGTTGTTGGTATTGCTGCTGGGGTCGGCATCTATATTGGTACCGGTAGTACCGGTGATATAACCGCCGATATATAAATTGCCGCTACCATCTACCGCTATGCTGTTTATCGCATCATTACCCACACCGCCTGTAGTAAAAGCCCATTTATAGAATGAAGTGCTAGAGGGAGTCAATGTTCCATCATACTTAGCTACAAATTGATCGAAAGCACTGGTGGCCGTTGCCCCTGTCACAGTATTGGTATTGCTGCTGGGGTCAGCATCTACAGTGGTACTGGTAGTACCGGTTATATAACCCACTATAAAAACATTGCCGCTGCCATCTACAGCTATGCCGTTTAGCTGGTCAGCATTGGCATCCCCTACACCAAAAGCCCATACTAGTCCACCTGTGCTATTATACTTGGCAATATACATATCCGTACTGCCTTTGCTTACTAGTACATAATCGGTACTGGCCCCGCTATTATCCGGATTAAATTCGCCCTGAAAAGACCCGGCAACGTACATATTGCCGGAGGCATCGTAGGCTATACTGCGGCCATCATCGGCACCGCCGCTGCCTGTACCCTTCTGCAGCCAGTTGACTGTCGGGAAAGTTTGCGCATACACTTGCTGCGTTGCCCCCAGAGATAATAATGCAAGCAAAAGCTTTTTAAAGTTTTTGTTTATGGCTCTGTCTGTTTTCGGAATAAAAAACGACAAAGCCTTACTCCTGCCGAAGCAGAATAATTCTTTCCTCATTTGTGTGTGTGGTTTTAAAAATTAGATATGCAAGTAAATCCTCTGTGATAGCACTGAACGAAACGTTCCTATAATAGTTTTCTCTCTCTTCATGCTTGTAGATATTGGTGGTAGAATAATAAAGTAAAGGTTAGGTCGGTTTAATACTGTTTCCCGGAGTAAAAGTAATTACCTCAAATAAGAAATGCAATACTGCGGTTTGACATAACGATTTTATAATAAGATTGACTAGCATAAGTTGTTAGTGTTCATCTTTCAAATGCTATAGAGTGTTATAAAAAACATGATAATAGTACGATTGCTGGTTCACAGAAGTGAAATTGTACGACCATTATTGCCATAACGAACCTTAAGGAAGTCCAATTTGCTGCATTGTTGGGTCTTAATCCATATGTTTATTTTCAATTTATTACGGTTTAAATCTCAACCCTAATCTTCTTATGGTAACCTTAACACTTCAAGTGCTAATTTTATCGCCTTGTACTCAGGCATCAAATATTCTATAGCAACCAGCAAGACGTTCTTAGTTTGGACGTTCTTCGTCATTGCTTTGATCACCTGCCCATTAAAGAGGGCTGTAAAGGCCTATCAGGGTATACAACCTGTGAGCCAGTCATACTCCGGTCTATATACTCATTGCGTATATACGCGGACGAATGGCAGACAGCTCTCTATCAAAAGCGAAACGTCGAACCCTAAACCTCACCTGCAGAACATTACATTCAACAATCATAACTGGTTGACAGCCGATAAGAGGCAACTTCTTTTCTCCCGGTTCCTTTCGGTTAGCTTATCTAAAGAACTTCCGCTTTTCCTGCAATACCGGAAGATACTTGTGTGATACTCTGTTTGTTTTAATAATGAGAAGCTGTTACGTGCATAGCTCATGTAACAATGCCATTTATCGATCTTTTCAATTTTTACAAACATGAAGTATAAAGATAATACTGCCAGCCAGTCCTTTGACTTGGCAGGTATGTTTACATTAGCGTTACGATTAGTGACTGGCTGGACTTATTTCTCCGCATTCTGGCGCAGGCTGATACTTACAAATAAATTAGACCCTGATACCGCAGGATATATAGGCGAGAAATTCAATCATTTCTTACCAAACGCTTTATTAATAAAACCCGGCATTGAATACCTTGTATCGAATGAGCAGCTACTATGGTGGTTTATGCTCGTATTTACCATTGTAGAGGGTGTTGTTGGTCTACTATTTATGCTCGGACTGTTTACCCGGCTCATGAGTATAGGTGTATTCACACTGGCATTAGGCATACTGCTGGGTGCAGGCTGGCTTGGTACCACCTGCCTGGATGAGTGGCAAATAGGTGTACTCGGTATTGCCGCCGGATTTACAATATACCTCTCAGGCGGCGGACGTTACGCTCTTGATCATTATACCGGTAGGCGAGCTATAAATGAAAAGAGGAGAAATATATTCTCAATCATCGGCTCCTGCAACTTGAACCTTAGTAGCAAGGCCTTGCAGCGCACTGCGCTAACCGGTGCAATTCTTATCTTTTTACTTACACTGGCTACTAACCAATACTTTCATGGTGGCCTGTGGGGGAAACTGCATAACCTGTCGGTGCGCCCACATATTACAATCAGTAATGCAGACCTTAAAAATAACCGGTTGACGTTTACCGTTTTCAGAGACCAGGGTGCAGATGTGTATGGATCTTTTTTAATAGCTATCCGCTTGAAAAATGCGCAAGGCGTTATAATGATGGAAAAGAATGCGGAAGATCTGAGTACTATGAGCCAGCAACAGATACAGAATAGTTATGTAAGCAAAGTAAAAACAGGAAAACATAGCCTTATAATTCCTTTAGGTGCTAAAGCCCGGCTCCAGTTTAATGATTCCGTCTTGTCTGAACTGCCTGAAGGCACATATAAAGTGGAACTAACCGACATTAGTGGCGCACAATGGGAACAAACAATAACCAAATAAAAAATAATCATGAAATACAGCACACGAATAATAATACTAACAATAATTGCGATAATATTTTCAGTGAACCTTCAAGCACAATCTATGAACGACCATACGGTTAACAACTATAAAGTGGTATTTCAACTTTCTACTGCTGACACACAGGTTCATAAGGGTTTTGTAAAACAATTAAACAACCTGGCTGCTGCAATAGACGATATAGAAATAGAAGTTGTTGTACATGGGCCAGGAGCTGAGTTTTTAAAGAAGGAGTCGAAGTTCAAATCAGAGATAGAACATTTTGCAGCCTCCGGCGTTACATTCTTAATATGTAAAAACACTCTAAACGAAAGGAAAATTAAGGAAACCGAACTTCTACCACAGGCTAAGATCATTCCTGCAGCAATTGTGCATATAATAAAACGGCAGGCAGAAAACTGGAGCTATATTAAGGTGGGCTTTTAGTTGATCAAATTTCATTGGAAGAAAAAATTCCGATCAACTCCAGGTCTGCTAAATTAGGTTCGAGTCCTACAGAATCCCATACTAACAAAGCCACTGCATTTCAGTGGCTTTGTTAGTAATGCACTTTGTATCGATCGAATCTTTCCGCCTTAACCTTTCCTTAAGCCTAACATAACATCTCAACAACCTATTGGTAACATACTCATTTGACTTTTGCTGCTTTCAGAAAACTTTAACAACCAAACAGCAAAAGAATGAAGATTTTTATTCGAACTCTCGCCGTATGTGCCGTGCTGATGATGTATATCGTTCCTGCGATAGCACAAAGCATCCTTGCCAGCATATCGGGTAAAGTAGTGGACGCCAAGGGTGAAACGATACCCGGAGCCATCATTACTGTAAAAAATGAATCTACCGGTTTTATCGTGAAAACAGTATCGGGAGAAGAAGGATCATTCACCCTGAAAGAGCTACCACTCGGCTCTCCGTATTCTGTAACGGTTGAAGCAATGGGCTTCAATACGCAGAAACAAACAGACTATTCATTAAACCAGGGTGATGTTTTAAAAGTGAGCTTTGAATTAGCTACACAATCCAATCAACTAAATGAAGTAACTGTTACAGTAGGTTCGCCGCGCAATAAGATTGAGAACATAGGTTCTCTGACGGCTATTACCGCCCGCGATATTGCCAAGCTGCCTGTTAACGGCCGTAACTTCACATCGCTGGTAGAACTGTCTCCTTTAAGCCGTGGTTCCAGCCTGGGTGGCCAGTTGGCATCTGCTACAAACTATACTATAGATGGTATGGCAGCAAGGGGCACTATTGCCGGTGGCTTGCCCAGCGGTGCATACTCTATATCTATGGAAGCAGTACGTGAGTTCCAGGTAGTTACCAACCAGTACGATGTTACTTATGGCAACGCCGGTGGTGGTACGGTGAGTGTGGTTACAAAATCAGGTACCAACAACTTGTCCGGTAGTGCATTTGTATATGGCCGTACCGACTGGCTGTCGAGCCCTTATGGCTTGAACGGTCAAAAACGGAATCAACCCTTTTCTACCTATCAATATGGTTTCTCACTAAGTGGCCCTATCATTAAAGACAAGGCACACTTTTTCTTTGCATGGGACCACCAGGAAGATACGCGCCCGTTAAACATAGCCAACATACAGTCGGCTGCGGATGAAAAACGTTTAAATGTAACACAGGAAACACTGGACACTTTCCTGTCGATAGCCCGTAGCAAATATGGTGTATCTGATGCAAAACAAGTAGGCCAGTTTTCTAAAAAGAAAAATACACATGCTTTGTTTGGCCGTATAGACTGGCAGCTAAGCCAGAAATCATTATTGACTATCCGCGACAACTTCATCTATGATATGGATAATCAATCTGATGATGACAATACACCCATAAACTTATTTGAAGTGTATAGCAATCGTAAGAGTATCAACAACAGTGCTATGGCATCATTGCGCACTTCTATAAACGAGAAGGTAACCAACGAACTGAAATTGCAGCACTACTGGGAATACAACATATTATTGGCCAATAGCCAATTACCTGCAGAAAACATTCCACGCGCCATTGTTCAAAACATCACATCTGTAGCCGATGATGGTACGAACTTGACAACTGCAATACAACTTGGTGGACAGCGCTATGGTGGCGATTATTTTAATAACCACGTGGTACAGTTGATAAACAATGTATATTATAACACCCGCAAATTCCACTATACATTTGGTGTTGGTCTTGCCTATACCAATCAAAACTCTATTTACGGTAGTGAAATAAATGGCCGCTTCTACTTTACGGGCATGAATAATTTTAACAACATGACTCCGTACCGTTATGCAAGAGATATTTATACTTCTGATGACTGGAACATTAAGTTCAACATCCTGGTGCCAAGTGCCTATGCACAAGCACAAACAAGCTTAGCACCCGGCCTGGATGTTACAGCCGGTATCCGTGTAGATTATACTGCCTACCTGAACAGTGCGAACTATAACGAAACAGTTGACAGGACTTTAGGACTGAACACATCGAACAAACTAAAAACATTGCAAATACAACCTCGCTTGCAAGCTACATGGGATGTAAGCCAGAATGGTAAAGACATCATACGCTTGGGTGGTGGTGTAATGGGATCTGCTCTGAACCCATATTCTATGATCAACAATATGCTGTTCGATGGGTCTCATATCATAGGTGTTGACCTTACGGGCAGCTCAGTACCTGCGCCCAACTTCGTAGGCTATCGCCAGGACCCATCTACTGCCCCTGGTAAAGAACTGCTGGCAAATCCTAACATTCCTAAACTGGCCACTATCAACATGAACGGTAAAGAAGCGAAGGTGCCTGTAGTTTATAAAAGCAACTTGTCTTACTCACACTTCTTCAATAAAAACTTCAGGATGAGTGTAGCGGGCTACCTGTCATTTGCGCGCAATAACTATACTTATATAGATAAGAACATGGTGGAGAACCCTTACTTTACTATCGAAGAAGAAGCTAACCGTGGCGTATACGTACCTGCATCTACCATCAATACCAGCAATGGTAATGCAGACTGGACAAAAGGACGTAAAACTACAGAAGTAGGCCGTGTGCTGGAACTGACAAGCACGGGCAAAGTAAACCAGATGGCCTTTGTAGTAGATGGTGCTTACCGCTACTTTAAAGATGGTGAAATAGCTGTTTCATATACATGGAATGAGACTAAAGACAACACATCTTACAATGGTAACGTAGCCAATACCGCTACACTGGTTCAATACATAAAAGATGACCCTCGCAAGCTGGATGTAATGTCTTATTCCGACAACCAGTTCCGTCATAAAGTAGTAGTGTACGGTACGGCACCTACATTCTGGGGCATCAGTGCAGGTATACGCTTCTCAGGTATTGCAGGTACCCGCTACTCTCTTACAGTTAATGGTAACGTAAACGGTGACTTCGTAGCCACCAACGACCTGGCATATGTTTACGACCCGAACGATGCCAGCACACCCCAATACCTGAAGGATGGCATCAACGCTGTATTGAACAACCCTAACGTGGAAAACAGCATGAAAGACTACATCCGCAAATCTTTCGGTAAAATAGCGGAGCGTAACGGTGGTGAAAATCCATTCTATGGTGTGTTAGATATCCGTCTTTCTAAGAAGATAAAAGTTTACAGGAAGCACAACTTTGAAGTATCTGTAGATGTATTCAACGTAGCCAACCTGCTGGATAAAACAAAAGGTATCAATCACAACGTAGGTACTACCAGCCTGTACACTATCAGGGGCTTCGATGCCAATACCAACACATACAAATATGCAGTGAATGCCAACGCCGGTGTATCTTCACTAAGTGGTAACCCTTACCAGATACAGCTTGGTTTAAGGTATGGTTTCTAATCATAAAAACATTTAAATCAATTCAAACAAATGGCTAAGAGAATAATAAACAGCATAATAGGAACAGCATGCCTGCTTTCATCTTGCATAGCTGCAAATGCCCAAACCGAACAGGCTAAATATGTAGTACTTATCACTGTAGATGGCTTTCGTCCCGAGTTCTACTTGGATAGTACGTATGGTATGTTTACCGTAAGGGAAATGATGAAAAATGGTGTAGCTGCACGTGGTGTAGACCCTGTTTTCCCATCCGTTACTTATCCTGACCATACGACTATGGTAACGGGCATGACACCTGCCAAACACGGCATTTACTACAACCTGCCTTTCGAACCACAAGGACAGACAGGTAAATGGTATTGGGATTATAACCTGATAAAATCAGAGAACCTGTGGTCTGCTATGCGCAAAGCAGGCAAAAAAACAGCTTGTGTCCGCTGGCCCGTAACCTACAATGCACCTATAGATTATCGCATACCTGAGTACTGGAACCATCTGGATTCGAAAGATGCCAGGCCATATACAGCTGCTGCTACCTACCCTGCTACCCTGTGGCAGGAGGTGCAAGACAAAGCTACAGGCCACCTGGAAGCCGATGACATAGGCGCTGAGAACAACGAACTGATAGCTGATGAGAATATGGCAAGGATTGCTGGCTACCTTTTGAGGACCTACAAGCCAAACTTCACAGCCGTGCACCTGGCATGTACCGACCACTACGAACACCAGGAAGGCCGCGAGCACTACATGGTGCGTGCATCGGTAGCCGGCGCAGACCGTTCTATCAAAACAATCTTCGAATCGTTGAAAAGGGCCGGTATTGTTGACAGTACATTGGTGATAGTAACAGGCGACCATGGCTTTGAAGATATCTATCGCTCTTTCAACCCCAACTACCTGCTGAAACAAAATGGCTTAATAAAGGACATCAAAAAAGATGACTGGAAGGCACAGTTTCACAATTCAGGTGGTGGTACTTTTCTTGAGCTGAAGAACCCTAACGATAAAGCAACAGTTGACAAAGTAAGGAAGCTATTGACCAGCTTACCGGATAGTGTGAAACAGTATTTTGCCATAGTAGAGAAAGACAAACTGACTGCTGTAGGTGCTGATCCTAATGTGCAGTTGGCATTAACCGGCTTGAATGGTACTGCCTTTGGAAATGACACAACCCAACTGGTAAAGCCTTATGACAGAGTAAGAGGCACACACGGTTTCTTCCCCGATCACCAGCAAATAAAAACAGGTTTTGTGGCCTGTGGTCCCGGCCTTAAAAAAGGAACCATAGTTGAGAACATGCGTTTGCTGGATATTACGCCTTTGATTGTTAAACTTACCAATATCCCATATCCTGAAACGGATGGTAAGCTGATACCTGAACTGTTGAAAAACTAAGCAAGGACACATTTCTAAAATAAGGAGCCCGGTATATGCCGGGCTTTTTTATTGAAAGGAACATATTCGTTAAATTGCATGTACATCAGAAATAACAAGGATATGTCGATAAGCAATGAAGCGGAATTAACAGGGATGAAGAAAGCAAGCGAGGCGGTTGCAATTACCCTAAGGCGTATGATAGATTATGCCCGGCCGGGGATGACCACGAAAGAGCTGGATGATTTTGGCAATGACATATTACGTTCTTTTGGTGCCAGGTCGGCACCTAATCTTGCATATGGATTTCCCGGCTATACGTGCATTAGTGTGAACAACGAGTTTTGCCATGGCATCCCCTCCCCCAAAAGGGTACTTGCAGAGGGCGACCTTATCAATATAGATGTATCTGCTGAATTGAATAGCTTTTGGTCTGATAACGGTTCCTCTTTCGTATTGGGCGAAGATGTCAATGGGCACCAACCACTGGTAGAAGCTTCGCGTGTTATACTTCAAAAGGCAATTAACAACATAAGGGGCGGTGTACGCATATCAGATATCGGCTGGCTTATAGAAACAGAAGCAAAAAAGAAAGGCTTGAAAGTAGTAAAGAATATTACAGGGCATGGCATTGGCCGCAGCCTGCACGAAGAGCCATTTGACATAGCTAACTATCGCGACAAATTCAATCGCCAACGCTTTAAGAAAAATTCTGTAGTAGCTATTGAAACTTTTATCTCGACCAATTCTACCATGACTGTAACGCTTGCCGATGACTGGACTTTAGTTGGCAATCGGGGTGGCTTCATGGCGCAGCATGAGCATACCATTGTAGTGACCGATGGCAAGCCATTAATACTTACATCCATGAATGGTATATGGAATTAAACACATCTGCATGAAAAAAGAACGCCTTAACATTTCAGAAAACATCATTGCTTTTAATGCATCTCAACCAGCAGAAGACTGGAAAATATGTGATGCTTTGGCAAAGCATATCAGCGCTGTGCTTCCAGATGCTGAAAATAAAATATGGCACCGGCACCCTGTTTGGTTTTTAGACGGCAACCCGATTGTAGGCTACAGTAAACAGAAACTCGGCATCCGCCTGATGTTTTGGAGTGGTGCAGATTTTAATGAAGATGACCTGAAAATACATGGTGAGAAATTCAAAGATGCTTCTATTTTCTATAATGCCGTTTCTGAAGTTGATATAGAAGCATTGGAAAGGTGGTTAAACAAGTCTAAAGATATTCAGTGGGATTATAAGAATATAATCAAACGAAAAGGCAAATTGGAAAGGCTTAAATAATGTTGGAAAAGAAAAAAGCGTTTCAGATTTTCGCCTGAAACGCTTGTGGGACCTGTAGCGAAGACGGGAGTTGAACCCGTGACCTCAGGGTTATGAATCCTGCGCTCTAACCATCTGAGCTACCTCGCCAAAAAATGGAATGCAAAGGTAATGGAAAAGTTTTTAAAAATCCACCTTTTGCAGCAAGGTTTTTAATTCGTCGGTTGCAAGCGCTATCCTGCGCGTGTTATAATCAAAACATATCATACCATTTTTAGCATGTGCCACATCAACAGCTACATTATTTCGCATGGTTTTGATGCGATACAGCAGGTCGAAAGACCGGTCGGTTATTTCATCCGCATATATCGCAATATCCAGTATCTCACCGAAAAAGGCCTCTGCTTTATAAGCTATCATTACGTCGGCCATTATCAGGCTATTGCCGGTTATATTCAATTCATCCCCGCCCCAAGCCCGCAACATTTGCATGCGGGCCTCGTGTATTATGGAAAGTACCGAATCATTACCCAGGTGGTTTCCATAATTAATATCGCTTATACGAACACTTACCTTGGTTTCAAATAGTGGTTTTTCAGCAGGAAACTTTATTTTTACACGGCTCATAATTATGGAATAATGAAGATCATCTGTATCGGACGAAATTACAGCGAACATGCCAAAGAATTGAATAATGAGGTGCCTACAGAGCCTGTTATATTTATGAAGCCTAAAAGCGCTTTACTCTTTCCCGAAAAACCGCTTTATTACCCTGAATTTACCGACGACCTGCAATATGAATGCGAACTGGTAGTACGCATCAGTAAAAACGGAAAGTATATACAGGAAAAGTTTGCACCCAAGTATTACAATGCCATTAGCGTTGGCCTTGACTTTACGGCACGCGATGTGCAGCAGCGGCAAAAAGAAAAAGGCCTGCCATGGGAAATAGCTAAAGCCTTTGATCTGTCAGCAGCCGTTGGGCAGTTCATACCCATAGGACCGGATATGGATGTGAACAACCTGAACTTTCACCTGAAGGTAAACGACCAGTTGGTACAAAAAGGCAATAGCAGCGATATGCTGTTCAGCATAAATAAAATCATAGCATACGTATCTATATACTTCACTCTTAATATCGGCGACCTGATATATACCGGTACGCCGGCAGGTGTTGGGTCTTTAAATGTTTACGATAAACTGGAGGGCTATTTAGAAGATCAGAAATTGCTGCAAGTAGAAATAAGATAATTATAAAAAAACATCTGTGCGTATATACAACCCCAAACAATGGTTTCAGATACTATTTGAATTTCATAAATCTGATACGCTCAGAAAACTATTACCTCTTATATTTTGCATAGCGTTCTATTCTGCAGGGGTAGCATATTTTGAATTAAACTTCCTGAACTTCAGCGCTAATAGCTATACCAAAAACATTTCGCAGATGCATAGTCTGCTAAGCTTTGCATTATCGTTACTATTGGTATTCCGTACCAATACAGCTTATGACAGATGGTGGGAAGGCCGTAAGCAATGGGGCGCGCTGGTAAATAACAGTCGCAACCTGGCCATTAAGCTCAACTCCCTGCTTGGTAAAAATGATACTGAAAACCGTTTGTTCTTTAAAAATGCGATATCCCTTTATGCATCGGTATTGAAAGACCATCTGCAGGCAGAAGCTACGCGCTTCGCATTGGATGAAACGGCACACCCCGAATTTGCCAATCTCAATACCGAGAAACATGCGCCCAACCAGATTGCGACAATGATGACGGACAGGATATATCAATTGCATAAAGATGGTATCATTTCAGGCGAACAATTATTGTTCATCAATCCCGAAATCACCAGTTTTACAGATATATGCGGTGCGTGTGAGCGCATCAAAAACACACCTATCCCCTACTCTTACAGCGCTTTCATAAAGAAGTTCATTTTCATATACGTAATGACACTTCCATTCGGATATGTATTTACATTAGGTTACTTTATTGTCCCGATATCCGCTATCGTTTTCTATGTGCTATCAAGCCTCGAACTCATTGCCGAAGAAATAGAAGAACCATTTGGCAAAGACAGTAACGACCTGCCTATGGATAAGATGGCAACCAACATACGCAAGCATGTATCGGAAATACTCTAAATTTCCTTTTATTATCAACCATAATTTCAGCACATGAAGTATCTATACCTCTTTATAGCCATTGTTTCTGAGGTCATCGCTACCAGTTCTCTAAAGGCTGCCGAAGGGTTTACCAAGCTATGGCCTAGTGTGCTTGTGATAGCAGGTTATGCTTCGGCATTCTATTTTTTAAGCATTACGGTTAAGGTGATGCCCGTGGGTATTACTTATGCTTTATGGTCGGGGGTAGGTATCGTGCTGGTAACCATAGCAGGCATATTCCTGTATAAGCAAATGCCCGACTTACCTGCTATCATCGGCATGGTACTAATAACCATAGGTGTGCTGGTCATCAACATCTTCTCAAAAACAACCATAGAATAGGCTTAATAAACAGTCCATTTCTGCTAACTTCGCTACACAATAATGGGTATTACAATGCAAAAAGTTCGTTTCTTTTCCCTGCTTACAGCTTTATATATTTTTTCTACTGCAGCAATGGCACAGCAACCTGCATTAGGCTGCAACGACCGTGCTATCCGCCTGCAAGCCGAACAGATAAAGCAAGACTTTAAAACACAAGGGCAAAAAATATATAAGGATGCCATGATAACCATGGAATCGAGGCAACCCTCTCCCATTGCCACCCAATTGCAAAAAGGCAAGCTATATCAGTTAATATTTGTAGGTAGCAAAGATGCGAAACGTATCTCGATGGAACTCTTTGATGGCCGGGATAAAAAAATTGAAGACCGTACTTTAAAAACACCTGCACAGCAAAATTTTATTGTGTATTCCTTCGTGCCTGAGCGTACGGACGTATACCTGATAGTGCTGACACAAAACAAAGGCATGCAGGAAATGTGCGGCAGCTTCACCATAATGGAAGCTGATGATAAAAAAGAATCAACAGCCACACCTGCCAATAACAGCAAGCCTAAACCGGCAACAACCCCACAACCTTCTAAAAAAGGTGGAAAATAGAAGTATATCTATTTATTAAAACCATTTCTATGGATGTAAAAATAGAAGCCGGCTGGAAAAAACAGTTATCCGAGGAATTTGAAAAACCTTATTTCAAGGAAATCGTTCATTTTTTGAAAGCTGAAAAATCAGCAGGAAAAACAATATATCCACCGGGCAAGTTCATTTTTAATGCATTTAACACCACACCGTTTGATGAAGTAAAAGTGGTGATACTGGGGCAAGATCCATATCATAACCCCGGGCAGGCCCATGGGCTCAGCTTTTCGGTGCCTATGGGCGTAGCACCACCGCCATCGCTGGTAAATATATTCAAAGAGCAGAAAGAAGACCTTGATATACAAATACCGAATCACGGGAATCTTGAAAAATGGGCCAATCAGGGGGTACTGCTCCTCAATGCAGCCTTGACCGTAGAGGCGCATAAACCAATGTCTCACAGCAAAATTGGCTGGCACCATTTTACCGATGATGTGATACGCATCATATCCGAACGGAAGGAACATGTGGTATTTATGCTTTGGGGCGGATTTGCAAAAGGCAAAAAGGAACTGATAGACACATCAAAGCACCTGGTACTTACGGCTGCGCACCCATCACCATTATCTGCACACAACGGTTTCTTTGGAAGCCATCATTTCAGCAAGGCTAATAAATGGCTGGAACAACACGGTATGAAAGCCATTGACTGGAGCCTCGATTAAAAAACACATGAAGTTTATAAAAAACATAGCAGGACATGTTTATTTCTTTCTGGGGATGCTGTTATTTGTTATCAGCATGCTGATAGTAGTGATACCTATATGGATCTCATCATTACTGAAAGAGCCACTCAGGTCTAAACTGCTGCATAAAGTATTCAGGTTGTGGATGGGTGTATTCATGCCTATGGTAGGATGCCCTGTGAGGCGTAAGGGCAAGGAAAACTTTAAAGCAGGGAAAAATTATGTAGTGGTCATCAACCACAATTCTTTAGTTGATATACCTGTATCCTCTCCCTGGATACCCGGCCCTAATAAAACACTCGCTAAGGTGGAAATGGCTAAGATTCCCATCTTTGGCCTTATCTACAAAGCAGGCTCTGTATTAGTTGACCGCAGCAGTGAAAGCAGCCGACGGGAAAGCTTTACCAGAATGCAGGAAATGCTGGATAGAGGCTTGCATCTTTGCCTGTATCCTGAAGGTACCCGCAATAAAACAAAAGAACCGCTACAGCGCTTTTATGATGGTGCTTTTATAACGGCTATCAGGGCACAAAAGCCCATTATACCCGGGCTCATCTTCAATACCGGCACCATATTACCACATAATAAAAAGCTTTGGGCACGACCTAAAACCATACACTTCCACTTTTTGCCGGCCATAGAAACCAAAGGGCTTACACTGCATGACCTTGGCGCCTTAAAACAAAAAGTATTTAACCTGATGACCGATTATTATGCTGCCAACAAAGCACAACTATCATGACCTTTAATATCATTGGCACTGGAAATACGGCATGGTTTATAGCTACACGGCTGGTAGCAGGCGGCCACATTTGTAATGGTATCTATGGCCGTAATATGGAGGCTACACAGAAGTTAGCCAATAGTGTAGCTTCAAAGGCATTTGAATTAGCAGCCGGCATCAACGACATGGCAGATGTGTGTATCATAGCCATATCAGACCATGCCATTGATGACATTGTAAAGAACTTAAGCTTTACGGATACAGTTCTTTTACATACTGCAGGAGCGGTAGACGCAGGCGTGCTTGCCGCAGCAGCCCCGCATTATGGTGTTATTTGGCCTATTTATTCTATCGTAAAAGACAACCTTCCGGTAGAAAAAACAATACCCACCGCCTGGGAGGTATCTACGGAAACAGCAAGAGAAGCCATCCTTGCCCTGCTACCCGCACTTACCAATATGGCTTATGAGGCCGATAGTACACAAAGGCGTTGGCTGCATATGAATGCCGTATTCAGTAACAATTTTACCAATCACATCTTTGCCATTGTGCAACATCTTTGTGCCGAAAAAGGGTTGCCATTTAGCTTGCTTCAACCCATCATCCGGCAAACTGTTGACAGGTTGAGTAGCCATAATGCTGAATACCTGCAAACGGGGCCTGCCCGCCGTGGCGATAGTCCTACCATAGAAAAACACCTTGCTTTACTACAGGAACATCCCGAATGGCAACAGGTGTACAGCCAACTGAGCGCTTCGATACAAGCTATGTATCAAAAGAAGTAATTGCCCTAAAAGACAAGCATATACCATCATTTAGCTTTAAGCAGCACAAATCATTTAACTTTGCGCAGAAATCTGACCACACACTTACATGTATACAGTAAAATTTAAATTTGAACAAAAAGGACTGGAGCCTGTTACAATAGAGAATGTTGCCCCCGGGCAAAGTATTTTAGAAGTAGCGCTGGATAACAATATAGAACTGCACCATAACTGTGGTATGGTATGTGCCTGCAGCACCTGCCACCTGTATCTGGAAAAAGGTGAAGACCTGGTAGCTGAACTATCGGATAAAGAAGAAGACTTTATAGACCGTGCCCGCAACCCGAAGCTGGAATCGAGATTGGGATGCCAATGCGTATTGAATGATGATGATAGCGGCGTGGTAGAAGTTACGATACCTGACCAGTCCGTTATACACGGCGATTAATTACACAAAACATAATAAACTTACCACAATAGATGGCACATTACGAACCACCCATACATTGGAATGATTACGAAGATATAGCCCAGAAACTATATGAACGCTTTGGCGATGATTTTGGCGAAAGCCGGATATACAGGATACGCTTTACAGACCTGCTGGAGTGGGTTTTAGAGATACCCAACTTTGAAGGAAAACGCGAAGAAAGCAACGAAGGACACCTCGAAATGATACAATCGAGCTGGGTGTACGAATGGCGCGACAACCAGGGTTAATCCATAACTTATTTTGCCTCGAAGCTGCCGGTTAGTTTAAACAGATCGGCAGCTTCGTTTTTAAACGAAGCATTTACGTTTAGCCCTCTGCCCTCCTGTTTCCAGCTCACATTTACTACAGGCTGTACATCCGGTGTTATTAGTTGCAGAAATTTTACAATACCTGCATCACGCATCCACAGGTTTTTATCCGTTTGCTGTTCCAATAGTTCTTTTACCATTTCCATCATACACACACCGGGCACCACGGGCTGGCCGGGAAAGTGGCCTTTAAATATATCGTGCTGGGTATTGAAGGCTACCTTGCACGAAAAACTATTGGGTTCTCTTTGTATATACTCTATCTTATAAAAGTCATTCATCAGCATGGGTCTGAATTTTTTGTAAGGCTATTGTAAAGTTTGCTTTATGGTGGTTGAAAAACACGCTATCGGGCATATCCGTAGGTGTGTTTCGTCCTGTTGTTGTTATGGTTATCACTTTTTTCTTCTCACCGGCATTCTCTATTCTTACCAGTTGTTTATCCGTTTCTATATAGTATGCATACCCGCTCTCTATATTAAAACAGTGATAAGTCGATTTACCCCTATCCCCCACAAAAAATTTTTCACTTTTTTTATCCAACCCCTTCATCAGCAATAGGCTCAGGTCCTTTTTTAGTGTCTTTATTACTGCCGGCCTATCCAGTTGCTCTATTACCTGGTTCACTTTGAATGAGTCCTGGCCATCCCATTCAAAATCGAAGAAGGTCATTCCCATTTCGTTTTGGAATACTGCACGTACCGTGCCATTTTCCATTGTTTTAAAAAGTAAAATTCCACTTAAATGGAATTTCTTGAATATTAGATTTCCGTTAACAATACAACGGTAAAGAGCCTTATTAAATTGTGGCTTATATATAAATGCTGAATTTTGCGGCGTTTCCAGCGGCTGCAGGTGCTTGTATGGCGATGCACATCCTGCTATTAAAATGAGCAACAGACTACTTAACCTTAAATATGGCTTCATTCAATGCTGCATTATGTTGAGTGTTGGAAAAGTCCATATCTGTATAATCACCACCAGTTTCCGTCATGGTAAGACGGTCCACATCCAGCGTTTTCTTTTCCATATGCACATCCACCTGCTTAAACATTTTCTTCATCGCATCGGTAACAGGCGATAACGATAGCAGGTAGTTCTGCCCGTTCTCATAGGCTGATACTTTAAAGTCGGAATTCTGAAATACCGTGCCCCGCATACAATCTATAATGATGCGGTTAACAGACTGCATCAGCTTGCTGTTCTTTGTATTTATCTTACTGGTCTTCTGCTCGTCTTTAATGGTAAGCTGCCCACCATTCATCACTACCAGGTAGGCATAGGGAGCGGTATATTCTATACGTACTTTATCCTCTTTCTTAAAATAGAATTTGCCTTTCGACTTGATCTTTTCTGATAATAGGGAAAGATTCTTGATCTGGGTAAAATCGCTGGTGATGGTCTGTTTGGCAGCATTCGATTTTGCTAGCGATTGCTGAAAAGCATTTACGTCTTTTAACTGCTGGTAACCCTTGGGCTGTGCGGTCACAACAAAACTACTGCATAGTAAAAGGGCACCCGATAATACATTACGCATAAGCATCAATTCCTAGTAAGCTATCTACGCGGGCAAAGGTAAATCCCTTTTTTCGGGCTTGTATGATAAATTCCGTTAAAATTTCGGCTGTAATAGGCATAGAATCATGAAGTAATACAATATCCCCTCCTTTTAACTTTCCTAACAACCGTTGCAGTAATACCTCCGGATCTTTTGCTTTTGTATCAAAAGAACGAATATTCCAACCAATAGATTGCATGCCCGTATTGCTTATAGCTTTTGCCAGGTTGGGGTTTGTAACGCCATAAGGAGGCCGAAAGCAAAGTGGCTTAACACCGGAAATAGATTGTATTGCGACATTCGTTTGCTCTATTTCTGCGGTCATTGATTTACTGCTCTGCCAATCGAAATTGAAACTGTGGTTATAACTGTGGTTGCCTATCAAATGACCTTCTGCATGCCAGCGTTTTACCAGTTGCGGATGGGCAACTGCATTTTTACCAATGGAAAAAAATGCTGCCGGCACACTATGCTCCTTCAGAATGTCCAGTATTCGCTCTGTTTGCGCAGCAGGCCCATCATCAAAAGTAATGGCAATACGCTTATCAGAATTACTACCGTTATTATACGATTTGACGTAAAAATTCCACTGAATGTAAATAGACCCGAATACCAATACATGTATATAGATACCTATAACCACCAGCAGCCACCACCAATCTGTATAACCTAATAGATAAGCTATATCCAACGCTATAAGCGATAGAACCAGAATGATATTTGCTAATTGAAAAGGGCGCAAGGAATAAATATAGCTATACTGTTATTGCAGCAGTGGCTGAATATATCTGGGTTATTGGCTGATGGCTAATGAGCATTTTTACGTCAATTCCATTTTCCAGAAAACGCAGGCTTTCTATTTGTTCTGTCCTTTCAAGCGGTGCTACCGGCCAGTTCATAAAATTGAACAACACCGCCTTGCGATATGCATAAATACCGGTATGCGCATAATGCGATATTGGCAAATCTTTATGATAAAGGAAAGGCACGGGATATCGGGAAAAGTACATAGCAAACAAGCGCATATTCAATGTTGCTTTTATGCGGTTAGGGTCTGCTATTTCTTCAGCATGCTGCATTTTATACACTATAGATGCAACCTGTATATTACGGCTGGTAGCATCTTCAAATGTTTTAAGGAGTTTTTCAATTGGTGCTTCCTTCAGGTTAGGTATATTTCCCTGTATGTGTAATATAATGTCTGCCTCGATATCTAGGCCTGCTTCCGCCACATACTCTACAGAACTATCAGGCGTACGGCTGTAACGTTTTACTTTGCCCTCTGCAGCCAATATTTTCTTCTCTACGTCCTCATTATCTGTCAGCACTAAAACATCTGAAAATAGCCCGGTGGCTACTGTTGTTTCATAGCAACGGTTAATGATGGTTCTCCCCTCTATCTCCTGTAGGTAAACATTGCCTGCACTCTTGCCCACAAACGCAGTTATCAATGCAACAACACTCATAATGTGGAATTTAGAAATGTAAAATTAGTAATTATATTATCATTGCCAATGCGGTTATTTCTTACGTCCCACACCCCAAAGCAACATGAGCCAGCCGGCAATGAAGAAAAGCCCGCCAATAGGTGTGATAATACCTACGCCACCTAAACCCACCTGGCCATTCATTTTTAACAATGTGAGTGCGTATAATGAACCGGAGAACAGCAAAACACCAATGATAAAAAAGGTACTTGCCAGGCGTATTTGCCTGAAAGGAAACGATGAGAAGATAATACCGGTTGCCACCAACGCAAAGGAATGATAGAACTGGTATTTAACAGCTGTTTCAAAAGTCTGCAATTGATCAGGTTGTAACACTTCTTTTAGCGCATGTGCGCCGAAGGCGCCTAGTATTACAGCCAGTGCCGCAAATATGGCACCTGCTGTTATTGCCGGTTTGTACATGAAGCAATTATTTGCTCAAAATTACTAACAGAAAGCCGATTTGTATCTAATGTATAATCGGCCTGCTCATATATATTTTTTCTTTGGGCCAATAACTCTTCTAAAGCCTGCTTCTTGTTGCTGGCCTGTAGCAGCAGTGGGCGTTCTGTGGCAGCAGCGGCAAATCTTTCTATCAATGTAGTCGTATCTGCTTTCAGGTATACCACACAGCCATGTTGCTTCATCTGTTCCATATTATCATAAAATGCAGGAGTACCGCCACCACACGCTATAATATCTGCTTCGTTTTCCTTTATCAGGTTCTTCAAAACAAATTGTTCATACTTTCGAAAATCATCTTCACCTTGTCCCTTGAAAATATCTTGAATTGGCATGCCTACCCGTCGTTCTATTTCGGCATCAAGGTCGGCAAAAGACAGTTGATAATGCAGGGCCAGTTCCCTTGCCCAGTAAGACTTACCTGCCAATGGCATACCTATCAGGAACAGCATTTAGGATATATGATTTATGAATTTCCACATCAACATCATGCCCAGCGTAGCTGCACTTTCTTTATTACGGATACGGTCGTAGAAAAGTTTCAGTTGTTTCGTTGTTGTTTCATTGCCATCAGAAACGGCTATCCATACCGTACCCAGCGATACTTTCCCATCTTCCATACCCGGCCCTAATATACCGGTAACACCAAACCCATAGTCGCTTTTCAGCAGGTTTCTTACTTGCTGTGCCATAGCAGAGGCAACCTGCTCGCTTACCACACCATGCGCTTCTATAATAGCCGCATCTACATGCAGCACACTTGTCTTTATCGCATTCAGGTATGAAACTACCCCACCTTTAAAATATTCGCTTGCGCCCGGTATCTGCGTAATAAGATGGCTGATGTAACCACCCGTACAGCTTTCTGCCAAAGCAAGTGTTTTACCTTTTTGCTTTAATGAAAGACCAAGTATCTCTTCTATGGTTAAGTCTTCTTTTGCTACAACAATATTACCCAGTCGCTCTGCTATCTTATCCTGGTATCGGGCCACCTCAGGCTCTAACACAGCTTTATCATCACCATGGCCTGTAAGCCTTAGCTTTACCAGGCCCGGACTTGGCAGATATGCCAGTTTTATGTGCTTTGGCAGTGCTGTTTCTATATCCTCTATTTTCTCTGCAATAAAACTTTCCCCTTCCCCTATGGTAACAATCGTCTTATGAACAATAGCATCTGATATGTACTTTGCTTTCAGCAATGGCAATACTTCATCTTCCATTATTGCTACCATTTCAAAAGGCACGCCCGGCATGGAGATTACGATCTTCCCGTCTTTATGAAACAACATACCGGGTGCTGTCCCTATCCTGTTGAACAATACGGTACATACATCCGGCACTTCTGCCTGCTTTAGGTTTCGTTCTAAAAACGGGCGGTTTCTGCGTTGAAACATATCTGTCACATGCGTACGCACCCGCTCATCTACTATCATCTTACCGCCAAAATATTCGCACAGCAGAGGCTTCGTAATATCGTCGGCAGTTGGGCCTAAGCCGCCGGTTAGCAATATGATATCCGCTTTCGGCAGCTCTTCATCCAGTGCATACCTGATGGCATCTTCCGTATCTCCTACTGCTACCCTGCGCACCACATCTATACCCAATGGATTCAACTGTTTGGCTATCCATGCCGAATTGGTATCTATGGTTTGTCCTATCAGCAACTCGTCACCTATCGTTATTATTACTGCTTTGGTCTTTGGCATATACTATTTTGTAAAAAAGGGGGCGAGGCAATCCATCAATTGCTGTGGCATGTTTACTTTTTGTTTCTGTTGCGGATCGTAAAACACCAGTGTAGTAACGCCTCTATTCAGCAGTTCTTGTTTTTCATTATACAGCTCCGAATGAAATTTTATTTTAGAGCCTTCAGGCAATTCCTTCAATATGGTCTTTACAGTTATCAGGTTATCATACATTGCCGGACGGAAGTATTGCGAGTTCAATTCCACCACCGGCATCATAATACCCATTTCTTCCAGCTCGCGATAAGTAAAGCCAAGCTGCCGTATGGCCTCTGCCCTGCCTACTTCGTAGTACAAGGCATAGTTGCCGTAGTACAGGAACCCCATCTGGTCTGTTTCGCCATATCTTACCCTTATCTGCGTTATCGATTCGTACATTATCCTTTGTTTGCTGTATTTACTTTCTCGCTGTCTTTTACCGTGTAGATGCCATTTGCCTGGTTGGTGCAGGTAATGGTAAGATCATTGATGCAAACATGTGCCGGCAGTGTAGCGCAATAGTAAACCGTATTGGCAATATCTTCAGCATGTAGTGGTTCAAAACCGCGATATACAGACTCTGCCCTTTGTTCATCACCCTTAAAACGAACCAATGAAAATTCGGTTTCAGCCATGCCGGGGTTGATACCCGAAACTTTAATGCTATAGGGCAGCAGGTCTATACGCATAGATTGGTTCAGCGCATCTACCGCAAACTTGGTAGCGCAATACACATTCCCGTTCTTATATACCAGCTTACCAGCAGTAGAACCAATATTAAATATATGACCTCCCTGCTCTTTCATCATTGGCAGTACCTGGCGGGTTACGTACAACAACCCCTTCACATTGGTATCTATCATCACATCCCAATCATCCATATCGCCTTCGTCTATGGTAGATAAGCCCGATGCCAGCCCCGCATTATTTACCAGTATATCTATTCGTGATATTTGTTGTTTTAAAGCATCGATAGCATTTACTACGGCTGTCCTGTCCCTGACATCAAACTGCAGTGTTGTTACTTGCACACCATAAGCTGTTTCCAGTTCCCGCTTCAGGGCATCGAGCCTTTCAGCGCGTCTGCCTGTTATACACACATCATATCCATTCTTTGCAAAGATTTCCGCTATCGCCCTTCCGAAACCGGAAGTTGCCCCGGTAACGAGTATTGTTTTACGCATTCTCTATAAATGATATTGAAGGCTGTAAAGATAAGATGCTTCTTACTCAAGTATCACCTCCTTTTATGAAACCTTATTTTTTGCCCTTTCCATTTCCAGTTTGGCATTCGTTTTTGCTGCTGTAGTGTATTCAGGCCTATAGCATGTCTCCGCTGCGCTACCATATCCGGGCTTTCTTCCATTTTATCGTGCCACACATAGTAGTATTTTACTTTCTTATCCCTGCCCTTGCCATATCTGGTCTTATAATCTGAGATGGTTCCAAACTGTTCCGGATGCATGTAACCATTTTCAACTGCTTTCTGCAGGTCTATGTCAATACCGGGATAACTGTAATGGTGTATCAGCATTACATACGCGCGTTCATCGCTCAGTAAACGGAAACTTTCCCATATAACTGTTATTCACATGTTAACGTATTTGCATTTCCAAAAACTTAACATTAATTAATTGTTAAGTCTTCGTAACTTAGAAAAAGTGAGGAAAATAGCGCTCATATTATCTCTTTTATGCATCGCCTGCCAGTCTATCGGGCTTGCAGGCCAAGCTAATATCATAAAAGTGGATTTTTATGGGGAAACAATAGAAGTACCATTTTCTCCATCTCTTTCTATTGCATATAATGTTCCTCCTTCTAAAGAAACCATCCGGCAATTTTATGATATTGCCAATGCGCAGGACTATCAGCCAACTATCAATACTTTAATAGCATTCAAAGAAAAGCACCAATTGAATGACTGGATATATTATCAACTCATTCGCAAAACAGCGCAACAGATAAGCCCTAAGGCTGAAAACTACCCAAGATATACACTTTACAAATGGTTCCTGTTGAATAAAAGCGGCTTTGATGCTAATCTGGCCATCAGCACACAAGGGCAATTGCTGTTTTACGTGCACTGCGATGAAAATATATACGACATACCATACTATATGGTTAATGACAAGCAGTATATATGCCTGAATAAACACGATTATGCCAATCTCAGTTTTGAAAAGAATGCATCTTATCCCGTTGATGTAATTATACCGGAAGGGCAAAAAGCTTTTTCCTATAAAGTGACCCAAATGCCGGACTTTACGCCTGCAGATTATACAGAAAAAGATCTTCAGTTTAGTTATGACAATAAGCAATACCATTTTAAGGTGATGATAAATCCGCAGGTACAAACCATTTTTACCAATTATCCTGTGGTGGATTATGCGTCCTATTTCAACATTCCGCTTAGTAAAGAAACCTACAGTTCGCTGATACCGGGTTTGAAAAAAAGTGTGAAGGATATGAAGCAGAAAAAGGGCGTGGACTATCTTATGAATTTTACCCGCCATGCTTTTCTTTACGAAGATGACCTAAACAATTTTGGCAAGGAAAAACGCATGAGCCCTGAACAAACGCTGCTTAATAAATATAGCGATTGCGATGACCGTGCTGCTCTATTCTTCTACCTGGTAAAAGAAGTATATAATCTGCCTATGATAGCAGTGTTATATCCTACACATGTAACTATAGCTGTCAAATTTGATAAACCTACCGGCCACACAATAGAATACAAAGGGCAATTATACTCTGTATGCGAACCTACCCCACAGGGTCAGGACCTTCGTATCGGCCAGGTATCACCCAGCCTGAAACATATGGCCTATAGTATAGCTTACGAATACAATCCACAATAACCTTTTGAGTGATCATTAAAAAAGCGCAGACAATACCTGCGCTTTAAACATGTTATCGTGACGGGGTTAAAAAGGCTCCTTTAACTTTCTCTAACCACTTGGGGTTATAACTCATAAGACACTAGCTGCAACGTAAAGGTTGGATATGCTGAAAAGAACGAAAGGAGGGTGCGAAAACCCTCCTTAGCTTTCGTTAAGAGTAATGTATTTCCAAACCTTCTTAACCCAACATGAATATACTATAACATTCAATAACAACAAGTTATACTTATCCACATTTTTTGACTTCACGCTATTGCAGCTATACTTCAGCTTTGACAAGAGTACATATTTATCAATTTTTACTGTTTTATGGCTTTACCTTTAACATATGAAGCCACGTCGCCCTAAAGACATTATAAAGAAGGAACTTGAAATAATTGATAAGCTCACTGGTAAAAAGATAATAGATAATGAGCTGCTTCATAAGCTACGTACTACATATAAAAAACTAAGGGCACTGGTAAGAATGCGATTGGGTATGGGGAATGCTAAAGTATTGCCTGCCTTTCTTAATAAACTATATAAAACAGCAGGCAATGCCAGAGATCTGCTATTGCACGTGGAATATATAAAAGAAGCTACGAGAGAAAAAAGCAGCTATCCTGAAGCATATATAAAAACCATAAAGAAAGAGGCTGCAAAACACAGAAATAAGCTAAAGGCACACTTTAAAGGTTTTGATAAAAAAAGGTTGTTGAAAGAAATAGTAGATGCGCTGCCCAAAGAAGCAACAGGGACAAAGGACTTGCTGCGTTGGCAAAAGCAACAATATGCTACTATAAAAAAACTGGCTGCCGAGGCTCCTACGGATAAAACGATACACGATATACGGAAACGTGTAAAGGATGTGCTGTATGTATTCACACATGCAGATGAGCAGGCATATGTGAAGCAAATAGAGCATCTGAAAATACTGGCTGCCGACCTGGGACAATACCAGGATTACAGCATTCAACTACATATATTGAGCGTGCACACAGCAGAGATATTGCCGGAAGAAAGTATAGCAATAAAAAAAGCAGCCCAAATATGGACTGCAGGGAAGAAACGTTTAAAAAAACGAATACTCAAAAATTTATCCTTGGAGTAACGATACTACTCTACTGTTTTCTGTTTTACAGAACCGGCCATTTCAAGTGTTGTTTGATTGATATCATATATTTTATTCAGCGCCACTTCCGCTGTCTGGTTTCCGTCACATTGAATGGTAACATTAGCAGCCCCTTCCTTACGCTCCTTCATCCATACATAAGACATCTTCCTGATGGTGCCTGCAGGCGTTACCAGGTCGCTTTTCAGGTAAGCAACCCCGCTGTTGGCACCACGTACTGCCCTGGTAATATTTCCCTTTATTAACAGGTTACGGCCCTCCATATCAGTAGCAATATAGCTATCGTTCTCTTTAGCATATACCAGCACCACACTACCTGCACCAAAAGTTATTCTATCCGTCATGGCATCAACAGCCGCTTTATCTATGGGCTTGCCGGCAGACTGGGCAAGGAATAATGTAAGATCGTTCACACCCGGCTTAATAATAGAAATACTACTGCCCTTTTCAAGAATATACCACTCAGGTGCAAATGGCTGTGCCTTGGCTATACCGACAGACAATAATAGCAGAACCAAACAAACTAATTGCTTTATAAACCCGTTCATCATAATGATAAATATAGCAAGTACGGCGTTTCAAAACAAAAGGCATTATCTATTTTAACTATTGATTACAAATACTTTGGTGCATTTCAATTCACAACTAAGGCGGTAGCCCGAAAATTTAGCTTATCTTCGGAAAAATTAATTTTTTTTGGAACAAAAGCAGAAACATGGTATGCAAATAGTAAAGTTTGCATCCAAAGGTGGGCAAGACAGTTTTTATGATACTGTGAAGGCGAAGGTGAATGAATACTTTTCTCATGCAGATATTCCGAAACATGGGAATATCACGATGTATGTAAAGACGGTGGTGATGCTTTCCATGTATTTTGTCCCATACTTTCTGATAGTAACGGGCGTAGCTGCTGCACATATGTGGTTGTTTTACGGATTGTGGATGTTGATGGGTGTAGGTGTAGCCGGCATCGGCACCTCTGTAATGCATGATTCTAATCATGATTCTTATTCTACCAACCCCTTTGTAAATAATATGCTTGGTGGTGTATTGAATCTCTTGGGTGGCTATAGCCGCAACTGGAAGATCCAGCACAACATTCTGCACCACACATATACTAACCTTGACGGGCTTGATGAAGACCTGGAAGCAGGCATACTGCTGCGCATGTCACCGCACAAAAAGAGATATTGGATACATAGGTATCAGCATATCTACGCATGGCTGCTATACGGTATCATGAATATATATTGGGTTACCGCAAAAGACTATAAGAATATTATAGGTTACCATAAAAATGGTATGCTGAAAAAGCAAAAGATAACGCTGCGTCGTGCATTGACAGAGTTAAGTCTTTACAAAGTACTTTACTTTACTTACGTATTGGTATTACCTATCCTTTTTGCAGATGTTGCCTGGTATCATGTTGTATGGGGGTTTGTTATTATGCACCTGATAGGGGGCTTAATGCTGGCTTGTATCTTCCAGTTGGCGCACGTAATGGAAACTTCAGAATTCCCGATGCCTACAGATGAGAATAAAATGATGAATAGCTGGGCCATCCACCAACTGCTGAACACAGCTAACTTTTCGCCCAAAAGCCGCATCATGTCATGGTTTATTGGGGGGCTCAACTACCAGATAGAGCACCATCTCTTTCCTCACATATGTCATGTGCATTACCCCAAGCTATCGGTTATAGTAAAGCAAACAGCACAGGAATATAACCTGCCATATAATGTGCAGCCTAACTTCGTAAAGGCACTAATAGAACATGGCACCATGCTAAAAAGGTTGGGAAGAAGCTAAGCTATCTTCGTACCGTTAGGTACAGGACGCTCTACTGCTGTAAGCACTATGTTACCATCCGCATCTGCAAAGCCGGTTACCAGGCATTGCGATTTGAAGTTGGCTATTTGTTTTTCAGGAAAATTTACGACGGCAACGATTTGCCTGTTCTGCAACGCTTCTTTAGTGTATAAAACTGTTATCTGGGCGCTGCTCCAACGTATGCCAATTTCAGGCCCAAAATCTATTTTGAGCTTATAGGCCGGTTTGCGGGCTTCGGGAAAATCTATAACCTCAACAATAGTACCTACCCTCAGTTCTACATCTTCAAACTGCTTCCAGGTTATCAATTGCATGGTGTTCTAAATTGATAACATTAATATATACAGCAACAAAGCTGCTCCGAACACAATGTAAAAGACGATATTTATTTTATTGCTGACTTTATAATACTGCTTTACCTTTTCCTGGAAAGTGTTGCGAATAGCCTGTTTGCTCAACGGGGCTAATGATACAAAAAACAGATCGACCAGTTTGGTACCAAGGCCTTTTGACAGGATCAAATAAAATTTAACAGATATATAAAATATAATTACTATCGCCAAAAAAATGGGCATGCATTCAATTATGAATGTACGAATCATACGTTAGTTTAGTCTATAGTTAACCGCTTATCCCCTGCTATGTTAACTTAATATTGAAAATTTGTTACTGATTGTATTGCATATACACAATAATCAGACCAAAGCGGCGTAAAATTAAAGTTCTAAATTTGAATTAAGTAATTTGATTTTCCCCAATTATAGCTAACCTGATACGCTGCGTTTTGAATAAGAAAGAGGCCCTCCAAAAGCTATATATATTTCGTGGTGCAGATAAATACGCCACTTTTGCTGATGTGCAGCCAGGCATTGGCAATGCTCCTGATGATCAAAGAGAAATCATTGTTAATATTTTAGATGCATGCTGTAAAGAATTAGCTATAGAAATAGAATCAGTAAAAAGGCCTACCAAAACAGCATTGAAAGAAATTATCGTTCATCATATGAACGATATATATACAGCCCGGGTAAATGCAGAGAATAAAGACTTTGGGTATCACTTGTGCTGGTTTCTCGCCGAAAAAGTAGGGCTGGACTTGTGGAAACACTCTACAACCAAAATATGGGGGTACTGGGATATCGTAAATAAGGAAGTAAAGACAGTTACAAGGGTGCGCAAGGCTGCCAGGCAAAAAGCCGGTAACACAATGGCATGATTTTGTTATACATATAAAACATCGTCATTTCACTTTAAATTATTGCATATGCGTTACTGTTACCTTTTACTTTTGGCAATTCCCTTAGTGCTACAGGCATGCAATAACAATAAAGCAACTAATAGCGGGGCAAAACGTAGCGGTAATGGAAGCCCTGCTATTGCTGCGACAGCTACCCGCACTATCGGCAGCACTTCCCTGGCTTTGGCTGCCGAACCGGCAACGGTGGTAACGAATACCAGCACACGTGGAGAAGATGAACTGAATAAAATGTATGCCGAAAGCGAAGCTGGGCAAAATGCCTTAGCTACCCGCAAAAAAAGCACGGCAACCCTTAAAGGGCCTAAGGCCAGCCACACTTATGGTTTCTACCCCGAAGGCTCGCAGCGTAAACTGACAGAGAATGATATTAAGCATTTATCCCCGTGGGGCCATAAAGTGATGCTGCACGAAATATATGCGCGTCATGGGATGATATTTACAGATGCAGCCTTAAAACGCCATTTCAAAAGGCAGAAGTGGTATAAAGGCGCCAGTAAAAATGTGTATAAGAAATTAAGTGCTATAGAAAAGCAAAACGTCGCCTTCCTGATAAATACAGAACCCAAAGTGATCCGGTAATGTATGCTATTTCTTCAGGTCGCCAACCATACGCATAGATATTTGTGCCAGTTGCGGCCATAAATTGCTGTGTTGCCTCGGCACATGTATCCAGCCATTCATTTGCTTCCCTTCTGATGGCTCAAAAACAACAGCGCCCTTCAGCTTCAATACCTTCTCCTGTTCTTCCGGTGGCAGCTTAAACACCATATCATCTTTCCAGAATAATACACCAGCCTTACCGTTATCTGCTTTAATGCATAAAGCCCCAAACATTTTACTTTCCTTGACACCGGGTATGGATGCTGCTATATCGTGGTACATTTGTTCGTATTTCGTCATCAAGGTAGTTTTTGAAGTTTATGTTTAAACAGTATTTTGGGTATATTACATTCAATCTCTACATCTTATATGCTGAAAAATTCTGTAGGCGAGCTAAAATTATCGCCAATAAAGGAAGAAGGCAAGTTCGTTTTTTACAACGATTTCATCACCATCAATGGCAAAGTATCTAAGGGCGATAAAATCAAGATACTGGTAGAAAGCTATCAGCCACAAGGCACTAAAGTAGCCATACCTGAGGCAGCAGTCTCATCGGCCATACTGGTAGTACGCGGCGCACAATACAGGCACGACGATATATCGGGGCACGAAACCATGGATAAACTATATGACCATGTAGCCACCCTGTATAAAAACAGGTTTTATTTCGGCGACAAGGCATAGTATTATAGCCGCTACTCTTGTATCTTTCGCAGGCATATGGGCAAACCTCAGAAGAAAGGCATCTTTAAACGCATCTTGAAGATATTTGCCGGCTTATTGCTGGCATCTTTGCTATATACCGTTGTGTGTAAATGGATAATGCCACCCATTACTACTACACAATTGGGTGCCTTGTTTGGCGGATACGGTTTGAAGCGCGACTATGTGAGCTGGAATGAAATATCACCCAATGTAAAACTGGCCGCTATTGCCAGCGAAGACCAGCTTTTTCCCGATCATACAGGCTTTGACTGGAAGTCGATAGAAAAAAGTATGGAAGAGAAACCGCGACGTAAAAAGAAACGTGCAAAAGGTAGCGGCGCCAGTACCATCAGCCAGCAAACGGCTAAAAATGTGTTTTTGTGGCAAGGCAGTGGCTGGGGACGGTATATACGTAAAGCTCCAGAGGCCTTCTATACCGAAGCCATAGAGCTGGTATGGGGCAAAAAACGCATTATGGAAGTATACCTGAATGTGATAGAAATGGGGCCCGGTATATTTGGCATAGAGGCTGCCGCACAGGCTTACTTCCATAAAAGTGCGCGCAACTTGAGCAGGGCCGAAGCTGCCATGATCATTGCTTGCCTGCCAAACCCTAAAAAATACACCGTAAAGCCACTAAGCAAACGTGTAAGCTGGCGGTATCCCAGAATCATGAAGCAGATGAACAACCTGGATGGCGACCCGGATGTTGCAGAGCTCATACGTTGATAGCTATGGCATAATTTTTATGGTTTCATGTAAATGAAAAACCATAAATATATAAGGATATGAAATTACCAGCATTATTAACGCTTTCATTGATGGCGGCACTCACCTTCTCATCTTGCGGGGACAGTAATAACCCTGAAAATGCAGGTGAAAGCACACCAATAGACTCTACCAACCTGCATGGTACGGCACCTGCTACCTACGGTCCTGAAAACCCTGCTACTAACGGGGAAGCACCACACGATGGCTATGATACCTCCCTAAGGGCCAATACTGCCAGCAGTGAAGACAGTGCAAAAGGCAAGGCACATTAACAGCATAATATCCACTTAATAAGAAAGGGAACAGTAACTGTTCCCTTTTTAGTTTCTTCTACCGGTGTCTGCGTTTCACCTGCTGCTCCCAAAACACGCCTTTGAACCAGCCGAGGGTAAGTATCAGCAACATACTGCCGCCAATAAACCCCGCAATACACCAAAGTAAGGTTTCTATAGTTTCTGAAGATTGCATAGTAATGTAGGTTTACCGGAAGTTATATAAGACTATGCCGCCGGCGAAAAAACATATTTCACATTTTGTGGAAAACCCCTGATAGCTGCCTGTAGCGTGCATTATTTTTTTCAACATAAATAAACTGTATGTTTACAATAGGTATCGGGATATGAAAAAAATCATTGGATTACTAAAGTTGTTATTATGTTACAATGCACTGCATGCCCAAACCGATACCTTAAAACTTTACTTTCCACACGATGTTTACAAGTTGGACACCCGATTGCAACGTTCACTGGATTCTATGCTGTATGCAGATGCCATTAACAACCGGCAAAACCTATTGATAGTAGGTTATACAGACCACCTGGGAACCGATGCTTATAACGAGCGCTTATCTAACCATCGCGCAAAGGAGATACAGAATTACCTGGTGCAAATGCATATACCTGCTGCCAATATTAAATTATGCATTGGCAAAGGTGAGCTGCAAACAAATAACACAAGCAATACAGGCATTCCACCCAACCGGAGAGTAGATATCGTTACCAGCCTGCTGGGCAAAGAAACCGTAAAGAAGACACCACAAGCAAAACCTGCTGCTCCAAAACAGGTAATCCCTAACATAGAAAAAGTAGCCGTAGGGCAAACCCTTCGCCTGCAAAATATTTATTTCGAGCTGGGCAGACATGTTGTTACCCGTGCTTCTTTACCTGCCCTGCAAGCCCTGTATGAAACTATGGTCGCTATGCCTCAATTGAAGATTCAAATAGAAGGACATATCTGTTGTCTTCGCTTTGGTGTAGATGCCCTGGATGAAGAAACAGGTGAAATATCCCTATCGGCCAACAGGGCCAAATTTATTTATAACTACCTGCTGGAACGGGGCATTGATAAAGAACGCATCAGCTATAAAGGTTTTGGCAAATCGCGCCCCTTAGTGTGGCCGGAGAAGACCATAGAAGATGAAGAGAAAAACCGTCGTGTAGAAATCAGGGTTTTAAGCAAATAAAAACGAGCTACCTGAAAAGGAAGCTCGCCTTTTGTTTATTCGTCCACAACTTAGCGAGACGTATTCTTATAAGCCAAACATCAAACCTACATTCAATCGTACGTTTCTGTTACTGTTATTCATATCAGTTACATCCCAAAAGCCGTGATAATAGGCAGCATCCAGGTTGAGCCATGTACTAGGCATCAGGCGTATGTTAGCACCTGCCCCCATATCGGCACCTACATCCAGTGTATTAAATACATCACCGTTGTTGTTCATTGTCATTATTGGCCCGTCGCCAAATACCCTTGTTTCGCTTTGATAATGATCTTCAGCTACCTTAACACCCACGGAAGGGCCTAAGAATATCTTAGGGCGCACCGCATTGGTATATTTACCAAAGAAGTAATAGGCACGTGGTGTTAGTTTCACATAAGTAGGGTCTACAGCAGTGGTATATTCAATGCCGTTCTGCATAAAATTCCGTTTATACCCCTCGTGAGATGCGGTTAGCTCTGCACCAAAACCCCAATGTTCAAACCTTGAATAGATAACGTTGACACCCAAGTGGCCTGCCGGTTTGAATTGTTGTCCATCCATATTGCTAAGCCAGCTATGGCCGAAGCCTGCCACCGGCCCTAATGATACATATTGAGCCCTTGAAGTGTTTTTTGCCTGGCCAAATGCCATAGTTGACAATAGAGCTAATCCGGCCGTAAACATGAATAATCGTTTCATAAAAATTAGTCATTTGGTTCGCGGTATGCTAACAAAAAACTGTGCCATTAATAATTTGTCATATCGTTCATGGTCGCGTAATTTTATAATGCACAAACATTTAAAAAACATATGGACACTGTATCTGAAATCATAGATATGTTGCGTAAAGAAGGATATGTAGAGGACTTCAACCTGCAACAAACCTGCCTGGAATGCCGTGAGGGACATTTTAAAGTATTTCATGATGAATTTGTTATAGACAATATATATCGTTTTGAAGGTAATAGCGACCCGGCCGATGAAGCAACTGTGTATGCTATTTCTTCCCCAAAGTATGGTATTAAAGGTGTGTTGGTAAATGGAGCCGGCATCTATACATCCGACATCACAGATGAAATGCTGGAAACATTACAGATAAAAAAATAACGTCCCGAACCCAAAGGTGGGACACTTTTATGCCGTCTTATAATATACACGACATAAAAAATCATATGCGCCGAATTTTATTATCCGCAGCACTATTGGCTGCAGCCTGCAATTATGCACATGCAGCCACACGCAAAGTATTGTTTATAGGCAATAGCTATATTTATACCAATAACCTGCCTTCACTGCTGCAGCAAATGGCCACATCTATGGGCGATACGCTGATATATGATGAGTACACTGTTGGTGGTTATACACTACAATCGCACAGCGGCGATATACAAACAAAAAACAAGATATACAGCCAGCAGTGGGATATTGTAGTGATACAGGAGCAAAGCCAACGCCCTGCATTCTCGCCCACACAGGTAGCAAGAGATACGTACCCCTTTGCACGCAAGCTGGATAGTATGGTACGCGACAACAGGAGTTGTACCGAAACCATGTTTTTTATGACATGGGGTTATAAGAATGGAGATGCATCCAACTGTGCAGCCTACCCTCCTATATGTACTTATGCAGGCATGCAGCAACGCCTGCGCGAAAGCTATCTGCAAATGGCCACAGATAATAATGGCATTGTATCACCCGTAGGCGTAGCATGGAAACAGGTACGCGATAGCTTCCCTGCTATGGAGTTATATTCACCCGACGGTTCACACCCTTCTATGAATGGCTCCTTTCTTGCGGCATGTGTTTTCTACACTTCCATCTTTCATAAAAGCACTGTTAAAAGTACTTTCAACAGTACCTTGGTAGCTGCAGATGCTGCTAACCTGAAGCGATTTGCAAGCAGGGTTGTATTAGATAGCTTTAACAACTGGAATGCAAGTGGTAATTATACCTATGCCAACTTTACGCATACGCTCACAGGCAATAAGATAACGTTGAATAACACATCCAAATATGCTACTACTTACGCATGGGCATTTGGCGATGGCAATACATCTACAGCCGCCAGCCCTACCCATACGTACAGCACACCCGGTAAATATTTTGTAACCCTTCGCGCATCCAACACTTGTTTTTCAGAAACAAAAGGAGATACCATTAATACACAGGGCACAGGTATCACTTCAATAAACAATGCACCTGTTACTATAACAGCAACCGCTACAGGTAATGGTAAAGTAATGCTACAGAATACAGGTAAACAAACCGGTGCGATACATATATTTGACATAAACGGCAGAAAGGTTGCGACACTGCAATTACAACCGGACGAACAAACCTATACAGACCTGCTACCCGGCTTGTACATGTACAGTGCATATATAAATGATGCCCTGCAACATGCGGCTAAGCTATCCGTATATTAATAACGAAACCAAACCTCTGTAGCGCCAAAGCCATAGTTACCATTCCACTCATTGGTATAGATATATACTTCAGGTGTTTGCTTTAGTACTTTATGCACCTCATCGCGTAGTACACCTTTACCAAGCCCGTGGATAATAACGGTACGCTCTTGCCTTATTGATATAACGTGCTGCAGGTGCTCTTCGAGCGCCTGCAGTTGTATACGGAGCATATCAGCATTGGACAGGCCTTGTATGCTGGGTACCAACTGCTCTATGTGCAGGTCTATTTCGTAACGCGGTAGTTTGGCACGCCAGTCTTGTGACTGTTGCGGCTTGGTTGGTTTATTATGCTTAGCAACATGTTTAGGGGTATCAAAAATGTCCTTCTCTGTTTTTATAGTAAACCCATCTGTAAGCAGGTAGCTAAACATCGGTTCGTTCTTCAACTGCAACTCACTGATGTGCTCAAACAGCTTTTGCGGGCGTATTTTTACGATGCCTTCGCAAACATCATTCAGCGTGTTATCGCTATCTGTCAACTCCCAATGAAAACGGGGCTGCATGCTCATTTCTTCAAAAGATATGCTATGCAGATACAAATGGCCAAAACCATGCAGCTTGCCTTCGTGCTTAAAGATTTGTTGTTGCTGATTGTTATTGGCAATGTATTTGAAATACACAGCTTGCGGTAATTCATTCAGCAGGTATACTTTTACCGTTTCTACCACATCTTCAAACACATCGGCTTTGTATACAGGCAGGAAAGATAAGTACACGCCTTTTGCCAGTTTGGGCTTACGCAGTTTTTCTTTTTCAACAGGCAGTTGTTCGGGAACCGAGCGTACCGTCTTTGTTTTTTTCTCTGTAAACCATTTCAGGTAAGGATGGTCTATTTCATCAAGATACACGGGAAAGTGTGTACCATTCACCACTACCTCTACCATCTCCTTATTGATATAAGAGATAACAGCACCTTCTTCACCGGTCCGTTTCAGTATGATCTTATCCCCTATCGAAAATTTCATGCTTCTTCCTCCAATTGTTCTTTTACAAAAGCCACCATTTTGCGTATGGCTTTACCACGATGGCTTATAGCATGTTTTATATCTGCAGGCAGTTCTGCAAATGTTTTATCGTACCCGGAGGGTATAAATATAGGGTCATAACCAAATCCCCCATCCCCTCTCGGCTCGCTTAATAGCGCTCCTTCACAAATACCTTCAAAAAAATAAGGTTCCCCATTCCATATCAGGCATATCACCGCTTTGTAATAGCCGCTTTTGTCTGTGTGGTTTTTCAATGCATCGGCCAGCTTCTGCAGGTTGCTTTCATCGGTAGCATCATCACCGCTATACCTGGCGCTGAATACACCGGGTGCCCCATTCAGCGCATTAGCGCATATGCCACTATCATCGGCAAAAGTATTCTTACCGCAAAAAGTATATACCGTATTGGCTTTGGCCAGTGCATTTTCTTCAAAGGTGTGATATGGTTCGGGTATCTTATCTGTAAACCCAATATCATTTAGTGATAACAATGATATATTATCTATCATCTGTGTTATCTCACGTATCTTACCCTTGTTGTTCGATGCTATTACCAGTTCCTGCATGATGGCAAATTTAATGGTTATTACCAGTAGCCGTTTTACTCCTGTACCCCACCGTAAAGTATAAAAACAATACCCGCGACAAACGAAGGAACCATGGCTGCAATAAAAGTGTGACCAATGAGCTGGACGCTACAAAGTAGTATATGCTGTTATCTTCATAGCTCATACCGAATATTGGTATATACCACACCAGGTTGAAAAAGAACATCATAACCGTAAGTGCATAGTTAATACCAAATCCATTGTTGGTTTCGCGTACCATTTTCATCCCGCATTCACTACAATGCTCCACCATATCAAGGCTGCCTTTCAATGGTAATACATGCTTGTTAACGAATATGCTGCCTTTGCGGCAATTGGGGCATTTCATAGCCAGCAGGGCGGGTACCAGCGGGGGGACGGATTGCTTTGCCATTATGCAAAGATAAAAAAGCCGCCACAAGTGGACGGCTTTATCTATATCAGTTAGCAGGAATTATATCTTCCAGCCTTTGTTTTTAAAACGTTCGCTTACTACCAGCTCTTTACTACCCGGGGTGTATTTGTAGAAACCTTCACCGCTCTTGGCACCTAAGAAACCAGCTTGTACCATGTTTGCCAGCAAGGTAGCAGGCGCATATTTCTGGTTGCCGAAGCCCATATGCAATACATTCATGATAGAATAGCAGGTATCCAGGCCTATAAAGTCAGCCAGTTGCAGCGGGCCCATAGGGTGCGCCATACCCAGCTTCATGATAGTATCTATCTCTTCCACACCTGCTACGCCTTCCTGCAGAGACAGAATAGCCTCGTTGATAAGCGGCATCAGGATACGGTTGGAAATAAAACCGGGATAATCGTTTACGATACAAGGCACTTTACCCAGATAGGTAGCCAGTACGTGGATCGTGTTTGCAACCTCTACATCTGTAGCATAACCGTTGATGATCTCAACCAGTTTCATCACAGGCACAGGGTTCATAAAGTGCATACCGATAACCTTACCGGGGCGCTTAGTATGCGATGCGATGCGTGTGATAGATATAGAAGATGTATTAGTAGCCAGTATGCAATGCTCCGGGGCCAGTTGGTCCAGTTGCTGGAAGATCTTAACCTTCAGGTCTATGTTCTCAGTAGCAGCTTCAATAACGATGTCTGCATCTTTCACAGCCTCTGCCATATCGGTATAGGTAGTGATGCGGCCCAGCGCAGCTTGCTTGTCTGCTTCTGTCAGTGCATTTTTAGCTATCTGGCGGTCCATGTTTTTGCCGATGACACCCAGTGCTTTGTCCATTGCAGCCTGGTTGATGTCCATCATGTGCACATTAAAACCGCTTTGTGCAAATACGTGGCAAATACCATTGCCCATTGTGCCCGAACCGATAACGGTTACAATTTTCAGTTTTTCCAACATAGCTTTTGTGTTGTCGTCAAGCACTGTATCGCCAAGCTTTACGGTGCCTGCTTTTTCTTGTATCATTTTTATAAATATTTTTAAAACGTGCCTAAGGTAACATTTTATTAATAATCAGCTTCGCATAGCATGTTAAATCGAGATATATTTTTCTGCACTATAAGTCGCTATATTACAGAAAACACAATAAGAAAAGCTGCGAATACTTTTAACAATACCCTGCTATTATTTCAACTAAATTTAGGCTTGCATACATATGAGTATTCAAAGAGCTACGCCGGCAAATGAATTGCTGGCAAAGATTATATTCTTACTATTACCTACTGCTGCCATTGGTTACTTCCTGCTGACGAATGCCAATGAATATTTTGCTATACCCAACAACCAGGCATGGCAGCAAACCCTGTACCTAAGTGCGGGCATGTTGGGGGCAGCCATCTTTTACGCTTTTCGGTTCCGTTTCCTGCCCACTTTTTTAATATTGGTAGGCAGCCTGTACATCATATATAAAGGAATAGACAACTATGCGGTAGGCGAATTTGATGCCTTCTTCATTTCTGTGCAATACCAGGTTACCGCTACCCTGCTGGTGCTGGGCTGGCTGATTGGCTGGGGGTTCATACGGCTGCGGTACTGGTCGGTATTCATATCTGCTATTTTACTACTGGGATGCATACTACTGATAGCAAAACAAAAGACCGACAGTGTGCTGGTGCTATTACAAGCATTTTTACCAGCAGTTCTGTATGCTGTCTATATTATCTTCACCACAGAGCAGATATATAGTTATCGCGACAAAAGCCAGCAGTTCTGGTTCTTTCTTACCCGCAGGCTGGTGCTATTTGCCTTGCTGGCGGGCTTTCTGCTTACCAGCGTGGTGTACCTCATGCGTGGCGAGATAAAGGAAACCGTAGCCACCTATGGCGGTAGCGGTAAAGATGGCGCCGGTGCTAATAGTATGCTGCAAAAGAATAAAGACAATACCTTCGATCTGAAGGATTATACCCGCCTGCGCTCTAACCTGGGGCGTAGTAATGAATTGCTCTTCTGCGCGCATATTGATAATTACTTCCCCGGCACCGATATACCCAACCCACTATACCTTACTGCTTTTTATTATACCAAATTCGATACGCTGACAGAAACCTTTGAGCGGGATAAGGATATTCCTTTCAACGATCTGTTTGAGCCCGACCCGTCGAAGCTGGCCATGTTCTTTACCAAGGTCGATTCTTCGGTGATAAAAAACAGCCTGGCCACCAAACTAAGGCGTACGGTAGAAATAGAGGTATATAGCAAACAACTATCGCCCAATACCTACCTGGCACCACATGTGGGCTTCTTCGTACAGCCTATAACGGTGGAAAAAGATTTCAGGGATGAATTCAAAACAGCCTTCCGTGCTAAGGGATATGTATCGGAACTGAACAGTGCTTACTTTGTTTATAACTCTCCCGACCCGCAGATAAAAGCCTTCCAGGAGCAACGTTTCGAGGTGCTGCGCAAGGTAACTGGTTACGAGGGTACTGATAGCAGGCTGATGAGCTATTATACCTACATGCCATCGGATGCCAAGTTCAAGGCCATCAGCGACCTGGCACATAAGGTAACGCAAAACGCTAAAACACCGGTTGATAAAGTACTGGCCATTCGCGATTACTTCCTGTCGAAAGACGAGAATGGCGAGCCTCTTTATAAATACACCGATAACCCCGGCATACCCGATATACCCAGTGCATCGAAACTGCAATACTTCCTGTTCGAGAATCACAAGGGTTACTGCGCTTATTATGCAGGCGCTACCCTGTTCATGCTGCGCTCATTGGGCATCCCTTCGCGCATCACCGTAGGCTTCCTTACTATGGACCGCAGCGACAAGAACAAGGGCTGGTACTGGTATTATGCCGACCAGGCGCATGCATGGGTACAGGTGTATTTCCCCGGCTATGGATGGCTGGATTTCGATACGACCGTAGGTAATAGCGAAGCACAGGAAAGTCCTAAACCGGATGGCACACCACCTATGCAACCGCCACGGGCATGGCTGGCAGTAGATGGTATTGTGGAGAATGTAGATACGCTGAAGAAGCGTATGGATATGAAAGTAAAACACTACATATTTCATGATAAGGAATACAACCTTGATTCTGGGGTAACGGTGGAGATGGATTTGAAGATAGCTACCGTGCATCGCGATAGTATAGATGTGCCGATAGGCAACATCCAGAAAGGGGATGAAGCTACGGCCGTATCATATGCAGAAGCTTTTAAAAAGATGGAAGCTATACCGATGGAAAAAGCATTGACACTCATCAAGCGTTTTCCGGCCCCCTCACCTATAGACGAGGTGTACCTGAAACGTAAAGACATAGCTAAACCCGAACAAAAACAACAAGCTGCGCAGCAGGATAAGCCCATATCCGTTCAGTCTGTATTGATAACGATAGCTATTGTAATTGCCGCTATACTGGTATTTATACTATTGCTGCCTGTGTTCGTGTACTGGTATTACAGGTTGCGATATGGTAATGCCAAAGGCGATGCTAAGGCATACTGGGCATACCGCACTGCTGGTTATTACCTGCACATGTCGGGCATCGTACGTGGCGATGAAACACCTATGCAATATGCCCGCAACGTGGTAGACCCGCAACTGGGCACCTCGTTGACAGGCTTTATGAATGTGTACCTGAAACTGAAATATGCCAAACAACCGCTGACACCACAAGAGCAGGAATATGTTGGTCGGTTCCTGGTACCGTTCATTAAACAGGCAAAAACGCGCATACCATTCAAAAAGCGTTTGGCGGGATTTGTCAACCCATCGCGCATGCTGGCTTTCTTTATAAAACCGGACGATGACAACCGCAGTGCATAAGCATAAAACCTGATATTAAACCGTATCACGCTAATAATCACTATAGTGCTGTATTACATTGCCATATTGCAGCATTATATTAGTTTTGTCGAAGCATAAAAACACCCACTTGCAACAAAAAAACAATAACACTCCACGTACCAAACGCCGCGTAAAGCTGCTTTGGCGTGTCTTTTTCATAGGCATTATTTCCTTCAACCTGCTCATTATTATGATGAACTTCGGCTTGCTGGGTTATATGCCATCTATGAAAGAACTGGAAAACCCCAGCAGTGCCTTGTCGTCTGATGTATATGCGGCAGATGCCACGCTCATTGGCCGTTATTATGTTACCGACCGTTCTACCAGTAAATACAATGAGATATCTCAAAACATATTCAATGCCCTGCTGGCAACTGAGGATGCCCGTTTTTACGAGCATTCGGGTATAGACCCCATAGCTACGGCGGCCATTCCTATATATGTCATCACAGGTAAAAAGCGGGGTTCTTCTACCATTACGCAGCAGCTGGCGAAAAACCTCTTTCCGCGTGAGAACCAGAATATGTTCACCCTGCCCTTCCTGAAACTGAAAGAATGGGTAATGGCTGTGAAGCTGGAACGTAACCTGACAAAGAATGAGATCATAACACTGTACCTGAATACCGTACCATTCGGCGATAATGTATATGGCATCCGCAATGCATCGCTTACCTTCTACAGCAAAACTCCGGATAAAGTGAACATTAACGAAGCTGCGGTGCTGGTGGGTATGCTGAAGGGGAACACGCTGTATAACCCGCGCCGCAATCCCGAGCGTGCATTGGAACGCCGCAATGTGGTGATAGACCAGATGGTGAAATATGGCTACCTGAAAGAAGACGAGGCAAACAAGATAGCTAAAGAACCTATCGTGCTCGACTATCATAAGCTGGACTACCACGAAGGCATGGCCCCTTACTTCCGCCAGGTGGTGGAACAAGAGGTAAAGAAAATATGTAAAGACCTGGTGAAACCCGATGGCAGTAACTATAATATATATAAAGACGGCCTGAGGATATATACTACCATCGACCCGCGTATGCAACGCTATGCAGAGTCGGCAGTGGAACAACATATTGCAGAGCTGCAAAAGCAGTTCAGTGCACAGAGTGGCTACAGGGATGGTTCGGTATGGAATAAGTTTAAAAAATACCTGGACCTGGCCATAAAAGAAACCGATCGCTACCGCCAGTTGAAAGACCAGGACATGAAGCATGCGGATATCATCCGCGAAATGAGCAAGCCGATACCGATGAAGGTATTTGCCTGGAACAAGCAACATTCAAAAGACACTACGATGAGTCCTATCGACTCCATCAAGTATATGAAGATGTTCCTGCAGGCAGGCTTTATGGCTATGGATCCTTTTACGGGTGAAGTAAAAGCATGGGTAGGCGGTGTAGACCACGACTACTTCCAGTTCGACCACGTAAACATCAATACCAAGCGCCAGGTAGGTTCTACTATCAAGCCGCTGCTGTATTGCCTGGCGGTAGATAATGGTTTCTCCCCTTGCGGTTCCGTATCTACCATGCCACAGGATTTCCCTACCAAAAAGGGATATAATGCCGGGGGTGCGGAATATGGCCAGTTGCCTATGAGCATGGCCCTTGCCAAATCGGTGAACAATGCTGCGCTGTATCTTATAAAACAAGTAGGTATCGATGCCTTTGCCGATTTTCTGCGCAGGTGCGGTGTTTCCAGCCCTATAGACAAAGTACCGGCACTGGCACTAGGCGTGCCCGATATATCGCTGTATGAAATGCTGGGGGCATATTCCATGTTCCCTAATGGCGGTATCAACGTGCGCCCCATGTTCATTACCCGTATAGAGGACAAGAACGGTACCGTTATCAAGAACTTTGTACCGGAGCAGAAAGAACTGATCAACCAGAATACTGCCTTTAAAATGGTGAAGCTGATGCGTGGTGTGGTAGATTTTGGCACGGCTAAAAGGCTGCGTTACCGCTATGGCTTCAAAGCCGATATGGCAGGTAAAACTGGTACGACCAATAACCAGGCCGATGCATGGTTCATAGGTTACACACCGCAGATACTGGCGGGTGCATGGGTAGGTTGCGACGACCGTTACCTGCGTTTCAATTCAGAAGCACTGGGCCAGGGTGCGGCAGCGGCATTGCCTATATGGGCACTGTTCATGCAAAAGGTATATGCCGATAAATCGCTGGAGATACGTACAGACGCTACCTTCAAGCAACCGGATAATTTTGACGACTGTGCTTCTTTCGACCCAACGAGCCTGCAGCGCAGTGGCACTTACAATACAAGTGGTTACAGTACCTCAGACGACTCTTCGGGCATTGATGAGATGGAAGAATTTCAATAAAATGGCAGGAATAGCCGACAGATGGGTATAAAAGGAAAAATAATCAACGACCCGGTTTACGGGTTCATACGCTTCCCCGAGGCAGAACTATTACAGATAATAGGGCATCCCTGGTTTCAGCGCCTGCGCAACATCAAGCAGATGGGTATGGCGCAACTGGTGTACCCCGGTGCGGTGCATACGCGCTTTCATCACTCGCTGGGTGCCTGCCACCTGATGGGTACGGCGCTGGAAGAACTGAAAGGGAAAGGTGAAAACATATCGAAAGAAGAATGCCTGGCAGCACGCATAGCTATACTGCTGCACGATGTTGGCCATGGCCCTTTTTCTCATGCGCTGGAACATACGCTGATAGATGATATATCGCACGAGGCTGTTTCGCAACTGATAATGGATAAGCTGAACAGCGAAATGGATGGTATGCTTACCGATGCTATACACGTATTTAAAGGCAACAACTCCAAACAATTCCTGCACCAACTGGTATCGAGCCAGCTGGATACCGACCGTATGGACTACCTGAACCGCGATAGTTTTTATACCGGCGTTTCCGAAGGTGTTATTGGTTACGACCGTATTTTGCAAATGCTGACCGTGCAGGATGGCGCACTGATGGTGGAAGAAAAAGGTGTGCATTCGGTAGAAAAATTCATCATTGCCCGCAGGCTGATGTACTGGCAGGTGTACCTGCACAAGACCGTACTTTCTGCCGAGATATTATTGATAAATATATTAAAGCGTGCCCGCGAGCTGGCTATGGATGGCACATCCCTGTTTGCAGCACCCGCATTTCATTATTTCCTGTATAACAGGCTGGGTGCCGATAGCTTCAAAACCGACCCTACCCTGCTGGAAACCTACTGCCAGCTGGATGATAACGATATACTCACCTCGGTAAAAGTATGGCAGTCGCACCCCGACAAAATCCTTTCTTATCTTTGCAGCATGCTGATAAACAGGCATTTGTACAAGGTAATACTTAGTACCGGCCCTATGGATGAGTTATATGCCCAAAAGCAGGAAGAAGTAAAAAAAGCCCTGAACCTGCAGGATAACGAATTACAATATTTTGTGTCAAAAGGCGTTACATCGAACAATACTTATAATGTAAACGACGAAAGGATACAAATAGCCATGAAGAACGGCAGCGTGGTAGATATATCGCAAATTGACAACCCGATTGTAAACCAGGCACTTGCTAGGCCGGTACATAAAAACTACATTTGCTATACTTTACCCGTTTAAACTTAGATAAGCGGAAGCCGTGCTATTTGCACAGGTTAACGTAAATTACAGCCTAATATTTTTAAAATATCAAAATGCAATTCACCGCACTACAGATAGCTACCATCATAAACGGGAAAGTGGAGGGAAACCCCGATGTAGCGGTAAAGCAAGTAGCGAAGATAGAAGAAGCCGGTGAAGGCGACCTGAGCTTCGTAGCCAACCCTAAATACGAAGAGTATCTATATACCACCAATGCCAGCCTGCTTATCGTAAACGATTCGCTGGAAATAACGCAGCCCGTGAAGCCTACCTTGATACGTGTGAAAGATGCGTATATGAGCTTTGCCCTGCTGCTGGAAAAATATAACGAAATCATGTCGCAAAGCGGTAAGACGGGTATCGAGCAACCGTCTTTTGTTTCGCAAACCGCTACGGTGGGTCAAAACGTATATATAGGTGCTTTCAGCTATATAGGCGATAATGTGAAGATAGGTGACAATGTGAAGATATACCCCGGCTGCTATGTGGGCGATAATGCCGTGATACACGCTGGTGCTAAACTATTTGCAGGGGTAAAGGTATATGATAGCTGCGTGGTAGGCAGCCGTGCCATCCTCCATTCGGGTGTGGTGGTAGGTAGCGATGGGTTTGGCTTTGCACCGCAAGGCAATGGCCAGTACAAGAAAGTACCCCAGATAGGCAACGTAGTGATAGATGACGATGTGGAAATAGGTGCCAATACCACTATAGACCGTGCTACGATGGGTTCTACCCGCATCAGCAAAGGTGTAAAGCTGGATAACCTGATACAGATAGCCCATAACGTGGAGATAGGTGAAAACACCGTGATAGCCGCGCAAACCGGTGTATCGGGCAGTACTAAGCTGGGCAAAAACTGCATTATAGGCGGGCAGGCAGGTATCGTAGGCCATATACAACTGGCCGATGGCACCCGCATCAACGCCCAGAGCGGTGTTTCAAAATCTGTAACCGAACCGAATGCAGCCCTCACAGGCTCACCGGCTTTCGATTACAAAAGTTCATTGAGAAGTCAGGCAATTTTTAGAAATTTGCCGGAATTGCAACAACGCATCCTGAAACTGGAAGAAATGGTGGAACAGCTTTCAGCAATGTTAACCATCAATAAATAAAGGAAAAATAGTGAGTGTGGATATACTAACGCAAACGGAAGGAAAGAAAACCAACGCACAGGATAACATGCCTGTTGAATTTCAGCATACGCTAAAAGGCGCTGTTACCTTGCAAGGTGTGGGCCTTCATACCGGTGAACCGGTAACTATGACCCTGAAGCCCGCCAACCCGGGCTATGGCATCCGGTTTCAGCGTATAGATATGCCTGAAAAACCGATTGTAAAGGCAGACTGCGACTATGTAGTAGATACATCGCGCGGTACGACGCTGGAACATAACGGCGCACGGGTGAACACGGTAGAACATACCCTGGCCGCACTAGTGGGCATGGGTGTAGACAACGTGCTGATAGAGCTGGATGGCCCCGAAGTGCCTATCATGGATGGCAGTTCCAAACTGTTTATCGAGGCGATAGACAGCGTGGGCGTACAGGCACAGGATGCAAAACGTATCGTGTACTCCATCGATTCCAACGTACATTTTTACGACCCCGTAAAGAATGTGGATATGCTGGCGGTCCCTTCCAGCGAATACCAGATAACCACACTGATAGACTTCAACTCTCCGGTACTGGGTACACAGCATGCTACGCTGAAACACATATCGGAATTCAGAGATGAGATAGCGCCTTGCCGCACCTTCTGCTTCCTGCACGAGCTGGAATACCTGCTGGATAACAACCTGATAAAAGGTGGCGACCTGAGCAATGCCATTGTAGTGGTAGATAAAGTGGTAAGCCCCGGCGAACTGGAAAGGTTGGCACACGTCTTCAACAAAAAAAGCATAGAAGTAAAGCAGGAAGGTATCCTGAATAATATACAGCTACATTTTTCTAACGAACCGGCACGCCACAAGCTGCTGGATGTAGTGGGCGACCTGGCGCTGATAGGTTACAACATCAAGGCTCACATCATTGCCAGCCGTCCGGGCCATGCATCGAATGTGGAGTTTGCCAAGAAGATAAAACAATACATCAAGAAGAATAAACACCTTTCTGATGTGCCGAATTACGACCCGAACCAGCCTGCCATCTATGATATTACGCAGATAGCAAAGGCACTGCCGCATAAGTTCCCTTTCCTGCTGGTAGATAAAATAATAGAGCTGAGTGATAACCACGTGGTGGGCATCAAGAATGCAACGTATAATGAACATTTCTTCCAGGGCCACTTCCCCGGAAACCCGGTGATGCCCGGTGTGCTGCAAATAGAAGCACTGGCACAAACAGGCGGTATACTGGCGCTGAACAATTACAGTGACCCTGAGAATTACGATACATACTTTATTAAAATAGATAAGGTTCGCTTTAAAAATAAGGTGCTCCCCGGCGATACCCTTATCTTAAAACTCGACCTGCTCAACCCTATCCGTCGCGGCATATGCGAAATGCGCGGTACGGTGTATGTAGGCAATAAGTTGGTGACAGAAGCAGAACTGGTAGCACAAATTGTACGAAAAGACAAAAAATGATCCACCCACTTACTTACATTCACCCCGACTCTAAAATAGGGCCCAACGTAAAAATCGACCCCTTCACTACCGTCCACAAGAATGTGGAAATAGGCGAAGGCACATGGATAGGTTCTAACGTAACCATAATGGAAGGTGCGCGTATAGGTAAAAACTGCCGCATCTTTCCCAGTTCCGTTATATCTGCCATACCACAAGACCTGAAATACAGGGGTGAGGATACACTTACCATCATAGGCGATAATACTACCATACGCGAGTGTGTTACCATCAACCGTGGTACCAGCGACAGGAACAAGACCAAGATAGGCAACAACTGCCTGATAATGGCCTATAGCCACATAGCACACGATTGTGAAGTAGGCAATTACTGCATCTTCTCGAACAACACTACCCTTGCAGGCCACATTACCGTGGGCGACAATGTAGTGCTGGCAGGACTTACAGCCGTGCAGCAGTTTGTGCGCATAGGCTCTCATGCCTTTGTTACCGGTGGCTCACTGGTGCGTAAAGATGTGCCGCCATATGTAAAAGCTGCCCGCGAACCGCTGTCTTATATGGGTGTAAACTCGGTAGGATTGAAGCGCAGGGGCTACAGCATAGAAAAGATAAACCACATACTGGATATATACCGCATACTGTTTGTACGGGGCTACAATGTTTCTAAGGCGATGAGCATTATAGAAGCAGAGATACCCGTATCTGACGAGCGCGATGAGATCATCACCTTTGTACGCGATACCGGCCGTGGTATCATGAAAGGCTATGCCCGCAGGCACAATGAAGATATCTCTTGATCAAATAAGCAAGCGTTTTCAGCGTCACTGGGTATTTAAAAATATCAGCTACACTTTTGCTGCACCGGGTTGTTATGCACTGCTGGGTTCCAACGGTAGTGGCAAGAGTACCCTGCTGCGCATCATAGCCGGGATACAAGCACCCAGCAAGGGCACCATTAGCCATAGCCTGAACGATGCTGTGGTAGAGGCTTCCAAACTATTCCCACACATCAGCTTTACCGCACCGGGGCAAGAGATAGTAGAGGAATTTACCCTGCGCGAGTTTCTCGAGTTCCACTTCTCTTTTAAGAAGCCATTGGCTGGACTGGATGTACAGCGCATTATAGAGATAACGGGATTGCAATCTGCTGCCGATAAGCCGATAGCAGACTATTCATCGGGCATGAAGCAACGGGTGAAACTGGCACAAGCCATCTTTTCTGATACACCTGTGCTGCTACTGGATGAACCCTGTACGAACCTTGACCAGCAGGGCGTAGACCAATATACGAGCTGGATAGACCAATACACGAAAGACCGGCTGGTCATCGTAGCATCGAACGATGTACGTGAATATTATTTCTGCAAAGACAACATAGCGCTCGAGAATTACAAATGAGTTAACGCGGCGTTCGCTACTTTTGCATATCCCTGATGAAAAAGATAGCAGCCTTATACACCGAAGCCTACAGTGGGTTAGCGCCCTCTACCTGGTGGCTATCGCTGGTGATGCTGGTAAACCGTATGGGCACCATGGTGCTGCCCTTTATGACCCTCTACCTTACCGAGAGCCTGCACCTCAGCATATCGCAGGCGGGCTTTGTGATGGGCTTGTGGGGCATTGGTGCTATCTGCGGTGGTTTTTTGGGTGGTAAGCTCACCGATAAGTTTGGCTTCTACTATATACAGGTGAGTACACTGGCAGGCGGCGGGCTGATGTTTATGGTATTGGGGCAAATGCACAGCTACATACCCATCTGCATTACCACTTTCTTCTTGAGTCTTGTCAATGAATCGTTCCGTCCCGCGAATGCGGCTGCTATAGCGCATTACAGCAAGCCCGAAAACCGTACGCGCTCTTATGCGCTCAATCGCCTGTCTATAAACATAGGCTGGGCAGCAGGTGGTGCGCTGGGTGGTTTCATAGCATCGCGCAATTATGAATTGCTCTTCTGGATAGATGGGTTTACCAACATCTTTGCGGCAGGACTGTTGTGGTTCCTGCTATCGCCCGGTAAGAATACGGCCACATCGAAACCCGTGGTGAGCAAAGAAGCCGTTACCCATTCGGCATATAAAGACAAGCCCTACCTCGTATTCATTGTGCTCACTACCCTGTTTGCCTATTGCTTCTTCCAGCTATTCAGCACCATACCCCTGTTTTACAGGCAAGAGCTGAAGCTTACAGAATCGACCATCGGGCTGATAATGGCGCTGAATGGTATATTGATAGCCCTGTTTGAAATGGTGGTGATACACAATATAGAAGGCCGTCGCCACGACCTGCAATATATAGTGATAGGCACCGTGCTCACTGCCCTATCGTTCATAGCCTTCAACATACTGCCAGGGGCTGCCATGCTGGCCATAGGCGCTATGCTGATAGGCACCGTGGGCGAGGTACTCTCTATGCCTTTTATGAACAGCTTCTGGATAAGCAGGACGAGCAACAACAACCGCGGGCAATATGCAGGGCTTTACACCGTGGCATGGAGTGTAGCACAGGTGCTGGGGCCAAGCACGGGCGCGGTAATAGCCGAACGCTGGGGGTTCACTACCCTATGGTGGTATATAGGCGGTGTATGCCTGGTGGCAGCGCTGGGCTACAGGTGGCTATATGGCAGGTTGAGAGGCGAAGCATAATGCATCGTTTCGCATAGCGAACAATTTTATATCTGCTGATTTTTGGGCATATACATAGCATGGATGCAAAATTTGCCGTATCATACTACAATGAATGGCACACCGTTTGCAATGGATGTGTCAGTAAAGCAATGACTTATGAAAAAATACACTATAGTAGCAGCAACCCTTATTATTTCCGGCTTAAGCAGTTGCTCCCCCAGGCTGGTGGGCAATTGGAATATAGCCAGCTACGAGTCGAAAACAGAGAACGGGCAGGATATAAAGGTGGCCAACATCGGCAACATACAGTTTAAGAAAAACAACAGCGGCGTTAAGAAAGTAAACTATTCGGTATTTGAAAATAAGGTGGAAGATAACACCGCCTTTACCTGGAAGAAGGCAGCAGATGGCGAGTCGATTACCATTAACAGTGAAGGCTCGGTGCTGAATAAAACATGGCTCATCATTAAAGATGAAAAGAAATACCAGAAGTGGAAATCGACCGATGGCACCAATACCATACAAGTGCTGGAATTGAAGAAATAACTTGATAGCTTATCATACCTCCGTATAATGACAGCACCGGTTGCTGTCATTATTTTTATCTGCCTGCTAAATGATGTGGGTGGGGTGTAACACTTGTTACAGTTGTTACAGTGATACAGGTATGCTGTTATAGTACTGCGCTGATAGTATTCGTACACGTCTAACCTGCCACGAAAAAACAGCATTCACCCGCACTTTTCCCTCATTCTCCACCCATTTGTTAAGCGTTTGCAAACCAGTTCCTAACAACCGGTTAAGCAACCTCTGAAATTTGGCTATCAGCCTGCCATGGGGCCATATTTGCATCATCAAACGAACAAACACAAACAAACTTTAAACAAACAAAACAAACAACCAGGATTATGAAAAAAGTATTCGCTATTGCCGCTCTGATATCTGCATCTTTCGCTGCTAATGCTCAAAACGCTTCCAGCACAGCTACACAAACGGTAAACCTGAACCTGAGCAATGCCATCGAGCTGACCTTTACAGGTAACAACAGTGCTACAGGTGCAGCAGTGAACCTGGCTTTCAATACCGTGAACGATTACGCTAACGGTGTTACTTCAAGCGAACAAGGTTTGAAAGTACGTTCTAACAAAAACTTCGCTGTTACCGTTAAAACAAATGCAGCAGCCTTTACATATACAGGTACTACTTCTCCTGCCCCTGTTATGCCGGTAAGCGATGTACTGGGCCTGATGGTTTCTGCTAATGGTACCGGTGGTACAATTGCTACACCATTCTCTGCTACTGCATATGCAGACCTGAGCAGCACTGCTAAAAACCTGATATCTAACGGTAGCAAAGGTGGTAACCAAACTTTCGGTGTAAAGTATGAAGCTACTCCTGGTTTTGCATACCCTGCAGGTACTTACACGGTAGATGTAGTGTACACAGCTACACAACTGTAATATTTGAGATTGTTTTATGATAACAAAAGGAGCTCCCGTAAGAGCTCCTTTTTTCGTTAGTGCGATTTGATTGGTGGGGTGTATCACTTGTTACACCTGTTACAGTGATACAGTTAGTGTATAGTCCGACCTGGATTCGAACCAGGACTAATTGCGAGGACAGTGTCGCACCTCTTTAGTATTCCCAATACGGTGGATTAACATGTTTACTCTTCCACTTCTTTACCTATTGATTTCTTATATGCGTTAAACTTAGCCATACCAAATTGCGATACATTACTTAAATGATGGGTTTCTATATCGAACGCGTAGACATCAGAAAATTTAATTGTATCAGTTGTTGCATTATTATATGGAAGTATGTACCCTTTAACTTCAAAAGTAATATTATTAACATGACCTGTAAATTCGATATTATATCCTGCAGCATCCTTTCCGTTACCAATGAACATATTTTTAATGACAGTTGGTACACTCGTGCCAAGAAATAAAAACTCATTCTTAGACTCGTTTACAATATAATAATCGATAATAAAGCTAGCTTTCTTAATGGGAGCGTCAAATGCTACAAAAACCGGATGAAATGCAATCTTGTTAGGATTGATTGTATAAGCTACAACTTTTGTGCATGTAAGTGTAGGTAGTAGCCCTTCTATTATTGTCGTCTTAGCACTATCCCTCACTAAAACCTCTATTCTTTTTTGAGCAGAATTGTATTGCATATAATAATCACCTAACTTCTGATTCAAAGCATCAATTGTTGACTTATAACTACTGTCATTATGATTCGCAAGAATCTTCAGTGATTGATTAAACCTTGATTGTTGTGAACTGTCCCTAATTTCTTTTTCCATCCCATCTTGGTATTCTGATAAACCTGCTTGGGATAATGAAAACATAACAATGCCAACATTGCACCATATAAATCGTTTACCATACTTAGTGGCGCGTTTATACCATACCCCTTTTTTATGAAATAAGACGCGGTCAAGAGTCGGTATGTAGGCTGCTATAGCTACACAAAACAATGATAATCCAAAGGCTATATACTTCGGAATACCTGTTAATACGAATTCCTGCAATTTCATAGATAAAGGCAAATATTGCAGGAAACACTGATATTAACAAGATCTCTTAATAATGAAGAGAGTTTAAAAGCTAATTTCTGCTCATCTCATCATGCTGACTGCTGCATCTTCTGTAGTAAGGAACATAGTTCATCAATCTTGCTATTCTATATCAAATACTCACCAGCCTGTTACACCTGTTACACCGTTACACCATACTCACCAATAGCCCCACCAGCATGGCTGCTATCCAAAAGGATATCATGCCCAGTATATAGCCGATGAAGGCAAGGAGGTAGCTGGTTGCTTTCTTTGGGTTGAAAAACTGGCCGATGGCCCATGTGCAATACACGATGGCTATGGTGCTGGCTACCGCACCGCTATTGATATGTGCCAACCCATCGATAAGGGCAAAGACGGCAAATAGCAGCATACCCACACCCATTACAAAGCACAGCATAATGATGACCTCGAAAAAATTATACTTACTCTTCAGGAAGAGCAGCTTCAGCCATGCACCTATGAAGATGCCCATAATGATATTGGCATAGCCATAGTGGCCCTCTACCCACGCCATAGTAGCGGCAATGGCCGATTGCCCCGCTGCGGCATCCACATGCCTTTTATCGATGTGGAAGAAATGCGTGATGAAGGTATAGATAACCGATGTGATGATGATGAACACAACGGGCTTCACCAGCCGGCTGCGGTCTTCGGTAATGAAGGTGCGCATGCTTTTGCCGGGGCGCAGCAGCAGTTCTTTTACAGTATAGAGCAGGCCTTTTTCAAAATGCAGCAGGTGCTGCACCTCGTGCGCTATGTAGTGGCCATCTACCCGCGTAAGGAAGGCAGGGCTGCCGCAGTGGCCGCAATACTTATCGGTAATGGTTTCGCCGCAACGCTTACAATGCATGGGGTTGACTATTAATTGTTTTGAGACTGTGTATGATTTGTACATCAAAATTGAAAACAAAAAAATTGTCAAACCCTACACTTAAGTGTAAACTTGCAGGCCGATAGCCGACTTTGGAAGATGAAAAAAGAACCGCGCACCAGCCTGCTCACCAAAAACAAGCTGGGAGAGATACAGGAAGCAGCACAGGAAGCCCAGCACTACCTGGAGCCGCTGAAGGCCTTTACCCGCCTGTCTTACGAAAGTGTGTATGTGATAGACTATACCGATATGTCTTTTGAATACGTATCGGAAAACCCCTTGTTCCTGTGCGGGCATACAGCCGATGAAGTATTGGCAATGGGCTACCAGTTCTACTTTCAGCATGTGCCGGAAAAAGACCTGGAACTGCTGGCGCTCATTAACGAAGCAGGCTTCAATTTTTACGAACAAATACCTGTGGCCGAAAGGAAGCTATACAGCATCACCTACGATTTTCACCTGGTGCATACCAATGGCGAGGCCATCCTCATCAACCATAAGCTGACACCACTATTCCTGACCCGCGAGGGCAGGCTGTGGAAATCGATGTGCAGCGTATCGCTATCGGCACACAAGGCGGCGGGCAATGTGCGCCTATACAAGCATGGCAGCGACGAGGTATGGGTGCTGAACCCGGCCACCAAAACATGGCAGAAGCAGGAGAAACCCACGCTCACCGCCCGCGAAACAGAAGTGCTGCGCCTGTATGCACAGGGGCTCACCATCAACCAGATAGCCGCCCGCATATTTGTAACCCCCGATACGGTAAAATACTACCGCCGCCGCATCTTCGAACGGCTGGAAGTGAGCAATATAGTAGAGGCACTATCCAGCGCCGTGAACAGTAAGCTGATATAAAGGGGGTGTATCAGGTGTAACACTGTAACAGGTGATACAGTGATACAGTTTATTATACTACTCGCGTCATTGCGAGGAGGCACGACGAAGCAATCTCAAGATATAAGTGTGTTACGCTACTCCATGTTATCGTGAGGTTGCCACGGTACATATTTGCCTTCGCAAATACTACCCTCGCAATGACGGGTGGTATGACGCGCGAGAAGTAACCAACAAAACCCGTAATATTACCCCATGACGCGTATAGGGCTGATAGCAGATACACACAACTGGCTGGATGAACAGGTGTTTAAACACTTTGAACAGTGCGATGAGATATGGCATGCGGGCGATTTTGGTACGGCTGCCATTGCCGATGCGTTGAAGGCGTTTCGTCCGCTGCGTGGGGTGTATGGCAATATAGACGGGCAGGATATACGGGTGGAATATCCCCTGCATCAATACTGGAAGTGCGAGGAGGTGGGTGTGCTGATGACCCATATAGGCGGCTATCCGCCCAAATACAATGCGGCATCCAAACCGCTGATACTACAGCACAAGCCACAACTGTTCATAGCCGGGCACTCCCATATCCTGAAGGTGATGTACGACGACAAGCTGCAATGCCTGCATATGAACCCCGGTGCGGCGGGTAAGCAGGGATGGCACAAGGTGCGCACCATCATCCGCTTTACCATAGATGGCAAGAACATGCGGGATTGCGAGGTGATAGAACTGGGCACACGCGTGTAGAATAGGTTTTATAAGTATCTTCGCAGACTAATTTGTTTTACGATGGGTATATCAGATTTATTATTCAAGAAAAAACAAGAGGAAGCTGCTGCCAACCTGAAGGCAGGTGAAGACTTCCTGGCTGCCAATAAAGAGAAAGAAGGCGTAACGGCGCTGCCCAGCGGCCTGCAATACGAGGTGCTGAAAGAAGGCGATGGCCCCAAGCCTACGGCCAATAACAGTGTTACCTGTCATTATCATGGTACGCTGATAAACGGTACGGTATTCGATAGCTCTGTGCAGCGCGGCAGGCCTGCTACCTTCCCGCTGAATGCGGTGATAAAAGGGTGGACAGAGGGTGTACCGCTGATGAATGTGGGTAGCAAATACCGCTTCTACATACCTCCACACCTGGCCTATGGCGAAAGGCAGGTAAGCGCACAGATAGGTGCCAACAGTACATTGATATTTGATGTAGAATTGCTGGGTATCAACTAAGCTTATTATCTTACTTAATACAAAGGCAGCTGGCGATAAAAACCTGCTGCTTTTTTATTTCTTGCTAAATTTATAGCACAACTATACTACTATGTTAACAGCTGAACAAGAAGATTTTTATCAAAGATGGAAAGAAAAAGCAGAGGCTATGCCGATGAATACTGTAGAAGATTGTATCGATAAATATGTATCGCTCTTTATTATTTACAATTCATTGTATGATTTAGTACCTAGAAAGATATTTGAAGAAACTAATAGACCAGTTACAATTATCGGCAATAAGATTACAGGAACACAGCATGTCCGTAACCTAATGGGGGCATCTAATATTTTATTACTGGAAGACATTGATACTCATATTGAAAACCTTATTAAGGTTCTAGAATTGGGGATATTTAATATAAACCTAACTGCGCAAGGAGAAGAACAAACTCAAAAGGACAAAACTTTATTGAGAGATTTAAATTCAAATAATCCACAAAAAAAGTCACTCGCTCTTTTAGAAATAATGTATTATATACGTTGTAATATCGTTCATGGCAGAAAAGGGCTTCAGCCTATTCAAACAATTTTATTAGCGCCAGTGATTTCAATTTTAGAAAAATTAAATGTAGCTCTGCACGCAAGATTATGTAATTAATATATTACTTAAACACAAAAGCAGCAGCTTACGGGCCGCTGCTTTTTTTGGGTGTGTTTCTATAGCTCTCTATCTTATCACCCGTGTGGTGTCTGCCGCACCGGGCACGTTGGTACTTGGTATCTGCCGTTCTTCGCGGCTGCGCCTTACCGGCACTTTAAACTGCTGAATGGTCTTGCCATCCTGTTGCAAAGTTACACTGCCTATATCTTCCCTGCCGGGTAGCAGTATCTCAAAATCGTAGCTGGTGGCTACTTTCATACCGCCGTTACCATCATCGCAGGTGCGTTGCTTGCCGGGGTGTTCTACCCGGTATTTACCCAGCTCTTTACCACTGGCATCGGTATATACTACCATCATATCGCCACCACTGGCCGCACCATAGGGCAGCCTGCCGGGGCGCATGTAGGTGGCATTGCTATCTATCATCCATACCCCGTTGTTTACCCTGCCTTTCAGTGCCAGGTGGTATGTTTTGAAGTCTCCGTCTTGCTGTGGTGTATAGTCGCCAGCCAGCCTGTCCAGCTCGGGTAGTTGTTTCGATAGTTCGTCTTCTTTGTCTTGCTGCTGTTGTTCGCCTTTGCACGATGCCAGTAACAGCACGGCCACCGACAACACTATATACATATGCTTTTTCATGAGTTTCTTGTTTTTAGTGTGATGTGTTTTAGTTACCGTTAGCACGTTGGGTGATAGCATATAATATCCTGTTTCTGCATGGCGAGAAATATGGCCATACATTCAGCCCCGTCTTATCCATCATACAGCTATCGTTGCAAAGTTCCCAAAAGTTGTCGCTGCCTATCTTATTCGCGTCAGATGATTGCAGCCCTACATTCGGTGCATAGTTTTGTGCATTGGCCAGGCTGGTAAAGTTGTTGGGCTTTTCTTCGGCCTGCCAGTGGCTGCCGCCGCTATACTCATCGGCCATGCCATACAGCCCGTGGCCAGATTCGTGCAGTATCGTACCGCGGTTAAAGTATTCGGTAGAAAACACACCACCACCGGCAAAGTCGCGCAGTACGGTTTTGTGCAGTATCACCTTGCCCTGTGCAAAGCTCAGGTTGCTCCAGTTGGATGGTTTATCATGCGGTTCGCCCGTATCATAGTCGTGTGCATGGCCGGTAACGGGGTTGATGTAGAAGTTGTGCGATTTCCTGAACCTGCGCAGCCAGTCTTCCTTCTGGAAGGCATCGGTAATATCCAGCTGCACGGCATTGTAAAAGGTATCCATCACATCTATATCGCTATCGGGTATAAAGACGAGGTTCATCACCTTATCCTTATCGCCCACACAATATACAGGTATGGCCTGGTTGGCTACCGGGTACGGGCGGGTGGCAAAGCTTACCGTATGCGTATAGGTTTTGTCATTGCCTTTAACTACAAAGCGGTATTTCACCAGCTTATTGGTGCCATAGCCCCCGCTCTTGGTATAGCTTACCGGCATGGTGGGCGACGACCATTCCTGCACCAGTGCCTCGGGGCTGCTGCTGCTCAGCACACCCGTACTGCTTACGTTCGATACCATTACATAGAGCTTCACATTCTCTACATCGCCGCTTATCTTCCGGCAGGTAAGGGTTACATTGTTGCTACCCGTAGGATAGATGGGTGAATGGATAACAAAGGTTTCGGGCTTTTCTTTGCACGATGCAAAAGTAGCCAGCAGTGCCATACCCAATAGGGGTTGCTTTATCCCTGCTCTCGCAAGGAGGTTTCTTCTCTCTTTCATATATGTGTTTAGTTAATGGTGAATAATGGCCGCTAAAATATTAATATTATTTACAAATCAATAATATTCGTCATTTAATTTATGGTTAAGGGGCGGGAAAAGACCCGTGTTTTTCTCGGTTGATTTTAATTTATTACATGTGTAGCTTTATTGTTCACCAAATAAAATTGATACCTATGAAAAAAATCCTTTTAATGGCCGCACTGGCTTTTATTGGCTTTAGTGCAAAAGCGCAGGATGTAGAAAACCATTCCAGATGTGATGTAGAATACAGGCAGGTTTGTATAGACCCAATAACATGCACAAAAACTTATCCGTCTGGAGGAACCTGGAATCTAATTGCTGCATCAGTACCGCCACCATCTACAGCCGCTCTAACAATTGCATCATGTGGTGGTGGGGTGGTTGGTTTTGAAGTACGATACGCTTCATCTACTGGTTGCAATAATACACCCATAACAGTGGTGGCTGGTGGTAGTACATCTTGCCCCGGCACTGTTGTTGACGGGCGAATGGGTGCGTGTAGCTGTACAACAAACATGGATGGCTTAGATGTCACATTTGACGGTACCAATCTGCGCATACAAGGTTCATAAAAATTCAAATATTCTTATCAGCCCCTGCTACATGCGGGGCTTTTATTTTTATAGCATGGTTTGTGCTAGTTGGTTATTTTTATACTTCTAAAGAAACAACTAACGATGAGCAACCAGGTACAGGAATTCAACGAGTATCGCGCTAAGATGAATGATGTGATACTCAGCAAGCAGAACAAAGTTATCAACCGCCTCTTCAACCTCGATACCAATACCTATGCCGAAGGCGCACTGCCTGTAAAAACCAAAGAGATGCTGGGCCTTGTAGCCAGTATGGTACTGCGCTGCGATGATTGTATTAAATACCACTTAGGAAAGTGCCATACAGAAGGCATCACTACCGATGAGATGTACGAGATATTTGCCGTAGCCAATATAGTAGGCGGCACCATAGTAATACCCCACACCCGCCGTGCAGCCGAGTATTGGGAGGAGTTGCAGAACCAGTAGGTAAAGGGATTATTCCACCACCGTTTTATAGTTGGCCAGCACGTTATCATACAGCTGCTCGTACAGGGGTATGATGCGTGCACGGCTAAAGGTGCGGGCATGCTCTATAGCTGCGTGCTTGAATTCCTTCAGCCTGTCGTCGCTGCTCAGTATGTGTATGGCGTGTTTAGCCATATCATCTACATCACCCACATCGCTCAGATAGCCTGTTTTGCCCTGTACGTTTATCTCGGGCAGTCCACCTGCATTGGTAGATATCACAGGCACACCGCAAGCCATTGCTTCCAGCGCACTCAGTCCAAAGCTCTCGTATTGGGATGGTAGTATGAAGAGGTCAGTAATGCTCAGTATCTCGTCCACCTGCTCTTGCTTTCCTAAGAAACGTATATCGTGGCACATAGGTAGTGTACGGCATAGCTCTTCGGCATTCTGCCTTTCAGGGCCATCGCCTATCATCAATAGTTTAGATGGTATCTGTGCATTCACCTTCTGGAAGACGCTTATCACATCTTCTACCCTTTTCACCTTCCTAAAGTTGGAAACATGGGCAAGGATGCGCTCGCCATTAGGGGCCAGCATGGTTTTAAAGTGTTGCTTATTGCTGTGCTGAAACCTATCGGTATCTACAAAGTTGGGTATTACCTGTATGTCCTTCTCTATCTTAAAATGCTTGTAGGTTTCATCGCGCAGGTTGCTGGATACCGCCGTTATCGCATCCGATTCATTAATAGAAAAAGTAACCACCGGTGCATAGGTCTGGTCTTTACCTACCAGGGTTATATCCGTACCGTGCAGCGTGGTGATGTAGGGTATATCACGTCCTGCTTTCTTCAGTATCTGCCGTGCAAAATAAGCAGCCGATGCGTGTGGAATAGCATAGTGTACGTGCAGCAAATCCAGCTCGTTATTCATGATAACGTGTACCATGGTGCTGGTAAGTGCCGTTTCATAAGGCGGAAAATCGAACAAAGGATAGGTAGGCACCGTCACCTCGTGGTAATAGATATTGGGGTGGAAATTGAGCCTTACCGGTTGCTGGTAAGTAATGAAATGCACCTCATGCCCTTTGGCAGAAAGTGCCATGCCCAGCTCTGTAGCCAATACCCCGCTACCACCAAAGGTAGGGTAACAAACAATACCTATTTTCATTTAATCCGTCCTTAATTATCACCGCAAATATCCAATAAATAAGCTTACCGATAATTATCTTACCGATAAGCTTTTACAATAGGTATATTACCAGGCAGTTAGTTATTAGTTTTTGGCATTTGCCAGCACATAGGCACGTACCAGCCCTGCCTGCTGGTCATCCAGCTTGGCTTTTTTGGTCATACGCGTCAGTATCGGGTTCCATTTTGCTACCGTATGCGATTCCGGCAGGTATAGCTTGTGGCATTTGTTGCATTTTTCCTGCCATATGGTTTTACCCTCGGCCAGTTCGGCTTCGCTATAATGCTTTTCTACAGCGGTAGTAGATGGTGCAGGTGTAGTGGCTGCTTTTTTAGTGCTGCACTGGGCAAAAAGGAGTGCGACGGTGGCAAAAGCCATAAGGGTAAATGTCTTGTTCATGCGTATTTTCTTAAATGCGTGTAGGTACAAATATAATGTAATGCCCTGCAAATTACCACCTTAAATACCCCTGCCGATAGTTAAGCTTTTTATATTTTTATGAAATGAAGGTGAAACTGCTGACGGCTGCACTTTGCTGTGCATTTCTGCATACACAGGCACAGAGCGATTCTGTAATGTTCAAACGCATAGCTGATGAGATTATGCTGAATGGTACGTGTTACGAGAACCTGCGGGTATTGTGCAAGACCATAGGCCACCGCCTGAGCGGTACACCACAAGCTGCCGAGGCTGTAAAGTGGGGACAGAAAGCACTGGAACAAGCCGGTGCCGACAAGGTATGGCTGCAACCCGTAGATGTGCCGCACTGGGTACGCGGACAGGAAAAGCTAAGCCTGCGCTTCAAGGGTGATAAGGATTTTAAGGAAGTGCCCATGCTATCTATAGGCAATACGGTGGGTACCGAAGGCAAGCCCATGCAGGCAGCCGTAGTGATGGTGAATGATATAGCTGAATTCAACAAGCTGGACATTGCCGATATAAAAGGTAATATCATCTTCTTCAACTACCGTTTCAGGCAGGATATCATCAATACCTTCGAAGGGTATGGCGATGCAGGTAAGTATCGCTGGCTGGCACCCAATGTAGCCGCTGCCAAAGGTGCTGCGGGTGTTATCATCCGCTCGGTATCTACCGGTGAAGACGACCATCCGCATACCGGCTCTATGCGCTATGCCGATACGGTAAAGCCCATACCTGCCGTAGCCGTGGGCAACATGACGGCCAATCTCTTAGAAAAAGAATGCCGGAAAGGTGGTGTAACTGCCGAGATAAACTCTACCTGCAAGATGCTGGGCATGGTACGCTCATACAATGTGATAGGTGAAATAACAGGTACCGAACACCCGGAAAAGATAGTAGTGGTAAGTGGTCACCTGGACTCGTGGGATGTAGGTGAAGGTGCGCATGACGATGGTGCCGGCTGTGTGCAGAGCATAGAGGTAGTACGTACCCTGAAAGCACTGGGCATCCGCCCGAAATATACCATTCGTACCGTACTGTTTATGAACGAAGAGAACGGCGTGAAAGGTGGCCATGCCTATGCCGATAGTGCCAAAGCAAGGAAGGAGAACCATATACTGGCCATAGAAAGCGATGCCGGTGGTTTCTCGCCACGTGGTATAGGGCTGGACATGAAACCCGAAAAGAAAGAAAAGATACTGGCTTACCGTAAGCTGTTCTACCCATATGGCGTGTACGATTTCGACCATGAAGAAGGTGGCGTGGACATCAGCCTGCTGCAAAGACAGGGCGTACCCGTAGCAGGGCTCCTACCCGACCCGCAGCGCTACTTCGACCTGCACCATACCCGCAATGATGTGTTTGAACAGGTAAACCACCGTGAACTGAAACTGGGTGCTGTAACATTAGCCGGACTGGTGTACCTTGTGAGTACGCACGGGCTGTAATCATGGCGAAAGAGGATAGCATTATAAGGAAACTGTTACGCAAACCATCGGTGGCTATATCGGTGGGTATCATCGTACTTACCTGTTTGGTGGCGGTATTTGCCTACCTGCTCATCCCCGACCGCACGCCTTATGCCAACCGTATGATAGTAGAGCTGGGGGCAAGGCCACCGGGCTTTAGTAAAAAACTACTACTCATACCCAAGAGTGTATCGCTACAGGCAGAAAGCAATTGGGCTTCGTGGCTGGGGGGTACCCCTTCTCCGTACAAAGCCATACCGGTAAACAGTTATGCTTTCTCGGGCAATGAGCTTACGGTGTATCATTATATAGATGAGGGCATGCTGGATACACTCACATATCCACTAAAAGAACTCTTGCTGGCAGAACAGCAACACCTTACCCCTGCACAACAACAAGCCTACATAGAAAAGCACCAGTTACAAACCTATACTTTCCACCTGGGTACAGACAGGTATGGACGGGATATCCTGTCCCGATTGGTAATAGGTGCAAGAGTGAGTATATCGGTGGGTATTGTAGCCGTTGTACTATCGCTTACCATAGGCATTGTGCTGGGTTCTATAGCGGGTTATTATGGCGGGGTGATAGATAATATGGTGATGTGGGTCATCAATATACTATGGGCCATACCTACCCTGCTGTTGGTGTTTGCTATTACGCTCACCATAGGCAAAGGCTTCTGGGAGATATTTATAGCTATAGGATTAACGATGTGGGTAAGCGCAGCCAGGCTTATTCGCGGGCAGGTAATGGTGCTGAAAGAAATGGAATATATAACCGCAGCCAAGGCTTTAGGGCTGAACGATATGCGCATCATCTTCCGCCATATACTACCCAATATAGCAGGGCCTATCATGGTAATAGCAGCCGGCAACTTTGCCACCGCCATACTGATAGAAGCAGGTCTTAGCTTCCTGGGCATTGGCGTGCAGCCACCCCAGCCCTCCTGGGGACTGATGATAAAAGAACACTACAACTTCCTGCTCACCAATCGTCCCTTCCTCGCCATCATCCCCGGCATCGCCATCATGCTGCTGGTATATGCCTTCAACATCTTAGGCAACGCGCTGAGAGATGTGCTGGATGTGAGGGGGGAGTGATTAAAATCATATAGTAGAATAGATTATTCAGGTAAACTATTGTGCAATAGTCCGCAGCCCTCTTATACCAGATTCAATAGCAAAAATCACAAGCTCTATCCTATTTTTAAGTTGAAGCTTATTGCATAAAGTATCCCTATAGCTATCCACGGTTCTATCACTCACCCCCATGATGGAAGCTATTTGTTTATGGGTTTGATCGCTACAGGCATATTTCAGATATGAGATTTCATTTTGAGACAGCTTGATTCTCTTATTTTTGTCAATCAAGGCTTTAGTCAGCACTCTAGCATCTAACCCACGATGGTATACACCATTGTTATAAACACAAAACATAGCATCTTCCAATTCTTTGCTTAGCACTTCTTTAGGTAAGCAACAACAGGCTCCCTCGCTAAGTGTTTTTACTATAGTATACTCTGTATATGAAACAGTTAGTATTATCACTTTAATAGATGGCCATCTTTTACTGATTGTATACAATGCTTCATAGCCATTCAAACGCGGCATATTAATATCTAAAATGCATATGTCAGGTTTTTCTTCTACCCGCGATAATTTTTCAATTAAATCAAGACCGTCAAAGGCTTCAAAATCAATGACCACATTTTTTAATGGCGCTAAAATGAATCTAAGTCCATTTCTCATAAGTTCGTGATCATCAGCTATTGCCAGATGAATTTGAGGTGATTTCATAGGTTTTTAAAAATTAGATATGAGGATTATATAAACCTACAAAACATAAGACATAAAAAAAACCGGTGTTTACACCGGTTTTTTTGCCATCGGAAAATAGCAAAACATAGTTGTTAATTCACCTTTCCATTGTACATATAGCTATGCCAATGCCAACGATAAATGCGATTATCTTCTGCCGGCTGAGTTGATGTTGTTTAGTACCACTTTCAAAAAAGATGGTTGTGGCGATGTGAATGAAGGCACCGGCTACTACTGGTATCAGATAAATAACAGCTTCAGATGCAGTGTGATATTTACTTCCCAATATGTTTGATACTATTGCGGCAAAAGGAGTAACAATTGAGAAAAACAGCAATAAGCATAAACTAACCTTTCTTCCTTTCCTTATTGCAAGCGACGTAATCAGTATTGCTTCCGGTATTTTATGCACTCCCACCGCCAAATATAGGGACGGTGTAGTCGCCGCCATCTTATATTGCACACCAAGTGGCAAGCCCTCCATAAACGAGTGAATGGTAAGGCCAACAACAATAGGCCATAGTGCAACCGGATGGTGTGCTTGTATATGGGCATGGCCATGTTCTACCCCATGCGTCACCCTTTGAATGACTAACTGCAAGAAAAAGCCCGCCAGCATAAAAAAGCCTGCTTTGATACTTAACGCATCGATCGTTTCAGGTAGTAAGTGAAGGAATGTAATGCTTAAAAGAAATGCGCCCGAAAAACTCAGGAAAAGATGCATCCGTTCATCATTCAATTTCTTTAACCAAATAGGAATGCTGCCTCCGATAAATGTTATAATAAAGAGCAGCAAATTATAATAAGCAGCATGAATCATGAGATATGAGATTAGGTATTTAATACACATTTGCATGTACCCAATGATACTATGCCTTTAGCGTAACACCCTAAAACTACCAAGTGCAGCATACAATATCTACAGTGAAAACACTGTAAAAAAAGCGGCATATTCTACATTTTTAAAGTACTGCCTGAATTTTAGTTTTGGATAATCGGATATGTGGCCTGCTTTAAATAGACAGCAGATACATAACGGATGCAGATACCGGGTACAGTAAGCAGTAAAAAAGCATAGGCAATAAACGGCATCACATAGCCTACTAAAATTGGTCTTTGCAAATTGGCACTACTTTCTGTGAAATGATTGAGATCAAACCGAATACTATCAGCATCGCCGCTAGCTAATACAGGGCGGTTTTTATAAATGCTATTAGCAACGTGCCTGCACACGTTATACTGCAGCGTATTCATAGCAACGAAAGCTATGATGAAAACTAATAAACAATACTACTAATGAAAAAAATCCAAATTCAGGGCAAGAAGTTGCAACTAAAAAAAGAAAATGTTGCTAACCTTACCAAATGTCAAATGGGACACGTACATGGCGGTGGTGCTGATGATCCGGGTGGCGATACTGCTGTATTTGTGCAGTGCCATGTTGATGCGCAAGGTATACAGATTTTCAGCATTGGCCACCAATGTAGCTTAGACCATAGCTGTCGCCGCGTTTCTTGCGATTTCAGTTGCTGTCCAATGATTATTGTAGACCCAGGAGAAAATGGCTAGATAAATACCAGCTTCAATAGTTTATATTAACATTTATATTGAAGCTAACTGGTTATTTGAGGTTGTCTAAATCCAGACACCTCAAATAACCTTAATAATACGAATAAAGACATTCAGAATATTCAAAAAGAGCTGCATTGAAAATCAGACGTTATCTAATTAAGGTAGTTATACTTGTACTCGTTAGCTTAAATGCTACCTATGGGCAGCAGAAGGTATGGAACGTGATTAATTACGGGACGCCTCCCCCAAAACTAATTATACTATCCGAATATCACGGCGTAGATAATACGCCTGTTCTAAAACGGTCACTCATAGAGCATTTATATGACCATTCAAGCATTAAAGATGTTGTATTAGAAATAGGCAAGTCTGCAGCATACTTATATAATAAGTACATAAAAAGTGGAGATACCGCAATCCTAAGAATGCTTAATCCATCAACTGCTTTAAATACCAAAAATTCTTTGCTTATCGAACTGAGAAAGATGCATAGCACAGGAAAAGCAATAACAGTTTATGGAATAGATTTTGAACGCCTAGAAGCTTTAGAGGCAATCAAATATCTATTCAATAAAAATGGCACAACTAATAATAGGCTATATCAATTCATCTCAATTTCGAAAGATACAATTGCACAATTAAGAACGAATGACAAATTATACAAAGAGCGGAACAAACTTTTGGATGAATGTTACCATATATACAAAGACAGTGCCGCATACTATAATACAATAACAGATGGTGCATTTTCTACAAAAGAGATTTTTAATAATCCAGCTTCAGAGCTAAACTTTGGAAGGCGGGACGCTGATATGTACCGAAATATTTCACCGGTTCTCGATAATACGAAAGGTGGCTTACTACTGATAGTAGGCAGCAATCACATAAACAACAAGGGCAAATTATATAGTCGTCTTGCTAAGCATTTAAACAATAAAAATGACATCTCATTAATCTCGATGTTATGCAAAAATTGCGAAGCCAACGGCTTATACTTTGCGAAGCAAAAAGTTGCTTTTATGGGCAATAAGGTCTTACTGGCTGACACAACAAT
>CABHOP010000040.1 GCA_902168085.1 uncultured Bacteroides sp.
ATAGTGAACGTGGCATATAATGAAAAAAGCCTGCGTTATGGCCCTACTTACATCATACCCAAACCCATAGACCCGCGCCTGCTGGTAACGGTAGCACCTGCGGTAGCCAAAGCCGCCATAGAGAGTGGGGTAGCACGTAAGCCTATTACCGATTGGGAAGCCTATGAAGCAGAACTATATCGTCGCTTAGGTTCGGATGATAACCTGTTGCGCTTTATCATCAACAAAGCGAAGCAGAACCCTAAGCGTGTGGTATTTGCTGAAGCAGAGAACCTGAAAGTGCTGAAAGCGGCGCAGATAGCGAAAGATGATGGCATAGCCATACCCATACTGCTGGGCGATGAGAAGAAGATACGTGAACTGATAGAGGCCAATAACCTGCAACTGAATGATGTGACCATCATAGACCCGCGTAGCGATGAGCAGGCAGAGACCCGTGATAAATATGGTGCGCTCTTCTTCTGGAAACGTCACCGCCGTGGCTATAATATGTATGAAGCGCGTAAGATAATGCGTGAGCGCACCTACTTCGGTTGTATGATGGTGGAAACGAATGAGGCCGATGCATTGATATCCGGTCTTACCCGTCAGTATCCTAATACCTTGCGCCCTGCGCTGGAGATAATAGGTATGGAGGAAAATGCGCAGCGTGTAGCGGGTATGTATATCATGCTTACCAAGAAAGGGCCATTGTTCTTTGCCGATACTACGGTCAACTTTAACCCGACGGAAGATGAGCTGATAGATATAACACTGCAGACTGCCCGTGCGGTAGAGCATCTGAATATAAAGCCACGTATAGCTATGCTGTCTTATTCCAACTTTGGCAGCAGTGCATCGCCCGAGGCTGTTACAGTGCGCAATGCCGTAGCACGCATTAAGAATATGCACCCGGAACTGGTGATAGATGGCGAAATGCAGGCGGGTGTGGCATTCAACAAAGACCTGCTGCGCGAGAACTATCCGTTCTCCGACTTGGTGAATGAATCCCCCAATACATTGATATTTCCTAACCTGGCTGCGGGTAATATAGCGTATCACCTGCTGCAGGAAGTAGGAGGTGCAGAAGCCGTAGGGCCCATACTATTGGGTTTGAAAAAGCCTGTACATGTATTGCAACTGGGTAGCAGTGTAAGGCAGATAGTGAACATGGTGGCATTGGCAGTAGTGGATGCTCAAGTGAAATCTCAACAACAAGTTTAGAAATTGAATCAGCGTATAGCTATTATTGGTGCGGGTGCTTCGGGTTGTTTTGCTGCGGCGAATATACCGTATGCGGCAGGTCGTGAAGTAACTGTGTTTGAAAAGACAGGGAAGGTGTTGCAAAAGGTGCGTATATCGGGTGGGGGCAGGTGCAATACCACCCATGCCCTGTTTGATGTGCCCGAGCTGATAACCCGTTACCCACGTGGCAAGCAACTGCTGAAGAAATCGCTGTACCATTTTACACCGCAGGATACGATAGACTGGTTTGGCGAGAGGGGGGTACGCCTGAAGGTAGAACCCGATGGCCGTATGTTCCCGATAACGGATAGCTCTGAAACCATTATAGAGTGCATATGGAAAGAGATGATGCGCCAGAAGGTGAACGTGGTGTACAACAAAAGTGTAGAGCGGATAGAGAAGACAGGCGAAACATTTACACTGCACTTTGCAGATGGCACTACTTACAATGCCGATAAGATACTGGTAGCCTGTGGTGGCTTCCCGAAAGATAGCCAGTACCATTGGCTTACGTCATTGGGGCATATCATTGCCAGCCCGGTGCCTTCTTTGTTCACGTTTAATATGCCGAAGCACCCGATAACACAACTGATGGGTGTAAGTGTACCGATGGCTACCGTAAAGATAGCCGGTACCAAGATGCAGGAACGTGGCCCGGTGCTGATAACCCACTGGGGATTGAGCGGGCCTGCTGTGCTGCGTACATCGGCATGGGGGGCGAGGGAACTGCATGAGCGTAATTATGATTTCAACATCGTCATCAACTGGCTGGATGATATGAGTGAGGCCGACCTGCGGGATGAACTGGTGAACATACGTAAAGAACAGGGCAAGCAATTTGTAGCATTCAAGAACCCGTTTGAGCTGCCAAAGCGCCTGTGGGAATATATGCTGGATAAATGCGGGGTAGGCGAGGACATACGCTGGGGCGACCTGCCTGCTACAGCCCAAAACAAACTGGTGGAAACCCTGATACGCGATGTGTACAGCATCAAAGGGAAGACGACCTATAAGGAAGAATTTGTAACATCGGGTGGCATCAAGCTATCTGAAATAGACCCGCAAACCATGCAGAGCCGCATCATACCCGGCCTCTACTTCTCGGGAGAGATAATGGATGTAGACGGCATCACCGGTGGCTTTAACTTCCAGCATGCATGGAGTAGTGGGTACATAGCTGCTAGGAGTATGGTGGAGTAGGAACCATACTCCTAGCAACCTGCTAAATGCCGACCGTTTGTTTTTGATTATTATCTCAGAAATATAAAGTTTGTTTTCTATGTTGTATACATCAAAACATATTCAAACCTGCTAATAGCTTCGATAATAGATTTTTATTTTTAACTATAATTTTTGCCTGCCCTCGATTTTCAGGTCCCCAAAAGGCTTTTTGAGAGATTTGATCTAGGGTGCTATCTGGAAACGATATAGATGCTCTATAGATATCCATACCATTCTCGTGCTTTGGCAAAACAGTTACCTTACTTATTTTGCCTACCATAGGTTCATCTTCATATGTCGATAATCGGTCAAGGGTTGCATAAACTTTTTGTCCTGCTGTAATCTTGCCTATTTCTTCCTCGGATATATTGACGTATGCAATGTGCTTATAGGTGTCAGGCATTATTATACCTATATTTTCGTTGGGTTGAATCAGTTCATTTATTTGCATTAGACTTGTAAAATATATCGTACCATCATTCGGAGTATAGAACAAGTATTTCCCATTGCTGTTTTCGAGCTCTAATATAGGTTCTCCTGTTCTTACTAAGGCCCGATCTTCAGTAAATACTCGTTTCAGCCTGCCTTCTTGGGGAAGTATTAACTTTGTGGGTAGTGGATTGCTTGTAATCACCATTCTGCCTTGAACAATATCTGGATAATCTACAAAGGCCATTGCCGCAAATACAAGAATTACAACTGCCAGAATAATAGTTGTACCTTGTCGTAGAAAGAGTCCTGGTTTACTAGATATAATCTCATGTATTGGCAATGATATTTCTACTGTTTCAGAAGAAGGAGATCGTAAGGTTTGCGATTCATTGTTTTTTTGTATGGATCTTATTCTGGGCATATTAATTTCCTAATTCAAGTTGATTTTTTACAAGTTCATAATAGTGACCCCTCATTTTCGATAGCTGTTCGTGTGTGCCTTCTTCTACAACCCGGCCTTCGTGCAATACAATAATTTTACCTGCATTTTTTACGGTACTCAACCGATGAGCTACTACCACTACAGTTTTGCCTTTGAAGAATCGTTCCAGATTTTCCATAATAACTTTTTCATTATTGGCATCTAGCGAGTTTGTAGCTTCGTCGAAAAAAATGTATTCAGGATCTTTATACACAGCCCGTGCAATAAGAATACGTTGTTTCTGTCCTTGACTAATGCCATTCCCTTCCATCCCGATTTTTGTATAAAAACCTAAAGGCAAACCTTCAACAAAAGAAAGAATATTGGCTATTTGGCAGGCATATGTTAATCGCTGTGAGTCTGGGTTCTCTTCGCCGACAGCTATATTCTTCTCAATTGTGTCGTTGAATATATAGCCATCCTGCATTACACTACCACACTTGCCGCGCCAATAAGAAGGACTAATATTCCTAAGGTCGTTTCCTGAGGCTTCTTCAACCCTCGACATGTGTATAAAGTCGCCTTCTATTAATGGTGTTTCATTCTGAAATACTCTTACATTAGATAAATACGATTGACCGATAATAATATTTCCGGAATATGTATCATAGAATTTAAGTAGTATTTTCAATAAGGTTGTTTTACCGCTTCCACTCATGCCTACTATGGCTGTAAGTTTTTTTTCAGGAATTTCTATGTCAATATTTTTTAGTACCGCTTCCGGCCCACCACCTGCATAATTGAAGCTGAGATTTTGTACGGCGATAGATTTATTATCGGGTAATTCATGCTTGAATGCTTTATTCATGGGTTCTTCATCTTGTATTCTATGGATTTCATTTAGACGCTCTAAGGCAATTTTTGCGTCTTGAAAGGTTTGCGTGACGCCTATCAACTGTTCTATCGGACTATTAAGCTGGCCAATAATATATTGGATAGCAAGCATAGCTCCTAAGGTGAGTTGTCCGTCTACAACCAGCTTTGCTACAAAACATGTAATGAGTATATTTTTACCTTCATTTATAAATAATGCGCCTGTTTGCTGATATTGGTTTAAGGATAGGTTCCTAAAATTTAACTTAAACAGTTTGGCCTGTATATGTTCCCATCCCCACCGAAAAAATTTCTCAGAATTGTTGAGTTTTATTTCCTGCATGCCATGTATTAATTGTGTGGTTGCAGTTTTTTCTTTACTTGAAATGAAGAACCGCTTATAGTTCAAATCACGACGATAGCGTAGAAAGAATTTTACCCATAAGAAGTAAAGCAGGCTACCAATAGCAAAAATCATAAAGATCGGCAGACTATACATGAACAGAATAACTGAAAAAACACAAAGGTTTATTATCGAGAATAATACTGATAGGCTCTTTCCTGTCAAAAAACTTTCAATCTGGTATTGGTCTTGCAAGCGCTGTTGAATATCACCTGTTAGTTTCGTGTCAAAATAGGATAAAGGCAATTTCATTAGCTTGTACCAGAAGCCCGTCAATAATGATATATTAATTCTAGTGCTGATAAGTAGCAATATTCTGCTGCGTATAAATTCTACTACTGTACGTGTGAAAAAAAGCATAAACTGTGCAGCCAATATGATATAGATAAATTGCAGATTGTGATTGTTGATGCCGTTGTCTACCAGGCTTTGTGTTAAGAAAGGGAAAATGAGTTGTAACATCATGCCTACTAATAACCCTAACACAACTTGTAAAAAGAATTTTTTTTGTTGTTTCAAGTAAAAGAAAAGCGTCTGCCACGAAACATCCATATCTATATCTTCCTCTTCTTGGTAAAAGGCAGGAGTTGGTTCCAGTAGTAAGGCAACACCTACACCATCACCTTGTTGCCATTCATTCAAAAAAACATCTTTATCTATTTTTCTAATGCCAGAAGAAGGGTCTACTATGGTTATTTTACTTTTCGTTTTATGTCTGTTATAATTTTGAGGAGGCAGTACTACGAAATGGTTTTGCTGCCAATGTAAGATGCACGGTAAGAGTGCTTCTTCATCTAACTGCTGAAAAGTTATTTTAGAACCAATGGTTTTGAAACCTATTTTTTCTGCTGCGTCACTAATACCTAACATAGAAACTCCTTTACGGCTTATCTTCGAAGCTTCGCGAAGTTTGTTGATACTGATATTTTTACCATAATACTTTGCTATCATACGAAGACAGGTAGGCCCACAGTCCATAGCATCATGTTGCTTATAATAAGGAAATGCCATAGTTATAGAGAATTAGACGTAATCGTATCAAGTGCTTTACTTTTATCAATAGCCAACTTGGAGGAATAATACCTTTCAAGAAAATGGTATACTACAAGTTCATACTTACGCTGTTGGGCAATGAATAAGCGGTTCATGAACATGTGTATATAACTGGGTAATAATCGGCTCAGTGTCTCTGTGCTTATGCCTTGTTTGATTTTATCCATTATTGCCGCAATAGCGGAAACATTCATTTTTGAACGTATTTTAAAAACATCTGTCGCTTCTATAATTTCATTATGAATATCTTCTTGGGGATTCATAAAAGAAAAAATATTCTTTTGATAGCGTCTATATTTATCATTCAAACACTTCTGTAAGGAAGCGCTACCGCCAAACTCATTGAAATAATTTTCTTTCATTATTGCTAATAGGCGTTGCTTATTAAATGTATTTAGACTAAAATCATCTAGCAATGCATCTATACCCCTTAGTGCCAGAAACAGTCTATATCTATCGCCACTGGTCTCGTCAAGCATGTTTATCAATCTTAATACAGCAAGGCTATCATTCCCAAAGATTATTTCGGATTCCACTATAAGAGTATCCCCATATCGTTCAAGCTCTCTGTTATAGGTATCCAGCATTATTTTGTCAACCATGCCTGTTTGCAACAATGGTTCTAATATCGCTATAAATTCTTTTTGCAGCATTTGCTGTTTATCCATATCCTCATTATAAAAACGTATTCTGAAGTGCCCAAAATCATCTCTGTACCTGACAAAGAAAAATCGCTCAAAAAGCTTATTTTCCAGACCCGCTTCAATAAATGGGAGTATTATTTCTGACAGGATTCTTTCCGCACTACTACTACCACAATACACTTTAAAATATTGCCATTCACTGTTTGGGATAAATTTTCTTTTTGCTTTAATATCTTTAGCCGGGGAAAAAGGCTGTTTGTTGTTTATATGTTCTTGTTTATACACAGGTATTATCATCTCCTGTACAAAGACCATGTTATTGGCATCCTTTATAAAGCAATTCTCTTCATTAAAAAGGAATTCTGTAGCGATAATGTTCTTTCTGCGCTTTATTAGTGCGAGAAATACTTTTATGGATTCTTGATTTTCAAAATCAATCAATAAATGATTGTCATCTTCAATCAGTAATATTTTTATAGGTAAATTATGCGTATCGCGAAATGCTTTGAAAAATTCTGGAAATTCAGTTTTATCTTTGGGTAAATGCCGAAGATCTTTTTCGCTGATCACCCAGCGTGCTTTAGACAAGATTATGTTTTTATAAACTACCCTTGGTAGGTAGTTTAAACTACCCAAGTAGCCCCAATCCCAAATGCATGGATGTATAGTGTCTTGGCGTTGCAGGTCACACAAAAACCTATAGAGCGGTAAATTGCCAGGCCCGAAATTATGAGCTGTTGATAATCTTGGTATGATACGTTTATTCAGGCTTTTACTTCGCAGTATTATTTTGTTATCCCTTATAGATACTAGTAAGTCACTTACAAGAAATTGGCTGTCTAACTTGCCTCCAGATTTTCCTACATATGGTATCTCATATTTCCTAAATAAAGGGCGAAGCAAAATATTGCCTGTTCTTGCCTGTGGTAGATGAGCAATTTCTGCATAGATTGCATCAGGATGTTCCTCCTCTTCTTTCTTTAAAGCTTCTGCAATAAATTGTGTCAATTCACCATCCGCGTGTGCAAAACGCCCTAACATATTGGCGGCTGATGGCCCACCCATGCCGGATAGAAAAAAGTTGAAGTTGTTACTGTCCAGTATTTCGTTTTTCTTTATCAGCTGCCCTGTAATGGACATGCTATTGGGCAATTTTTGATAATCAATTTTGCTTTTAAACTGCTTAAGTTCGCTTTCCTTTATATCGATGATAGAAGCATTGTTCTTAACAAAGTCATTATATTTTGTAAATGCGTACAGACTTACATAATCAAATGCGCTAGTAGTATTAAGTTCTGTATTTGCGTATCCAAAGTCATTTATCAAATCTCCAGAGGCAGATGCATCGTCATTAGCATCTCCGTATCCAATACCTAAATCCACATCTAATGCTACTGATAATGGAATTTCAGCTTCTTCAAATTTTAGAAAAAACTGTTTCTTAAATTGTTCTAAATTTATGTTTTCATTATTTTTTGACAATACAATAAGATCAGCTATCTGTGTTAGTATAGTATCAACAAGTTGTTTGTTAATATTATTTGAGATAGTGGTTATTGCTAGGTCAGCTTGAATAGCATTTTTTGCGAGTGTCGATCCTACATTTAATTTCTTAAGTTGAGTTTCCAATGCTTGGTAAAAAGCTATTCCAGTACCTGTTTCTTTCATCAAAGCATTAATTTCAGAAATGGTAGATATAATATCGTCTACATTATCCATTTCAGATATTTTCTTTGTCAAATAGTCAAATGGCTCAATACCTGTTACCGGCGGCTCAAGGTCTGATATCAGTATCTGCGCATTGATTAATTCAGAGATATATTCATGGGCTTCCCCAAAATTTACTTCTATAACAGCCATTAAGATATTGCAGAGCGCATCTATTGTAGAACCTTCATTCGCATGTTTCAGTACAAGGTTTAGATAATCAGTTTTAGTGACGGAAGACAATCTATATTCTCTAACAGTACCGTAAATGGAATATTCGACATATCTATAGTTATCACCCACACTATATAAACTATTGTTTGTATATAATTTTAATTGACTGGCAATAGCAGGTAGCTTGGTAATAGCACTAATGAGTTGTGTAAGGCAATTCATATCAATCCTTACATATTTTTTATATGAATTACTATCATTGAGGATGATATTGGTTGGCTCATCTGTAATGGAAGCTAAAAAACTACCAGCAAAGGTTCCATATGGCGTACATCTTGTGCAGCTTCTTACCCAAAACTTTCTTAATGTACGAGCAATTTTTTCTTTGTTAGATTTAGCATGTTCATCTTTTATTAATTCGTTCCAGTAATCAGGGGAGGATAAATAGAGTCCTTCACAGAAAACGGCGGGCAATGTCTTGATTTCCTCATACGCCAATGCCATACTTTGCAAGGGGGTTCTTATCAAAACTTTATTAAATGCTGAGATCATAGTGGTAAGTAAAAGATTAGTACTTTTTTTTCGATTCAATTATTTCAATGGTCTTCTCTAAAATAAGATCTCTGTGTATATCATCTATGGATAATTCGATAAATATGTCAGGTTGTATTCCTTTTTGTTGTACTTGTTCCCCATCAGCATATTGATAATCGATTCCTGACCAATAAACTACGATATCACCGGGCAAAGTTGCAGAGCATACATTGCCATTTGCGCCTGTTGTAGGTTGACCTATAAATATGGCATCGCGCCTATACTTCCTTATGGCCATTAATTGTGTTTCTCCGAAAGAGATCACCTTGGCGTCAAGAAGCACATAAACTTGACCGGCGTATGTTTTAGTACAGTGTATACTTTTGCTAATCGATGGCATACCTAAGATCATTCTGGCAAATACTTCGATGTCATTTCTCGTAAAAAAGTTTTCACTTTTGCTTTTGCGAAATGTTCCCGGCATATTAGCTATCGGATAATAGAACTGGGTTACCTTTTGCGCATGTCTGTTTAATCTTCGTAATAATTTGAATATTGCTAATGTACCGTATCCCCTGCAATCAAGAATCAAATGGCGGCAATCCTTAATTTTGTTATAATGTTTGTAGAATTCAAAATAGGTAATTGATTCGAGGTATAAATACCCGATGGTGTTGTTAATAATTTTGCTTTTAGTTGGCGCTTCTTTTTGTAATAAGGGTAAAATATTTTCATTCCAATCACTTACAGTTAAAGCCTGTAATTGAACTTTATGTATGACGTCATTTCTCTTTAAAACTATCGATATAGATGTATTCTGAGTATATTGTTGCCATACATAGTTGGCAAATCTTGCCTGGCATGCATGCTCATTAGAGTGGGATCTGATAGTTGCAAATTCTGTATACATGTCACTTACCGTTCTATGGTCTATCTGCAATACTTCATCTCCTATATTTAAATTTTCAGTGGAATCATAGATTTTTGATATTAACAGTTTGCTGTCAAGGTATTTAAACCGTATCGGAATTCTAAAGAGAGCCTTCTTGATAGTTCCGTCCTTTAAAAAAATATGCGAGTCTTTTAACGCAGTCATTAATAATGACAATGTGTTTCTATAGTGTGCCTTATCGCACGTATTCAATAACCTGTGGTAATGCATTTCAAATACATTATCCCATGAATTATCTAGCAGTATTTTATATGGGTAGAAATAATTAATAATATTCCAAAGCTTTATTAGAGATAATAAATACACCAATCCGTCTACCTCTGCCTCTGCAGCTACATTATCTTCACGGAAATAAAGCAGGCTTTTGTTTTTAACATGTATGTTTTTATTTACTCCAGGTCTATAAGTAAACAGTATATTCAATAGTTTCTTCTTAATTGCAATGTCGATATTGTTATCAAGAAATATCCATTTAAAGTTCAGTTCCTGTCTATCTGTTAAGGATATTATGTTGCTTTGGCTTTCATAAAAAACAGCCTCAATATTTATTTCATTTATTTCGTTGAGTGATGTGACAGAATTATCGATATTTATATATTTAAAGAGGTGCATTTCTATAGCAGCAGTATAATTATCTATGCTTTCAATAGAAGGTAACAAGCTTAATATTTTCAGAACGTTCGTATCTAAAATTTTCAACTCTATTCGACTGAAATATTTCAATAAACCATAAATACGACACGTTGTTAAATAAAAAGATTTAGCCTTTACCATAAAAAAATGTGTATAAAGTATATGGAATGGTTTCTAAATGACTAATAGTATCAACTTAATAGAAAGCTTCTGTCCCAGTTGAAATCCTCCGATAAGTATGTTAGCAACACCATGCCTATTCCTGCAGCTCCTTCTATCAGACTGAAATTTTTAATCATAGAGTTAGTATTGGCATCATATTTCTCATAAAATGTGAGTCCATCTTCCTGTTTAGCTTGATTCAGGCATATATCTATCCAATAATCTCGGGTGTCTTTAACACTTTCCTGCGCTGTAAGCTTCCAGATTTTATTATACATATGAGCGAGTCCGGAACTACCATGACAAATACCGGCATCAAATACCTCTGCTGCATCAAGTGAACGTCTTGTGGTGGTGTGCATTATTACTTGCAGAGCATGTTCTTTCCCAATTTTATGTTTAAATACTATTGAGGCTTGGTATAATACTAATGAAAGGCTTAGATCGCCATAGCACCAACCAAGGCGACTTGCATCATCGCTACCGCCGTTTTTTTGTAGGTAGTAAGAATAGTAGCTCTTTTTAGTGCTTACGTCAGCACAACCAATAAGGAAATCAATGATTATGGTGGCTAAGTTGTCTACTTTGTCTTTATACAAACCGTTTTCGCAACAAAGCGTACAAAACTGCAGAACTGCTGGTAAACCATGTGCCAACCCAAGATTGATATACGGCTCTCCGGGTGGCATGCCATCATTAAAGCTTAAATTGTATAACCCACTAATATCACCATTTACCTTGCTTTCCAGGTAAATGAGAATATCTTCAATAATATACTCATCGTCTTTATGTAAAGGCAATAGTGAAATAGCCTTTCCCAAAAAACCGGATAAGAAATCCATGTTATTATTATGTATGTCTGAGTATATGCTCTGTATCACAATTTGTCTCACTTGATTTGTATAGCTGATCAGATCTTCATCAGGTTCTAAAATACCAAATCGCTCGACCTCTTTTAATAGCCATATAAAGCCTGCCAGCCCATATCCGAAGGAGCAATCAAGCTGACTATCGTTAATGGCATCAAACATATCCTCTATCTCTTTCTCTATAGCAGGTAAATGCTTTTCATCTTTAGTATATGCATATAGATATACCCTAAACAAAGTAATGCCCGCATTGCTACCTATCAGTCCATATTGTGAGGTGTCTGAAATAGGCAGGTTATAGTTGATAGAATCAATCATTTGTTTTACTTGAATGTCATTCATAGGACGGTTATTTATTGCAGTTTATTGCCATGATGTAATTTATGTCGGCGTCTCTTGTCAATGGATATTGCTTCCAGAAATCATCATCGGCTTTTATAATGTATACCTGATTGTTTGG
>CABHOP010000041.1 GCA_902168085.1 uncultured Bacteroides sp.
GATGAAAGGGTGAAGAACCAGGAGCAGGTAATAAGTGAATTAAGGTTGCAGAATAAAACATTGCAGCAACAGAATGCGTTGACTCAAATAATGTTGCAAGCTCAATTAGGAGAAAGTGCAAAGATAGCTATCAACCATCGCTCAACCGGCAATTTTAAGCAGGTTACTATATCTCAGTTAGTAAATGATTATGCAGGTGCATTGCATGAATATGATATTATTATTACTAAATAACTCACTATGGACATAATTACTCCAGATCCATTGATGCTTACGTTTGTTTTACTATCGGCTATTGTAATCGGCTATTTTCTCACTCAATGGTATCATAAGATTAATAGACGTATTCGTCTGCAGCAGGCTCAGATGTATATTTTGGCTAAAATGGCTGAGAAACAGGGGGTGGCGGCAGAAGATATACTCAACGCTATGAATCACGCAAATGGGCATGATACTTTGGAAGGGAAAATTTAATCCTTATGTCCGTTTCGCGAGGTTGCTTCGTTGCTGCGCTGCCTCGCAATGACGCGGGTGGGGTATAAAGTAAAAGCCCGTAGCAGGTGCTACAGGCTTTGTGTCAGTATCAGTGTTTATTACTTTTTCATACCCGGATATTTCATCTTCAGGCTTTTCATTTTATCGTGCAGTAGCTTGGCTACCAGGTAGGATTTATACCAGTTATGGTCGGTAGGTATGATGTTCCACTCAGGGTCATTGCACTGGGCGAATACCTCTTCGTAGTAGCCGGTATATTTATCCCATAGCTTCGATTCTTCCAGGTCGCGGGCATTATACTTCCACATCTTTTCGGGTATCTCCATACGTTCGGCCAGGCGTTCCTGCTGCTTTTCGTGCGATACGTGCAGGTATAACTTGATGATGTGCGTATCATTGTGCTGTTGCAGCAACTGCTCAAATGCATTGATAGCCTGCATGCGGCGCATAGCCGTCTTATCGTCTATAAGGCCATGCACGCGGGTTACCAATACATCTTCGTAATGAGAGCGGTTGAATATCTTTATCATGCCCTTTGCAGGCGTATGCTCATGTATGCGCCACAGGAAATCGTGAGACAGCTCTTCAGCCGTTGGCACCTTGAAAGAAGTAACCTGCACACCTTGTGGGTTCATAGTCGAAAATACATCGCGTATCAGCCCATCTTTTCCACTGGCATCCATGCCCTGCAGTATTACCAGTATACTGTGTTTACCCTCTGCAAACATCAGGTTCTGCAGGTCGTCCAGTTCATTGCATATGGAAGCCAGCTTCTTTTTAGTAGCGTCTTTATCTATATTGCGCGGGGCGCGGGTGGCTATTTTACCGAGCGATATCTTTGGCATATTATAATAGCTATTCTTCAGTACTGTTCAGCATTTTACGGTATGCCTTGATGAAGATGGCACCCAGGTTTTTGTGTGGTGGCACATAGTCATCAAAGGTTTCTTTCGTTTTCTCGCGGCCTTTGGTAGCAAAGTAGCCATTCAATCCTTTCCAGGTAGTAATCCAGTCTACATCCTTTCCTTCCAGTAACTGGTCGTTTATGGCTTTGATGATAGGCTCATTCACCGCCATAGAACCTACCTGCTTAGACGATATGATATGTGCATCGGGCGAATGGTCGAGCACGGTACCCAGGTTGTGGTAACCACCGCAAGAGCCCAGCATTACAATACGGGTTTCTTTTATCAGCCTGTCCATAGTAAGCGGCAGGTGGTAACTATGCCCACGGTGTACCACGATGGTAGGTTTTATATTGTTATCGTTCAGGTACTTGGTCAGTTCTTTCTGTGCTTCTTCATCTTCAGGCTCTGTCAGCGGCAGGTTGGCATATATGGTAATCGGCTTGCCGGTAGTAGATGTGATGGTTGACCAGTACTTGCTGGTGGTCATCTTCCATTTGCCGTCTTTAAAGTTTCCTAAGAAGCTGGCGTATGAGTTCTTGCCATCTTCATCGCCATAGAAGAAGAATTGCTCATATACACGGCCTGAATCATCCAGCAGGTTTTTATTCTGCACCAGGTTGATGGGGGGCAGGTTCAGTTTTTCAGATTGCTGTGCCGCCACATTGCCACTATCTACTGCTTTAGAACCTTCGAACAAGGTAGCCAGCAAACCATAGATAATCACACCTTTTTTGCTCCTGTTCTTATATGCCAGTTCGTAGTTGTCTTTTACCTGCTTATCGAGGAATGCAGCCAGCGATGAATCCTGTATGCTGCCAAATGCATCGGCCACGTCTACGGCATCTTCCAGGTCGTTATCCTTACCTTTTTCAAGGCCTGCTATAAAGTCGCGCATCAGTTTATTCTTATGCTCGCCATCCATGGTAGCCAAGAAGTCGCTGAGTACGTTGTACCCCGCACACATACGGATGAACGTACGGAACTTGTCATAGTGCACTTTTTCCAGCAGGGAATCGCCCGTAGTAGGTTTCAGGCGTTCCATCATACGGCGGTAGGTACCCAGGAAGCTACTGGTATATATTTCATCCTGTCCATACACAATGATGAAGTACAATACTTCGGGCGGAAAGTTCTCAATGCATTTAAAACGTACGGGGTCTTTAGCCTCGTGCAGGTCGTTCATTTCGCGCACGTACTTCAGCCCGCGGTATTTCAGCTCATCGGTATAGGTATCGCCACCCAGTAATACATTCTCTGTTTTTAATCGAACGAGGTTCTGATAAAACAAGTCATGATCTGCTGTTATTTTATCTATCTCTGCTATCGTCTTTTTCTTCGTATGGATATCATTGAGGAACGGCATGGCCTTCAGCGGCGATTTAGATTCCTGCGATATACGCACGATGGTTTGTACCAGCGGGTCTTTACTGCGTTTTACGGCACCACTCAATACATAGTTGGTAGACGATGCATAGTTGAACAATTCATTCGGTACTACTTTGGCAGCGGCAGCTACCACGTTATCGGCAAAAGGTGCATCGGCAAATTCAGACAAGCGTTTTATCATGATCTGCGGCTCGCGGTTGCCCATCTCGGTAAAGATGAAAGTGCGCTCCGGTGCATTGGTTTCATACAGCACCTTTACATTGTTCAGCGTCTGGAAGCTGATGTTGTTCTTCACGAACTCCATACCCTTGCCTTCATTACGGGCTATCAGCAGATCGTGCATATTGGCTACCTGCTTTTTGTAGAATATCGGGTCGGGCTTCACGTCGGTATTATAGCCCACCAGCATATCGTTCACTGCTTTCAGGCAGCGTATCTTCTCCTGGTTATCGGCTACAGCGTCACGGCCATTGGCAGGCATATTCTCCACCATCTTTTGCAGGTGGTCTACCTCTGTAAGTATAGCGCGGGTAATGCCATTGGTGTATAGCGTATCATCTGAAAAATAGATAAGCTTATCTACAGCCCCGTCCGATACATCGGCACGTTTCTGCTCCTTGTCTATCTTATCGTGCCACAGTTGCCTGTTGCGTGGCACAGGTTGTTTCAGCGTATCGATATCGTAAATACTGATCTCTTTAACAGTTACTTTCTTCTTTTTTCTTTGTGCCTGCGCATCCGTGGGTAAAATACATCCAATCAATGCCAGTGCAGCAATGTAGTGCAAAAATGGTTTGTTCATTCGCATGTTCCTTTCGGGATCGTTTCAAAAAAATACAGATAATGAAAACTGTAATGGGGGAAAGGTTTACAATTTAATCAACCTGCATATTACAAAAATACAAAAAGCCATCGTGTTAATGTTTTTATAACAACAATGGCTTTTATGTATAATATGATATGGCCTACCACTCAGGGTACAGCGGGAATTGCTGCATAAATTCATTCACCTCACCACGTACGGCGCTGATAACCGTTTCGTCATCGGGCGACATCAGCACACGGTCCAGCCAGTTTACGATTTGCGGCATGTGTTCTTCTTTCAGTCCGCGGGTAGTAACGGCGGGCACACCTACACGTATACCCGAGGTAACGAATGGTGATTTGTCATCGAATGGCACCATGTTCTTGTTCAGCGTAATGTCTGCATGCACCAGTGTATTCTCGGCTTTTTTACCGCTGATGTTTTTATTGCGCAGGTCTATCAGCAGCAGGTGGTTATCTGTACCGCCCGATACGATGTTGTACCCTTTCTCCAGGAAGGCTGTAGCAGCCGCCTGTGCATTCTTCAGTATCTGTTGTGTATATGCACCGTATGCATCCTGTTGTATCTCGAAGAAAGAAACAGCCTTGGCAGCTATTACATGTTCCAGCGGGCCGCCTTGTGTACCGGGGAATACGGCCAGGTCCAGCAGTTGGCTCAGTGTGCGGGTTTCGCCTTTAGGGCCTACAGCACCCCATGTGTTCTCAAAATCTTTCTTCATCATGATCATACCGCCACGTGGGCCACGCAGTGTTTTGTGCGTAGTAGTGGTAACGAAATGACAATGATCGAACGGAGATTTCAGATGCCCTTTGGCTATAAGGCCTGCCGGGTGTGCAATATCTGCCAGCACCAGTGCGCCTATCTTATCGGCTACGGCACGTATGCGCTCGTAATCCCAATCGCGGCTGTAGGCAGATGCACCGCATATGATCATTTTGGGTTTATGTTCCAGTGCTTGTTTTTCCAGGTGGTCGTAATCTACCAGTCCATCTTCTTTGCGCACACCGTAGTGTACGGCTTTATACAGCTTGCCCGAAAAGTTTACCGGAGAACCGTGTGTAAGGTGGCCACCCATGCTCAGGTCGAGGCCCAGTATGGTATCGCCCGGCACCAGGCATGCCAGCATTACGGCTGCATTAGCCTGCGCACCACTGTGCGGCTGCACGTTTACATAGTCTACACCAAATATAGCTTTAGCGCGGTCTATAGCCAGTTGCTCGCTTTTATCCACCACTTCGCAACCACCGTAATAGCGACGGCCGGGATAGCCCTCTGCATACTTATTGGTCATTACATTGCCCATAGCCTGCATTACCTGCATGCTGGTAAAGTTTTCAGAAGCTATCAGTTCCAGTCCGCGGCGCTGGCGTTGCAGTTCCTCCTGTATCAGTCCGAATATGGCGGTATCACGTTGCATGTGTTTGTTAGTGCTTTTTGAGGAAGCAAATGTAATGAAAATGAGGGGGGATGCAAAGTGGGCAGCTTTTGTGCTTACGCCGATTTAGAAGCCAGCTACACGCTGCTGCGTGGGGGAATGCTATGATGCGCTATGCCAGTGCTGCGCACATGGCAGCCCGATGGGGCTTGGGATGTATGGTAGGGTGTGTTACTTGTTTTGTAGGATACTTAGTTTTTATTGGTCAGCATCTTTAGCAGGAACAGTAATAATATCTGTATGATGCTGCCCATGGTGCCCATCATCGCATACCATAGGGTGCAGATATTCATAATGAGAAGTGCTTTCCAGCCCCAGGGTTGGCCGGTGGCGAAGGCTACGGTGATGGCCAGCCCTGCCAGTCCCCATACCACGAATATGAGCTTCATAGCTGTAGATTCGGGGTTGATACCTATCTTTTGTACGGCCCTGCTCCAGGGGCCCAACTGGCCGGCATATTCACCCGAAGTGGGGCGGATATAATCGCCGGTAGCCAGTGCACGGCCGCCATCAAATGCCATGTAGCCAAAGTTGAGAACTGCCATTATGATGATGATCCACTTGATGAACATAGTGCTGTATTTTTTTACAGTTACAAATGTATCTATATTTTAAGCATTACCCCTATACGTGCCGTATGGTACGCGGGGAATAATGTGAAATCGGCTACGCTGTATTTCTGTGCGTGGTTTGGTAACGTGGGGTTTAATATCTTATTGCTTATCACCCCTGCATCAACCACCGATATGGGAATATTTATATCTACCATCAGCCGGTTGGTAACTGCAATATGGATGCGGGGTATTACGAAATGGCGGAGACCGATGTAGGCTTGAGAAGTGGGGTAATCTGAACCGGTGTAAGGGGTGGAGCTATTGCGATGATAAGCAGGCATAGCCGCAATGCCTACGGATGGCATGAGCGTGCGGTTTTTCTTTTTCGATAGATTGAAGATATACTCGTATCGCAAGGCAATAGTAGTAGTAGTGAAAGATCGTGTGTGCCGGTAGTTCCTTTCGCCTGTAATCGGATTTATGTATTCTGTTTCATGTTTTTCCTTACGCATATCCAGCCGGTGCCATTCTATTTCATGATAGTTCCTCTTTCTGTTTTGCCAGGTATAACTGATGGAAGGAGTAAGGTAATTGCGTACCGTCGTCTTATGGCTATAGCCTAAATGCTTGTAAAAAAGAAAGTTCTGAAAGGGCGTATTCGCAATATTAGCGTATAGTTTTACCCCCTGCGTATATGAGGTGGTTTGCGCATATGCCGGGATGGTGGCCAGCATGCATAGAATTAATATATTTCTCATATACAGCATAACGTAAGAAGCGGCCGTATATTGTAGTGACGGCTACCGCGCAATGAACACCGGCACATCTATCATATGCCTAACGGAATTGATGGTTTCGCCGAAGATGAGGTCTTTGATGTTTTTATGCCCATGGCTGCCTACTATCAGCAGGTCGCTATCGGTTTCTTTTACAATGCGGGCTATCTCTTTAGCACGGTCTTTAAAGCCTAGCAGTCCTTCGGCTTTATGCTGCCTGTCGGTAAAGAATTTTACGTAGCGGTATAGCTGTTCCTTGTCTTTGATGGTTTCATAGTCTTTAGCCTGGTCTTCCATCATACGCGCCTGTGCACTTTCTACAATGTGTATGAGGGTGTACTCTGTTTCGTAATTTCCCAGTTGCATGGCATACTGTATCACCTTCTGGTCTTTATCACTGTAATCGAGCGCCAGGGCTATCTTTTTAAAAGGCTTTGATATAGTGGTTTGCAATGTGTCCATTTCTACTTTTTCGTGTACATCTATGCTGGTAGCCTCCCTGCTGCGCAGGATGAACGGATAGATAAGCGTAATGCCAAGCAGTGCTACCAAGCCCAGTTCACCAAATATAATGAGCCCTTTCAATGCTGTGCTATCGGTAGCAGCTATCCAATCCAGCGCGGTTTCATACACTAATTTAAGATTCAGCACTACAATAACCGCAGCGATAAGCCAGGCTGCAGCCTTGGTAAGCGGCTTGATGGTGAAGATACCCATGCGCTTTTTATCGCTCACAAAGTGGATGAGCGGGATAACTGCAAAAGCCAGCTGCATACTCAGCAATACCTGGCTGAAGACCAGCATGCTATCTACCATCTCTTCCCCCATTATCATGATTACTAAAACAGCCGGCACTATGGCCAGCATACGTGTAAGCAACCTGCGGGCCCATGGGTTGATGCGCAGGCGCAGGTAGCCTTCCATTACTATTTGCCCGGCAAGCGTACCGGTGACCGTAGAACTTTGCCCTGCTGCTATCAGCGCTATGGCAAACAGGTGCGATGCCCAGGTATTGCCCAGCATAGGGGCCAGCAATTGGTGTGCATCTTTCAGGGCTGCCACATGCTGGTTGCCCGATGTGAAGAATACAGCGGCGGCCAGTATGAGTATAGCAGCATTTACAAACAGTGCCATATTCAGCGCCACCGCACTATCAATGATATTGAATTTTATTGCTTTTCGTATAGAATTGTCATCGCGGTTTATTTTGCGGGTTTGTACCAGGGCAGAGTGCAGGTACAGGTTGTGCGGCATAACCGTAGCGCCTATGATGCCTATGGCTATATAAAGCGCGGTATTGTTGGGAATGGAAGGGATGAAACCCTTGGCCAGCTCGCCCATGTCGGGTTTGGCAAAGAACATTTCCAGCAGGAAGCAACTGCCTATTATGGCTACCAGTGTAATGATGAAAGCTTCCATCTTGCGCATACCCAGTTTTTGCAAGTAGAGTAGCAGCAGTGTGTCTGCAAATGTGATGATAACACCCCATAGCAGTGGTATGCCCAGTAATAGGTTTAAACCAACAGCCATACCCAGCACTTCGGCCAGGTCGCAGGCGGCAATGGCTATTTCTGCCAGTATATATAATATGAAATTGACACCGCGCGGATATACTTCACGATTACATTGTGCCAGGTCGCGCCCCTGCACGATACCTAAACGCGCGCTGAGCGATTGCAGCAGCAATGCCATCAGGTTGCTCATCAGCAGCACCCACAGCAGTTTGTAACCAAACTGGCTGCCACCGGCAAGGTCTGTAGCCCAGTTGCCGGGGTCCATATATCCCACGCTTACCAGGTAGGCAGGGCCAAAGAAGGCTGCTATTTTGCGCCATGGGCTGCGGGCTTTGGCAGGGTCTATACTGTTATGAACTTCGCTAAGGGATGTATCAGGTGCTTTGAAACTCACTTTACGTCTAAACTTTATTTTAGACAAATCTAAACAATTTATGCCAATTGTATTCAAATTGTAAAATATCGGCTATTAACTAAAAAAATAGTTGATTAACTAAATAATTAGTACATTTACTAAAATCTTAGTTGATGGCTATGCAAACACCGCTAAAAGCACTTACCAAAGCAGAGGAAGAAATCATGCAGGCGCTATGGCTGCTGGATAAAGCCTTTGTAAAAGATGTAGTAGAACTACTACCCGAACCGAAGCCACATTATAACACCGTCAGTACCATCATCAAGATCTTGGAAGATAAACACTATGTGGCGCATGAATCTTTCGGTAAATCGAACCGCTACTACCCGCTGGTAAAAAAAGAAGACTATAGCAAAAAGACCATGAAGCAGTTCGTAAAGAAATACTTCGATGGTTCATTTGCAGGTATGCTTTCCTTCTTTGCGCAGGAAAAAGACATCAGCATAAAAGAACTGGAGGAAGTGCTGAAAGAACTGAAACAATCACCCGATAAAAAAGATGCCAAATGATATACATAGCACAAGTAATAGCATATACAGGTTTGCTTTGGGCTATCTACGCCCTGCTGCTGCGCGATAGGCCCATCCATCGTTTCAACAGGACTTACCTGCTGCTGTCAACCATATTGCCATTTGCCATCCCCTTTATAACCCTGCCACAGCAAACCTATAGTCGTGTTGCCAATATTACCGACCTGGGCGTGCAACTGCCGGAGATAGTAGTAGGGCAGGCGCTGAAACCACAAACAGAAGCTGCGACAGACTGGCTGCTGGTAGCCTATGTAGCCGTAGCATTAACGCTGCTGGCAGTGATGACAGTGCGCTGGCTGAAGCTATACCGCGTTATAAAACGTAGCAAAGCCATACCGCAGCAGGGTTATACACTGTTGATGCATACAAGATATGGCCCCGGTAGCTGGGGCAAATACATCTTCCTGCCCGAGGGTATGGTAGATGATACTATTATAAAACATGAACTGGCACATATACAACTAAAGCACACGGCAGATGTAATATGGATAAACCTGCTGCAATGCCTGTGTTGGCCCAACATCTTTCTGCACCTGCTGAAGAAGGAACTGAAACAACTGCACGAATACCAGGCCGATGTAATAGCCTGCAACGATAAGACAGCGTATCAGGAATTGCTGGTGGCCAGCCTCTTTAATACCTGCACGCTGCCGTTCACACATTCATTCATTATTCATCCCATAAAACGTAGAATCAAAATGCTGAACAAAAAAATGAACCCAAACAAAAATCGTGTAGCCGCGATAGCCGCATTGGCAATAACCGGTGCTGTAGCATTTAACATGGTGGCACTGCAAAGCTGTAAAAGAAAACAATGGGCTGCCGATGTGAAAACGGCTGATAACCGTACTACTAATGCTAATAATCAAATAACCTATACCGACGAAAACGGGAAGAGGCGGTATGCAGCAGAAATGCCGGAGTTTGACAGGAATATAATGGAGTATATAGGTAAAAACATCGTGTACCCTGAATATGCCAAGAAAAACAAAATAGAAGGCAAGGTTATGGTGCGGGTATTGATAGATACACTGGGAAATGTACTAGAAAAAGAAATCACTCAGTCGCCCGATGCTTCGTTATCTCAGGCTGTAATGGATATGCTTGATAAAATGCCCAAATGGAAGACCAATATGCAGAAAGGAAAACCTGGTACGGAATATTTATTACCTGTATTGTTTAAACTGGATAATAAAAAAACTGCCTACTTATATACACCGGACGATAAAACAAAAAAACAGTAGGTGAAACTGAATACGAAGCGGCACTTAAAACAATTGAGACATACCACGGCCAGCAGATGAAAATGGCAGACGAAGAGATGAAGCAAGCCAAAGAGGAAATGAAAAAAGCAGATGAAGAGATGAAAAGAGCCAATGAAGAAATGAAGCAGATGAAAAAAGAGTTGGAAACCCGCAGCAAGGAGTTGAAGCAGCAGCATAGAGACCTTGAGAAAGCTTGACGATAAAATAAGTGATTATGCCATACGATTGTAAGTCTGTGAGATATTCTTTATTTTAGTGATTGTAAACACCATCTAAACCATGTACTACCTTCGCACCCTTGCTGCGCTATTAACAACAGCTATACTATTTACGGCATGCACCAAAGAAACTACAGTACAACGTAGCTATACCAATACAGGTGCTGAAGATGAAGTGGGTAAGGCTGTTTTTGCCAGGATATTCATTTCGCTGGATAGTATAGCGAGGGAAAACGAAGGCAAGGCAATTAAAATGACTGATGAGAAAATAGCTGCCGCCCAACAGGAAAGCGAACGTACACGCCGCTTTATAGCCAAGAAGAAAGCTGAAATAGAGCGCGACCTGCAACGTAAATAAATAATCAAAAACATAGTAATAAGAATCCTCTCTTTACCGGGAGGATTTTTCTTTTTGTATCTTGCTGCCGTTATGAGTAAAGAGATCGTTGTAAGCGGAATCAGGTCTACGGGTTTCCTGCACTTGGGCAACTATTTTGGTGCCATGCAGAACTATGTGAAAATGCAGGATGAATATAACTGCTATTTTTTTGTGGCCGATTATCACTCGCTGACCACACACCCCGACCCGAAAGACCTGCGCGGCAATGTGTACCGTGTAGTAGCAGAAAACGTAGCCAGCGGCCTGGATCCTGAAAAGGTAGCCCTGTACGCGCAAAGCGATATACCGGAGATACCGGAGCTATACCTGATGCTGAATATGCTGGCTTACAAAGGCGAGCTGGAAAAAGTACCGACTTTTAAAGATAAAGTGCGCCTGCAGCCCGATAACGTAAATGCCGGACTGCTGACATACCCGGTGCTGATGACCGCAGATATACTGATACACAAAGCTGTGAAAGTGCCCGTGGGCAAAGATCAGGAACAACACGTGGAGATGGCACGCAACTTTGCACACCGTTTCAATAGCCGCTATTCGGAAATGTTCCCCATGCCATATCCGTTCAACTATGGTGATAGCCTGATAAAAGTGCCGAGCCTCGACGGAGCAGGTAAAATGAGCAAGAGCGAGAATATAAACGCTACACTGTACCTGGCCGATGACGATGATGCGATACGCAAAAAAGTAATGAAAGCTAAAACGGATGCCGGCCCTACAGAGCACAACAGCGAGATGCCCGACTATATTCAGAACATCTTTCAACTGATGCACCTGGTATCGAAACCGGAAATAACCGATACCTTCCGCAGTGCGTATAACAACTGCACTATACGCTATGGTGACATGAAGAAACAACTGGCGGAAGATATGGTAGCATTTATAGCACCCATCAGGGAGAAAGCTGCCGAGCTGCAAAAAGATGAAGCCCAACTGCAGAAAATACTGAGAGAAGGTGCTGAAAAGGCACGCATCAGTGCATCGGCCACCATAGCCGAAGCGAGGAAGCTGATAGGGATAAATTATTATTAATAGATAGCTGCAAATCTGTTTTTACAGGTGCAACTATTAAAATAGGTTACTATATTAGAGGAATTGGGAATGCATTTGCATGCCCGGCAATTATTTTAACTGCCACACAATTATATGGCTCCAAAGAACACGCCAAAACACATAGCCGTTGCCGGCAACATAGGGTCTGGTAAAACAACGCTGACAGCAAGGCTGGCCAAACATTTTAAATGGGAGCCACATTTCGAGGATATTGAGCACAACCCATACCTGGTAGATTTTTACGAGGATATGCACCGCTGGTCGTTCAACCTGCAGATATACTTTTTGAACAACCGCCTGCAGCAATTACTGAAAATACGCGATGGTAAAAAGACGGTGATTCAGGACAGGACAATATATGAAGATGCCTACATTTTTGCACCCAACCTGTATGAAATGGGCCTGATGACCAAACGCGACTTTGAGAATTATGCATCGTTTTTCAATGCACTGCGCAAAATGGTGACACCGCCCGACCTGCTGATATACCTGAAAGCATCGATACCAACGATAGTAGACCAGATACAGAAGCGTGGGCGTGAATATGAAGAGAACATCAGGCTGGACTACCTGAAACGCCTGAACGACTTTTATAACAAGTGGATAGACCAGTATAATGATGGCCCGCTGCTGATAATAGACGTAGATAAAATGAACTTTGCGGAAAAAGAAGAAGACTTTGCAGAAGTGGTGAGAAGGATAGATGCACAGGTAAACGGACTTTTTTAACCTTGCTGTAACTTTTTACTTTCCGACCGATATAGATGTATGCCTGTGTAAATCACAGGCATAATTTTTTATCTTGATATTAAACCAGCCGTTTGCATGAAATTTTATACCCTGCTGCTTGCTGCCATACTCTACACGCTGCCTACCTATGCCGGTGTGCTGAAAGGAAAGGTGACCGATACTAAAGGGGAGCCCCTGCCTTTTGCTACCGTATATATACAAGGCACTACCAATGGTACCACCACCAATGCTGAAGCAGAATACCAGTTGAGCCTGGCACCCGGTAGCTACAAAGTAACCTGCCAGTATATGGGCTTCAAGGCCAGTGTGTATAATGTTACAATACAAGGCGATGAAACCATAAACCACAATTTTTCGTTGCAAGACCAAAGCCTGCAAATGAAAGATGTGGTGATAAAAGCCAATGGCGAAGACCCTGCTTACCCCATCATTCGCAAAACAATAGCAAAAAGGAAATTCCACCTCGCGCAGGTAAAATCCTTCCAGGCCGATATATACCTGAAAGGTGTGCTGCGCACCCGTGAAACACCTAAGCGTATAATGGGCGAGAAGATAGATAATGACGACCTGGGTGTAGATAGTGCAGGTAAGGGCATCCTGTACCTGTGCGAAGAGCAGGCAGATTACTATTCGGATGGTGACAGGCAACGTACCGTGATAAAAGCAGTGCGCGAAAGCGGAGAAGTCAATGGGCTGGGCATGTCACAATTGCCGTCTATTGTTACTTTTTATGAAAATAATGTAAGCATCTTCAAAGGCATTAACCCACGTGGTTTCATATCGCCTATTAGCGAGAACGCCCTGTTTTATTACCGTTATAAGTTTGAAGGCAACTTTATGGATAACGGCCATATGGTAGCTCGCATTAAAGTAATGCCTAAACGTAGTTATGAACCGCTCTTCCAGGGAACGATATATATAGTAGAAGAAGACTGGGCGATACACAGTATAGACCTGTTAGTGACCAAAACAGCCAACCTGGAATTGCTGGATACCCTCAAAGTACAACAGGCACACTTGCTGTTAAAACAAGATACATGGGTGGTGAAAAGCCAGGTGCTGTATCCTACGCTCAAGATATTTGGCTTTGATATTACCGGCCACTTTGTAACCGTATATAATGGCCAGAAGGTAAATGAACCGATGCCGGATACCATATTTAATACCAACATTACCAGCCAATACGAACATGATGCAAACAAAAAAGATACTACTTATTGGGTAAACAGGCCCGTGCCGCTGGAAGCTGATGAAAGTCGCGATTTTATAGTGAAAGACAGCGTGCGCCTGAGGTATGAAGACCCTGCATACAAAGATAGTATGCGCCGGAAGTACAACAAAATTGATTTCATGGATATTGTGCTGTCGGGTATTAATTTATCTACTAAAGAATACAAGCATCGCTTTGTTTCCAATTCTATCATCAACGGATTGGTAAACTATAATACGATAGAAGGCCTGAATATAGTGCCTAAAATAGGGTGGACGTATACTATAGATACCGGATATTCGTTAGTTACGAAGGTGGCCGCGCGTTATGGTTTCAGTAATACACATTTCAACCTGATAGGGCGCACCTATTACATACAGCAAAACAGGGCATGGCGCGGCAAGTGGTGGCGTGTAGGTGTAGAGGGTGGTAAATATGTTTTCCAGTACAACTATCGCAGTACCATCACGCCATTGTATAACACGTTTAATACACTGGTATATGCCGAAAATCATATGAAGCTATACGAACGCTGGAATGCAGCCGTGTTTTATGAAAAGAACTTTGGGAATGGTTTGCGTTTTGATGTAAAGGCCGATTATCAAATCCGTATCCCACTGCAGAATACGACCAACTATACATGGGCGAAAAAAGAAAACCTGACCGATAATGTGCCCGAAGCGCTGAAGCCATATACATGGGAGCGGCACGATGCGGCCCTGCTGAAATTAGGTGTTACTTATCGCCCGGGATATACATATACCCAATACCCCGACTATAAAGTAGCCAATGGCAGCAACCTGCCACTCTTTAGCCTGGCATATGAAAAGGGCTTGCCGGGCGTGGGCAATAGCAAAGCAGACTTCGATAAATGGCGTTTCAGCATAGAAGATGATATGAACCTGAAACTATTGGGTAGCTTGTCTTACAAAATAGCCGCAGGTGGGTTTCTAAACGATAAATATGTGAGCCTGCCCGATTTGATGCACCTGGCAGATAACCAGCTTCTGCTGGCGGCACCATATCTCAACAGCTTTCAGCTAGCCAATTATTATCGCAATAGCAATACAGAAAAGATATATGGTGAGCTGCACTTTGAATACTACATGAAGGGGCTGCTGACCAATAAGATACCGCTGCTGAAACAGGCTAGATGGTACCTGGTGCTGGGTTCTAACACCTTCTATGCAGGTAATCATAATTATTACGTGGAAACCTTTGCCGGTATAGATAACCTGGGCTTCAAAGCGCTGCGCTTTCTGCGTGTAGATTTTGTGTACGCATGGGATAAGTTCAACCAGACATCTTATGGATTCAGGGTGGGGATAGATCCTACAGGCATACTGCGTGGTGGTTTCGGGCTGGGTAACGATGGTGACGGCTGGTAATGAATGAAATAATGTATTAGTTTCGCCGTTGCTGAACACAAATCATATGAAAATCGTAATTACCGGCGGTGCGGGCTTCGTGGGCTCGAACCTGGCGATAACGCTGAAGCAAACCTATCCGTCTTATAGCATTACTATATTCGATAACCTGCGCCGCAGAGGGTCAGAGCTCAACCTGCCTGCTTTTTTGCAACATGGCATCAGCTTTGTGCATGGCGATATCCGCAACCCGGAAGACCTGGAACAACTGGGCGAGTTTGACTGTATGGTAGAAGCATCTGCCGAGCCCTCGGTAATGTCGGGGCTGGACGGGTCACCTACCTATGTTATTAATAATAACCTGACCGGGTCTATCAATTGCTTTAATGCCTGCATTAAACATAAGGCCAATCTTATTTTTCTTTCTACCAGTCGCGTATATCCCATCAGTTTTATTGAAAATGCGGATTATACAGAATTGGAAACGCGGTTTTCCTTTACTGATAATCAGTCTATAAAGGGTATCAGCTCAAAAGGTATTTCCGAAGAATTGTCTTTGGATGCAGCACGTTCGTTTTATGGAACCACAAAACTGAGTGCCGAATACCTGATAAAGGAGTACTGCGAGTTTTACAGACTAAAGGCAGCAGTAACACGTTTTGGTGTAATAGCGGGTCCTCGCCAGATGGGCAAGACCGACCAGGGCGTAGTAACCCTGTGGATGGCCCGACATTACTGGAAGAAGCCCCTGAGCTACATAGGCTATGGCGGGTTGGGCAAACAGGTGCGCGATATGCTGCATATAGATGACCTGATACGGTTGGTGGATATGCAGATACACAATATAGATGCCTTCCATAATAAGGTGTACAATGCGGGTGGAGGTAATTTTAGTTCGGCATCGCTGCTGGAGATGACGCAGATATGCGAGGATATTACCGGTAATAAAATAGATATAGCTGCTGTAAAAGAAAACAGGCCTGCCGACCTGCGTATATATGTTACCGATAACACAAAAATATCCGGCGAGCTAGGCTGGGCACCACAGAAGAATGCAAAGGACATTTTCTCTGATATATTCAATTGGATAAAAGAAAAGGAAGCCAGCCTGAAACCACTTTTGAGCTAAGGCTTGAAGTAAGAAGGGTAGCAACTCAAAAAATACTTTGGCAAAACGCCTACATTTGCCTTTCAGTTTACGTCTTGTATATTACAGCTATAAAATAAGTGCAGATAATAATTTTTAATAAATGGCAAAGGTTTGTTTAGTTACAGGTTCATCCGGCTTGATAGGCAGTGAATCCGTAGCGTTTTTTGCCGATAAGTTTGATAAAATAATAGGCATAGACAATAACATGCGTAAGTATTTGTTTGGTGCAGATGCATCTACCGAATGGAATACTACGCGCCTTGTAGAGACCATTGCCAATTTTGAGCATAATGCAGCAGATATACGCGATATAGAGGCCCTTGATACTATATTTTCCCAATACGGTACAGATATAGAACTGATAGTACATACAGCAGCGCAACCCAGCCACGATTGGGCAGCACGCGAGCCTATCACCGATTTTACCATCAATGCCAATGGTACGCTGAACCTGCTGGAAATGACACGTAAGCATTGTCCGAATGCTACCTTCATATTCACATCTACCAACAAAGTATATGGCGATACGCCCAATTACCTGCCACTGGTAGAAAAAGAAACACGCTGGGAGATAGAGGAAAGCCATCCATATTTTGCAAAAGGCATAGATGAGCTTATGAGTATAGACCATACCAAGCACTCCCTGTTTGGCGCTTCTAAAGTGGCGGCAGATGTGGTAGCGCAGGAGTATGGCCGGTATTTTGGTATGAATGTGGGCATCTTCCGCGGTGGTTGCCTTACAGGGCCCAACCACAGCGGTACACAATTGCATGGATTTCTTTCTTACCTGATGAAATGTGCTATTACGGGCGATCATTATACCGTATTTGGCTACAAAGGCAAACAGGTTCGCGATAATATACATGCCTGGGACCTGGTAAATATGTTCTGGCATTTCCACCAGGCACCGCGCCAGGGCGAAGTGTACAATGCCGGTGGTGGCAGATTCTCCAACTGCTCTATGACAGAAGCCATTGCTATCTGCGAAAAGATAACAGGTAAGCCGATGAACTATTCTTATTCTGAAACGAACAGGATAGGCGACCATATCTGGTGGATAAGCGATACTTCTAAATTTGAATCGCATTATCCGGGTTGGAAGCTGCATTACAATGTAGAAGATATCCTTAGCCAGATACACCAGGCATTTCAACAAAGGGTAACTGCTTAATTTTGGGGCGATAGTACTATGAAGTTATCCGTTGTTATTCCGGCATATAATGAAGCGCAATCGCTGCCGGAAAGCTTGCCAGTGCTGCATGCTAAACTGAAGAATGCAGGCATACCGCACGAAATTGTTGTGACCAACGACAATTCAAAAGACAATACCCTGCAGGTGCTGGAACAATTATCTCAGCAAATACCTACACTGGTTTACTATACCAACCCTGGCCCTAATGGTTTTGGCTACGCCATTCGTTATGGACTGGAACGCTTTACAGGCGACTGTGTAGCCATTATGATGGCAGATATGTCGGACTCGCCCGATGACCTGGTCGCTTTTTATCGCAAGATGGCAGAAGGTAATTATGACTGTGTATTTGGTAGCCGGTTTATGAAGGGTGGCAAGATAGTAGATTATCCGCGCCATAAACTGATATTGAACCGTTTTGTGAATAATGCTGTGCGCATCGTATTCAGGATACCGTACAATGATTTTACCAATGCCTTTAAACTGTACAAAAAAGAAACCATAAAGGGACTGGCACCTATCCTTTCCCCGCACTTCAACCTGACACTGGAAATGTCGCTGAAGGCAGTGATACGTGGTTATAGCTTTACCGTGCTGCCCAATAGCTGGACCAACAGGAAATATGGAAAATCGAATCTGAAGATAAAAGAAATGGGTAGCCGCTACTTCTTTGTATTCCTGTATTGCCTCATTGAAAAATTCTTCTCGCGCGGCGATTATAATAAGAAAGATTAGTTCTCCTTAGTGTATATCCTGTTTAATAAATTGAGGATCGGGTTGGTTATCAGCGTAGTGATAAGCGCCAAAGCGGGTGGCTCATGTCTATGGGGCGATAACAGGCATGAAAGATAGAAATATTATCTTGCCTGTCTAAATGCTTTCAGAAATGGTAACGGTACAAAACGAATACGATAGCAAAAAAGGTGTTTTTTATATAGAAGATAACGGCCAACGCATTGCGGAGATGGTCTATGTTTTTTCAGGCGAGAGTATGTTTATCATAGAGCATACAGAAGTAAATCCTTCGCAGGAAGGCAAAGGGCTGGGTAAGCTGCTGGTAAAAGAAGCGGTAGAATGGGCGCGCGAAAAGGGTTATAAAATATTGCCGCTGTGCCCCTATGCTAAACGCGTATTTGATAAAACACCTGAATATGCGGATGTGTTGTTTTCAATGAAGAAATGATTACTGCAGGCAAAAAGTAATGGTAAGTTTGCTGCAACAGAAAAATAAACGGCCTGCATAGTTAAAGTGTGGAGCATTTTTATTTTCGATAGGTTCATATTTTTGCATACCCGTTTTTTAACGGGTATTTTCATTTAAGGTTACCCTTTACTTTTGTTCTTATCACATAAATCACACACTAAAAACATCAAACCATGAAAAAAATCTGTCTTGCGCTAGGCATAGTGCTTTCCGTATGCTCACTGGCCAGATCAAATGCACAACCATTTTTAAATGCCTCTTACGCGGATGTGTATTATCCGAATGTTGCCAATGTTTCGCAGTATGCCAACCTTACTAATTGTTACAGCTTTGGAAATGTGTTGTTCAACAACAGCAATGTATATGATGTATATGTGCATTGCTTTGATGGTGTAAGTTTACCAAATACTAACTGGGGCTTTGCATGGGCATTACGCGACCTCAGTGGTAGTGGCGGTTGGCTTACCGGGTACCAGTCAATGCCAACACCTTATGTCGGTGCCATTATGAGAAATATGGATATAGGCCTGGTGCAGCAAGCTAACGGAGATGTGCAGATTGTATTGGCATTCTGGGATCCCAATGTAGGGCACCAGGTAGCTTTTTACAGTATAGATCCTACCGGTGCCAGCAGTGTCAGCTTAACGGGGCTTTCGTCACTGTCAACTGCTACCGCAGGCAATACACAATCCAGAATTAATCTTGACTGTAATAGCCTGAATACATTTGTACTCACCTGGGAAGAGAATAATAAGATATACAGTGCAGGTGGTATTGCTAGTACAGGTTCAATACCTACTGTTAACTCATCATTTACCGTAATATTAAATGACCCTGCTAGAATGCCGGATGTAGCTTTGTGTAATTCCAATGCGGGTTTAAATGCTCACTACACATATCTCAACCTTGGCAACGGCTCAACAGGTGCTCAGGTTGAAGAAGCGGTTATCAATTTCAATAACGTCATTGCAGGGTCGCCGATAGCCCCGGTAATAGAAGATATGGCAGCGCCGGGTAATGTCATGCAGTATCCACGTATCGATTGTCCGGATAATGCAACAGATGATGATTGGAGCTATACCGTAATGGCTGAACAGCCGGGTGGAAACCATCTGATATTTGCATCTGTAAGGGTAAACAATATGCTGCCTGTACACCATTCTCTGAACGATGGTAGTATGCTTGCACCGGGGCCTATGGCTGATATGAGGGCATATAAAAACGATTATCCGGTTGTCGCGTTTGACAGGACGCCGGGATATATCCATTATTCATGGAGCATTATGCACCCATCGCTTACAGCGTCCAGTTTAGTATGGGACAGGGCATACGTAGGTGTGATACTGGAAAATAATAATAATTATATTAATGACAGGTATTGGGTGATGGAGCAGAATAATGCTTCTAATTCAAATATTTTGAGGGGCGTAGCACTTTCTGGCCAGAATGATAATACGCCTGATTTATTCAGTACTGTCACATATGAAAACAGTGGTGAATACATCTCTTGCAAAATGGTGCCTTGGTTGAACATTGGCTTTAAAAATGGGCATACTACCGGTATTAGCACATTGCACGGGGCCTTTAAAGTTAGCGCCAGCCCTAACCCAACATCGTCTATTGTTACGTTGAATATAGAGGGTAGTAATCCTGATGGGATATATGAGGTAAATATGGTAGATGTAGCAGGCAAAAACGTATTGAAGTATGTCGGCAATTTATCACAAGTAAATGGTGCATTGGCATACAGTTCACAACAACTGCACGCCGGTATTTACTTTATTAGTGTAAAAGAAGGAGGTACTTCCAATACGCAACTGCTGAAGGTAGTAAAACAATAAGTAGGCTAAATATATAAAACACCAAAGCCTCTGTCTTATCAACAGAGGCTTTATTTTTGTAGTCCGACCTGGACCATTAAAAAGTTATTTATATCGTTGATAATCAATTGTTGTAGGGTGGTTTGGTAGCGTTTTTGGTAGCGTTTTCGACTGAAAAATTGTTTTTAACCTCGCTTTTTTTCTTGCTGTAGGCATCCAAAAAGGCCAGTATATCGGCTGCTTCCTGCACATCTTCAGGGCGTGCACGGCTGCCTGAAAAAAGGCCTGCTACAAATGCGCGGGTAGCTTCGGTAACATTCATGGCCTGTGGCCGGTATACCTCACCGGTACCCAATAGCAGCCAGTTGAGGTTAACATGGTACGTGGTGGCAATGTTGACCGCTTTATCGGGGGCAAGGCCGGCCTCATCGCGCTCTATACGGCTATAATAACTGGGGTCGATATCTATAGACTGGGCAAACTTGTTTTGCGACATATCGCCCAGCTCCTGCACGCGAAAGTGGCGCAGCCGTAACCCAACCGTATCGAGTACTATTTTTCTTCGTCTCATTTACTCCATTCTTTTATGCCGCCACACCCACGGTGCTACCGGCAGGCTCCAGATGCCTGTTTTGGTTTCGCGGGCGCATAGCTCCAAAGATGCTGCGTAGGCGCTGGTATCGTATTTTTTATAGTGCCAGGCAAGGCCCTCGCTCAGCAGCAGCAGGTTTACGTTGATGCCATTGGCATACACGATGCCGATGGTACGGCGGTACCTGTCTTTAGTAACGGCCTGCACCTGTACGGTACGGTTGTAAATAAGCTGGTTGGTACGGCGGCGTGCCTGGTAGCCGTAGGGCTGATGCAGCTCCGGGCAATCAATACCCTGCAGGCGCACAACGGTGGTATCACCCATGCTATCTACCATGGTAAAAGTATCACCATCGTGAACATTCACCACACGGCCGGTAAGCTGGGCGGTGCATAAAAACGGGCAGAGAATTAACAACAAAACCTTCATAATTCCTTTTGTAAAAGACTATCAGCAAAAGAAGGAATATCAAATACTGTTTTATCAGGCTGGCCTTTATACCATGAGTATGTTACCTTTTTAAATCTTAAGGTAATCACAGGGCTATCGCCAACCTCATTCAAAACATCCTGATACTTTTTAATGTTCTTATTTGTAACAAATATATCTCCGGTTAGATTTAATATTTCATTTTTATGGCCGCTGGCAGATACATAGATATCATCTTCCCAAAGTATTTTTGAAAGGATATTTGCATAGTTCTCCCGCAGTACGGGAAACCCTTTAATTTGGAGGGCCTTCAATTGATTAATAACCTGGGAGAGGGAATCTACAATTTGTGGGGTTTCGCGCAGTGTCATGTGATATAGCTCACCGCTTATGCTTTTGATGGAATCTGCTAAAGTAAATATGCCTGATTTTGTATCAATTTTATAGCTTGATAAATTGTTTATGGCTACAGACAGGTCTGCAAGCCTACCTAGGTCAATATTTTGTTGAGTGTTCTTTTCCATTGCGGTCAATTCGCCGTTTGCTGGCGATGCAATGCCTGCTTTTTCTTCTTCCAGCCGTTCAATGCGCTCAATATATTGCTTTAAATATTCGCCTGATATGCCTTGTACATCTTCTGTCATGTCCGTTTTCCATAAAAATAGATTATAACTCTTAGAACCTATTTAGGATCTCTGTTAATGGGTGATTTCTGCGTCATTTTAGTCCTCAAATCCTCACGTACTACAGTACGCTCTGGTTTTCCTGGCTAAAATTCCTATAAATCCCTTCATTAACAGAGATCCTAAATAGGTTCTTCACGGTCTCTTGTATCAAAATTTTATAGAATGGGAAAGAGGCTTTTATAGCTTTATTATGTTTAAAAGAGGAAACAATGAAAGCTCTTGTTACTCTTTAACTTCGTTGGGATACACCCCCCACAGGCTGCTTTTTTCCATCCAGCCTTTGGTGCCGTCAATGGAAATATAGCACCATTCCTTTGTGCAGGAAAGCAGGCTTCCGCGCACTTCAGGTTCTACGCGTAGGACGGGGTTTGAGGTGGTGGAGCTTTCTTTGTAAAGCATCTGTGGTTTATTGCCGATGATGATGATATGGCGGTGGCCGCTTAGCATACTTTCATGAATCCAGCCCTGGTCACCTTGCTTGTCGCGCACTTTGCGCCATTGCTCGAACTCGGCGACAATCTCTACCGGCTCGCCTTTTTTGACAAATACCCACTGGATAGGGTAGCGCATATTAGGACCGGTACGGATATTGGCTTCGGAGGCTTTGATAGAGACAAAACGGGGGATAGGTAAAGCGGATTTTTCTGCTGCATTACAGAGGTAAGGAGAAAGCAGCACCAGGGCAATAGCTAAAGAAAAAAAACGCGTAAGGCAAATCAACGTGCTACCATAATAAAGAAAAAGGGATTATACCTTCTTGGGAGTATAAATC
>CABHOP010000042.1 GCA_902168085.1 uncultured Bacteroides sp.
TAATACAAAAGCAGCAGTACTATCTACCAGCTCATATTCAAACCCCGATTCGTGACTGCTGGCCCCCATGATGCTACCCATGCGGTTGAATCGTAAAATCAACCGCTGAAACTTCTTATCCGGCGATAAGGATGCCCATACACTGTTGCCGTTATTGTCATAAGCGTTTATAAAATTCCACAGTGTATATTTATCAATACCGTTCAGGCAGTACTTCATATCCTCCCTAACCGGCACAGGGTTAATATCAATACTCTTTAGCAGGCCATTTTTATAGCTGCGTGTAGTATATTTTCTTTCATGCCATTGCCCCGGCTTACGGCTATACCAGTCGCTCATGCTATAGTCGTCGGTAGCCCAGTAGTAGGCAAAATCCTGTTCTTGCATCACATCGGGTATAAGCACACTTCCTTCCCCATTGGGAAAGTAAGCATATACAAACTTATACGGTTGAATTTCTATATACAGTTCGCCCCGCTCGTTCGTAGTGTCGCCTATACGCACAGTTACAGGCTTATCAAGGTTGTTGGTAATCACATACTGGCTCAGTTCGGGTTCCGGCACATTGTTGCGGGTACACGCCTGCAGCAACAGCAGCGCTGCTATAAAGACAGGGAGGCTTCTCATAACAGGTTTAAGATTGAGGTTAAAATAGCTATTTTTTTCTTACGAGGATATAGTGAAAGTCATATTGGGTGTATAACGTAAGGCTAACCGTCCTTTTTAAAATGTGCATCGGAGGTACCGGGCTTCCAGTTCCCAATGTGTATAGCCTTATCACCGGTGCCATACTCCGCACTGATATTCAACGACCATTCATTGCTATCAAATGCCCATACTTTATACCTCTTTTCCTTATTAGAGCTCATATGCAACACCTCATAATCGGGTTTTATGATTATTCGTTGATCTTTTTCATCTTTAGACAATGTATGCCAGATGCTATTCCCTGTTTCGTGTTGTCGTGCATCTACAGCCACCCATTCCGTTGGGCCGTCTATGCCATCCAGCGCACAAAGCATATCTATTGATTTATGCACCGGTTTAATATCTATATTCTGATGATCTCCTTGTAGCACTACTATTGTGGGGTTATCGATTGTTTCCCTCAAATACCAGTTACTCATTGTAAAATCACTGGTAGCCCAGTAATAATTTACTTTCTTATTTACCCCGGCTATTAATCCTTGTTCACCGGGCTTGATGTATAAATAATCAGGCTTACGGCCAGCCTCCCAATATTGTACAATTATATCTTTACCTGTTTTATTGGTAAACGTAGCGGATGGCACATCACTTACCGGCGTAGTAGTTGGCTTAGTACAGGCAGCAAACAGGCACAGCACCGCTGCGCAAAAAAGGACAGAGAAAATTCTCATAATAGGTTCAGGTATTTAGCAATAACGCAAAGCTACATTATTTAGTATGTATCAGGGCTGCCTCACCATTACATAATACGGCGGCTTACCATCCAGCCACAGGAAAGCGGTATCGGCAGATGTGCTATGCAGCCCTGCGCTGCCTACTTTATTGCTCATACGGTATGGCAAGTCATCATGTACCGATTTTATATCGAAGGTGCTGGCATCACCTTGTGGCGTGTATATAAATGCAAGCTGCGAAGAGCTGTCATTAAGAGCTGCCCAACATGAATAGGTTAATCTTGCGTGTTTATCTCGCATACCCATGCTCAAGGTATTCCATATGCTTTTGCCACCTGCATCACATGCATCTACAGCCACCCATTTTGTATCCCCATCTATGCCACTCAAGGCATACTGCATATCTTTTCGGGCAGGTACGGGATTAATATCAATATTATAAACGATGCTTTTATTGTAGGGTAATGCTGGTTGATTCAGCCAATAATCACTGGTGCCGACCATATACCAGTTAGACATGCTATAGTCATCTGTTGCCCAATAGTACATTAGCCCGGCATAGGGTGGGCCATCTCCCCTATAAAACTTCTTATTAGGTACCTGTACCATACCATGTGCCGCCACATGAAGGTAAAAAGGATAATAGCCACCCGAATCGGCCAGCCTGATAATTACAGGTTTATCCAGTTTATTGGTAAATGTAATGGTAGCGGTGTCTACTACCGGTTCTGTGGTTGGTTTGTTGCAGCTTGCGGCAATGGCGGCCATCGCTGCGATAAGGAATAGTTTCTTCATAAAGGTTCAGGTTAAGTATTACGAAAGTAAACCACGGCTTTGTGCCATCAAAGCACCTGCTGTCATAATATTGTATTTTTACCCTGCAATGAAAACACTGCTCACCAAAGTACAATATAACGATTACGAACCTGGAGAGTTTACCGATATAGCCAAACGCAGCTATGAAGAAACGGTGACGCTGATAAATAACTTCAATTGGGAGGAACAACGCCACAATACACCCGTAAAAATTACAGGCCCATCTATCAGTGTAGAAAGTGAAGAAGGTGTTTTAAAATTAGGTACCTATTATGATAGCAAGTTCATTATACGTTGGCTAACAGCAAACAACAAACGATATGATAAAATCGTACCCGACCTGCAAACTGCATTTACATATGTACACGCTTTTTATAACAGTGGATTAAGCACAGTAGATATGCAACGCAAATCTTCAATGTTTGTAAAAAATAGTTTCATTACAAAGCCTTTCCTGTATCAACGAAACCTAAAACGCGCATTATTACAAATAATAAATGGCAATACAGTACTCGGCTTACCTTTCATTTGTACAGGCATTTATTTCCTTATTCAAACTCTCGGCAAGAAAAATGCACCATTAGCCGATTATCTTCCTTTGCTAGCACCCTTCTTAGTTGGCTTAATATTTACCGGGATAAATGGTATTATACTATTAAATCAATATAATTATGAAAGAGGCAAGCAATTAGTCATATCGCGCGGCAAGGACATTTTCCTTTATGGTGTAGCAGGTGACCTTTGCAAATATCAAAAAACTAATATTGATCACGTAGAGGTACTTAACAGCACGCACGGAAAACACCTATTTTCAAATAATGAGATATGCATTATCCATTTCAAAGATGGTAACACGATGCAAACCACCAACCTGTTAATTTCTCAGACAACCCTGCATTCAAAAATGCCATTGATACCTTTCAAGTATGTAAACATAAGATTCTTCCAAAACTCATAAAAAAGCAGCGCTAAAAAGCGCCGCTCCTCTATGAACACAAAAACAACAATCATGAGTAATCCTAACCAATCAACAAACCCTCCATCTCTTCTATACTTGTTTTTACAAACCAATATTCGCCCTTCTGCCGTATCAGCATATCTACCTGTGTAGGCAGCTTGCGGCTCCATTGCAGTTCTGCATCGCTTACCGCCCCTGCATTGCGCAGGCTTAGTACTTCTTCCATACTCAGCACACTCAGCGGATCCAGCAGGGTTATCAGTTGGGCTTTCTTCTTCATCAGCGCATCGCCGCTATATTGCTTATCTACAAAATCCATAGCCATGCGCTGGCGTATAAACGCAGGCATACCCGCCTTAGTACTCTCGTTATATTCCGCCAGCAAATCGGCAGAGGTCTTGATTCGGAACTGGGTAGGCTTTATTACCGTAAAGGGATACTGCGCGGGATATACCTGCCCGCCAATACTCGTAGCATGGCGATAGGCAATGATATCCTGCAGCGTATCGGTTATCAGCTTATCAAAAATATGGTTGCTGATATTGCTGATGAATTTATACAGCCGCTCCTGGTCTATAGCTTTGGCCACACCGCTTTGCGCTTCATCCACCTTTTGCAGGTGCAGCGCTTCGGTTATCATATCCATCACCTGTGCACATACATTGCGGTGATGTGCATTGATGCTTACATCGGGATTTATTATTTGTATCGGCGAACCGTCTTTCAGTTTATCCTGCGGCACTATTACATGCTGGCCGGGGTTTCGGCTCACCTGCCCGCTACCGTGGCATCCGGGACAAGCAATCAGCTCCAACCCATTGGGGCAGGTATCACAATCGCGTTGCACCTGGCCCATACCATTACAGTCATGGCAATCGGTACTGGCTTCTACTATAAACGGATGCGATGCTTCTTTATCTACCAACTGCGCGGCGGAATAGGCACTGATAAAATCATCTGCCGCCGCCTTCGCTTTGCTGAAATAGCTATCGTAATAGCCCTGCGTATTCCATTCGCCGCCAGCTACGCTCACGGGTAGCCTGCCCAGCATATGTGCGTAATAACCTTTGCTATCCTCTGCATCTATGTAATATTGTCGTTTATCTTCCCGGTAACTGAACCGCCATATTGTTTGCGTATCTATCCACCAGCCATAGCCACCGCGTAGAAATATCACATCCGTAGCGCTACACCATAGCATGTCTTTGGTGTTTACAAACCATATATCCACGGCCACTTTATCATCGGCTTGTTCATACCACGGCTTCGACGGCATGCGCACAAACAGGCCGTTGGGGTCCTCTATCATATTCTTAAACCCTATACCTGAGAAGTAGCCCATGATATCGTGCCCGCTAAAATGGTTACCCCATATATATCGGTTATCCACCTCGTCCTGCACTTCCAGCACATAGTTTGAGTCTTAAAAAATAGCCCCTGTCACCACCTCACTCACCTGCCCGAAGGGGGCTTTGGTTAGTGGCCGGTATTGGCTGAAGCGCCAGTTGCGTGTAGCATCGCTTTCGCGCGGGTGGCGGCTCAGCAGGTGTTTATCAAACAGGCGCTGGTATTCCGCACCATAGTAGCCTTGCGGGTATATGGTGCCGCCGCTGTTCAGGTCTTTAAATGCAGGACATGCACCTGTAGTATGCAGGCTCATGCCATAATACACATCGCGCCTGCGTTGCAGGTATTCATTCATCTGCGCATTAGGTCGCGCGGTCTTATTCAGCAGGGCCAATACATCGTTCAGTTGCATGGATAGATATGTTGATGATTTATTGTTATGGTAGATAGTATGGTAAATAGTCTTTCAATACTCAGTAAAGCCCCTTTAGGGGTTTGGGGAAAATACAACCGGCAATAGCATGGTTTCACCTTTGCCTTACAATACATCGCATTACGCTCATCGCGCATGCTATTGCCCAGTTGCATGCCCCGAAAACCTGAGGGAGTAAGCCCCCTTGGGGGGTTGGGGGCTATATAATACCCGCACAATCCGTCAGGTAAAACACTTCATTACCACTGGTAAATTCAGGCTTATTGAAATCCAGCGGGTCGCCTTTGAATTCCAGTTGCCCTTTCTTTATTTCCAGTATGTAAGAGCTGCCACCACTGCCTTGCCTTTCATAGCTCAGGAAAACATCCAGGCTCGCGGCCATCGGCTTGCCCAGTTCATCTTTAGGCACTACTACGCTGCCATCGCAAAACACGAACATGTAACGCATCAGCGCACGCTTCGTTTTCTTGTCTTTCCAGAAATCGTAATCGAAGAACAGGTTGGCAGGCGCAGCAGGCGGACCTACTACGGCAGGCACTTCTATGGCTATCCTGTCCTGAAAAGTGATGACACGGCTGGTAGCCATACGCTCGCTGGGGCGGCAGTCGGCTATCTGTATCTCTTCAAAGTTCGGGTCCTGCACTTCTATATTGGCAAGCGGGCTGCTGAATGTCAGCGTGTTGGCTGCTATCAGCGCTTCCAGCCCTGCACAGGTAAAGGGTGCAGGCAGGTCTACACTGCACGGGAAGAACCCGATACGGTCAATATTTCTTTTGCGCACCTTCAGGTCGCAGCCACCGGGTTGATTGGTGGTAATGGTGATGTTGGCACAATCGGCCGGACAAAAAGCCATTGGTTAAAAGTTTAAAGGTTTAAAAATCTCAGTATCTGTCCGCTTTCAGGCCGGGTGCCTGCAACGTATATTTTAATAGCTCGTCAGCTATATCAGGCAGGAATTAATTAGTACAAACATACAACTATTATGCAAATAAACAATTTAATAATAAAATGTGTTTACGCTGATAGGTATCTGGTTATTACACGCATCTATCACCTTACCGGTATAATAAACGAATTCTGCAAAATTGGGCCGCGCAGGCTTCACAGGTATGCTCACGCTGGTAGCTGTTGGCAGCAAAGGCACAGTAACACTGCCGCCATCACCCGGAGCTATAAACGACCCGGTCTGCGAATACACCACTTGCAGCGATGTAGTAGCCGGCGATGATTGTACAAAAGTTAAGTTGATAAAAAAGCTGCTACCGCTTTTTACCAGTGTCTGCGCTACCAGGTTGAGCCCTGTACATGGCGGTGGTGCTACGGGCGATACATCTGCCTGGTGGCAGTCTTTCTTATTACCGTTGCACATATTCGCTCTTACATACACCGCCATAGCCGTATTGGTCACCGGTATTTTTATGATGCCTGATGTTGGTAATGTGGTATACGTATTCGTAGTGGTGATACCATTCTGCACATATGTAATATCCCATCCGCAGGCAGGGTTGGTAAAGCCGCCGGGCAGTGTATAGGTTATCTGCAAATAATACAGCGTACCCGTTTTCACTATCTGAGAGCCGAAGCTGATGCAGCTATACTCCGGCACCACCGTAAAGGTCTTGTATATCGCAGGGCATTCACTACTATCGGCTTTCACCAGTATCACTTCTAATTGATAATCGCCGGTAGCAAGCCCCGTAAGTGTAAACGCAGCATTACTGCGGCTGGTATACCCGCTCCAGCTACCCGAAGGCAGCAGCCGGTATCTCGTCTTAAAACTCTGCCCCGCCGTCAGCACAGGCTGGGGTATCGTTATCGTTACATTTGGCATGTCTTTTAGTTGATTGGTTTACTGGTTTCGTTGAACAGTTGATTTGTTGACCCGTTGATTTGTTGATTGGTAAATTATAGATATGCAAAAGGAGCACACCTATATAACACCTGCCTCATCCTACACCGCAGCCCCATAGCACCGTCATGTG
>CABHOP010000043.1 GCA_902168085.1 uncultured Bacteroides sp.
GCGAAATACCGGGTATTATGGAGGGTAAAGGCCGCCCCGAATATGATAAATGCGTGGCTATCTCTACCGATGCATCTATCAAGAAAATGGTATTGCCGGGTGCTATCGCTATTGTATCTCCATTGCTGGTGGGCTTCCTGGCAGGCCCTGAGGCGCTGGGTGGTATGCTGGCAGGTGCTACGGTAAGTGGTGTATTGATGGGCATGTTCCAGAACAATGCCGGTGGCGCATGGGATAACGCTAAAAAATCTTTCGAGAAAGGCGTGGAAATAAACGGTGAGATCTATTACAAAAAATCTGAGCCACACAAAGCATCTGTAACCGGTGATACTGTTGGTGATCCGTTCAAAGATACTTCAGGCCCTTCTATGAACATCCTTATCAAACTGATGTCTATCGTGGCGCTGGTTATCGCGCCTACACTGGCCAGCATGTTTGGTACCGGTGGTGCACATACAGAAAGTGCTAAAGCACCGGTAAAGCAGGAAGTGAAAAAAGTTGAAACTAAATCGGTAGCTTCTGTTTATTAATCATCTGAGAAAATTAACTGAAAGTTTAATAAGCTGCACTTTAATGGGTGCAGCTTATTTTTTTTTCCAACATTTCCGTTAGAACCCTCGTCATACTTATTGAATCCTTTTTTAGCACCAAATTCTTAAAACAAAAGAGTATCTATGAAAAAACTATTATTCGCTTTTGTAGCCATGATGCTAAGCTACGCGGGGTTTGCGCAGTGCGCTTCCGTGTTCAGCTTATCGGGTTTGCCAGCCACGGCCACCCAAAAACTGAGAATACAACTCACCAATAGCTCTACACCTTCCGTTACACCGGGACAGGTTAACTTTTTCGTTGTAGACTGGGGCGATGCCAACATGGAAGCTATTAGCGTTGGTAACAAACAGCATAATTATGCTGCACCGGGCACCTACAATGTGTCTTTGGTAATGCAGATATGGGACTCTGTTACCTATGCAGTTCTTTGTGCTGATACCACGCACCATACCATTACCGTAGCCTACGATTCCTGTGCTACCGTATTAACTGATTCTATTCATAATCCTTTGAATCCTGATAGTGTAACTTTCTACCTGACCCATTTGGGCGCCGGTACAGGTATGTATTATTACTGGCTGTTTGGAGATGGTACTACATACACTTCTACCAGCACCACCGTTTCTCACGTATATAGTACGCCGGGCAACAAAACAGTCACCGTTATAGCCAACGATTCTATCAGCGGTTGTATAGATACGGCACGTGTTATTGTTTACCGCGCTAACTGCACCGGCCTTAATGCAGGGTTCACATCCTCTCATACAGGCACTGTAGTTACATTTGCCAATACTTCATCTACACAATCCGGTACTAACCGCTTATATCAATGGAGCTTCGGTGATGGAACCTATTCTACACTGCAAAATCCTATACACACCTATGCGGTATCAGACAGTTATTTTGTATGCCTAACCACTGTATGGCAAGACTCTCTTACCAGTGCCATAGTCTGTTCTGATAGTATCTGCCAATGGATATCTGCAGTAGGCCCAAGCCCTGCCGGCGATATAGAGGGCTATATATTCCAGGACAGCACAACATTTGGTGCACCTCGTATAGATAGCCCTTACTATAAAGTTTGGCTGATACAATATGATTCTGTAACTACTTCACTATCTGCTGTAGATTCTCAGATAGTAGTCGGCAGTTACTTCTACACGACACCTTACCTATTCAGTAACCCGGTAGCGGGCGTGTACCGCGTGAAAGCGCAATTGCTAAATGGCCCTACCAGTGGTGCCAGCTACGTACCTACCTACCATACATCGGCACTGATGTGGTATAATGCTACGCTGATATACCATAGCGGGCCCAGCTTGTCGAAACATATTTATATGCAGGCGGGTATGGCCACCAGCGGCCCGGGCTTTGTAGCAGGTAATGTAAGTGCCGGTGCTAATAAAGGTACCAGTGCAGGTATTCCGGATATGACCATCCTGCTGCTGGATGCTGCAGGCAAACCGGTACAGGCTACAGTAACAGATGCGAATGGTAACTACTCATTCAGCAACCTGCCACCGGCTGCTTACACTATACACCCTGAACAATTTGGCTACAACACCATCACAGCCAATGCTACGGTGGTAAACGATAAACCAACGATAACAGGTATTGACTTCACAAGGTCGCTCAGCAAAAAAACTATCACACCTACAGCTACAGGCATTGCCAATGTTAGCAGCAACCATTCATTCGCTATTTATCCCAACCCTGCGAGGGATATCGTGAGCATTGAATGGGTGGCAGGTAATGCAAAAGACGCTACCGTTGTGATCACAGATATTTCGGGGAAAGTAGTGCTGAACCAAACCATAAAGGACGGTACTACAGAACTGAACCTGCAATCACTGCACAAAGGATTATACTTCATAACCCTGGAATCTGAAAACATGAAAAACACTCAAAAGCTCCTGCTGCAATAATTCAGCAATGCGTTTAGGCAAAAAACAAAAAGCGCCCTTCTTCCGGAGGGCGCTTTTGTTATATCAATGTGTTGTATTATTTATTGCGGTACAGCTTGCTTTTTAGCAAGCCTTTGCGGTGCAGCCAGTGCACCAGCGATACGCGCAGCACACCACGCCCGTATTTCATGCTACGTGCCAGGTTGATGCTCGATGCTTCGTCGAAATACTTGGTGGGGCATGTTATCTCGCCTATCTCGTAGCCATTCATAAATATCTGCGATATCATTTCATTATCGAAAACGAAATCGTCGCTGTTGTGTGTAAAGTCGATAGAACGTATTACCTCGGCAGAAAAAGCGCGGTAACCCGTGTGATATTCGCTGAGCTTTTGCCCCAGCATGATGTTTTGAAACAGGGTAAGGAAACGGTTGGCTATGTATTTATACATCGGCATGCCGCCCTTCAGCGCGCCCTTTCCTAATATGCGTGAACCAAATGATACCGGGTACACATCATAAGCTATCACCGATGCCATGGCATGTATCAGTTTGGGCGTATATTGATAGTCGGGGTGCAGCATAATAACAATGTCTGCGCCTATCTCCAATGCCTTTCTGTAGCAGCTTTTCTGGTTGCCGCCATATCCTTTATTCACCTCGTGACGGATGATGTGACGAATGCCCAGCTTTGCACCTACTTCCACCGTATTATCGGGGCTATGGTCATCTACCAGCACCACATCATCTACTATGTCGAAAGGTATTTCACTGTATGTGCGTTCAATAGTAAGGGCAGCCTTATAGGCCGGCAATACCACTACAATTTTTTTACCGTTCAGCATATATTATGGGCAAAAGTAAAACTCAATCATCAAAAGTAAAATCAAACTTAGTTGGCCACTTTGTATTCACCACTTTCCGGCTGCATCCCGGTCACTATCAGGTTACTGGTGGCTTTGCCCAGCAGGCGCAGCTCCATATCATACACACGGCATTCTACATGTATTATTTTCTTGCCGGCACGTATCACTTCTGCCGTAGCCGTAAGGCGTTCACCACGTTTAATGGCATACAGGAAATCTACGTTCAGGTTGAGTGACGTATAGTGATTAGCCGTATCCAGGCTTACTACAGCCCAGCCTATCACTTCATCCATCACTAATGCCATCATGCCGCCATGTATATTACCATAGGGGTTTGTCATTTCAGGCTTTACATTCAGCGATATGGTCGCTTTGCCTTTTTCAATATGGTCTAAGGTAAACTGCAGCCAGTTACCCGCTGCAGAGCGCGATTCTGTTACCAGCCTGCCTTCAAATTTATCTTTGATAAACTGCAGGATGCTTCCCGACTTTATTTCTTTGTCGCTCATTTTGTCTTCTTTTCCTTCGTCTTTCTGTTTCTGCAGATTTCTGAAACTCAGGCAGCAAAGGTACGTTTAATATACCCACAACAACAACGGGGACGGGCATATGCCCGTCCCCGTCCCGTTTCAGCCCCTAACATTCTTACCGGCTGATGGTAAACGGTTTCGTCGCAAAACCGTCTTTGCTGCCAATTCGCATCATATAGGTTCCGGCAGGTATATTACTAATATCTATGGTTTGTTTATGGCCTCCCAGGCCTTGTTTGCTATACACCACACTGCCAGCTGCATTCATAATAACCACTTGTTTTATGTCCGCCGCGGCCTCTACTGTAATATTGCTGCTGGCAGGGTTAGGATACAGGATAATGTTCTTTTCCGCTTCACTAACATTGCTGACACCTACGGGCACATACTGGTAAATAGTATCCGAACCGCAATCGTTGAACAGTATTAGTTTCACCATATACAGGTCATCATTAGCATAGGTATGCTGTGGCGATAAAGATGAAGTATTGGTACTACCATCGCCAAACATCCATATAAAGCTCTTCACATCGGTGGCACCTGCGGCCTCGAAGGAATATACCTTGCCGGCACGGGTATAAGATATACCGGTAGCCCTGGGCAATGGGTCTAATTGCACCATTACCGTATCGCTGCGCAGGCAATGCTTGTCTACTTCTACCCAATATGTGCCCGGCCTGTCCTTCACACTGATAGCCTGTGTGGCCTCACCGGTGCTCCAGTTATATTTGCCACCGGCATGGCCTGCATCCAGTATAATATTCAGCCCTTCGCACGATTTAATATCAGGTCCCAGGTTCACGGTTGGTGCAGGGCCCACATAGGCATTAATGGCAACAGGGTAGCTTTCGCAGCCCGCAAACCCTTTACGGTAAAATATGGTACCATTAAACATGCGGTCGGTATTAGTGCCGCCAAACTGACTGCACAGGCCCGTACCTGTTTGTATGGTCATATCAGGGTTGCTATAGGATGCATTACCATTGTCATAGGCCGCATCATAATTGATATAGATACCATAGGTTATGCCCGATGATAGTATCAAGGGAGCATTTACCGAAAAATCGGTAAGCGTAGCGGTTGATGTTGCATTTACAGTAGCGGTACCTAATAAGGTCCATGCACCTGCATTCGTTTCATTACCTGCAAATGTACCTACGCGGTAGTACACATTCACGGTTTGAGAACCTGTGCTATTGAACAGTGCCGCAAAGCTATCTACGGTAAGGTTTATATTGGGTATGATGTTGAACATAGCACCGCCGCCACAGCCATTCACCCCGGAGATAATAGTGCTTAACGAACCCCGGTTGGGTGTTGCATCCTGCGACGTAACGTAATATAAAGCATCGCTGGTCATATTCGGGATGCGCATTGTATCGCCGGTGTACACCAGATTTTGATAAGCATCATCTGCATACCATTTATGCTGCATTGTATCGCCGTATACATATAGCAACCCTTCTTCGCCTATACACACAGAGTCGATACGTGTACGTGGCGATGCGGGTGCCGGCAGCAGGATAAAATGTACGTTTACGGAAGAGTCGTTAAAACGGTTCTGGTCGTTCGGTAAAAACACCTGCGACCTTAAAGTATAGCTGCCCGCCACATGCAGATTATAGGTGGTAAGCGCCACCGTATCGGTAGTAAACGGCGCCAGCGTATTAGTATAATTCAACGATACGGAACTAGGTAACGGGCCAGACAGGTCGGCAATAACATCAAAGCCGGTATGCGGATTGGTGCCGTTATTATATATCACTGCCTTTACCGGTATGGGCTTATACGGGCAGTAAGTAGCCCCTTCGGCCGGTTCTAATATTGTCACCAGCCTGATGTCATCATTAGGTGCAGGTATAATATTTACTACATAATCTTCCGTTTCGCCCGATGAAATGTTGGAGCAGGCATTACCGGCATTGTTGGTCGCCGTAGTTGCTGTGCTGCGTATCCTTAAGCCCGTAAGGCCCGTCAATGCCGTTGGTGGCACGCGGAAGGTAATATCAGCTTCAGTTCCCGATGTATTGATGCGCACCCATTCTGTATTCTCGAATGTGCCATTCTGATTCGCATCTATCCATAGCGAGCCCAATGCACTGGCACCATATTTCACCTTCATCCTGTACAGTCCGCCGGCCTGCAATGTAGCTGTAGTGCTGCCTGTTGGCGGGTACTGCGTATATGAGCCCGTTGCCGTGCCGGGCGATCCGTTATTCAGTGTGGTTTCCAATATTTTTACGCTATCAATGGATACAGCAGTATTACCGCCAAGCGCATTTTTACAATAACATACATAAAAGCTATTGATACCGATGCTTACTGCCGGTGTGGTGGCGGATAAGCCCGATGCAGCACAGGTTACGATACACCGGGATTCCGTTGGTGCTGTAATGGCAGTAGTCAGTGTAGGCGCAGTAGCACCGGTAACATTGGTAAATGTACCACCCGATGCAGGACGCGATTGCCATTGATAGGTAATCAGGTAAGCAATACTTTGCCCTGTTACAGACATGGTAAAATTACTACCCGTACACACGGTTGCAGGTGCTGTAATGGTACCTGCCGTAGGTGTGCCCGTGCAGGGTGGTGGCGGATCGAATTGGTAACCATTGCCATTACCCGGCCATGCCGGTGATGTGGCGGTAGATGTAAAAGAACCATTAACAGCATTAATAAAATGGTTAGCCCCGCCTACCGCATCTTCTATACCTATCGACCGGTTGACCGATGGTGTTGCCGTGGCTACACCATACAACAACTCTATACGGCCGGGATTGGTTGATGCCGGGCCATATAGCTTTATCATAAAGTTGATTGTATTCGTAGCACTGGCCGTAAAGCCGTTACCGGTAGCACTGCGCCATTCAAAGGCATATACACCTGTGCCGGCGGCACCATGCACCATACGGCCTATACCTGCACCTGTCCAGTTGCCGCTGCCATCTGCAAACCATGCGGCAATGGTGGCATTAGGGGCGGTAGTGGTAAATAAGTTGCCCGCTGCGCGTCCCTGGGCTGCTGTGGTAGCCATACGGTTGCCCATGCCTACCCAGCCATTGGTACAAAACGTAACCTGTGTATACGGTACGCCATCATACGTAAAGGTAAAGGGGAGCGTCACCAGCACGGCGCCATCATCTGCATTATTGCTCATGCCCGTACTAAGCTGCGCATTAGCGTTGATGACTGTGCCACCCGATATCTGGGTATACGTTTGCCCGGTAAGCACCGTTCGGTTATACAATGTGATCTGCGCGTGTGAGATCTGTTGTAGGGCTAGTAGGGTTGTGATAAGACTTAATACCCTTGCCCATCGTTGCATCAAATTCCTTTTCATGATAAATCCTTTTTATGGTGATGAAATAAGCACCGGTGAGTAAACAAAGGAGAGGTTCTGGCAACTATAGTTAAAAGTAACGATAGCAATACAAAGGTACGATACCTGCGCTATCACATTATCAATAACGCAGTTATGTTTAATCAACTTTTAATTGAAATTAAACGGAAGATTAAAAAATATAGTATCGAATTATATCAGAAAGATTTGCTAAAAAATGGTATAGACTAAGATATCGGTATCTATAAAAATGTTCTATATCAATTTTATATTTTAGTTTTGTATTCTAATCCGCACCAATTATGACCATCACACAATTAGAATATGTAGTTGCGGTAGCCACTTACAAAAGCTTCGTAGCTGCGGCAGAGAAATGCTTTGTTACCCAACCCACGCTTAGCATGCAAATACAAAAACTGGAAGAAGAGCTTGGCATCAAGCTGTTCGACCGTAATAAGCACCCGATAGCTATTACGGCTATGGGCGAGGCTATTGTAGAGCAGGCAAAAGTGGTATTGGCAGAATGTGATAAGATACAGGAACTGATACAAAATCAGCAGAATAATGTAGCCGGCACATTCAAATTTGCAGTGATACCTACCATTGCACCCTATATATTACCCGGCCTGCTGGAGTCTTATGCCAAACATTTTCCGGATGTAACGCTGCAGGTAAAAGAAATGGAAACCAAACAGATCGTTACTGCACTGCGTAATAACGAACTGGATGCCGCACTGGTAAGCACACCGCTGGAAGAAACAGGCATCAAGGAATATCCCCTGTTTTATGAGCCCTTTGTAGCTTATTTTTCAGAGGAAGAAAAAGCACTGAAAAAACGCACGGTTTCCCCTGCCGATATAGCACTGGAACGTATATGGCTGCTGAATGAAGGCCACTGCATGCGCAACCAGGTACTGGACCTTTGCAGCGACCAGATACAGCGCCTGCAGGCAAGCCGCCCTTACCGCTACGAGTCGAGCAACGTAGAAACACTGCGTAAAATGGTGGACAAGAATAAAGGCCTTACCGTTTTACCAGAGCTGGCTACCTTCGAGTTTTCCGAAGACCAGTCCGACCGTATCCGTTATTTTGACGACCCCGAACCGGTACGTGAAATAGGCATCATCACCAACGACCACTTTGTAAAACTATCGGTACTGCAAACGCTGATGGACGAGATAGTGAACATGGTGCCCGAAAAAATGCGCGTGCAGAAAAAGAACCGTAAGGTGCTGCGCATACAGTCGGCTAAACTGTAGCGATAATGATCCTGTTGATGCCGTGATTAATGACCCGGTTGCCGGGGAATACCGCGTTGATAGCTGCTATAGCTGCACGCCATTCTTTATCATTATTCACCATATAGTTAATAACAATATGGCCGCCGGGGTTTACGCTCCGGCGGCATTGCGTTAGGAATGTTTCTGTTGTTACAAAGGCCGGTACTACCCTGCTCTTGAAGATATCTGCTATCACCAGGTCATACTTCATATCGTTATGCGCCATGTGGCTTTGGGCATCGGCACAAACGGGCCACACCCGCTTCACTTCATCGCCCGGCAGATGTTCTATGCACCATTTCAGTATCAGGTCATCATGTTCCACCAATGTGTAGGAGGGATGATAGCCTTTTGCCGCCAGTATATGCACCGCACTACCCAGGCCCGTACCCAATACCAGCACATTTTTTACATCCTTCAGGTTTTGTTTCAGGGCTTCGAAGGCCACCAGCATCGGCCGGTAGCGGCGGCCATCAGAATACAGTGCATCCTGCGTGGCTAGCTGATACTGCCCGCGGTACAGGAATAGTTCCAGCAACGGGTTTTCACTACTACTTGTACTTTCCAGCCTTAGTGGATACAAGTAGCTCATTAAACGCTTATAAAAGGGGATCTGTGGCAAGCTTATCTGGGTTTGTAATATTGCATAGCACGTGGCAGCCAGCCTTTGATGTCTGATACACGACGGCTATCTGCAGGGTGGGTGCTTAATAGTTCCATAGGTTTTTGTCCGCTTTGTGCAGCCATACGGCTCCAGAAGCTTACCGCTTCATTCGGATCGTACCCTGCAAGTGCCATAAAGTACAACCCCATTTCATCGGCCTCTGTTTCCTGCGAACGGGAATAGGCCAGCAAGCCGCCTTGTGCACCTATGCCATATATGGAGTTGAAAAGATTTTGTGTTTGTGCCGGCTTGCTGGATAACGCTGCAGATAATGCCTCACCACCAAACTGTGCTACCAGCCCCTGGCTCATACGCTCATTACCATGCCTGGCTACCGCGTGGGCTATTTCATGCGCCATTACTACGGCCAGGCCGGTTTCCGTTTGTGTTACGGGCAATATACCGGTATACACTACTACTTTACCACCCGGCATACACCACGCATTCACCTGGTTATTATTTACAAGGTTAAATTCCCATTGATAACCGCTTATCAGGCTTTGCTGTCCTTTCATTTTCAGGTATTCGCTTACTGCAGCAGCCATACGGTTGCCTAAGCGTTTCACCATATCTGCATTAGCATTCGTACCTGTAACAGCAGGATTACTTGCCAGGAAAGATGTATACTGAGTGGTACCCAACTGCCTCATTTCACTCTCGTTTACAAGGTTCAGCGACTTTCGCCCGGTTACAGGGTTGGTAAAACAGGCAGCAGTTAGTACAGATAATGATGCGGCAAATAATGCGATCGATACAAATCGTTTCATACCCCTAAGTGTTTTTTTACAATGATAGGGACAAGTTTTGTACCATGAAAGAAGTTGGATATTAATTAATCATCGCGGCGGCGGAAACGGCGCTTTCTGAAAAGCGGCACTTTGCTTTCATTGCCCGTCAGCAGGCGGCTGATGTTCTTATAATGCGTCAGCACTACCAGGCAGGCAGTGGCTATGGCAAATATCCGGTAGCTCAGTTCCGGCTCCCTGAAAATAAATAGTATCAACAAAGGGAAGGCTACGCTGGCGCTGATGGAGCTCAGCGATACATAACGGGTAAGGTATAGCATGGCTATAAACACGCCCACCAGGCTAACGGCAGCCAATGGCTGAATAGCCAGTATCATGCCAAACAGGGTAGCAATACCTTTACCACCTTTAAAATCAGCCCATATGGGGAATATATGTCCCAGCACAGCAGCCAGACCCAGGAATACCTGCAGGTTCACGATGGCTTCGCTGCTCCAGCTGAAAGCGGACAGAAGGGATAATTTTACAGCAATAAAACCCTTCATCATATCCACAAACATCACTACAGAGCCTGCTTTTGAACCCAATATCCTGAAAGTATTAGTTGCACCTGCGTTACCACTACCATGCTCACGAATATCTATACCATATACTTTTTTACTTACCCATACCGCCGTTGGGATGGAACCGATGAGGTAAGCCAGTATTACCAGTATTGCTATGCCCATTCTTTTTATTTCCGGTTGAAGATGACAAATATATAGTTTACTCTCTGCAAATCCAATTAGTTAGAACTGTTGCTATTCATTAACCGTTGATTATAAGCAACAGCGCACTTTTTTAAGATAACTATAACATTTTATCTTTCAAATAGCAGCACGATCCAGTTATTCAGCGTTTCAGTCTTTTTATAAACAAATCCTGCCACAGCAGCAGCGTCTCTTATTATCGACTCATCCTCCTGCAATAGCCCGCTCATCAGTATCTTGCCACCGGGCTTCAATAGTTGATACATCTGTCCCATATATTCCAGCAATATATGGCGATTAATATTGGCCAGAATTATATCATAAGTATCCTGCAAATCATCTATCGGTTCCAGCGATATGGTGGTGTGATTCGTGCTATTGCGCTGTAGATTTTCTATGGCATTGTCGTAAGACCATTGGTCATTATCAATGCCCAGCACTTCTGTTGCCCCCAGCTTTTCAGCCAATATGGCCAATATGCCCGTACCTGTACCAAAGTCAAATACTTTCTTCCCATTAAAATCCAGCAGGCTCATTTCCTTAATCACCAGGCGGGTGGTGGCATGGTGCCCGGTACCGAATGACATCTTGGGTGTGATGACAATTTCATAGGGTGTATTTACAGGTATCTTATGAAAATCAGCCCTTACGGTACAAAAGCCTTCTACTATCACCGGTTGAAAATTGCGCTCCCACTCGGCATTCCAGTTTTGCTGCGCTATACTCCCCACCTCGTATGAAACACCGTACTTATTGGCTATCTCTGCGACCATCTCTGTTTCATACCCACCTGTCGTCATATAGGCTTCCAGGCTGCTTTCTTTTTCTTCAAAACCATCAAAACCTAATGCCGCCAGCTCGGCTATTAATATGTCTTTCAACTCTGCATTCTCGGTGTGAAACGTGATCTTATCGTATGTCATTGGCCTGCAAAAGTAGCTAACTTGGCGCAATAGTATCCTAAAACAAATATCCCCGCTGTTGCGGGGATATGATAAATAAAATACTTGTTATGGTTCGGCGAGGGTTATTTTACCCTGCTGCCTGGTTTTCCTACTTCAGATTCAGGATCAGCTTCGCTGTCTTCGTTCATGCTCTCATCCTGTATCAGGTTTTTAGACTGTTCGTCCATATTACCCGGTTTAGCACTGTTGTACAGTATGCGGCGTGTAGGCACATCCGTTACGATACGGAATTCTGTACGACGGTTCAGCTGGCGGCCTGTTGGATTGTCTTTACCATTATTTGCTGTATTAGAAGCAGCCGGCATAGATTCACCGAAACCTTTAGCTATCAGACGGCTTTGCTCAATGCCTGCACCTACCAGGTAATCTATTACCGCTTGTGCACGACGCTCAGAAAGTGCTTTGTTGTATGCATCTGTACCTTTTGAATCGGTGAAAGCATAAACCTCTACAGTAAATGAAGGGTTATCTTTCAGGAAAGATGACAGTGAATCCAGAGAAGCTACAGACTCAGGACGCAGCGTCGCTTTGTCATAGTCATAATACACATTGCTTACGGCGAAGGTATATACCGGAGTTATTTCATCCATATATATTGTAACGCTTACGGTGTCATCCGGATCGGTACGTTTTACATCCATTGTGTTTACAGAAGCACGTGTAGAAGCAAAACCTTGTTTATCGCCTGTGAAAACATAAGACTTACCACGTCCGATGTTGAAACCGAAGTTACCGTCTGCAGAGTTGAAAGTTTTCAGATCGCCTGTTTGGTCTACCATTTTCACTACCACTTCAGTCATTGGCTGTTGTGATTTACGGTCGATAACTTTACCAAGCACTACCAGCTTAGGCTCGTACTGTATACGCCAGATGTCATCGCAACATGTAGGGTTTTTCAGTGCTATAGAACCTACACGGTTTGATACTACATAAGCATCGGGTTTACCAAGAGGGTCTTTTACAAAATACAGCTCATCTGCCGCAGAGTTGATGGGGTAACCCAGGTTCGTCAGGTTAGTATAACGAGAAGGACCGCCATCAGCTGAGTAGATATCGAAACCACCCATTGTAGCCCAACCGTTAGATGCAAAGTATAATTTATTGATGCGGCTATCGTAGTAAGGCGTTTGTTCGTCTTTTTCTGTATTGATCTGCTTACCTGCGTTTTGCGGACGACGGTAAGTATTGTTACGCGGATCGATAACTGAATACCAGATATCATAACCGCCACGGCTTTGCAGAGAACGGTTGGAAGAGAAGAACAGCACCTCTTTTTTGCCCACTTTAGCGCAATAAGGTTGCGTGTTAGAACCACCCTCGTTTATACCTTCACCCAGTAGTTCCGGCTCACCCCATTTGGCTTTCTCAAATTTTGAAACGTATATTTTACAGATCACTTTCAGAGAATCTTCTTCAGCACATTTTGTGAAGTAGAACCTATCACCACCCGGGCTATAGCTACCGTTACCAACGTGTGCTTTATTGGTATTAAAACCACCATCCCTGAATTCCAGCGGCCATTGGAAAGAATCAACACGGTCTACATAAGCTTGCTTATGAGACACCATGAAGCGCGACATATATTCATCACGGTCTTTTTTATTGATCTCTACAGGGTTGTTCTGACGCATAGTAGAGAACAGCAACGCACTGTCACCCAAAGGCAATGGCGCAGACTCTGTATAGGCACTGTTTACGTTAGGCCCTGCGTTCAGGATGGTTACAGCTTCCGGATTCTTAATAGAATTCATAGCCATATTAGCGCCTTCAATTTCACGCTGTGCCTGTTTCTTCAGTTTCTTGAAGGTTTTAGGGTTATCAGCAATGAATTTGTTGAAAGCCGCGATAGCGTCGTCATAACGGCCCTGCTGTTTCAGCATGATACCGCTTTTGAATATTGCTTCAGGATACAGCTTTGAAGACATAGCATACACTTCTGCATAATAGTTTGCAGCCGGAGCGTAGTCACGTGTCATCCAGTAACACTCAGCAAGCTGATACGTAAGGTACGGGTTACGCTCGTCCTCCTGTTTCAGTTGTTGATAATATTCAATGGCGTTGAAGTAACTACCTTCTTTGAAGAGGCCATCAGCCCAACGTAATTTTTTATAGTAAGGAAGCTTCGATACCGGATCGTTAGCCTTGTTTCTGTACTTTTCTTTACGTTGCTGCTGTGCATTAGCATCAAATTGAATAGTAACTAGAACCGTTGCAAGGATGAGGAGCAGCCAATTTTTTCTCATGTTAGCGAGCGTTGTTGAGCGTTGTTAATGGGTATAAAAGTATAAATTGCTTTAAAAAAAAGAAAGGGCTTTAAAAAATTTTTTTGCCCTTTCTTTTTTGTTATGTTTTCCTTATTAGAAGCGCGAGCAAGGATAGATCAGCTTACGTGCAAAATCAATCGGGTCGGGCGCTGTGTAGATCAGTGAAATTTCAAAACCACCGTTACCGTTCGATGCCGTTTTCAGGTTGGATGTGTTGTAGTCGTAGCTAACACCCACACGCAGGCCTTTAAATTCTAAACCGGCATTGATCATTACAGCATCGCTGTTGCGGTAGTAGCCGCCCAGAAATACCGCTGTAGTGAAGTTGCGGAACTCAGGATTACCTACTATCAGGTGAAATTCGTTACCTGCTACTACTTCTGTAGCGGTAGACTGTGTTTGGTACAGGAATGCTGGACGCAGGCTGAAAGTTTCGCTCAGGTAAGCTATAGCCCCTACTTGTGCCGTATAGCGCATACCCAGGCCTACTTCGCTGTTGCGTTTTTTCAGCAGCGATTCTTGTGGTTGGTTCAGGTTGTTGGCACCAACACCCAGGGTATAGCCAAAGTTAGAACCTATACTGTGTGCCCATGCGATACCCGCATTGATGGTAGCGTAAGACACTTTATTGTTGTTGCCTTCGCCAGATGTACCGGGCTCAAAGCTGCCATTGTTAAATTCGTTAGGAAAATACAGTTTGGTCAGGTCGATGCTCTTTTGCGTGTATCCACCCTGAAAACCTACCGAAAGCACTTTATCCTGGTTGCTGCCAAGGAATTTATGGTAGGCCACTGAAGCAAGTGCCGAGAGGTTAGACAGGTCGCCATCACCCGCACGGTCGTTATACAGCTGTATACCACCAGCCAGGTAATCGTCTATCGTCAGGTCGCTAACAATCGGAGCGTCTACAGATACTGCATATGTTTTGAACGGCGATGTTACACTCCTCCACTGGTCACGGTAGATAGCTGTAGCACGCCACTGTCCGCTGAAGTTGCCAGTAAAGGCCGGGTTTATCACCAACGGCGCACCTTTGAACTGCGTAAAGTGAATGTCTTGCGCCTTAGCGGTTTGTACAGTAAGTGCTAACGCAGCTAAGAGGCTTACTCGGCTGATTGTATTTTTCATCGTCATGATATTGTTAACCTTAATTATTGTTTTCTTTTTGTTTTTGAGGCGATTTTAACCTTTTGTTACACAATTCATTTTGCGCACAACGGTTCAAAATACGCAAATATTTCAAAGTTGCAATGCCCATCTCTATTATTTTTTAATCCGTACTACGCTCAAAAATATCTGCACTATCCGTCAATACTCACTTTGGGCTATGCATGTATTGTTTAGACGGGAAATAAAATGGCAGGGTTGGTTTTTATAACCGGTTCTTTTTTAAACCCTTCAAATAATGAAATAAACCCATCCTTTTACCGGCCATTCCGCAGTAAAAACATAACAGAAACTTCCCTTCCGTTTCCTCGCCTCTTACTTTGATGTATTAAATTGTACTTTTGCCGCTGCTATTGCCAACTATGGCCAAAAATTCAACTAAAGACACTAAAAAGGCTCCCAAACAACAGGAAACGCCCATTGCACCGCAGGTTATTATAGACCGTCGTAAGCAATGGAGGCTGGGCTTGGGCATATTTTGCCTGCTTTCAGGCATTTTCATCACTATTTCCATCATCAGTTACTTCTTCAACTGGACGGTTGATTACAGTAATGTGGACGGGCTCACCTTCAAAACGCTGCTTTCGGGCCAGGTAACGGCCCAGAACTGGGGCGGGCGCCTGGGTGCTGCGCTATCGCACGCACTGGTATGGAAAGGTGTTGGTATCGCATCGCTGGTAATAGGGCTGTGGGTAGGCTCTATCGGCCTCAACCTGATATATGGAAAACGGGTAGTGCCTGTAATGCGCTACCTGCGCTGGTTATCGCTGCTCTTATTATTAGTGGCACCTATCCTTGCTTACCTGATGCCGAATGCGGAATTCCCCTACGGCGGCGCATTAGGCAACGAGGCCATCAGCTATATGAATGGCTTTTTCGGCTATGGCGGCACGGGTATGATACTGCTGGCCGCTACCTGCTTTGTAGCATTTGTGGTATTTGCGCTGGATATTTCTCCCCTGCTGCGCCGCGCCAAACGCACCGCACAGGCTGTTGCCAACCTGATGCCGACCCCGGTAAAGGTGAATGCGCAGGAAGATGCAACCGAAGAAAATGATGAAGAAACACCTGCCGAAGCACCTGTTTTAAAAACAGTAAAAACAGAAGGTGGTGACTTCATAAAACCCATACTGGTAGATGAAGAAACAGGCGAGGTGCACGATTGGAACATGTCGCTGGTAGATAAGGGCGCACCGCATACCAATGTGCTGAACACCACGCCTGAGCCTGCTTTGGCGCTGCCCGAAGAAGAGCTTTATGAAGAAGAAATAGAAGAGGAGGAAGAAGAGCCCGTTGCCGAAATGGAGCTGGAAGTGCCGGAAGCTCCAAAAAAATCGAAACAGCCGGAAACACCGGAATTGGATATAGAGATCATTCAACAGGAAGAAGAACCTGCTGTGATAGCGCACGGTGGCCACATCAGCCTGGAAGATGATGAACGGTATGCACCGGAACTGGACCTGCCGAGCTATAAATTCCCCACGCTCGACCTGCTGGAAGACCGCAGCCAGGAAACCATTACGCTGGATAAAGAAGAACTGGAAAAAAACAAGAACCAGATCATTCAGACCCTGCGCAGCTTTAGTATAGAAATTACCCGCATCAGCGCCACGGTAGGTCCTACCGTTACGCTGTATGAAATAGTACCTGCCGAAGGGGTGCGCATATCTAAAATACGCAACCTGGAAGATGATATTGCCCTGAGCCTTGCAGCCCTCGGCATTCGTATTATAGCACCTATTCCGGGTCGTGGAACAATAGGTATCGAGGTGCCCAATACCAATAAGCAGATTGTTTCGATGCGCAGCATCCTTTCCAGCGAAAAGTTTGCGAAATCGAACATGAGCCTGCCCATAGCACTGGGTAAAAAGATAGATAACGAGAACTATATAGTAGACCTCGCCACCATGCCCCACTTGCTGATGGCGGGTGCTACCGGCCAGGGTAAATCGGTTGGTATCAATGCCATCCTGGTATCGCTGCTGTATAAAAAACATCCGTCGCAACTGAAGTTTGTGATGATAGACCCTAAGAAGGTAGAGCTATCTATTTATCGTACTATCGAAAAGCACTTCCTGGCAAAACTGCCCAATGAGGAAGAGGCCATCATTACCGATACCAAGAAAGTTATCTATACCCTCAATGCCCTGTGCATTGAGATGGACAACCGCTACGAACTGCTGAAAGAAGCAGGCGCGCGCAACATAAAAGAGTACAACGAAAAATTCATCAACCGCAAGCTGAACCCGCAGCGCGGCCACAAATACCTGCCTTTCATAGTGCTGGTGATAGATGAGTTTGCCGACCTGATAATGACGGCGGGCAAAGAGGTAGAAATGCCGATAGCGCGCCTGGCGCAGCTGGCACGTGCCATAGGCATCCACTTGATAATAGCCACACAGCGCCCGTCGGTGAATGTGATTACAGGTACCATCAAGGCCAACTTCCCGGGCCGTATTGCCTTCAAGGTATCGGCCAAGGTCGATTCGCGTACCATCCTCGATGCCGGCGGTGCCGAGCAGCTGATAGGCCGCGGCGACATGTTGGTATCGCACGGTAGCGAACTGCTGCGCCTGCAGTGTGCCTTTGTAGATACGCCGGAGGTAGAACGCATTGTAGATTTCATTGGCAGCCAGCGCGGCTACCCTTCTGCCTTCGAGCTGCCTGAATATGAGGGCGAAGAAGGCGATAATGATAAAATAGTGGACCTTACCAACCGCGATAAACTATTTGAAGACTGCGCCAAAACCGTAGTGCAAACCCAAAGCGGCAGCACTTCTATGCTGCAGCGCCGCTACAACCTGGGCTACAACCGCGCCGGCCGCATTATGGACCAACTGGAAGCCGCAGGCATTGTGGGCCCCAGCATGGGCAGCAAGCCGCGCGATGTGTTATTTAAAACCGAAGCCGAGTTGGAACAATTTTTAAGTACACTCTATTAAACCTGTCAACATATTATTTGTCTAAAGGTTATCCATCATTAAAATTTCTAACAAGAGAAGATGAAAAAATTACTGGGTTTAAGTTTAGTGGCCGTTATGGCATTGGTACAACCGGCTGCGGCACAAACAGATGCCAAAGCCAAAAGCATACTGGAAGCGGTAAGTAAAAAAGTGAACGGGCTGAAATCGCTGAAGGCCAACTTTGCGCTGCACCTGAACGGTGGCGGTGGCAAGGTGAAAGAAACAAAAAAGGGTACCTTCTTTATGAAAGGGCCTAAATACCGTGTAGAACTGGCGGGCCAGCAAATCATCTGCGACAATAAAACGGTGTGGACGTATATGAAAGAGACCAACGAGGTGCAGGTGAGCAATTACAACCCTAACGAGCAAACCATTTCTCCGGCCAAACTGTTTACCAACTTTTACGATAAGGAGTATAACTATAAATATGCAGGCACCCGCACCGTAGCCGGCAAAAGCTGCAACATTATAGAGATGACACCTACCAATAAAAGCAAACAATTCAGCAAGGTAGAACTGGCGATAGATAAGAGCAACACCATAGTGGGTGGCAACATATGGGAAAAGAACGGCAACAAATACCAGTACGATGTAAGCGGCTTTACGCCCAACGCACCGGTGGCCGATGCCCTCTTTACCTTCGATGCTAAGAAATACCCCGGTGTAGAGGTGGTAGACCTTCGATAAATTACAAGAGCACATTTAAATATAAAGGCCGGACATATCCCGCCTTATTTTTTGCCGTTAGTGCTATAGCTTATGCGCGTAGTTATCGCGCACATGCTGGTTGATGTAAATGGTGAGCCCCCTGCCTCTTTCTGCCAGGCGTTTCATTTGTTCCACCTGCTCCCTGCCCGGAGCCGTATGGTCATACACATACACCCGCCCATCTGCAAACAGGATGGTGATAGAATGTTCACCTATCTCATAGGCTTTGACACCTGCATTGCGTGATATGTTTTTGTAGGGGCGCATGTTGAAGGTTATTTTTTAAGTTCCTTTAATTTTTTTCTTACATCGTTAAATCTTTGAATTTCAACTTTCAAATGTTCAACAGTTGGCTTTTCATAGGCATACTTATCGCTATGCAGATGTCCTTCCATGTACCTACAACATTGATAAAAGCTATCCATAATTTCATTTTTTAATTCCTCTGTTATTATCACATTACCTAAACTATCAACACTTACTCGTTCTACAAATCGCTGTACAACTCCATTAAATAAATCAAACACTACCAATGCTTCGTAGCTTGTCCTTAATGCACTAAAACCATTCATTATATGGTTGTCACGTTCTGATGGGCCAGTACTTTTGAGTGCAGATTCATAATAGCCTTGAGCATGTTTCGGTGATTTATACTCTTTTTCATAAGATGGAGCATTTCGCAACCAAATACGCCCTGAACTTTCCCCTTCTTTTTCTATCCAATGACAATCATATTCAGTATTCTTATTTTTACATTGTTCAGTGAGAAAAGAAACAAACGTTAAGTCATGCGTAAAAACAATCACTTGCCTCCTACTAGCCTCTAAAACTAATCTTGATGCTATGCTTTCCTTTCTAAATTCATCTAATGAAGTAACAGGATCATCAAAAAAGACACCCTTATTATGCTTTGACAAAGTTATTTCAGATAAAAAATCTGCCAAAGAAATTACTTTTTGTTCGCCTTCGCTTAACACTTGAGACAGCGAATGGGAACCAAGCTTTAGAGTTCTATACGACACGCCAGAAGAGCCTGTATGTTTTATATCAATACCAAAATTTCCATCTAACGTTTTACACTCTTGATTGAATGTATCGATATATTTCTGACTAAAATATTTCTCGGAAAATACTTTTTCTGCATCTGTTAACCAGCGTCTAGACAATTTCCTTCTTGCTTTAACAGCAAGGGTCGCCCATTTTATATCTTGTATATATTCTTCGATTGAACTTATATGTTGCTCTAACTTCTCTTTATGCCTCAAATGCCATATCTGCTTATCTAATTCTCCAATTTCCGCATCCGGCTGCCTAGCTTTTAAGTCTTCGATTTTTAAGTGATTTTGCTCAATGATACTATCTAGGGTTCTGGTATCAATATCGATTGGTTTGATATCATATAAGGTTCTTGTCGTTAAAGATGATTTAATTGTGGCTACAAGACCTTCAGCATTTAATAAGCCATTGATAATATCACTAAGTACGCCAGGAGCATTTTCAACCATCCATACGTATAGAATACTCTCCTTGCTTAACACATCTATTTTTAATCCGGCATATTTCGCATTTAACTCTCCTATTTTTTTAGCTATATCTGCAAGATCTCTTTCAGCAGAACTTTTAATGATTTCTGAATATTTGTTTATCAACTCAATCGCCCCTGCACTCATACTTTGATTGCAAAAAATGCAAACACTCTCGGGATTCGGATAGTTTTCCTGTTTTTCTGCAAACCGTAACGCATAAACTATAAACATCTTCCACTCCTCACCTCCAACGTTTGTAATCTGAGAATTAGTAAAAGCATCTATATTGCTCTGTTCAGTTTCTTTCTGCTTCTCTAAAAACATTTGAATTAACTCAATAACAGACGATTGGCGTTCAGAGTGTAGGTAATAATTTATTTCATTAATAACCTTCTTTAAATCGGTTATCAACTCTGTAATATCTTGCAATGTTTTAATCTCTTTATCCTTCTTTAAAACTATTAACTCTGCCTTTTGTTTTTCTAATTGGATAACTTGTTGCTTTTCGTCTTCTGTAAGCGGTAAAAAATTTTTGAGAGCTTCAATTTTAGTTTTATCTGATATAATCCGAATTGCTTCTTTTATTTCAGAGTTCCCATCAAAAATAGAGGTGAAGTCTTTAGGCGCTCCTCTCTCATTACCATCTTTATCTAACTTAGTTTCAAGTTGCCTGATTGCATCAATGAGCTTAGAAAAGAAATTCAACCCTGCAGGCTTAAATGTGTACTCATTTCTATTATCCAAATGGACTAATACACTTTTGTTGTCAAATACAGCAAATTGAGCGAATTCCGGATGTGACGTTCCTGACTTATAATTTATTGAGTATTCATTCTCAGCATGAAAATCGACATCTGCACTAATTGCCATGATAGGATTTTCACTTCTTATATTGTGAATAATATCTTCTTCGCTTCTTGAAAAAAATATCTTTTTTAGTAATCGAGTATATCCACTTTTGCCTGATCCATTTTTCCCGAATATTATAGTTAGTGCATTATTAAATTCAACCGCCTGATTTTCTAAAAGTGCATTTACTCCTTTTATGTTATGAATCCTTATTAGCTTCAATTTCTCCTTGTAATCGGTTTGTTCATTTTTCAATACTTCGATAGGTAAATCATTTAATGGAATTGGTTCGTCACTAAGACCGTTTTCTTTCAGGAAATATTTTCTGAGCCGTT
>CABHOP010000044.1 GCA_902168085.1 uncultured Bacteroides sp.
ATGTGTAAAGTTGCTGTTCAAATTAATTTTTCAGCCACACGTCCATCATACGTTCATTTTCTCCATGTGTCTTGATGGTTATCCACAGGTGCGGATGGGGTATTATTTCCGGTGCTTTTTCCGGCCATTCTATTAAGGAGTAATTATCTTTTTGCAACAGGCAGTCTTCCATACCGCTGTCTATGGCCTCTTCGGTACTGCGCAGCCGGTACCAGTCCATATGGTACATTACCCGGTCGCGCCCGTTGTCACCAAAATGATATTCGTTGATAAGGGCAAAGGTGGGGCTGCTTACCGCATCCTGCACCTGCAGGGAGTTGCACAGCGCATGTATAAAGGTGGTTTTGCCTGCGCCCATATCGCCGCTGAAGGCTAATATGTTGTATGCATGTGCCACTTGCCAGAATTGGCGGGCGGCATTTTCTATTGTGGCCAAAGAATAGGAAATTTGTAATAATGGAGCCGGCATAAATGCGAAGATACATGCAAAGCCGGTATGTACTATGCAAAAAACGCATGCAACGGTAGTAGAAGGAATGACCTGTGGCAATTGTGCCCTTACCATCTCTAAACTGTTAGAGAAGAAGGGGGCTACTAATATATCTGCCAATGCCGCATCGGGCGAAGTAAGTTTTTCTACCCCCGAGGATGCGAACATAACTGCCATATATGATTCTATAGATAACCTGGGCTACCACGTGGTAAGGGAAGCGGAAGCGGATGGCCATGCCGGCCACCACCATCATCATGCCGACTATACGACTGTTTATTTTATCATATGCGCCATTTTCACGGTGCCGTTGCTGCTGCATATGTTCGTCAATTGGCATGTGCTGCACAATCCCTGGGTGCAATGGGCGCTTTCAACACCTGTATATGCCATAGGCCTATGGGTATTCGGGCGCAGTGCTTTCCGCTCTTTAAGGCATGGCATCCCCAATATGGATGTGCTCATCATCCTGGGTGCGTCGGCAGCTTATATCTATTCTTTAATAGGGCTGTTTTTTTATACAGGGCAGGTGCAGAATTACCTGTTCTTTGAAACCACTGCTTCCATTATCACATTGGTAATGTTGGGCAACTGGCTGGAACATCAAACCGTAAAATCGACCACCGTAGCTATAGATGCCTTAGTGAAACTGCAGCCGCGCACGGCAAGGCTGGTAGTAGTCGATAGCCTGGGAAAGGAAACCATGATGGAGGTGGATAGCAAGTATGTGCGCGCGGGAGATGTAGTGCAGGTAAACCATGGCGATAGCATACCCATAGATGGCGAAATTATCACAGGTAATGCACAGGTAGATGAACAAATGATAACGGGCGAAAGCCTTCCGGTACATAAACTGGTGGGCGATGCCGTAGTAGGGGGCACCATCGTAGTAGATGGCAACCTGCGCGTGCGTGCTACTACGGTAGGCAATGCATCGGTCTTGTCCAACATCATACGGATGGTGCGCGAGGCACAAGGCACCAAACCACCCCTGCAAAAACTGGCCGATAAGATAAGCGCCATATTCGTACCCGCCGTATTGGTCATCGCATTGCTTACACTGCTGGTCAATTATTTCTTCGCTGGCCAACCTTTTTCAGAAGCCATGATGCGCAGCATAGCCGTAATGGTTATCTCCTGTCCCTGTGCTATGGGGCTGGCCACACCTGCTGCCATCGCCGTGGGCCTGGGCCGCGCAGCGCGCAATGGTATGCTGGTAAAGGGTGGTGATACATTGGAGAAACTAAAGACCATCAAACAAATTGTATTTGATAAAACAGGTACGCTTACCACAGGCAAGCTGCATGTAGAAGGTTATATTATTAATAACGGTGTGATAGATGAGGCTACTATGAAAGCGATGGTGGTAGCTATGGAGCACAATTCTTCACACCCTATAGCCCGGTCTATTGTCGGAAACTGGAAAGAGATAACACCTGCACCGCTCAAAGAGGTGAAGGAGATAAAAGGCAAGGGCATGGAAGCGATAGATACCCATGGCGATACCTGGCAATTAGGCTCGGAAAGATGGCTGCATCATACGGACATTGATAAGGGCTACGATGTGTACCTGTACCGCAACGGCAGCTACATAGCCGCCCTGCGCATAGCCGATGCCCTGCGCCCCGATGCTGCGGCTACTATTGCAGAACTTCAGGAAATGGGCTTCAAAACCATATTGCTGAGTGGCGATAAAGAAGAAAAATGTGCTTATGTAGCACAGCAGTTGGGTATCGATGAAGTGTATGCCGAATATTCACCCGAAATGAAGAATGCCAAGCTGGATGAACTGCTGAAGCAGGCACCCACTGCCATGCTGGGTGATGGTATCAATGATGCACCTGCATTGGCCACGGCAACTGTAGGCATATCGCTTAGTGAATCTACCCAGATAGCCATTCAGTCGGCGGGTATTATTTTATCCAATAATCAATTGTCTACTTTGCCCAGGGCCATACGCCTCGGGCGGTACACAGAAGCTACCATCAAGCAAAATCTTTTCTGGGCTTTTCTGTACAATATCATTGCCATACCTGTGGCCGCCGTCGGCTTGCTGAAGCCTACCTATGGTGCTGCTATCATGGCATTGAGCGATGTGGTGCTTATCATCAACTCGCTGAGGCTGGGCATCCGCCGATTGTCTAAGTAATGTCATTGTCATAAAAAAACACTGCAATTACCAAAAGCAGCACGGGTTTTGTTATTTTACAATGATAACCAGCCAATCATCCCGTGTTATGAAAAAATTATTACTTGTTCTCTTTAGTGTTTCCTGCTTTTCTGCCGGCGCTGTAATGCCCACCTGGCAGGAACTGCCCAAAGAGAGCCTGCCCGGAAACACTGCGGGCTTATCTATGCCGGTAGCATACACAGCTTTCCGGCTGCAAACGGAAGCTTTGAAAAACCAGTTGCTGTCACTATCGGCCAATGCTGCTGAGGCAAAACAGATAGCCATACCCATGCCCGATGGCCGCATGCGCCGGTTCCGTGTTTGGGAAGCACCCATGCTGGCACCTGCGCTGGCCGCTGCCTACCCCGATATAAAAACATACGATGCGGTGGCGGTAGACGACCCTACCGTTACGGCCAAGTTCGATATAACATTGTTAGGCTTCCATGCTATGGTATATGATGGTGCAAATACCTACCTGGTAGACCCGTATAACAGGGAGCAGAATATGTATTTTTGTTATTATAAAAAAGACTTGCCCACTTCTGCTCTTATAGAAAGCAGCTGTGCCGTGCAGGGTATAGAAGAGGGTGGGCCGCTGCAGCACAAAAGCATGCAGGTAGGCAATGGTAGCAACCTGCCACCCATGCAGCTGAAAACAAACGGTGATGTAAGGCGCAGCTACAGGCTTGCACTGGCCTGCACAGGCGAATACTCTGTGGCAGTGGCTGGCACCTCTACACCATCTAAAGCTTTATCGCTAAGCGCCATGACCACTACCATGAACCGCGTGAACGGTGTGTACGAACGCGAGGTAAATGTGCACATGGACATCATCGCTACCAATGATGATATCATTTATCTGGACGGTACTACCGACCCCTTTACCGGCAATTTCAGCGGTGGCATCCTGAAGGGCGAGAACCAGGACAATACAGATACCGTTATCGGTACATTGAACTATGATATCGGCCACATTTTCAGTACCGGGGCAGGTGGCATTGCCGAGCTGGGCAGCGTTTGCGAAATCACTTCTAAGGCCCAGGGCGTTACCGGGCAGCCCAATCCTACGGGCAATGCGTTTGCTATAGATTTTGTAGCACATGAAATGGGCCACCAGTTCGGGGCTACACACTCCTTTAATGCCAACACCAGTGCCTGCAATGGCAATGGTGCTTCTATCAGCTCTTACGAGCCGGGTAGCGGTTCTACCATTATGGGCTATGCCGGCATCTGCGGTGTAGGTAACAACCTGCAAAGCAATAGCGATGATTACTTTCATGCAGCCAGTCTTGGGCAGATAACTGGTTTTATAGCTGATGTCACGGGTGGTGGCTTATGTGCTGTTGCCACTCCGTCCGGTAATACGGCGCCATCTATACCTTCTATCGCGCAGACATATACCATTCCATATCTCACACCTTTTGAACTGGAAGCGCCGGAAGCAACCGATACCGACCATGGCGAGCTTACTTACTGCTGGGAAGAATGGGACCTGGGCGATTTCAGGGCTAACTTTGATAAGACAAGGGTGCATGGTCCGATCTTCCGTTCCCTGCGGCCTGTTACGTCCCGTTGGCGTGTATTCCCTACGCTCGATACGCTGCGTAAAAACATAACTAATTACCTTGGCGAAAAGCTGCCCGATACCAGCCGCACCCTTCGCTTCAAGCTCACCGTGCGCGATATGTATAATGGCCATGGCGCAGTTCATGTAGCAGATGATGTGACTACCCTGGATGTAGTGCACACTGCAGGGCCATTCAAGATAAGTATGCCAAATGGCTACAGCGACTATTGGGTATCGGGTGCTACTGCTACCGTAACATGGGATGTAGCCAACACTACTGCGGCCCCTGTTAACTGTAGCAATGTAAATATCTATCTATCGGTAGATGATGGTGTGACGTATCCATATACATTGGCATCCAATACACCCAATGATGGTAGTGAAACGGTGAATGTACCTGCAGGTATATATGCCGAAGGTTGCCGTGTAAAAGTAAAGGGCGCCGGCAATGTATTCTTTGATATCAATGACATAAGGTTCTCTATCTTCCCATGGCCACAGGATGTTAGCAATGTCAATAAGAAAGATGCCATATCTGTTTATCCCATACCTGCTAAAGATGTGGTTACGATAAACGGTAAAGGCACTTACAACGCTATTGTAATAAACAGTGTAGGCCAGCAATTATGGAGTGGCACCATAACACAACAGGCCAGTATAGATACCAAAGGCTGGGCAAGCGGTATCTACTACATCCATCTTACAGATGCTGATAAACATAAACTGGTAAAGAAACTGGTGATACAATAAAAAATAAAGCCTGCTATCAGCAGGCTTTATTTTTTACAGTTCTTCTTTCAGGTATCGGCCGGTATGGCTTTCTTTTATCTTGGCTATGGCTTCCGGTGTGCCGGCGCCTACTACCTGGCCCCCACCGCCGCCACCTTCGGGGCCCATGTCTATCACATAGTCTGCTACTTTTACTACGTCCAGGTTGTGCTCTATCACCAGTACGGTGTTGCCCCTGTCTGCTAACCGGTTCAGTACGGCCAGCAGGTGTTTGATGTCTTCAAAATGCAGCCCCGTGGTCGGTTCATCCAGTATATATATCGTTTGTCCCGTATCGCGTTTCGATAGTTCCGTAGCCAGCTTCACACGTTGTGCCTCGCCACCGCTAAGGGTTACGGCGCTTTGTCCCAGTGTTACATAGCCAAGCCCCACATCTTGCAGTGTCTTTATCTTTCTGTGCAGGAACGATACATTCACAAAGAATTCTACTGCTTCATCCACCGTCATATCCAGCACATCAGCTATCGATTTTCCTTTGTAGCGTATCTCCAGTGTTTCGCGGTTATACCTGCGGCCATTACATTTTTCGCACGGCACATATACATCGGGCAGAAAGTTCATTTCTATTACACGCATGCCGCCACCCTGGCATTCTTCACAGCGCCCGCCCTTCACGTTGAAGGAGAAGCGCCCTGCATTGTAGCCGCGTATTTTAGCTTCGGGTATTTGCGCAAACAGTTGCCTTATCTCGTTGAAGAACCCGCAATATGTAGCCGGGTTGCTGCGTGGTGTGCGGCCTATCGGGCTCTGGTCTATCTCTATTACTTTGTCTATGGCTTCCAGGCCCTCTACCTTTTTATAAGGCATGGGCATTTGCTTAAAGTTGTGATAGCAATGCTTGCCCAGTATCGGGTACAGGGTTTCATTTATCAGCGTGCTCTTGCCACTGCCCGATACCCCGCTGATGCAGATGAAAGTACCCAGTGGCAGCTCTATCGATACATTCTTCAGGTTGTTACCCGTTGCGCCTTTCAGCACCAGCTTCTTGCCATTGCCTTTGCGGCGTTCGGCAGGCACTTCTATTTTCAGCTTATGGTTCAGGTAGCCCGCAGTGGTGGTATTGTTCTTTAATACCTGTGCCGGGGTGCCCTGGCTCACAATGCGCCCGCCATGTATGCCCGCTGCCGGGCCTATATCTATCAGGTGGTCGGCTGCCAGCATTATGTCTTTATCATGCTCTACTACCAGTACCGAGTTGCCACTATCGCGCAGGCTTTGCAGTGCTGTTATCAGTTTGTGGTTATCGCGCTGGTGAAGGCCTATGCTGGGCTCATCCAGTATGTAAGTGATGCCCGTTAGCTGCGAGCCTATCTGTGTAGCCAGGCGGATGCGCTGGCTCTCGCCGCCGCTCAGTGTGCGGGTGGCACGATTCAGTGTCAGGTAGTGCAGTCCCACATCCAGCAGAAAGTGCAGGCGGTCGCGTATCTCTTTCAGTATGTCTTTAGCTATCACCTGCTGCTTGTTGTTCATGCGGTCTTCTACATGGGCAAACCAGTCTGCCAATCCCTGCAGCGATTTCTCCGATAACTCCGATATATTGGCATTGTCTATCTTGAACCACAGGCTTTCTTTCTTCAGCCGTGCGCCGTTACATTCCGGGCAGGTATTCAGCTGCATATAGCTTTCTGCCCAGTCGCGTATCGCTTCCGATGTGGTTTCGTTAAACCACCGCAGTATCATATTGATGACACCTTCGTAGCTATGTTGTGCTACTTGTTCATGATAGGTTTCATTCTCATCGTTTATATAGGTGCTTACCCCTTCTTCATTGCCATATAGCAGCAGGTTCAGTTGCTTTTGCGGTATGTCTTTTATCGGGGTATTCAGCGGTATTTTATTCTTTTTCGCAAAGATGGTAGCCTGGTTAAAGGTCCATGCCTCACGTTCGCCACCCAGCGGGGCTATACCACCTTCATTGATGCTCTTATTTTTATCCGGCAATACCTCATCCATATTCACCTGGTACACACTGCCCAGGCCCTTACACTTGGGGCAGGCACCATAGGGCGAGTTGAACGAGAATGTATTGGGCGATGGCTCTTCGTAAGAGATGCCCGTATCGGCACACATCAGTTGCTTGCTGTATTGCGACAGGGTATTCTTATCTGCATCCAGCACAAACATCAGGTCCTTGCCCGACTGTAAGGTCTTCTGCACGCTCTGGCTCAGCCTGGCCTGTGCATCGGGCATCACCTGCAGGCGGTCTACCACCAGTTCTATATCGTGTATCTTATACCTGTCCAGCTGCATGCGCTCTTTCAGGTCCAGTATCTCACCATCCACGCGCACTTTCAGGTAGCCCTGCTTGCGCAGCTGTTCAAACAGTTCGCGATAGTGCCCCTTACGCCCCCGCACGATGGGGGCCAGCAGTATGATGCGCTTGTTATCATAGTGCTGCTGTATATGGGCTATAATCTCTTCCTCGCTGAATTTCGACATCTTCTTACCCGTGTTGTAAGAATAGGCTTCGGCCACCCTGGCATACAGCAGGCGCAGAAAATCATATACCTCCGTCACCGTACCCACGGTAGAGCGCGGGTTGCGGTTGGTAGTCTTTTGTTCTATGGATATGACCGGCGAAAGGCCCGTTATCTTATCTACATCGGGGCGGTCCAGGTCGCCCATAAACTGGCGGGCATAGGCAGCAAAGCTTTCCATATACCTGCGCTGCCCCTCGGCAAATATGGTATCGAATGCCAGCGACGACTTGCCACTGCCACTGATACCGGTTATCACTACCAGTTTGTTTTTAGGGATTTGAACATCAATGTTCTTCAGATTGTGCACCCGGGCACCCAATACCTCAATATACTCTTTCGTATCCGCAGTTTTTTCTTGCTTAGCCATATACCGGGATGCAATATAAATAATGCCCCCGTTACAGGGCATTACCTGTTTATAAATAAAACTAATATTTACGGTCTATGGCATAGTTCACCAATTGTATCATAGCCTGGCGGGCGGGGGAGTCAGGATATTTATCCAAAAGCTGTAAGGCTTCCTGCTTGTACACATTCATTTTCTCCGCAGCGTAGGCTATGCCACCATGCTGGTGCACATAGTCTATCACTTCAGCCACCTTCCGTTTATCTGTATTCTGGTTTTTTACTATATATATTATCTTTCTTTTAATGTTATCGTCGGCTTTCTGCAGGGTATATATTAGTGGTAGGGTCATCTTCTTTTCCTTGATGTCGATGCCAGTGGGTTTGCCCACATTGTCCTGCCCATAGTCAAACAGGTCGTCTTTTATCTGGAAGGCAATACCTACCTTTTCGCCAAACAGGCGGAAGTGTTCCGATGTTTCAAGGTCGTTGGTAGATGAAAATGCCCCTGCCGAACAGGCTGAAGATAGCAGGGATGCGGTTTTAGAGCGGATGATCTCGAAGTAAATATCTTCTTTTATATCCAGTTTCCGGGCTTTCTCCATTTGCAGCAGTTCGCCCTCGCTCATCTCTTTTACCGCCCTCGATGTTATTTTAAGTATCTGATAATCATCGTTTTCTAACGATAGCAGCAAGCCTTTGGCCAATAAATAATCGCCTACCAGCACGGCTATTTTATTTTTCCATAAGGCGTTTATTGAGAAAAAATTTCTACGCATCATGGCATTATCAACCACATCATCATGCACCAAAGTAGCCGTGTGCAAAAGTTCTATAAGGCTGGCGGCCCTGTATGTAGGTTCTTTTATCTCACCCGCTATCTTTGCCGACAGGAATACGAACATAGGCCGCATCTGCTTGCCCTTTCGCTTGATTATGAATTTCATAATTCTATCCAGTAAAGGGTTTGAGCCCTTTACACTGTCAGAAAACTTCCTTTCAAACACAGCCAGTTCCGCGCCTATAACTTGTTGTACCAGGTCCATTTTTCAGTTAATTACCGGTAAATATTTCGTTAACCGTTCGTAAAGAAAGCAAAAATCGTATTAGCTGCTGATTGAAAAAAGTACTTTTATGGCATAATAATTGAACAGCGAATTGACAAAAAACGTAGAATCTTTTTATTTTTTGTTCTTTGTTTTTTTAAAAGGTGTGCTATACCTTTGTCATGTTTAAATTAGTTTAACCAAAATTTGTATAAATAAATACTCTGTTTATGGTCAACAAAAAGTACCTATTGCTAGCCAGCTTATGCTCATTAATGGCAACGCAGCCGGTATTTGCACAAGAAGGTGGAGAAATGCAGTCTGCAAAATGGTCAGGTCGTGATATGACATATCGTGGCCAAAGCTATGATGTACTGGATTCTAACTACGTGCCCGGCTTCCGCATGAAACAACATCGCAAATTCTTAAACCATCAATACGCGTTCCCGGCTCGTCCGCGTAACATGTGGGAAATCGGTGTTGGTGCGGGTCTTTACAATGTATCTGGCGATGTTCCATCTCTGATGGCATGGCAGACTAAAGGCGGTGGCGGCTTAGGCTTCCACGCGCATGTTCGCAAAGCTTGGGGTTATGTATTCTCAACTCGTTTGCAATATGTTTATGGTGTAGCTAAAGGCTTGCAATGGCAAGAATCCAGGAACTACCGTTACGATCCGGCCTGGAACCAATACTACCAGGCACAGCACATTGCGCTGCCTAACCAGCCTACAGATCCGGTTTTCTACAACTACCGTATGGAAGCACACCAGTTAAACCTGGACCTGATGGCTTCTCTGAACAATGTTAAGTTCCACAAAGCACGTACCGGTGTTTCTGTATATGGTTTTGTTGGTTTAGGTGCTATGGCTTACAACACACGTGTTGATGCCCTGGGTGCCGGTGGCCAGCCTTACAAATTCGATTCAATCACTGGTGGTTACGCTGCTATCCCTCAGATCCACGAAAATCGTAAAGAGATCCGTGAGAAACTGCAGGATAAAATGGACGGTACTTACGAAACCGACGCTGAAAACGAGCGCGATCGTCGTCGTCCTGAAATCTTCAATAACAAAACGCTGCAGTTTGCACCAAGCTTCGGTCTGGGTATGCAAATCCGCCTGAGCAAACGCATCAACCTGTCTATCGAAGACCGCATTACTATACCTTGGGATGATGATCTGTTAGATGGTCAGCGTTGGGGTACTCAAGTACCGGGTTCTCCTGTACTGACACAACAAAACGATGGTCTGAACTACCTGAACATCGGTCTGAACTTCAACCTGGGTAACAAACGTAAATCTGTTGAGCCGCTGTACTGGCTGAATCCTCTGGATCATGCTTACAACGAGCTGAGCTACCCACGCCACATGGTACTACCTGATCCAATCCTGCCTGATTCTGATGGCGATGGTATCACAGACCAATTCGACAAATGTCCTGGTACGCCTGCAGGTGTAGCTGTTGACAGCCACGGTTGCCCACTGGATACAGATGGTGACGGTGTACCTGATGATCGTGATAAACAACTGATCACTCCTACTGAGTGTCAACCGGTAGATGCTGATGGTGTTGGTAAATGCCCTTGCCCAGAAGGTTGCGGTACTGTAGCTTCTTCTTGCGGTAACATAGGTGCAGGTAACATCACTTTCGATAACAACGCTTCTAAAATACGTCCTGCTGCACAAGCGCAACTGGGTAGCCTGGCTGCTCAAATGCAAGCAAACCCAACTTGTAAAGTTGTGATAATAGGTGCCGGTAACGGTAGCAAAATCCAACAACAACGTTCTTGGGATCGCGTAAATGCAGTTATCGAGTACATGAGCGAAAAACACGGTATCGATCGTAACCGCTTCATATTCCAGTACGGTCAGGCTGGTGATGCAAATGGTGTAATGTACCGTTCTGCAATGCCAGGTGAAGAAGGTCCTGCTAACGTAGCACCTCCATTCCCTAACCTGCGCAGGGATTAATAAGAACTCAAATTCTTAATCATACAACAAACCGCCTCCTACGAGGCGGTTTGTTTTTTTAGGTATATACCAAATACAAAAAGGGCTGCATCGTTTATAGATGCAGCCCTTTTATAGCTTATTAACCTCTCCGGTTACAGCAATGCTTTATGATATTGCATTAGCCCTTCTATAGGGCTCTTTTCTATCTCGCCGGCTTCCAGTTCATATTGTTCGCACAGGGCGTGTATCACGTCTTTAAACTCGTAAGCTACGGCACCGGTAAAATACAACGGCAGCTTCCAGCTTTGCCGGTATTTCAGTATGTGGTGATGAAAGAAATCATTAAGGCAATCTTCTATGATATTCTCTACCATGTAATGCCCCCTGTTTTGCGCCAGCAACTGCACAAAGCTGGCCAGGTAGCGGTTGGGAAAAGGTTCGCTATACAGCCGGGTAATGATGGCATACAGGTCGCTGCCATATAGCTGCTCAAAGGCCATCTGCAGTTCGGTATCAAAGGTTTTATAAGCATAGTATTGCAGTACACGCTTGCCTAAGTAGTTACCACTGCCTTCGTCACCTGCTATATACCCCAGCGATGGCTTTTGTTCTGCTATCCTTTTGCCGTTATAATAGCAACAGTTGCTACCCGTGCCCAATATCGATACAATGCCTTTCTTTTCGCCACACAAGGCCCTTGCTGCTGCCAGCATATCGCCCTGCACCTCTATAGTTTTTATGCCGAAGTGTTTCTTCAATATGCCTGCCAGTTCTTTTTGCTTCTGCTCATTACCGGCCCCGGCACCATAATACACTATTTTGTCGGCATGATGTTTTTTGGGGTTCCATTGCAATTCGTTCTGCAATAAGGCGGTTATATCATCTGCACGCTGCAGGTGCGGGTTAATACCTGCGGTCTTGAAATGCACAGGTTTTTTGCCCTTGGCTAATAAACACCAGTCTGTTTTGGTTGAACCGCTTTCTGCAAGTAGTATAGATGACATGAGCGCTAATTGTATAGCAAATTTGCAAACTTGCACAACAAAAACCTAATGGGCATTGTTTCACTACTGTTAATGTTTACAGTGTTGATAATGCCATTAATATACTTTATTCTTTAATTGGCAAATGCACCTAACTTTGCGCTGACTGAAGTAGAAAAATGGACGATCGAAAAGCAACCGGATTGAAGGTCTGGACGCCGCTTATATTCTCTCTTGTACTGATTGCCGGCATGACGCTTGGCTTCAACCTGCGCGATACCCTGCGTAATAAACGCGATATTCAAACCATCATCGAACGGAATGACAGGCTGGAACAGATCATAGACCTGGTGAACGAACGCTATGTAGATAGCGTGAATAGTAACAACCTATACCGTGATGCGGTGAACGGCATCCTTAGCCATTTAGACCCGCATACCATATACATACCTGCCGATGAATTGCAGGGTGTGAACGAAGACCTGGAAGGCAGCTTTTATGGCATAGGCGTAGAGTTTGCTGTGATGCGCGATACTATACTTGTAACATCGGTAATACCCAGTGGCCCTGCAGAAAAGGCAGGCATACACACGGGCGATAAAATAGTAAAAGTAGGGGATAGCATTGTAGCGGGTAAAGACCTGCCCAGCGACCACGTAGTGCGGATGCTGAAGGGCAAACAAAACACCAATGTAATAGTAGGGCTGAAGGATATAGAAACAGGTGGCATGAAAACCGTAACCATCAGGCGCGATGCCATACCGGTATATAGTGTGGATGCCAACCTGATGCTGGATGAGGTAACAGGCTATATCAAGATAAGTCGCTTCAGTGCCAATACATACGATGAGTTTGCTAAAGCGGTAAAAAGCCTGAAGGCAAGCGGCATGCAGCAATTGATAATAGATGTGCGCCTGAACCCCGGCGGCTACCTGGAATCTGCACGCGATATAGTGGACGATCTGTTGCCGGGTGAAAAAATGGTCGTGTACACCAAAGGCAGAAATTCCAGCCTGCGTGAATATAAAACACGGGATAAAGATTTGTTTGAAAGAGGCAAGGTAGCCATACTGATAGATGAGCGTTCTGCATCTGCCAGTGAGATACTGGCCGGTGCCGTGCAGGATTGGGACCGTGGTATCATTGTAGGCCGCCGCTCTTATGGCAAAGGCCTGGTGCAGGAACAGTATGATATGGATGATGGTGCTGCATTGCGCCTTACTATAGCCAAATATTATACACCTTCAGGCCGCTCTATACAACGCCCCTATGCAAAGGGTAGGGATGCCTACGAAGAAGACTTTTCACACCGGTATGAAACCGGGGAGCTGGTAGGCATCGATACCGTGATGCATGATGATACCGTGAAGTTTTATACGGCCAATAAGCGCGTAGTATATGGCGGTGGCGGCATCAAGCCCGATGTGTATGTCCCTTACGATACTGCAAGGCTTACACCCGGCGTTGCCAATCTGCTATACAGCGAAGATGTGCGCAATGTGGTATGGGATTACTTTATGAAGCACCGCCAGCAATTGCGCCAGTATAAAAACATCAAAGAGTATATAGCCGGTTTCAGGGCCGATGCCCTGGTGGATGACTTTATAGCCAGGCAAGACCCCAGCTTTAGAAAGGCAGTGGTAAAGGTGATGCGCCTGAATAATAACTATGCCTTCTTTTCACAGCAGCTGAAAGCGCAGATGGGTAGGGTACTCTTTAAAGACAATGGCTACTACGCGGTGCAAACGCTGACAGATGATGTGGTGATACGTGCCCGCGAAAGCCTTAAAGACCCGCGCTACTCAACCCTTATAAGCAGGTAAGGCATTCAGCCATTTTATGCTGGTAACATCACAGGCATCGGCACAATAGGTTTGCGGTCCGTTGCTCAGTACCCAATACGGGCACTGCATAGTACTGTGGTATTGCAGCAACTGGTGCAGGGTACGTTCACTGATGGGTATATCCGGCGCTTTACATTCCACCAGCATCCATGGGCGATGGTTCCTGTCATATACCACTATATCAAAACGCCTGCTCAGGGTGCCTACCATTATCTGCTTTTCTACCGATATTAATGCAGGGGGATACTGCAGCTTATCCATCATGTATTGCAGCACATACTGGCGTACATGCTCTTCTGGTGTCAGCACCAGCCATTTTTTACGGATGGGGTCAAACACTTGTGTCTTATTATCTACACGCCGTAGTTTCAGTTCTATGCCGTCTATGTCCATCTGTATCATGCGCGCCACAAATGTAAAGCAAAAGCTTAACGTAGTGTAAGCAGCCCATGGCAGGATACTTTTATTTTTAACGTAACTTAGTAGTAGATGAAGACGAAAGAAGAGATTGTAAAGAACTGGCTGCCGAGATATACCGGTATGGAGCTGAAAGATTTTGGTGAGTATATTTTACTGTGCAACTTCAGCCATTATGTTACCCTCTTTGCAGAGATGCATGCGGTGTCCGTGATAGGCATCGATAAGCCCATGCAGTGCGCCACGGCCGATGGTATTACGATCATCAACTTTGGCATGGGTAGTCCTACGGCTGCTACCATGATGGATTTGTTATCGGCCATCTCACCAAAGGCGGTATTGTTTTTAGGTAAATGCGGGGGGCTGAAAAAGAAAAATAAAGTGGGCGACCTGATACTGCCTATTGCTGCCATTCGCGGCGATGGTACCAGTAACGATTACTTTCCCGTAGAAGTGCCGGCCATGCCTGCCTTTGCATTGCAGAAGGCTATATCAACAACGATACGCGACTACTCGCGCGACTACTGGACAGGGACGGTATACACCACCAACCGCCGCGTGTGGGAACATGATGATGACTTCAAAGAATACCTGCGCAAGATAAGGGCCATGGCTATAGATATGGAAACAGCCACTATCTTCTCCGTAGGCTTTTTCAATAAGATACCTACGGGTGCCTTGCTACTTGTGTCCGACCAGCCGATGATACCCGAAGGGGTAAAAACAGCCACAGGCGATGCTGCCGTTACAAAGAAGTTTGTAGATGTGCACCTGCGCATCGGCATCGATTCACTGAAGCAGCTTATCAACGATGGCCTTACTGTAAAGCACCTTAAGTTTTGATGGATACACCTGTATTATCGGTTGATAGTTTGCAGATAGCCTTTGCAGATTTCACAGCGGTCAAGGATATACACTTTCAATTGCAGCAGGGCAAAACACTGGCTGTAGTGGGGGAAAGCGGTTCAGGCAAATCATTGACGGCACTGGCTGTTATGGGCTTATTGCCTAAGCAGGCAACAGTAAGCGGCAGCATACAACTGCATGTAGCCGGCAAACAACACAACCTCCTTACTGCAACTATAAAGGATTGGCAGCAATTGCGTGGTAACCGCCTGGGCATGGTATTCCAGGAGCCCATGAGCTCGCTGAACCCTGTGATGAAGATAGGCAGGCAACTGGCCGAGGTTATCCTTACGCATAAGCAGGTAGATAAACGCACCGCTAAACAACAGGCTATAGAGTGGCTGCGCAAAGTGCAGCTACCCCATCCTGAAAAGATATATAGCCGCTACCCGCACCAGCTATCGGGTGGACAAAAGCAGCGGGTGATGATAGCGATGGCTATGTGCAATCATCCTGCACTGCTGATAGCCGATGAGCCCACTACGGCGCTGGATGTAACGGTGCAGAAAGAAGTGATAGCCCTGATGCAGCAATTGCAACAGGAGCAAGGTACTGCCATGATATTCATCACGCACGACCTGGCACTGGCTGCAGAGATAGCCGATGAGATACTGGTGTTGTATAAAGGCGAGGTGATGGAATACGGCAGCGCACAAACCATACTGCAATCGCCCAAACATCCATATACCAAAGCATTGCTGGCGTGCAAACCATCGGAAGATAATAAGGGTAAACGCCTGCCCATCGTTGCCGATTTTTTAGAGGCAGATAAGGCAAGGGCCGATGTACTACTGACCGACACACCACAGCCACAGGTGCATACCGCAGATACACCGATACTGCAAGTCAATAACCTGCGTGTATGGTTTACCGAGCATACAGACTGGCTGGGCAGGCCGGTAGATTATTTCAAAGCGGTAGATGATGTGTCTTTTACACTGAACAAAGGTGAGGTGCTGGGCCTTGTAGGCGAAAGCGGTTGCGGTAAAAGCACCATTAGCCGCAGCCTGATGGGTTTGCTGCCCGTACACCAGGGGCAAGTCATTTTCAATGGTGAAGACCTGGCTGCATTGCCACATAAAGAATGGCCACGCATCCGCAGGCAGATACAGTTGATATTCCAGGATCCCTTCGCATCGCTCAATCCGCGCATGACCATTGGCGATATGCTGATGGAACCACTGCGCATGCACAACATAGTACCTGCAAATGAACTGAAGAAAGAAGCACAGCGCCTGCTCGACCTCGTGCATCTACCCACCGATAGTATGAAGCGCTACCCGCACCAGTTTTCCGGTGGGCAGCGGCAGCGTGTGGGCATAGCAAGGGCATTGGCCCTGCGCCCGCAGTTGGTGATATGCGATGAAAGCGTATCGGCACTGGATGTGAGTGTACAGGCACAGATACTCAATTTGCTGAAAGAACTACAGGCCGAATTTGATTTGTCTTACCTCTTCATCTCTCACGACCTGAGCGTGGTGCACTACATCAGCGATCGTGTAATGGTGATGCAGGCAGGCAAGATAGTAGAAGCCGGCGAAGCCACACAGGTACTGCAACAACCTGAAAACGATTACACCAAACGACTGATAGCGGCAATGCCGGGGAGGTAAAAGATCAGATATGTTCTAAAGTGTGCTTCGTTAGTGTGCTTTCTGCATCGCCAGTGTTAAGGGTTGTAGCAGGTTCAAACAGCATGACGCATACCTCTTCATCTGCTACCGGGCGGTGCTCTGTGCCTTTAGGTACTATCAGGAATTCATTTTCATTCAGCGTGATGGTTTTATCACGATACTCCATCCTGAAGTTGCCTTTGATAACCAAGAACATTTCATCTTCATTATCATGCTTATGCCATACAAATGCACCTTTGAATTTTACCAGCTTCACATGCTGGCCATTCAGCTCACCCACCACCTTCGGGCTCCAGTGCTCTGAAAACAAAGCCAGTTTTTCTGCAAGGTTTACTTTATCC
>CABHOP010000045.1 GCA_902168085.1 uncultured Bacteroides sp.
CAAAGACGGAGACACCACTCATGAAACAGCATGCGGAGATAAAGGCGCGTTATCCCGATGCAGTCCTTTTATTCCGTGTAGGCGATTTTTATGAAACCTTTGGCGAGGATGCTATCATAGCTTCCCGCGTGTTGGGTATTACGCTTACCAAGCGTGCCAATGGCTCTGCATCGCATATAGAGCTGGCCGGTTTTCCGCACCATTCGGTAGATACCTACCTGCACAAGCTGGTAAAGGCAGGGTATCGTGTAGCCATCTGCGACCAACTGGAAGACCCGAAGACCGTAAAAGGCATTGTGAAACGTGGTGTTACCGAACTGGTGACCCCTGGCGTAGCTACCAATGATAAGCTGCTGGAGAATAAGACCAATAACTTCCTCGCTGCCCTTTACCTTACCGATACCATGTGTGGTGTATCCTTTCTCGACATCAGTACGGGTGAGCTATATGCTGCACAAGGCAACGCTGAGTATATGGATAAGCTGCTGCAAAGCTTTCAGCCATCGGAGGTGATACTATCGCGCCAACAGCAAAAACGATTTAAAGAAAACTTCGATTCCCGCGTATATACCTTTCAGTTGGAAGACTGGATATTCCAAGACCAGTATGCCTACGACCTGCTGCTGCAACATTTTCAAACCCAGTCGCTAAAGGGTTATGGCATAGAAGATATGCGTGCAGCCATCATAGCTGCCGGTGCTGCACTTCATTACTTGAAAGATACCGAGCATATCAACCTGCAGCATATCAATACCATCCAACGCATCGTAGCCGATGACTTCCTGTGGATGGACAGGTTTACCATCCGCAACCTGGAACTGGTAAGCAGTAGCGATGAGAACGGTTGCTGCCTGTTGCAAACCCTGGATAATACCTGCACACCTATGGGTGCCCGCCTGCTGAAACGCTGGCTGATATTCCCGCTGTATGATATAGCACGCATACAACGAAGGCAAGACCTTGTTAGCCATTTCATACTCAACCAGGATTTAAACCATAGTATCGTTAGCTGTATAAAACAGGTAGGCGATGTAGAAAGGCTGGTGGGCAAGATACCGCTGAAAAAAGCAAACCCGCGTGAAGTATTGCAACTGGCAAAAAGCCTGGAATGCATAGAACAGGTAAAACAGACCTGTGCTGATAGTGGTTTCGAGCCTTTGATAAGCCTTACCAATGCCATGCAGCCACTCACCAACCTGCACCAGAAGATAAGGTCGGTCATTATAGAAGATGCCCCGGCACTGGCTGCCAAGGGTGGTATGATAAAAGACGGTATATCTGCCGAGTTGGATGACCTGCGTACCATATCGCGCAGCGGTAAGAACTACCTGTTGCAAATACAGCAGAAAGAAGCGGAACGTACGGGCATATCATCTCTGAAGGTGGCCTATAATAATGTATTCGGCTATTACCTGGAAGTAACGAATGCGCACAAAGACAAAGTACCGGCAGAATGGATACGCAAGCAAACACTTGCCAATGCCGAACGCTATATAACACCCGAACTGAAGGAATACGAAGAAAAGATACTGGGTGCAGAAGACAAGATACTGGCTATAGAGATGGACATCTATCAGAAGTTACTGGCCGAGATAGAACCTTATATAGCATCTATACAAACGAATGCGAACATCACCGCACAGCTTGATTGCCTGCTGTGCTTTGCCCATAATGCTAAGCAACACCAATACCGTCGCCCCGAAATAGTAGAGCAGGCCATACTGGACATAAAACAAGGCAGGCACCCCGTAATAGAACAACAATTACCCCCCGGTGAAGCCTACGTAGCCAACGACCTGTTGCTGGATAAAGAAGCACAGCAAATCATCATCCTCACCGGCCCCAACATGAGTGGTAAGTCGGCCTTGCTGAGGCAGGCGGCCATTATTAACATTATGGCACACATGGGTAGCTTCGTACCGGCAGAGGCAGCAACCATAGGGCTTACCGATAAGATATTTACAAGGGTTGGGGCTTCCGACAACCTGAGCGGTGGCGAAAGTACCTTCATGGTAGAAATGAATGAAACGGCCAGTATCATCAACAACATCAGCGAACGCAGCCTTGTATTGCTCGATGAAATAGGCCGTGGTACCAGTACCTACGATGGTATCTCACTGGCATGGTCGATAGTAGAATATTTATACCAGACGAGTGCCAAACCTAAAACACTCTTTGCTACTCACTACCATGAGCTGAATGAACTGGAGCAGCAATTGCCGGGTGTAAAGAATTACCACATCACTCACAAGGAAACAGGTAACAAGGTCATCTTCCTGCGCAAGCTGGCACCGGGTGGTAGCCGCCATAGCTTTGGTATACAGGTAGCACGCATGGCCGGTATGCCCCCATCGCTCCTCAACCGTGCCGACCAGATACTGGCACTGCTGGAAGAAAAACATGGTGATGCGGGGCAAACAGCACAAAAGGTAAAAAGTATACAACAGCAAACCCACCTGCAGCTAAATATATTCGACGGCCTTACAGATGACCTGCGCCGTGTGCAGCAGATACTGAACGATACCGATATTAATACACTGACACCTGTAGAAGCATTGCTGAAACTAAATGAGCTGAAGGGCATCGTGAAGCAGTATAAATAATGTTGGCATGCATTTTCTGTCCTTATGCTGAACATTTATAATAAATTGCTTGTTGTAAGGACACTATGAATGCATCGAAAAGATTACTATCGTTTACCGCTATTATGATATCCGTCTCGTTTATCATACAATTGGCTTCGTGTATCACCCCGCGCAGAGGCCCGCAGAAAGCTTACAACAGGGTAGTGGATTCAAATATGGTATTCGATGCTATCATTGTTCCCGGCATACCGTATGAAGGCGTAGTATGGGATTCTGTAATGAAAGCACGTGTTATATGGTCGTGGGTATTGTATAAAAATGGCATAGCAAAGAATGTGATATATTCGGGTGGGGCCGTGTACTCGCCTTATATAGAGGCTAAGGTAATGGGCCTCTTCGCACAGAAATTGGGCATCCCTGCCGGGCATATTTTTTACGATACACTTGCTAAGCACAGTACGGAGAATGTGTATTATTCTTACCTGTTGGCAAAGCAACTGGGCTTCAAGTCATTGGCATTAGCTACCGACCCGTTCCAGTCGTTCCTGCTAAAAAGCTTTACCCGCAAGCGGTTTACAACGCCTATCTATCATATCCCTTTTATCACAGACACACTGGCCGTACATAATCATCTGAAGCCTAAAATAAATGCTAAGCGTGCATTGACAAATAATTTTAAGTCGATAAAGGAAGATGAAGGTTTCTTCAAACGCCTTCGTGGCACCTTTGGCAAGGATATAGACTGGGATAAGCACAATGGAAAGCTGGAGGCACTGTAAACTTCTGTGCTTACCTTTACAAAGTGAAACTATATATAAAGAATATGGTTTGCAACCGTTGCATCATGGTTGTAAAAAAACTGCTGGAAGATAATGACCTGCATCCCGTTGCTGTATCATTGGGGGAAGTAGTACTACAGGAAGATGCTATAGATGACAAGCAGCAACAAACCATCCAGCATGCTTTGACCGAAATAGGCTTCGAGCTGATAGATGACAGGAAACAGCGTATAATAGAACAAATAAAGAACGCGGTAGTAGAACTGGTACACCATAGCACCGAACAGATAAGTGTAAAGTATAGCGTCTTCATCAGCGAAAAGACAGGTATGGAATATACCTATCTCAGCAAGCTCTTCAGCGAGGTGGAAGGGGTAACTATAGAGCATTACATCATCAGCCAGAAGATAGAACGGGTGAAGGAACTATTGGTGTACGACGAGCTATCACTGAGCGAAATAGCAGACAATATGGGTTACAGTAGTGTAGCGCACCTCTCTGCTCAGTTCAAAAAGATAACCGGCCTTACTCCCACCTTTTACAAGAACCTCGGTATTCATCACCGCATACCCATAGATAAGGTGAAGTAACTATTCAAACACGCGATACCCGTATTTCGAATTAAAAAGAAAGCCCCTTATCAAAAGGGGCTTCTCTTTACTGTTTCAGTTGCACTATTACTATTTCGTTCCCATACAGGTCGTAGCAATGCAGGAAGCTGTATTGCGGGCTATCTACCGGCGCTATCTCTATGCGCACATTATTTGCCAGCAGGCGTTCATACATCGTATCTATATCATCGGTATACAGCACCATAGCGGGTTGCTGATGGGTTTGGCTGCCTACCAGTTGCTCCTGTTGTTTGCCATCGGCTTTTAAGAACCATATGCCGGCCTCACCATTGCCTATACCTACATGCAGAAAACGCAACCCGAAACTGCTATTCTCATCGAAAAGTATTTTAGCGTTAAAGTTTGTTTTATAAAAATCCAGTGCTTCATCATAGTCTCGCACCAGCATTACCATACGTCCGAATTCTATGTTCATTTTGCAAAAGTTTTTTAGCAGGCTATTAAAGCCCAGCATCTATTCAATTCATATCATACATTACACCTGTATTGTTTTCCATTTACCCCTGCGGAAGATGAGGATAGCCACAATGGCTATAGCACTTTCGGCAATAGATATGGCAGCATACACGCCCGATGGCCCCCAGTTCACCACCTTTGCCAGCACATAAGCCAGCGGTATCTGGAATGCCCAGAAGCCAAACAGGTTGATGATAGTAGGTGTCTTGGTATCACCGGCACCGTTGAAGGATTGCGATACCACCATGCCGTAACCGTAAAATGCATAACCAAGGCTCACCAGGCGTAGGCATTGCACACCGTTTTCCACCACTGCCGGTTCATGTGTGAATAGTTTAATAATCCATTCAGCACAGGTAAAGAATATAATGGCTATCGTTACCAGGAATATCATATTATAGCGAGCCGTTTTCCATACAGACTGTTCTGCACGGTCGGGCTTCTTCGCACCCAGGTTTTGCCCTACCAGTGTAGCGGCAGCATTCGCCATACCCCATGCGGGCAGTATGGCAAAAACAATAACACGGATGCCTATAGTATAGCCCGCCAGTGCATCGCTGCCAAAGCTGGATAGGATACGTACCAGGAATACCCAACTGGCCGATGCTATCAGGAATTGCGCCGTACCGCCCGATGCTATCTTGATGATATTGGCAATGATAGGCATATCGATACCAATATGCTTGCGCAGTATTTTTATCATACCCTTGCCTTTGAAGAGGTGGTATACCTGGTAAATAACCCCGGAACCACGGCCTATAGTAGTAGCCATTGCCGCACCTGTAAGCCCGTAGGCAGGTATCGGCCCCCAGCCGTTGATGAGGATTGGGCAGAGTATTATGTTCAATGCATTGGCTATCCATAGCGAACGCATAGCGATAGTAGCATCGCCCGCACCACGAAATACACCATTGATAAGGAACAGCATCATGATAACGATATTGCCACCCATCAGCAATTGTGTGTAACGGTAGTTGTTTTCGGCTACACGGGTTTCCGCACCCATTAGCAGCAGCAGGTCTTTGGCAAAGAAGATGCCCACGAGGCTTATAATAATACTGAAGAATAAGCCTACGTATATGGCCTGCATACCGGAGTGTGCAGCACCATCGGGGTTTTTCTCACCCACACGGCGGGCCACTATGGCAGTAGCACCCATACCCAGGCCCATAGCAATGGAGTAAATAAGTGTAAGCATAGATTCGGTAAGGCCTACCGTAGCGACGGCATCTACGCCCAGTTTGCTTACAAAGAATACATCCACTACCGCAAACAGTGATTCCATTGCCATTTCCAGTATCATAGGTACCGATAGCATAAAGATGGCACGGTTGATACTGCCGGAAGTATATTCCTGTTCAACGCCGGTGATGGCTTCTTTAAATAGTTTAAACAGATTAAACGTACGTGACGATTGTACACGCTGTGTCATACAAGTGATTTGTGATCAGGTTAAAAAAAATAAATAACAATAAACGAGAACCCCTGCGTGTAACGGCCGCAGGCTATCAGAATTCGGAAAATCTCGCCCGAATGGTATCGGGCTGCAATTAGCAGATCATGGTTCGAAAAGAATGAGGCTGCAAATATAGAAAAAGGGCTGATAACAAACTCAACCCCTCTAAATTTTTTTTATGACAGCTCGTAACGTGTGTTATCTGTTATACAAGCTCATAGTTTTGGCTATGCCCTGGGCTGCAAAACTTTCTATAATGTCTATACTCTTGATTACCTTGTCTTTTACTATCGGCAACTCCTCGCTTGTCCACTTGCTCAGCACAAAATCGGCCTGTCTTCCCTTGGGATAATTGTTACCGATCCCAAACCGTAAGCGTGGATATTGGTCGGTCTGTAGAATTAATTCTATGTTTTTCAGCCCGTTATGGCCGGCAGCACTACCGCCTTGCCGCAGCCTCAAAGCTTCTATAGGCAGTGCCAGGTCGTCCAGTATCACCAGTATATTTTCTATAGCTATCTTCTCTTTATCCATCCAGTACTTTACTGCCTTGCCGCTCAGGTTCATATAGGTGGTAGGTTTAATCATTACAAACTGTTTTCCTTTCCATTTACAATGGGCGACATAAGCATGACGGTCTAACGTAAAACTACCTCCGTGTTTAATGACAAAAGCATCGGCTACGTCAAAACCGATATTGTGTCTTGTCATATCATATTCCATGCCTATATTACCAAGTCCGACTATCAGGTATTTCATGGTTGCGAAGTTAATATCTATTAGATTTAACAGGTTTTTTTGTAAAAATTATTTGAATTACCCAACTATAAAATCTAATTAAATGTCCTTATATTAGTAGCTTAGAAATGAAATGTTAGGATTTGGTTATACCCGAATTAACATTTATATATAAAACACCTGTTAAATGCGAAAAATATTATCCTTTTTAGCTGTTTTAGGCACGTTGTCTTACCAGGCAATGGCGGCTTTTAATCCTGTAACACATTTGTCCGGTACTAATACCATTAATGGGGTAGCAGTAACTGTAGCGCCTATCGGTGCCGCTAGTAATGCTAATATGTGCGTAGCAGGCCCTTATTTCATTGGTTATTTACCGGGAGGTTATCAATACAACTTCAGCCCAACCAATAGGGTCACACACATTCGCCTGAATGTGGCGGATATGCAAAGGGATGATACTTTGTACGTAAAAATTAACGGCGTTGCATTCCCTCTGAACAACAGCATGGTTACAGATCTGCTGGCGTGTCCGGATACAACCTGGGGAACGGTAAATACTTTTGGCGGTAAGTTGATAACTACAGCCCCGGCCGGTACCAGAACAGATGCTATCGTAACATTTGCATCAAGCCCCAGCTTTATCAGCCAGCTTGAAATATTGCATGATCATGGTAATACTAACTCAGGCGGTCTGATCTATTCACTGGAATTTGATGTTGACTCTTGTAATCAGCCGTTTAAAGCAAAAGCTGATTCACCATATTGCAGTGGACGCTCTTTGCAATTACGTGCTACAGATTTCCCTAACGCAACCTTTACATGGGCTGTATATACCGGTACACCACCAACACTAACACCCGGTGTATGGACTTCAAACGTAAGGGAGCCTGTTGTGCCAAGTGTAACCTTCACCGGTAATTACGATTACTATGTAGCTACTGCAACACGTGGTGCATGTACGTATACAGATACTGCTAAAATATTGGTAGACCTTACACCAACTGCCGTAATGGAAATAGCAGGCCCTAAATGTGCCGGCGACGAAGACACAGTAAAAGTACGTGCAGCACTGCCGGCGGGTGGTTATGTAATGATAGGTAAACCTAATAATACATGGGTGAAACCAAATACGCCACCTACATTCGACTTTATTACACTTCCTAATATTCAGATATCAGATGCCGGTATTTATCGCGGTTTTGCGGTGAACTCCACCGGTTGCAAATCTGATACTGCATCTATTAATGTTACACTTAACCCACTTGTAAAGGCCGACTTTACGTTTGTTGAAGCACCGGGTTGTGAACAGGATAGTGTGAAACTGACAGATATGTCTTTGGGTAATACTACCTGGAGATGGGAGTTTGGCGATGGTAATACACTCATGGGTAGTGACCCTGCCATACACCAAAATCCGACACACATTTATTCTGCGCAAGGTAGCTATGATATAGAATTGTTTGTTACCAACGGCCAATGTAATGATAGTATTACCAAAAAAGTGATATTCTATCACCCGTTGTCAGCAGATTTCACAATGAGTGCGGATAGTATTTGCCAAAATCTGCAAATAGATTTCACAAACCTTTCAGAAGCGACACCTGCTACCATACCTACTTACCTGTGGGATTTCAAAGATGGTAGTACTGATTACAATTTCAATACAAGCCATATCTTTCAAAACTATGGTGTGTACTATGTGTCTTTGACCATTACGGACTATTTGGGCTGTTCTAAAACACATACAGATACATTGGTTGTTGACTCATTAGGTTCTGCCAGCTTCTTCTCCGATACTGTAATATGTAATGGTGAAAATATCAAGTTCCTGGGTGACTACTCCCTGATTGGTGGTACCTATGCGGAATGGAATTTTGGAGATGGCCACATAATACAAGACCAGTTCCAGATAGAGCATGCTTTCGATAAGCCGGGCGAATATGAAGTGCGACTGACAGCTAATTATCGTATATGTCCTGATACAACATACATCCAAAAGATATATGTTAAGCCTTATCCGAACATAGACCTGGGGCCTGATACTACAATTTGTCCTCAAGGTGCGCCTGTCTTGCTTACAGACCTGGTTAACTCAGGAAATCCCGCCATCAAATGGCGCTGGAATACGGAAACGAAGGATACGTCATCTTCAATTCTGGCACGTCACCCAGGTATGTATGCTGTAACGGTGGAACAGGATGGCTGTTTTGCTACAGATACTGTAGAGGTTAAGAAAAATTGCTATATCGACATTCCTAATGTCTTTACGCCAAATAATGACGGATATAATGATTACTTCCTGCCAAGGCAATTCCTGTCGCGCAATGTGAGCAAATTCAACATGGTGATATACAACCGCTGGGGTGAAATGATATTTGAAACAAACAGCCTTAACGGACGTGGCTGGGATGGTAAAGTGAATGATAAAGAACAACCAAACGGTGTATACGTTTACATGATAAAAGTATCGTTTGCCAATGGTACAAATGAGAACTACCAGGGCAACGTAACGTTGTTGAGATAATATCTTTAAGAGGAATAAATAATAAAGGGCTGTGTCAAACAGCCCTTTATTATTTTATGGAATTTGATCAGAAATAGTAAGCGTAGCTGACAATGACAATTAATAGTAGCGATGCTCTTTTAGATAATTGATAACATAGTCCCTGACGCCTTCTTCTAGGGAATGGATAGGCCTATCATACCCTGCAGATAATAGCTTTTCCATATCCGCCTGCGTATAGTATTGATATTTGTCCCTGATATCTACGGGAGTGTCGATATATTCAATGTGGACAGGTAATTGCAACGTATTGAATATAGCTGTTACCAGGTCTTTGAATGTACGTGCTTTACCGGTACCTATGTTATACAACCCATTGGCAGGTTGTTGCTTCATCAGCCAGGTACACATACGCACCACATCATCCACATAAATAAAATCCCTTATTTGCTCTCCATCTTTATATTTAGCATTATGTGAGCGGAAGAGTGTTACACTACCTTTTTCTTTTATCTGTTTATAGGCGTGCATAATGACAGATGCCATGCGCCCTTTATGATATTCATTAGGCCCATATACATTGAAGAACTTTACCCCAGCCCAGAATGGAGGTTGCCTGGTTTCTTTCAACGCCCATATATCAAATTCATTCTTGGATATGCCGTAAGGGTTCAGAGGTTGCAGTTGCTCTACAATGTCATGGCTATCCGTGTATCCATGTTCACCGTTGCCATAAGTGGCCGCGGAGGATGCATAGAGTAGTGGAATATTTTGTGCGCAGCAAATGTTCCATATATCCTTAGAATATTCAAGGTTTAACACAACATGCACATTATAATCCATCTCTGTAGTATCGGTGCGTGCACCAAGATGGAACATGTATTGAATGGTGCCCTTATTATTATTACACCATTCTATAAAGCTATTCCGGTCTACTAACTGAAGGTATTTTTTATGCTGAAGATTGGCCTGTTTTGATGGAATGGAAAAATCATCGACCAATACTAGTTTTTCATAGCCCAGGGAATTAAGAAACCCTACCAGGTAGCTGCCGATAAAACCGGCAGCACCTGTAATGGCTATAATATTGTCTTTATTCATGCTTGCTTATTCAAAGGAAACAGAAGACCGTATCCTAGTGGTGTGCTTCTGCGTGTGCAGTGTCAGCAGGTGCATGTTCTGCCGAGCTTGGTGTGCTTGTAGTAGCCGGTTGCACCAGGTCTTTTTCATCATGAGAAACTTTTTCTTCGTGATGAGCAGGTGCTGTAGTAGCCTCGTGGCCGCCACCATGTCCTTCTGCATCGTCATGGCTCATTACGCTTACAAAGTTTACAGCAGCTACAAACAGGCCTGCCAGTATAATTACAAACCAGTATGCAGAACGGAAAGATGATGTTGGCCTGTCTTCTGCAGGTGCGTGATGTGTGTCGTGATGTGCTTCGTGTGCCATGTGTTAATGGTAGATTATTTTATAACTGCGACAAAAATAATTCATTGTTGGCAGTAATAATAGCTGAAATACTAAAATGCAGGGCTAAAAATTATGACTTTTTAGGGGTAGGTGGTTCCATTACATGCCCGCAGTTCTTACAGGTGCGTTTTTCTACATCTGAATAGAAACGTTCCATTAATGGTGGTAATTGGGAAACGATGTCTGTAAGTTCAAAATATTCTTCATACAGTTTCTCATGGCAGTTTTCACAAAACCACATAAAGCCATCTATTTCCTGCGTTTCACGTTTCTTTTCCACTACCAAGCCTACAGTGTTTTCGCCACGCTGCGGAGAGTGCGGGGTTTTGCCCGGCAGCATAAACATTTCACCTTCTTTAATGGGAATATCTACGATCTTGCCATCTTCCTGTATGCGTACTACCACATCACCCTGTATCTGGTAAAAAAGCTCCTCACTTTCATTGTAATGAAAATCCTTACGGCTGTTAGGGCCGCCTACTATCATTACTATAAAATCGCCGGCATCTTTATACAACTGCTGGTTGCCAACAGGTGGTTTTAAAAGGTGGCGATTATCTTCTATCCATTGATGCAGGTTGAAGGGACGTGCTACAGCCATTGTTGATGAATTTATGTGTTCCTCTAATTTACTTTAAAATCTTCATTTTTACCGTTTCTATACGGGTGTCGCTTACCAGCAATATATCAAATTCGTAACGGTCTATTATGATGCGGTCTTTAATTTTTGGTATCGTTTCATGATTGGCTATGATATAGCCCGATAAAGTTTCTGAATCTTCCGTAGAAAGATTAAAATCATATTTTTCGTTCAGGTAATCCAATTCAAGCCTGCCTGAGAAAATGTATTCGTTTTCCGATATTTGTTTTTCTACGTGTTCTTCTTCATCATATTCGTCGTTGATGTCGCCAAATATCTCTTCCAGAACATCTTCCATAGTTACAATGCCGGCCGTACCGCCAAACTCATCTATTACCCAGGCTATACTTTTACGGTCTTTAGTAAAGCGGTTCATCAGGTCTACCGCACTCATCGTTTCCGGCACAGCCACAATGGTATGTAGCACATCTTTTATCTGCTTAGGTCGGCGGTTCAAGTCCAGGTGGTGCAGGTAGCCTACTATATTATCTATCTTGTTTTCGTAAACAATGATCTTTGATAGCTTGGTGCTAATGAATTTCTTTTTGACATCTGGTATCGGTGTATTGATATCTACTGCCTCCACTTCATTCCTGGGTATCATGAACTTGCGGATCTTCACATTTACCAGGTATAGTGCATTCTCAAAAAGCTCTGTATTTACCTCTGTACTATCTGTTTCATGGCCGTGCAGGCTTTGTTTTACAAATACCTCAAGGTCTACACGGTTAAAGACTTGTTGATTGTCCTTAATGCGCACATTGAACAGGTACTTCAAAATGAACTCGGAAATAGCAACGAATATTTTGGCAAAAGGGTAGAGGAGGTAATACATCAATTGCATAGGCAGGCCAAAGATGGTAAGGGCCTGCTCTGCCTTCGCCCTGAAAATAGCTTTGGGTAAAAACTCGGCAAAAACCAGTATGATAGCCGTAGCAATAAAAGTATCTAATATCAGGTGTACGTATTCAGAATTGAGTGGTGAAGGCAGTGCCGAGAGTATCGGATCTGTCAGTTTCGTCATCAGCACACCATATATAACCAGCAATATATTTACACCTACCAGGCTGGTACCTATAAATTCAGAAGGGTTTTCTGTAAAGCGGGACAGGATGCGGCCTGAAAAATTGCCTTGTTTCTTTTTTAGCTCAATATTCAGCTTATTGGCTGATATAAAAGCTATTTCAGTTCCTGCAAAGAAACCTATAAGTAGTATACAGCCTAAGATGTAAAGCAATAAATGGGTGACGTCCATATAAACCAAAGATAATAAAAACGATAAACGTTGAACCCGGTTAGCTCTTTAAAAACTGTTCCACAGTCTTAACCAATTCTAAAGTAGCCAGTTCCAGGTCGTCGTTCACCAACACACGGTCAAACTTATCTGAAAAGGTGAGCTCATACACGGCTTTATTCAGTCGTTCTTCCAGCATCTGCGGGTTTTCTGTGCCCCTGTTTTGCAGGCGTTCCCTTAATATTTCCAAAGATGGGGCCTGTATAAAAAGGCTCAGGGAGGTATCAGGATATGCTGCTTTTATAGCCAATGCACCTTTTACATCTATATCTACAAGCGGGGCTTTCCCCTCTTCCCATATACGCGCCACTTCCGATTTCAGCGTACCGTAGTATTTTCCGGTATACACCATTTCCCACTCTACAAAAGCACCCTCTGCTATTTTTTGTTTAAACTCTTCTTCTGTATAGAAGTAATAATCTTTACCATGCACTTCGCCCGGGCGCGGGTTACGGGTACAGGCAGATATGGAGAACCCTACGTGCGGGCTTGCAGCTATCAGCCGTCTTACTAAAGTTGTTTTTCCCGAACCAGAAGGTGCGGTAATAATAATGATTTTGCCTTGTGACAATGTATGCTTGATTGGATAACAGGTGCGAAGATAATAATTTAAAAAAAGGCGCACATAGTGTGCACCTTCAATTAATATGTACTGTATTGCCTATTGGCAATGCGTTTCAAAAGCTTGCAGCAGGTTGGCAGCTATCATTTGTGCCGGGCGGCCTTCTATCATATGGCGTTCTATCATATGCACTACCTGGCCATCTTTCAGCAAAGCAATAGACGGAGATGAGGGAGGGTAAGGCAGCAGGTAATTACGTGCTTGCTTTACTGCTTCTACATCATAACCTGCAAAGCTGGTAAGTAATTGGTTTGGCTTTTTAGTTGCATTCTGTATAGCCATAATAACACCGGGGCGTGCTGTACCAGCCGAGCAACCGCATACAGAGTTGATAAACAATAAAGAAGTGCCACTCTGTTTCAATGCATTATCAGCCTCTTCCGCAGTCAGCAATTCTTTAAAACCATGGTTAATAACTTCGGCCTTCATTGGGGCCACTATTTCAGTAGGATACATCTCTTAGCTTTTGTATTTGTCTGCAAAAATATAACTATTATACCTTTTTAGCCCGATTTACTTATAGTAAAAAACAATAGAAGCATGAGAAAACACCCTTCATTTCACCCTCTGTATTAAGAAAAACTAACGTATATTTTTGTTGTTTTGTGTCAATACCACACTATGCGATATCTATATCTTTTTATATTCTCTATTGGGTTTGCTGCTTGTAATACAGGTGGTGATAAAGACAAAGCCGGCAGGCTGAATGAAATGTTCAGCAATTATTGGGAAGAGCGGATGCAATTATTCCCGTTGGAAGCTACGGCTAATGGCGATAACAGATATAATGATAAACTGACCATTACGATAGCTGAAAGCTTCAGGGATAGCCTGCGTAGATTTTATGCCAGGTATCTATCGGAAGCTAACCGTATTGATAGCAATAAGCTGGATGGGGATGATATGACAAGCCTGCAATTGTTTAAATACGAAATGCAGATGTCGATAGAAGGGCTTAAATACCCATCACATTACCTGCCTATCAACCAGTTTTGGGCCTTTACGCTGGAGTTGCCGCAATTAGGTTCCGGCAAAGGCAATCAGCCATTTAAAACCATCAAAGATTATAATGATTTTCTGAAACGCCTCTCAGTTTTCCCTGCATGGACGGATACGGCTATTGCCAATATGCGGAAAGGGATGAAAGAGGGCTGGGTACTACCGGAAGCACTGGTGGTGAAAGTATTGCCACAACTGAAAGCTATTATTGTAGACAATCCCGAAGAAAGCATTTTTTATACTCCTATAAAAGAAATGCCGGAAAGCTATTCACCTAAAGACAGGCAAAATCTGGATAAAAAATATAAGCATGCCATAGTAGGCGATGTAGGCGAATCCTATAAAAAACTGTACAGCTTCTTCAAGGATGAATACCTGGCACAAGCCCGTAAGACAAGCGGCATAGGGGTATTAGCAAATGGGGCAGCATATTATAACTATTGCATCCGTTATTGGACCACTACTACACTATCTCCTGATAGCATTTATAACATAGGGCTTGCAGAAGTGGCAAGGCTGGAAGGGGAGATGAACCGTATAAAAGATGAAACGGGCTATAAAGAAGATTTGCAAAGCTTCTTTGAATACATAGGTTTCTCATCGCAATTCTACCCGTTTAATACGCCAAAAGAGGTGCTGGATAGTTTCTGGAGTATTAAGAATCAGGAAGACCCGCAGCTGAAAAAATTGTTTCGGACTGTTCCGGTTTCACCCTTCACTATTCGTCAAACGGAAGCCTTCAGGCAAGCATCTGCCAGTGCAGAATACAATCCTGGTTCTGAAGATGGCAGCAGGCCCGGTATCTTCTATGTGCCTATAATAGATGCAAAGAAATTTAATGCAGTAGGTATGGAGACCCTGTTCCTCCACGAAGCTATACCGGGGCATCATTACCAAATATCGCTGGCACAAGAGAATAAGGCATTGCCCAAATTCAGGCGTTTTTTATGGTATGGTGCCTACGGCGAAGGTTGGGCATTGTATAGTGAAACATTAGGTAAAGAACTGGGGCTCTATAAAAATCCTTATCAATACTTTGGCCACCTGAGCGATGCCATGCACCGTGCTATAAGGCTGGTGGTAGATGTGGGGATACACCATAAAGGTATGAGCAGGGAAGAGGCGATCACCTATATGCGCGCCCATGAAAGAATATCGGAAGAAGAAGCAACAGCAGAAATAGAGCGTTATATGGCAATACCCGGGCAAGCTTTGTCGTACAAAATAGGGCAACTTACTATAAGTGCCATCCGCAATAAACAACAACAGCAATTAGGTGCTAAATTTGACGTTGCTGAATTTCATGATGAAGTATTAAAGCATGGCGGATTACCACTCAGCATGCTTGAAAAACTTATGGAAAAATGGGCAACATCTAAAACAAAGTAATGGCGAAATTTCTTACAGCTACTAAAGAGGATATACAAAACCTGGTTTCTTTCAGGGAAGGAGAGATTAAATTGGGAGAAAAAGTTCAGACAACGGGGGCTGGTGGTTCTTTAAAAGACCATAGTGCCAAATTTGTAATAATAGGTATACCTGAAGATATAGGTGTGCGTGCCAATGGTGGGGTAGGCGGTGCTCATACTATATGGCCACTGGCACTAAAAGCCTTGCTGAATGTGCAGGATACCAATATGCTGCAGGGGGAAGAAATACTGGTGCTGGGTGCGTTCGATTTTACAGAGGAAATGAATGCTTCTGAAACGCTGGAAGCAATAGAGCTTCGTAATATGGTGAGCATTATTGACGATGCGGTTTTCCCTATTATAAAAGAAATAGTAGAGGCTGGCAAGGTGCCGATAGTAATAGGGGGAGGCCATAATAATGCTTATCCCATATTAAAAGGTGCGTCTTTAGCTATCAATAAACCGTTGAACTGCATTAACCTTGATGCTCATTCAGATTACAGGCGGATGGAAGGCAGGCATAGTGGAAACGGCTTCAGGTATGCACACAGAGAAGGGTATCTTGGCAAGTATGAAGTAGTAGGCCTGCATGAAAACTACAATGCGCAGGATATATTAGATGAGTTAAAAGATGATCCTGATCTGCATTTTTCCTTTTATGAAGACATATTTATCAGGGAAAAGCTAAGCTATTATGAGGCTGTAAGGAATGCTATAGACCGCGCCTATGGCAAGCCTACAGGTATAGAAATTGATGTGGACTGCGTAGAAAATGTACTATCGAGCGCAATAACACCATGCGGTATCAGTACGGTACATGCCAGGCAATACATTAGCTGGTGCGCGCGCAGCCTGCACCCATCGTATCTACATATTGCAGAAGGGGCTGCTACTTTACGGGATGGCAGGACGTCTGCCACTAATGCAAAGCTAATAGCTTACCTCATAACAGATTTTATCAAAGCACACCAAAACCGCGACAGGCATAAGTAGAATTAAAGCGTTGTAGCAGAAAAGGTATCACCATCTTCTACATTACCGCTTTCATATCCTTTTTTAAACCAGTACATCCGTTGGGCAGATGTACCGTGCGTAAAGGCATCAGGCACTACTTCTCCTGTAGTTTGCTGCTGTAATCGATCGTCACCAATTGCATTGGCTGCGTTCAATGCCTCTTCAATGTCACCATCTTCCAGTATGTTCTTGGTTTTTTCTGCATAGTGTGCCCAAACACCTGCATAGAAATCGGCTTGCAATTCCAGCCTTACAGATAACTGGTTGTATTCTGTTTCACTTATCTTTCCACGCATCTTCTGCACTTTATCTGATACGCCTAATATATGTTGGATATGATGACCTACTTCGTGCGCTATGACATAAGCCATAGCAAAATCGCCGGGAGCATTAAATCGTTGTTTGAGTTCGTTGTAAAAGGATAAATCGACATAGAGCTTTTCATCGGCCGGGCAATAGAATGGCCCTGTTGCTGAACTGGCACCACCACAGGCAGATGCTACAGATTGCTGAAATGTTACAAGCTTTGGTTCGCGATAAGCTACTCCAAATTTTTCAGGGAATACCTTATTCCATACATCTTCTGTTTCAGCCAATACAACAAGCACAAACGCCTTGTCTTCTTTTTCTTTGGCAGTCGTTTCTGTGGTAACTTGTTGATTCGGGATGCTTTGTTGTAATATCTGCGATGGGTCGCCACCAAGAAAGTAAACAATAATCGCCAGTACCAGCGCGCCAATACCGCCGCCCACTATCCTGAAGCCCCCACCGCGGCCCGCATCTTCAAAATTGTCACTTTGTCTTCTTCCTTTCCAGAGCATAGTAATTGGTTTTCAGTAAATATATATAACTAATGTTGTTTTATGTGTTTGATTGTATGCTGGTATGTAACTAATTATGAATGCCTAAAGGCATAATTTTTTATCTTACTACTAAACCAGTAAAATAATACCATGGCAGGTAAAGAAAAATCATCCGGCTTTGTATCCTTTTTCAACAAATTTGCAGCAACAGCCACCGAGGCTACCGGCCGGCCAGCCGCCTTTATCATAGCTACCCTCATTATTGTAGTGTGGGCTGTTACGGGACCTTTATTCAATTATTCGGAAACCTGGCAACTCATTATTAATACCGGCACAACGATCATCACCTTCCTGATGGTTTTCATCATACAACATTCACAGAACAAAGATACGCTAGCCCTGCAATTGAAACTAAATGAACTTATTGCTGCCAATCAGCATGCCAGCAATCGCCTGATAGATATTGAAGACCTCACGGATGAAGAGCTTAAGACATTAAAACGATTTTATATTGAGTTATCAGTACTTGCGGAGAAAAATAATGATTTGTTCTCTACACATTCCGTAGATGAGGCTATGGGTGTACATCAAGAAAAGAGAGCTGTGTTAGAAAAAAGAAAAAAAGCTAAAAATTAGCCTAAAAACAAAGCCGGGCAAGAATACCCGGCTATTCACCTTATGTGCTCTATGTTAGCTTTTTTCTTAGTAAAATTGACATAGTTATCCTCTGCAATGCGCAGACTTTTTGCTCTTTTATCATACAAGCTAAAAGGATAGCCATTCAAGACTATCTGATAAGAATAAACAGTGGCAACTACGCTATAATATCGATAGCTTGCCATAGTAGACCGTAGAACAGATAACAGCGTTGGGAACAAAAATATATTTATTTGCAACAAAAGTTAACCGTTCTTTATATGTGAAATATAGTTTGAATTGGTAGTTGTAATAATCATTTATCGTTATCACTTTCATTTAATAACAGAAGGCCTGCATTGATTGCAGGCCTCTCATTATTTACAAGAGCATGACTTATTTCATGTTCTCTTGTTTATTCATCGCCTTATCTTCTTTCTTTTCGTCTTTTAGCATTTTGCGGTTGTGCCATTTACCATCCATTGATATCATATCTCCGTTCTGCATCATTTTGCTCGATCCATCGGCCATTATTACAGTGCCGTTAGGATTTACTTTTGTGCCATCGTTAAGTGTTACTTCCTGTTTTACTTCTGTTTTCTTGCCATCTTTCATCATCCAGACTTTACCATCTTTCATTTTTACCCCGTCTTTATGATCACCATCACCGGCTTGTACCGGCAGGTATGTAAAGTTGAATGCAAGGAATGCCAGAAATGCAATGAATCGTTTCATATGGTTGTTGTTTTTAGTGTTTACGCATGTAGCTAAATAACTATGCCTTTAGTTGTTACAATTACAACCATCTGCGCTTAAATATGTTTATCGGACGAGGGTAGAAGGCGTGGGGCAATACAAGGCTGCATTATCCTCAAAAAAAAGAAAGCCAACCTAAATAGGTGGCTTTCGTATGAATCAGCAAGTAAGAGTATTTCTTAAAAAGGAGCATCGTCATCTTCCATAGGACGCTGGCGCAATGGAGATGGTGGGATAGGCGCATCATCATCAAAGTTGAAATCATTGGCTTTAGATGGCAATGTCTGGAAACCGCTGGGTATAAACATTTTGCTACCACCAAAATCGCTGGTATCCCTGTCGCGGCCACGGATGCCTGCACCGGGATTATCGCCGGGTGTAGGCGGCATAAAACCACCACCTCCTCCTCCAAAGTTGCCGCCACCAAATCCACTGAAGTTTTCAGGTGGCAGGTCTACGAACTTTTGGTATTCTTTTATGAAGCGTACTTTAACGGTATCGGTGCTACCGTTACGATGTTTAGCTATGTGTATATGTGTCTCACCATCAATAGGTTGCCCCATTGCATCGTTATTAATGCCATAATATTCAGGACGGTACAGGAACATAACCATATCGGCATCCTGCTCGATGGCTCCCGATTCCCTAAGGTCACTCAACTGTGGTACTTTACTTTCTTTGCGGCTTTCAACCGAACGGTTCAATTGAGACAGCGCAATAATTGGTATTTCAAGCTCTTTTGCCAGTGCTTTCAGGTCGCGCGATATTTTGGATATCTCTTGTTCACGATTACCTCCGCCATTTACGCTGGCCTGCATCAGCTGCAGGTAATCTATTATAATTAGCTGAATATCATGCTTTTGCTTCAACCTGCGTGCCTTTGCACGCAACTCAAAGATGTTCAGGGCAGCCTGGTCATCCAGGAAGATTGGGGCTGCAGCCAGCTTGTTCATACGTTGTGTCATCTGCACAAATTCGTGCTCCTGCATACGGCCTTTGGTGATGGCTTCCATGCTTACTTCTGTTACGGCTGCCAGCATCCTTTTTACCAACTGTCCAGCACCCATCTCAAGCGAGAAGAACGCTACAGGGAATGGTTTAGGACTGTGCATGGCTGCATTCATAGCCAAGTTAAGACAGAAGGCAGTTTTACCCACCGCCGGACGGGCGGCCAAGATGATGAGGTCCGTTTTCTGCCAGCCACTCGTTAGCTTATCAAGCGGCGCGAAGGTAGAAGGTACACCGGTAAGGTCGTCTTTCTTATTTTTTGCCTCTTCAATTTCGTGCACGGTTTTTACCAATACTTCCTTCAAGCTCTTAAAGTTCTTACGAAGGTGTTTATCGGTAATCTCGTACAGGTTACTTTCTGCTTTGTCCAGCAGGTCAAATACATCGGTGCTATCCTCGTATGCATCCCCTATTACCTGGCCGGAAATACGAATGAGCTCTCTTTGGATGAATTTTTCCATGACAATACGGGCGTGGGCCTCAACGTGGGCACTGGATACAACGCTCATTGTCAACCTGGTAAGAAAATATGCACCCCCAACTATCTCCAGTTCATTGCTGCGTCTCAGTTCTTCCGTTACTGTCAGCAAATCCACGGGCATACCCTTATCGAAAAGGCGCCTGATGGCTGCATATATTTTTTGGTGGGCATCTACATAAAAACAGTCTTCACTTTGAATAATCTCTAATACTTCTGCCAATTTGTCCTTTTCCAACATCACGGCACCTAAAACCGCTTCTTCCAGTTCAGGTGCTTGTGGTGGTACTTTACCATACACCAGGTTGGTAATGTCCGGCTTGCGGCTCCTGGTGTTTCCAAACTCTTTTTTAATGTTTACTGCCATTTTTAGGGGTCGTCTTTTATCTCTGTTGTAATTCTGTTGTTCTAAATCCGCGTCCTGTGCCGTTCATGCTATTTTAACCTTCCGGTAATACGTGCTTAACATTTTCGTAATGTAAAAGCATGTTTGGAGAGAGCTAAAATTTAGGGCGGAGGACTAATGTATAACGAAAAAGGAGGGCGCAAAAATTTTCGGAAATAATATTTATTATGCCATATTTCACAGCTTACGCACTCGCTTGTTCACATACTTATAATTATTCCCTTATTATATCCACAAATTTACAGCCTAAATCACCTTAATACACATTGTGTCCACAAAAAACTGTTAATAAAGTTTTTTAAAAAGGATTTCGGTAAAAGGATGCGATTTGCTATAAACATGCGCGCCTTGGGCTATCTTTACAACAAAATTTATTAAAAACAGATGACCATATCTTACCAGTGGCTCCTGCAATACCTGCCGGAAGCATTGCCGGTGGCTGAATTGAGTAAAATATTGACCTCCATAGGATTGGAAGTAGAAGCAGTTGAAAAATCGGAAGCCATACCCGGAAGCCTTGAGGGGCTTGTGATTGGGGAAGTGCTTTCTTGTCATAAACACCCGAATGCCGATAAGCTGAGCGTAACTAAAGTGTCTGTAGGCAATGGTTTGGAGCTAGGTATTGTATGTGGTGCCCCCAATGTAGCAGCCGGGCAAAAGGTAGTGGTAGCTACGGTAGGCACTACTGTTCACCCAACGGAAGGAGAGCCCTTCCTGATAAAAAAAGCAAAAATACGGGGTGAGGAGAGTGCCGGTATGATATGTGCAGAGGATGAAATAGGCCTGGGCAAAAGCCATGCGGGCATCCTGATATTGCCGGCAGATGCACCTGTAGGCATGCCTGCGGGTGAGTATTTTAAAGTTCCCGAACCGGATTATGCTATACACATAGGCCTTACCCCCAATCGCAGCGATGCAATGAGCCATATAGGTGTGGCACGAGATGTATGTGCCTACCTGACGCACCATAGAGGCGTGTCTTATCACTCAAAGTTGCCCGATATAACATTGCCTGCTAAGGGTGAGGCTACGCTGGATATACAAGTGCATGTAAAAGCACCTGAGGCCTGTGCCAGGTATTGTGGCATTGGTATTGCAGGTGTGAAAGTAAGTGAATCGCCTGCATGGTTGCAACAGAAACTGCGTACCATAGGTGTACGCAGCATCAATAACGTAGTAGATATTACCAACTACGTGCTGCATGAATATGGCCAGCCGCTGCATGCCTTTGATGCAGATAAGATAAAAGGTGGTACTGTTAATGTACAGTTCCTGCCGCAGGGAACCGTGTTCTTATCGCTGGATGAGAAAGAGCGCAAGGTGAACGATAACGACCTGATGATATGTGACAGCACCGATGGCATGTGTATAGCAGGCGTATTTGGGGGGCTCAACAGTGGCGTGAACGATGCTACCACCAACATCTTTTTAGAAAGTGCTTATTTCGACCCTACGCACGTACGCAGAACATCGATGCATCATGGATTGCGTACAGATGCTGCTACGCATTTTGAGAAAGGTGTTGACATCAACAATGTAATACCTGCCCTGAAACGTGCTGCGGCAATGATAGTGGAAATAGCAGGTGGCGCTATAGCATCAGACATTACAGATGTGCAGGCAAGGGCACTGGAACCCGTAATGGTTAGTGTAAATTATGATTACATCCGTTCCTTGAGCGGTAAAGAATATGATAAGGAAGCCATCAAAGAAATACTAACAGCGCTGGGCTTTGTGATAGAAAGTGAGAATGATACTACTCTAATGCTGCATGTGCCCACTAATAAAGCAGATGTAAAACAACCGGCAGATATAGTTGAAGAGATACTACGTATAGATGGGCTGGACCAGGTGGTGATACCTGAAAGACTACATATATCGCTGACACGCCCAATGGTGAACGACAGGCAACTGCGTGAGAAGGTAGCCAACCATCTTACAGGTAAAGGCTTCAGTGAAATTGTTACCAATTCTATTGTTAACAGCAAATATTACCCGGAACGTACAGATCTTGTACGTATGCTGAACAGCCTGAGCAGCGAGCTGGATGTGCTGCGCCCTTCGATGCTGGAGAGCGGGTTGGAAGTGATACAGTATAACTGCAACCGAAAAAACAATGACCTGGCACTATATGAGTTTGGGAAGATATACCAGCTTGAAAATGGTGGCTATAAAGAAACACATCAGCTGGCATTATATATAACAGGCAATGTAGCTACCCAGTCGTGGAACCAAAAACCTATTAAAGCGGATAGCTTTTACCTGAAGGGCATCGTACAAAGTCTTTTAGTTCAAAGCGGTATCAGCAAGGCTAGCATTAGCTATGATGAGCAAGGCGCTGCTTGGATGTGGAAGAATGAAGTATTGTGCCGCCTAGCAGATGTAGATGGAGCAAAACTGAAGACTTTTGAAATAAAGCAAGATGTGCTGTATGCGGTTATCAACTGGGATGTGTGGCAAAAAGCCAATGCAGCTAACAAGATAAAATATGCAGAGGTAGCTAAGTTTCCGGCTGTAGACCGCGACCTTGCCATTGTACTGGATAAACATGTATCTTACCATGAGGTGCAGCAGGTAACGGAGCAATTGAAAATAGATGCTTTGCAAAACTTTGGTCTGTTTGATGTATTTGAAAGCGAAAAGCTGGGTGCCGGTAAAAAATCGTATGCATTGAGCTACACCTTCCAGGTGCAGGACCGTACGCTTACAGATACAGAAATAGAACAACTGATGCAGCAATTGATAGGCGCATATAAAAACAAACTGCAAGCTCAAATACGCGAATAATGCAGGAGTTAACACTACTTAATGATAAACTGGATAGACTGCTGAAGAAATACACGGAGCTTCAGGCGGAAAATAAGCGCCTGAAAGAAACCGTTAATACACAGCTGAAATCCATAGAAACATTAAATGGCAAGCTGGCATTGCTGGAAGAGAATATGATGGCAGCAAGCATTGGCACCGCTATGTTAAATGATGACGAGAAACAAGTAGTGAAGAAACAACTGGATTCGGTATTAGCAGAAATAGATAAAATACTGGCTACCCTTAATGACTAAGCTTAAGTATATACTCCTTTTTTTATTTTTGGGGATAGTAATAGCTGCATGCAATAGAGTGGCGGATCCCTGCCTGCAGCCACGCAATGTATATATGCTTTTGGGCACTTATCGTCCCGCAGATACGGGCAGTAACGGTGTCGATTCTTTTTTGCCCAAAGGAATATTTAGATATGTAGATAATGGCATAATAGCAGACAGTGGCGCTAAAAAGAATAAATTTTTTATCCAACTATCGCCCCAGGCTACAGTAATAAAACTGCTGGTAAGTACTGATTCTACCATTGCGGGAACCGATACAATCACTTTTGAGTATGACAAGAAACTCACCTTTATATCTACCGCATGTGGCTATATATATCACTATACTATCAAGAACGTAGCGTGGACGAATTATAATATAGATTCTGTAGTTGTAAAAAATGCAGAGATAAACGGAGCTGCTAATATTGAACATGCCAAGATATTTTACTAGCATATTAATATTGTTATTGCTTGGAATAGCATTTCCACTTCATGCGCAAGACGATGATGAAGAGGAAAATAAACCTGTGATAACAGATAGTGTTAAGCAATTACGTTTTAGTTTTGACATCAGTAAACCCATACTCAATGCCTTGTTTAAGGAAAGACAGGCATATGAGATCGAGATAGACTATTACCACAAAAAAGATATCTATTTTGTAGCAGAAGGCGGATGGGGGAGTGGTAAACTGGATTCTACTTACCTCAACTACAGAAGTACAAATGTATTTGGGAAAATAGGTTTTAATAAAAGCCTTTTAGCACGTTTATTTCCTAACGATTGGGATATGGCTTTTATAGGCCTGCGTTATGGTTTGGGTATCATACAACGCAGCGATGCTACTTATGTTATCAAGAACGACCTATGGGGTAATACCATGGGCAGCATCCCCGGCAAGAGCATGACAGCGCACTGGATGGAAGTAAATGGCGGCGTGAGGGTAGAGCTGGCCAAAGGCCTGTTTGCAGGCTGGAATATACGCGGTAAGTTTTTGCTGAATGGTAAACAATTTAAAGAACTGCCACCACCTTATATAGCAGGGTATGGTAAAGGTGGCAAGAACAGCATATTCGATTTCAATTTTTACCTGTGCTATGCCATCAGGTGGAAAAAGTAAAGGCTGCAATATCTGCAGCCTTTATTGTTATTGACCAAATAACCTGGTTATATCTTTAAAATCTACATCGCCATCTTTATCCTTATCCAACCCCAACTGGCTGCCCAATGTATTGATGGTACTCTGTATGCCCCCACCACTTGTAAGTGAGCCCAGCATACTTTGCAGGTCGAGGCTGTTGTTGCTTGTACCATTCGAAAGGCTGCTAAGTATTTTGGGCAGCAAGCTTCCTGCAATGTTCTTTGCAGACGCTGCATTGATACCAAACTTGCTTGCGATATTGCCGGCCATGCCTTCTGATAGCTGGTTGACTGTATCACTGCTGTGATTACCTTTTATCAGGTCTGTAACTTGCTCCAACTTGCCATTCTGTATCATTTGCTGCAGGCTCGAAAACAAAGAAGATCCTGCTTCTTGTATCACACCTTCATTATGTTCGTTTGGAACATCCTGATTTTCTACGATAGATTGCTGACTGTGTTGTCTTACAATCTGCATTAGTTGGTCTAACATACGCACTGTTTTTAATGGTAATAAAAAATCAATTAGCACTACAAAGTAACGATTATTTAGATTGCAGCAACGCGACGGGTGTTGGTAATGATTTGATAACGCAGATTACAGTATGCCGGTGTTCACGCTGCTCTTATTCAGCATAGCTTCTATCTCCTTTTCTTTCTTCAATACTTGCATGCGTGTGGGCGAAAAGATCCATGTGGCACGCAACCTGTTCAGCCTGTCTTTAGGTGGCAGGAATATCAATCGCTTGAACCAGGTCCATGCAGCAAACTGCCGGAATACGCCCGAGAGCTTCACAAAATATACCACGGTAGAACCATCGCAATTATCCAGCAGGTTTTGCAGCTCTTCTATATCTGTGAGTGATGATATGCACAATACAGTACCAGTACGTGGATTAAAGTATTGCTGTAAAGGTTTGCCGCCATTCCATGTGCTGTTGCTTATGATACGAGCGGCTTTCTCATCATCCGATAGCTGCTCCGGTATATTAAAATCCTGGTCGGGAATATAGCGTAGTGCCCATTCTTTCTTTGCCAATGTGTCATATACCGTCCATACATTGTTCTTGTAGTAATTGAGCATTTCCTTCTGATAGCCATCACCCAACCATTGCTTTTTCAAAGCATTGCTGAAAGATGCATAGAAGTATAGGTGCGAAGCATAAGGTTCGTACATCTCAGGCACTCGCACTACCAGCTCCCTGTTTTTTGCGTATACTTTCCATACGATACGTCTTACATCATCGCCCGACTCGAAGTCTTTATAATTGAGATATTCCCCTTCTACACGCCTTAACTGGTCCACACGCACATCCATACTTTCCGTTTTCTTCGGAAATACATCTTTATCATCATCGGCTTCCAATACCGGTGGCTGATAAAAGTGCCCGCCAATGGGTTGCGAAACAGCAAATGAACAAAGATGCAGCATGTCTTCAAAAAAGATAAAGCCACCTTTCAGTTCATACTCCTTTATATCAGGCAGTTCCATGCGGCTACGCCCCGTAATTGCGGCACGCCATATGCTTTTCTCTTTTCGTTTGTTTGACAGAAGTGAAAATTTCTCCGTCATTTCTTTATCATCATAGAATAGCCTGCCTTTTACAAAGCCAAGTATCGGCCGTCGTACACCTTCTATCCGGGCATTGAGAAATAGCTTATTCTTTTTGCCGTTTACCGTGTCGGTTGTAAACGATACCTGCAGCTTGTATTGCCTGCTCTTCTTTAGCCATATGTAATAGAGCCATGTACCTATAGTACTGAGAACAGATAATACAATCAGTCCGAGAATGAACCAGAATACTACCTTGCCCATCAATATTATAAATGGGCGAAACGGAGCTACTTCATCTTTATCCAAAGGCTGATATAGTATGCGATAGCCTATATAGGCAGCTACACCACACAAAAATGTATTGATGGTAAAGGGAAAATACTGAGCGTAATATCTTATCAGCTTTGATAGCTGGTTCTTCTTCATAAGTCAATGGGCATATACCTGTCGCACTGTTAAGTTAGTGCGAATATGGAAATTACCGGTCGTTGTTTATTATTATGAAAATAACGAATTGTATATCAATAAGATGTTAAATAGTTATCATGAATTAATATTATTGTGAATATTGTTTTAGTAAATTTATGATACCCACTATTAGAAACTAAACATATGAAACAGATCATTCTCTTTTCAGCAATCATGCTGACAACCATTCATCTATATGCACAACCCGGTAGGGGATATGTAAGAGATGCTATAGAACGTAAATATGAAGAGGACAATAAAGACAGCAAGGCTAAAGGCGAAGCTTGGCTAAGCGGTATGATGAACGGCAAAACAGAATCTTCATATTCATTCCCCATATCTATCAATATGCATATAACAAGCTACAAAGACGGGGAGAAAAAAGATGAAAGCGATATGCTATACTATCTGAACGGTTCGCAAAAATACTTTGGTTTTAAACCAGTGGACGAAAAGAAGAAAAAGAAGAAGGATGAAATGTTCATGATATACGATAACAAGAACAGTAGCATGATAACATTGAATGATGGGGAGAAAACTGGGATGGCTATTAACATCAATTCCTTTATGAGTGCAGATGCACAAGCCCGCAGAGGGCAGGGGCGCGACAATGGGCCTATCAGCGATGTGAAATGTAATAAGACAGGCAAAACAAAAACTATATTAGGCTATAGTTGCAGTGAATATGTGTGTGTAGACGAAGAGCGCAACCGCAAAACAGAAGTATGGGTGACTACCAAACTGAATATAGATATATCACAAAGCTTTGCCCGTAGCCCATACGCATATCTTGCCAGTGGTAAAAACACCGGGGGCTTTATGATGGAAGCTACCCACTATAAGAACAACCAGATAGAAAGTAAAATGGAAGTAATGAATGTAAACGAAAGCGCTAATGTTACAAAGAACATTAGCGACTATAAAATGGGGCCGAGATAATAGCGTTATTCTACCAGCTTAATACCACTCTGCGTGAATTCTATTTTACGCTGTTTGTATAAAGCACCGGTAGCCATTTTGAATACCTTTTTGCTGATCCCGAAGAATTCATAGATCTCTTCGGGATCGCTTTTATCGTGGTATGGCAGGTAGCCGTTGTTTTCTGCCAGTAGGCGCAGTATTTTATCCGTCTCGCTCTCTACCTTTTTATAGCCGGCTTCGCCCAGTGCAACGTCTATCTTATTGTCTTCACGTATGGTTTTTACAAAGCCTTTTTCCTTGTCGCCTATTTCAAGCTCTCTGAATACTTCGTTATAGTGCAATACACCCGTATGCAGATTATTAATGATTACTTTATAACCAATATCTGTGCGCTGGTATATCAACATATCTACAGCGTCTTTCTCTTTTACGGTAAGTTCATCATTGCTCAGGTAGCGTTCTATTCGCTGCGTAGCTGCAATCCTGCCGGTACGTTCGTCAATGTATAGCTTTACAAGGTAGCTATCACCTTCATATATACGAGTGGTTTGTTGCGATAATGGCAGGAAAACATCTTTCATTAACCCCCAGTCAAGAAAAGCGCCTTGTTTAGTAGTGCCAACTACCTTTAATAAAGCAATATCACCAACCTGGGCAAATGGCTTTTGAGTAGTGGCTATGATTCTATCATCGGAGTCATGATATAAAAATACTTCGACCTCGTCATTTTCTTCCAGGCCAGCAGGTACGAACCGTTTGGGTAATAATATTTCCCCTGCATCATTACCATCCAGGTACATACCGAAGTCCACTTTCTTTATTACCCTTAATTTATTGTATCTGCCAATTTGTATCATGTGCATTTAATAGTGGGCAAAGGTAAGGTATTGTTCAATCTTGTTATTTTTTACCTATGTTACCCAAGTGGGTATATCTGAATCCTGCAACGTATTTTAGGCCATAACCCATAAGCCTATCGAAAGATGAGTGCGCCAGTAGCATCAGCCCGGCAAATATTATATATTCACTATTTAGCAGCAAGCCAATCAAAGCGATTATTAAGGCAATTCCTTTATGGTGGAAAATGTTATATACCGTAGCTCCTGCTTTATTATTGATTGCATATGCCAGTATGCTGATATCCGGACTGAAAAAAGCAATAAAATATATCCAACCATTAATAGGTAACTGCAATAAAGTAGCGAGGTAAATAGTAATTATGGCCATTGCCAATTCTTCAGCCTTAATAATATGTTTCATTGTTCTTGATTTAATACAAAGGTCTGATAGATATCAAACCTTAGAATTGACATTTATCAAGAATTAGCTAAGCGATCTTTTTCGCAACCTGCTCATGGTTTCCGGTGTCATACCAAGCATAGATGCCAGGTATTGAAGGGGTACCTGATTAAATAGGTCCGGTTGTAAGGATAGCAACTGCTGAAAACGCTCTTCCGCAGTCATAAACAAATGGCTGTTTACGCGCTCTTCCAATATTATAAAGCACTTGGCAATAAACAGTTTTTCCAGCTTATGCCATTCAGGTATGCTTTCACCAAGATTAATATACGCCTGCTTATCTATGGTGTATAATTCACAATCTGTTAATGCCTGAAGGTTCCATCGGGCCGGAGTATTAAAAATGAAACTGGCGAGGTCAGTAACGAAATAACCTGCAGATGATATCCATTGTGTTATTTCCTTTTCGCCTTTTTGTGCATATATCCGAATTAGTCCGTTTTGTATAAAAGAAAGCTGGTTGCATAACCTACCTTCTTTTAACAGATAGTCACCCTTAGCAACTTGACGAAATTGAAAGCTACGGGCAATAATATCTAATTGCTCAGCATTTACATCAAAGTAGTTCTGTATATGTTGTTGTAAAACTGACATATGTGACTAGTAAAAATGCCCCATTATTGTGGGGCATTTGAGATACATTTTTAAGCATGTTCCAGCGCACCAAGATAGCGTTCGGCATCCAGTGCTGCCATACAACCGCTACCTGCAGCTGTTACTGCCTGGCGATATATTTTATCCTGCACATCACCACAGGCAAATACACCTTCAATGTTTGTTTTAGAAGAGCCGGGTTGTGTTATCAGGTAACCGGCTTCATCCATATCCAGCAGGCCTTTGAATAGGCCAGAGTTTGGCTCATGGCCAATAGCAACGAAAAATGCTTTCAGTGGTATTACTGTTTCTTCGTTGGTTTTATTGTTCAGTATCTTCAAGCCATCTACTTTGCTTTCGCCCAATACTTCCACCGTTTCACTATTCCAATACACTTTGATGTTCGGTGTTTTCAATACGCGCTGCTGCATTACTTTACTGGCCCTCATTTCATCGCGACGTATCAGCATATGTACGGTGCTGCATATTTTAGATAAGTACAGTGCTTCCTCACAAGCAGTGTCACCAGCACCTACTATAGCTACTTCCTGTCCTTTAAAGAAGAATCCATCGCATACGGCACAGGCAGATACACCGTGGCCATTCAGGCGCTGCTCTGAAGGCAAGCCCAGCCATTTGGCAGATGCACCTGTTGCTATGATAACGGCATCAGCCTCTATCCATTTTTCCTCATCTATTTCTACTTTGAAAGGACGTTGAGAAAAATCAACTTTAGTAGCATAGCCCCAACGGATATCTGCACCCATACGCTGCGCTTGTTTCTCAAAATCCACCATCATCTGCGGGCCCATTACGCCTTCTGGGTAACCGGGGTAATTTTCTACATCCGTGGTAATTGTGAGCTGCCCACCCGGTTGCAAACCTTGATATAATACAGGGTTCAAACCAGCGCGAGATGCGTATATAGCAGCAGTATATCCTGCAGGACCAGAGCCTATAATAAGGCAATGTACTTTTTCCGTTTCTGTCATCATTTGAAATTAATGCATGCAAAAATGCGATTTTTTTGCGAGCATGCCTATTATCTAAAGACTTGGATTATTCGAGTATAATCGTTTTATATACAGCGCCGTATCCTGCCCATATTCCAAGGCCATTATTGCTTATATTCGTTTTTACCTTAATGGGTGTAGAGAAGGGATTTCCAATAGTACCTAAAGAAAATTCATATGTGCTCCAGAAACTATACGAAGCCTTGTCAATAGCACACCATTTTAATGTTACGGTATCGCCAACATAGCCTATCCCTGAAGAATCTGCGTTATACACTTGGGATTGTGGTTCGCCTAAAGGTAGTGTTGTTTCAAACTGTGTACCATTTATTATCTCGTCAGAATACGTTGCATTCAGTCCGGGATAGTAGGGCTCGCTATTTCGACGGGTATAGTATCGCACATAGTTACCCATCGTATCTGGGTCTTTAAAATAGATGCGTATCTGCCTTGCTTCCGGAAATTTTTCCTTATCAAAAGGTGCATCGGGCTGCACAGAAACAACCGAATCAAGAGCTGTAGGCTCGGGTATCTTAGTTACGGCTTCATATACTTTACCTTCATATTCTACTCTAAGTGTATAGTATTTATTTACCTGGCCAACAAAGAAATTGCCACCTGCGGTATCTATAGTATAGAATGAAAATTTATAACCACTGCCCGTGTCTACCGTATATTCAATAAGGTCAACAATACGACTGCCATCCGTCACAGAAACCTTGGCACCATGCACGAAACTGTTTTGCAGCGTATTCAGGTCGATAGTGGCGAAATAACCAATAGATTTTGTAAGGAAAACATAAGGCGGCAGGCCGGTTTCTATTGCACCTTCTACCACAAGACGGGGCTCGCCACTGTCAAGGTTTATTTTTACCTCTTTTTCGCAGGATAGTAATGTAAGGATAACGGCTATAAAAAAAGCAACACCTGCTATTGCATTGGTATTGCTTTTCCTTTTCCTTATTATGTTGCGCATAAATCTGTTTAGTATCTTCTTATAACACAAATTTAGGGTAAAGTGTTGTGTTTAGTTGGCATAAACATACTTACCATTCGAATTGTACATTACAGGTTGCAATTTCCTGTAGCGCTCAAAATAGTCATACCCTTGTTTCAGGTTTACCCAAAAACGTTGCTTTGTGGTATCTGAAGCATATTCGCGCCCTAAAAAGTTTAAACCTACGGTATTAAACCTTGTTGGGAAGATATGTACCGGAATATATGTTTGTCCCGCCAGCTTAGCATTCAGGCATAGTGTATATATTTCCTGTATACCTGCATCTGTCATCGGCATACAACCCACCGTAACGCAGCCACCGTGAATGTAGATATCGCCACCGGGCTTTTTCTTATCTCCCATCACCATATCCGAATAGTTGGGATAGTTCAACAGCATAGACAAAAAGAAATCGCTCTTGGGATTGAAATCTTCAATGAAATAGTAGCCTTCAGGTACCTGGTGATCGCCCTCGTAACGCTTAGGGCCCAGTATGCCAGATAATGCACATATACGGTATAGCTTTACCAACTGATACCTGTCATTATCATTATCACGTGCCCACAGTTCCATTTCATTCTGCGCTTTGAAAGTGCGGATATAAATATCTGCAGGCGGATATGCCAGGCCTTTCGACTGGAACATTTTACGTAAAGAATCATTGTTCTTTACCCATGCCTGGGATACGCGGCTGAATGAAAGCTGAAAGTTACGAAACGCCTGCACATCGTCCTGGGCATAAGCAGTGCCTACACCTATCAACAATAAACTGTATAACAGCTTTTTTATCATCACTACAGTTAATAAAGTGGTTAGTAAAAGGAATCCGTAAAGATAAGCCTAATATATCAATATAAGTCTTAAAACAAAGCAAAAATGGGGCAACAACGCCCCATTTCATGTATTCTAATTAGTTATGAATTATAAATTACCACGCTTGGCCTGTTCACGCTCTATAGATTCAAACAATGCCTTAAAGTTACCTGCACCAAAGCTTTTGGCACCTTTGCGTTGTATGATCTCGAAGAACAGGGTAGGACGGTCTTGCTGAGGCTTGGTAAATATCTGCAGCAGATAGCCCTCCTCATCGCGGTCAACCAATATTTTCAGTTCCTGAAGTGGAGCCAGTGCTTCATCTATTTTGCCAACGCGGTCAAAAAGATCTTCGTAATAAGTATCCGGAGTATCCAGGAATTCTACACCACGAGACTTCAGGTCGCGAACGGTAGTGATGATATCATTTGTAGCGATAGCTATGTGCTGTACACCTTCACCTTCGTAGAAGTCAAGGTACTCTTCTATCTGCGATTTCTTTTTGCCTTCAGCAGGCTCGTTGATGGGGAATTTTACATAACCGTTACCATTACTCATTACCTTACTCATCAGGGCAGAGTATTCGGTATTGATTTGCTTATCGTCAAAAGTAAGGATGTTGGCAAAGCCCATTACATCTTCATACCATTTCACGGTTTCATTCATGCGGCCCCAACCTACGTTACCCACGCAGTGATCAACATACAACAAGCCGGCATCTTTAGTTTTAAAGCCACCTTCTACTTTTTTATATCCGGGTAAGAATGTGCCTTTGTAGTTTTTACGTTCTATGAACATATGGATCGTTTCACCGTAGGTGTAGATACCACTCATTACTACTTCACCATCTTCATCTGTCAGCGTAGTAGGCTCCAAGTAAGGTTTTGCACCACGCTGTGTTGTCTCTTTAAAAGACTGTGTTGCATCATCTACCCATAAGGCCAGTACCTTTACACCGTCGCCGTGTTTACGTACATGCTCAGATATCGGGTGGTCTGATTTCAATGCTGTAGTAAGAACGAGGCGTATTTTACCTTGCTGCAATACATAAGAAGCACGGTCGCGCACACCAGTTTCAGGGCCGGAATATGCTACTGTTTCAAAACCGAAAGCAGTTTTGTAATAGTGTGCAGATTGTTTGGCATTACCTACATACAGTTCTAAATAGTCTGTACCATTGATAGGTAAAAAATCTTTGGCCGCAGCCATTTTCTCGCTAACTGTCAGTGGTTCCATAATTATCTTATTAGTTAATTAAGCTTTAGATTGTTGTTTTATATTGATTATTCAGCCCAGCTCATGATGTAATTATCATCCTCAATGCCTTGCGCCTCAGCTGTCATTTTCAGCGGATGGAAGGTATCTACCATCACCGCCAGTTCACCTGTTTCTTTAGCACCAATGCTTCTTTCCACAGCACCGGGATGCGGGCCGTGCGGTATGCCTGCTGGGTGCAGGGTTATCATACCACGTGTTACATGCTTGCGGCTCATGAAATCTCCATCTACGTAATACAATACTTCATCGCTATCAATATTGCTGTGATTGTACGGAGCAGGTATGGCTTGCGGATGATAATCGTACAGGCGGGGGCAGAATGAACATATCACAAAGTTGTGCGCATCAAAGGTTTGATGTACGGGAGGTGGCTGGTGAACGCGCCCTGTAATAGGCTCAAAATCGTGAATGCTGAATGCATAAGGATATTCACAGCCATCCCAGCCAACTACATCAAAAGGATGATTGGCATAAGTGATAGGATAAAGTAACCCTTTCTTCTTTGTATTTATAAGGAATTCGCCTTTCTGGTCAATTGTTTCCAGGTCTTGTGGTTTACGTATATCGCGCTCGCAATAAGGGGCGTGTTCCAGTAACTGTCCGTAGCGGCTCAGGTATCTTTTAGGATAGGTAATAGGGCTGAATGATTCTACAATGAAAAGCCTGTTGTTCTCATCATTAAAATGTATCTGGTAGATGGTACCCCGTGGTATAACAAGGTAATCTCCATAACCGAAAGGTATCTGGCCATATTGTGTTTTCAGTGTACCCGTACCTTCATGCACAAAAATCACTTCGTCAGCATCTGCATTTTTAAAGAAGCTATCAGTAAGGCTCTTAGTAGGTGCCGCGAGTGTTATCTGCACATCATTGTTGAAAAGGACGATCTTACGGCTTTTCAGGTAATCGGCTTCAGGCTTTACATTGAAACCCTGAAAGCTACGATGCTTAAGAATATTATCATGCGCCGGCTTTGGAGAAACATCTATCGGTTCTTCGGCCTTGATAATTTGTGTGGGTGGGTGGATATGGTAGAGCAGGGAGTAATTTGAAGAGAACCCTTCTGTACTAAAAAGCTGCTCTGAATACAGTCCGCCATCCGGTTTCCGAAATTGGGTATGGCGCTTATGAGGAATGCTCCCCAGCGAATAATAATGTGCCATTTTATAACGGTCTTATTTTTTAATTAAAGTTACAATATTGCCCGGCTTTGGCAATGTGATTACGTTAAAGCTGATATAAATCACTTATATCAAAAAGCTTTAACTGACTAATTAGAGGGAGAGGATGAAAGCTGAAAGAGCAGCAATTGCCAGGCCTAAAACTGCACCGCCTGCCTGCAGCTTCCATTGTTGTTGCCGGATGTGTGGTTCAATCATTGCCTGAAACTTATCAGCAGGTATAGCAGATAGTTTGCCGGTTACGATCGTAGAAATATCCAGCTGCGCCCCCAAGTTGCGGGAGTACTGAGCCATAACGCTCGGCAGCAGCAGGTTTATTTCTTCAATCATGCCTTCTTTTATTTTAGCCAATGTGCTTTCGCCCATAAAGGTAGCAACAAAAGGCAATTTCTGGGTCAGTTTCACCAAAAGAAATTCCTCAATGTGCTTTTCTATCATAGGGTTGAGGCCGGATAACAAGGTTGGATCCTGCAGTTTTGTGATAAGTGTATCGGCAGTAAACAGCTCCTGTGCTGTAGTGCTTATTATGTTATTGATAATTCGTTTATCGGATAGCTTACGAAATATAGCATTGCCTGCCAGCCGGGCAGCAAACCAGCCTACAGCAGCAGATAAGACCAATAATAATGCAAGCTTACCCTCGTACGACATTATTTTTCTTTAGCTATTATCCCCAGGTATTTACCATACCCGCTCTTCATAAATTTTTGGGCCAACACTTGTAGCTGGTCTTTATCTATAAATCCCATACGGTAAGCTATTTCTTCTATACAGCCTACCTTCAGGCCCTGGCGCTTTTCTATTACTTCAATAAACTGGCCGGCTTCCTGCAGCGATTCAAATGTACCGGTATCCAGCCATGCCGTACCCCGGTTCAGTACACCTACTTCCAGTTTGCCACGTTCCAGGTAGGTTTTGTTTACATCTGTAATTTCCAGCTCACCACGTGGCGAGGGTTTCATATTCTTGGCTATAGAAACTACTTCGTTATCGTAGAAATATAATCCCGGTACAGCATAGTTTGATTTAGGCTGCGTAGGTTTTTCCTCTATGCTTAATACTTTAAAGTCCTTATCAAATTCCACCACGCCATACCTTTCCGGGTCATGTACCTGGTAGGCAAAAACCACGGCACCGTTAGGGTTTACTTTATTTCTCAACAAGGTGCCCATACCTGAGCCATAGAAGATGTTATCGCCTAACACCAGCGCTACAGAATCGTTTCCAATAAACTCTTCGCCCAATATAAATGCCTGCGCCAGTCCATCGGGACTAGGTTGCACTACATATTCAAAACGGCAGCCCACCTGGCTACCATCGCCCAGCAGCTTTTTAAACCCAGCCTGGTCTTCAGGAGTGGTAATAATTAGTATCTCACGGATACCGGCAAGCATTAGGGTAGACAAGGGATAGTAGATCATCGGCTTGTCATACACCGGCATTAATTGTTTGCTAACAGCTATAGTGAGCGGGTAAAGGCGTGTGCCCGAACCACCTGCAAGGACGATTCCTTTCATTATATAATAGTCTTTAAGTCGTGAGTCATAAGTCGTAAGTCTATTTTATAGATTTAATAAGACCACGAATTATCATGGATACTTCACTTGTATATTTTAATAACTGCTCCCTATTATTAGGGGAAATATAATTGAGTCTTGCTGCAAGATAGAGCATTGATTTCACTTCGCTGGCAGAGCTGATAGCGAAGTACAGAAAACGTGCGAAATCCGCATCCGAATTTCTATCAAAACCTTCAGCAATATTATTTGATATGGATACTACAGCTCTGCAAATCTGATCTCTAAAACTATAATCCTTTATTTCTTTAAATGCCTCATAAATAAATAAAGCCAAATCCTGTGCTTTTTGCCAAGCTATAATATCCTCAAACTTCTGTATCGTCATTTCTTACGACTTATGACTTAATACTTACGACTAATTATATTGAGTACTATAATACTTTTGATAATCACCGCTGGTAACATGATTCAGCCATTCTTCATTAGCAAGATACCAGTCGATGGTTTTTGCCAGGCCTTCTTCAAATGTTACCGATGGTTCCCAGCCCAATTTGGTCTTTATCTTCGTGGCGTCTATAGCATAGCGCCTGTCATGGCCGGGGCGGTCTTTGATGTAGGTTATTAGTTGCGCTGATGTACCGGGCTCGCGTCCCAGTTTTTCATCCATCTTCTCACACAGCAGCTTCACCAACTCTATATTTTGCCATTCGTTGAAACCACCTATATTGTAGGTTTCTCCGTTCTTCCCATTGTGAAACACTGTATCTATAGCACGGGCATGGTCTATCACATACAGCCAGTCGCGGGTATATTTACCATCGCCATATACAGGCAACGATTTATTGTTGCGGATATTATTGATAAATAATGGTATCAGCTTTTCAGGGAAGTGATTAGGACCATAGTTATTAGAGCAATTTGTTAACACAAATGGTAAACCATATGTATTGCCATAAGCACGCACCAGGTGGTCTGAAGCGGCTTTAGAAGCAGAGTAGGGTGATTGCGGATCGTAAGGAGTGGTTTCCAGGAAGAACCCTGTTTCGCCTAAAGAGCCATATACTTCATCAGTTGATACATGGTAAAAGCGTTTGCCTTCAAAGCCATCTTTCCATATTTCACGGGCAGCATTCAGGAGGTTTGCCGTACCCATTACATTGGTCTGTATAAATGCATTGGGATTAGTGATAGAACGGTCCACATGGCTTTCTGCTGCCAGATGTATGATGCCATCCGGTTGATATTGTGCAAATACCTCGTTGATATGCTGTGCATCCGTAATATCAGCCTTTACAAAAGTATAATTAGGTGCATCCTCTATGTCCTTCAGGTTTTCAAGATTGCCGGCGTAAGTGAGTGCGTCCAGGTTGATGATCTTATAATCAGGGTACTTGGTTACAAATAACCTGACTACATGCGAACCGATGAATCCAGCACCTCCTGTTATAATTATAGTTTTTGCCATGCGATACTTTGAAATATGCGTGCGAAATTAATTAAATAAATAGTAAAGAGCCTTACAAATCATTGCATTTAGCAAGTCATTTGCAAAGCTCTTTTAACGTAGCAGTGCTACAGTTTATTTCAGTTCGAAAGATTCAATGAATTTGGTAGTGAAGTTTCCGTTTCTGAAATCTTCATTACGCATCAGCTGCTGGTGGAATGGAATTGTGGTTTTTACACCTTCAATCACATATTCACTCAGTGCACGCTCCATCGTATCCAGTGCTTCTTCGCGCGTTTGTGCCACAGCTATCAGCTTAGCCACCATAGAATCGTAATAGGGTGGTATAGTGTAACCTGCATAAATATGAGAATCAACCCTTACTCCATGACCACCGGGGGTATGCAATACCGTTATCCTTCCCGGGCTGGGGCGGAAATCGTTATACGGGTCTTCTGCGTTGATGCGGCATTCAATAGCGTGCATTTCAGGTATGTAATCTTTACCGCTGATAGGTATGCCCGCTGCTATTTTGATCTGTTCCTTTATCAGGTCGTAGTTGATCACTTCTTCCGTTACGCAGTGTTCTACCTGTATACGGGTGTTCATTTCCATAAAGTAGAAGTTGCGATTCTTATCTACCAGGAATTCTATAGTACCCACACTTTCATAATTAATGGCGGCTGCCGCTTTTTTAGCAGCTTCACCCATTTTATGGCGCAGTTCGGGTGTCATGAAAGGAGACGGCGATTCTTCTACCAGTTTCTGATGACGGCGCTGGATAGAACAGTCGCGCTCGCCCAGGTGGCAAACAGTGCCATATTGGTCACCGGCTATCTGTATTTCTATATGGCGTGGTTCTTCCACAAACTTCTCCATATAGATACCATCGTTCTTAAACGCTGCACCAGCCTCCGCTTTAGCCGTATTGTAAGCACGCTCTATCTCTTCTTCGGCCCATACTACGCGCATACCTTTACCACCACCACCGGCAGTAGCTTTCAGTATGACAGGGTAGCCCATATCATTTGCTAATTTCTTAGCTTCTTCCAGGCTTTCCAACAGTCCGTCAGAACCCGGAATTACAGGTACGCCAGCCTTTATCATAGTTTCCTTCGCGGTCATTTTATCGCCCATAGAGCGTATCATTTCCGGCGTCGGGCCTATGAATTTTATACCATATTTGGCGCATATTTCAGAGAAACCTGCATTTTCAGCCAGGAAACCATAACCCGGATGTATAGCATCTGCATTAGTTATCTCTGCAGCGGCCATTATGTGAGGGATATTAAGGTAAGAGTCTGAGCTTTGGGGTTTGCCTATACATACCGCTTCATCTGCAAAGCGTACGTGCAGGCTATCTTTATCTGCCGTAGAGTAAACGGCCACCGTTTTGATACCCATCTCGCGGCATGTACGTATCACGCGCAAGGCTATTTCTCCACGGTTTGCTATTAGTATTTTTTTAAACATCTTTTTCTTGTTAAATGTTTTGTGATTACCCTACGTTTATAACTAATAATAGTTATATAAAACGTTGTATAAACGAAATGGCTCAATCCTTGGTTGAGTATTGAGCCATCAAGCTTTTATTATGAGTTACGCAGGTTCTACCAGGAACAGCGGTTGGTCGTATTCTACTGGCGAAGCGTCGTCTATCAGCACTTTCACTATCTTACCACTCACTTCACTTTCTATTTCGTTGAACAGCTTCATAGCCTCAACGATGCACAATACCTGTCCGTGTTTAATGTCATCACCAACATTTACAAACGAAGGCTTATCCGGCGATGGGCTACGGTAAAACGTACCGATCATCGGAGATTTAATAGTAATCAGATTGCCATTGTCGGCTGCAGCAGTTGGTTGAGACGGAGCTGCCGATGCAGCAGCAGGAATAGCTACAGGTGCAGCAGCCTGCGGTAATACCTGCTGAATAGCAGGGCTTGGTGCCTGTATAGCTACAAACTGTGTTTCGCTAACGGTTTGAGCCTGTTTGATAGTGATTTTGAATTCACCTTCTTCAATGCTCAGTTCGCTGATGTTTGACTTGTTGATAGCCTTTATCAGCTCTTGTATCTGTTTGAATTCCATTGCGGATATCTTTAAAGATTGAATAAATGGGTAAGTGAAAAACGGGATATTATCCTTTTACGCGCTCTATATAAGCACCTGTTTTGGTATCTATCCTTATCAGTTCATTTTCGTCAACAAACAAAGGAACCATAACGGTAGCACCGGTTTCAACAGTAGCGGGTTTCAGTGTACGGGTAGCGGTGTCGCCTTTAAGGCCCGGCTCTGAATAGGTAACCATCAGCACTACGTTTGGCGGAAGTTCCACGCTCATAGGCTGTTCTGTTTCTGTATTTACCAGTATAAAACACTCCTGGCCATCTTTATACAGCTCCGGACGCTCTATCTGGTTTTCAGGTAATGATAATTGCTCAAAAGTATTTGTGTCCATAAAGTTGAAACCACTGTCATCTTTATAGAGAAATTGATAAGGGCGGCGTTCTACACGTACGGGGTAGATGTTATCGCCAGAGTTCCATGTATGTTCGATAGAACGTGTATTATCTACGCCTTTCAGTTTTGCCCAAACTTTAGCCGCTGCACGTGCTGTTTTGTTTTGTCCGAATTCTACTATTGAATACAGGCTGCCATCCAATTTGATGATCATACCGTTTCTGATGTCTGCTGTTGTAGCCATAAATGTTTTTTAGTACGGATTGCAAAAGTAATGCAGGAAAGCCAAAAAAGAAAGATTTTAAAAATGAAGCAAAATGTAAAGAAAATGAGTGAAATAGCGCTTTTTTCGACAAAAAACACCTTAAATCAGACAATTTCCTTAGCATCTACTTGTTTTTTCACTAAGACACTACACCATTAAGCACCATTTTTTCTACCGGGTTGTTGCCGTAATCGTATGGTATATAGGCGGGTGAAGGCATTGGTTTGGTTATAATAAGATTGGCTTTTTTGCCCACTGCTATGCTACCTATCTCATCTGTAAGTTCCAACGCAGCGGCACCATTTATGGTTACGGCATTGATGGCTTCTTCAGGTGTCATCTTTAGCTGTGTACAGGCAAGGGTAAGTAATAAAGGTACATTACCCGATGGGCAGGAACCGGGATTATAATCGGTAGCCAGGCATACCGGCAGGCCGCCATCTATCATTTTACGGGCAGGCTGGTAGTGCATGCCCAGGAAGAAGGCTGCACCGGGCAACAGGGTGGGAATGGTGTTGCTTCCCTTCAATACCTCTATTTCAGGTTCACCTACACATTCCAGGTGGTCTACGCTTATAGCATTATGTTTTACGCCTATTTCCACACCGCCAGAGTAATGCAATTGGTTAGCATGTATCTTTGGTTTCAGCCCGTATTTCCAGCCTGCTTCTAATAAACGGGAAGTTTCATCTACACTAAAAAAGCCCTGTTCGCAGAAAACATCCATATAATCTGCCAATCCTTCGCTGGCTACAAGTGGCAGCATTGTATTGATAATTAAGTTCAAATAGCCATCGTGATTATCCTTATAATCAGTAGGATATGTATGTGCTGCCAGAAAAGATGCCTTTATAGGTATGGGGCTATTTTCCTTCAGTTTGCGAATAACACGCAGCATTTTAAGCTCACCATCCAGTGTTAGCCCGTAACCGCTTTTTATCTCTATAGCACCTGTACCCTGGGCTATTACTTCATGTAGTCGTTTCAGGCTTTGCTCATACAGCTCATTTTCATCCATCTCGTTGAGGCGAGCAGCCGAATTAAGGATACCACCACCGCGACGGGCTATTTCTTCATAACTAAGCCCATTGATGCGGTCAACAAATTCCTTTTCCCGCGAACAGGCAAATACGAGGTGCGTATGCGAATCGACCCAGGCGGGTAGCACCAGTTTATCACTTACATCTATTACATCGGTAGCCGGTACGGGTTGCACATCATCCATACGGCCGAAGCTGTGGATTTTACCTTCCTCTATATATAGCCATGCATTTTCTATAGAAGGTAGCTGCTTCATATCGGCACCGCTTACACGGTTTTTATAGATTTCGCCTGTTTCTACCTGGCAAAGTTGTTTGATATTGGTAAGAAGTAAGTGATGCATGTTATTAGTAGTGAGTAATAAGCAATAAGTTGTAAGTCATTAAAACTGTACCAAAAGTAGTTTGTTTCAGGGAGATAGGAAATGTACCTATGCATACATAAAGTTAAATAGATGGTGGCGTAAAACAGACTGATTATCTTTGTAACCTTATGCGTTTTTTTCGCTGGTTATTGAGGTGCCTTGCCATATTTACTGGCATACTCCTGTTGATTATTGCCATTTTTAGCATTTATGTTTATAATGTATCTGATGATATTGTGCCGCCACAGGTGGCAGATACTTCATCATTTGCATTGAATAGAACCCATACCGAAAGCACCCTGTACACCATAGGCGATAACTGGATACGTAAAAACCGCAACGGCCTGTACGAAATGTATGTGTCAGGCACACCGTTTGAAAGGGGGGTAAAGAATGGTAAACTTTCTCAAGAGTTGATAGTAGCGCAGGAAGAAGCATTCACCGCGCAGATAAAACAAATGATACCTGCGGAGGGCTACCTGAAATTCCTGAAATATATTATAGGGTACATCAACCGCGACCTGCCCGAACATGTACTGCCCGAATACCAGCAGGAAATATACGGGGTTTCCCATGCCGCTTCCGATTCCTTCCAGTGGATAGGTAACAACTACGCCCGCATCCTCAATTACCATTCGGCACACGATGTAGGCCATGCTTTGCAGAATATGATGCTGGTGGGCTGTACCTCCTTTGGTGCCTGGGACACCAAGACCGCAGATGGCTCACTACTGATAGGCCGCA
>CABHOP010000046.1 GCA_902168085.1 uncultured Bacteroides sp.
GATTGATATAATATAAAAATACAAGCATGAGCCAACCGCAGCTTCCCCCTAACCTACAAAACTTGGTACAATCAATTCAAGAACCGGTCACCTCTGATCAGTTGGATATGTATGCGAAGTGGCAAGATGTATCTGACAAAAGTTATAAGTTAAGGACAATTGTAAAGGCTTGGGAAGGTCAGAATGCAGAGGAACGTAGAATGCGTAAAGGGTTTGCCATAGCCATTATTATTGCTCTTTTTGCCCAAATTATATTTATAAACGTTGCTTTCTGTCTTATTGGCTTCCAAAAAATTGAGGTTTCAGAATGGGTAGCTAATGTATTTGTTGTGTCAGTTTTTACAGAAATAGTTTCAATGACTTTATTAGTCCTAAGATATTTATTCCCGAAAATTGGCAGTGAAGTCATGAATCTCATAAAGGACTTATAAACACCAACTATGAATCCATTCAACTTGAGAGAAGCAATAAATGCCATATCGGAAGTAATAATCAACAGACCAAAACCGATACGAGAATTTGATCAAATATATATGCGGGCTGGAGATATGCTTCTTCAGACAGAACATGTCAGCCATTTATTTAAGGATAAGAGCATTGTATTTATTGGCGATGGCGACTCAATTTGTCTATGCCTGGCATATCTTCATAAAATTGGGATCTTAAAGCATGGACCGTCTAAAATTCATATTCTTGACTTTGATGAGAGAATAGTTCTATCAATAAAACACTTCGCAAAGAAGTTTGAAATAGAAAATGTTATTTCGTCCGAGTTGTACAATGTTGCTTCTGCATTACCTAAAGAACACTGGCAAAAATTTGACGGCTTTTATACAAATCCACCATACGGGGCAAGCAATAATGGCAAAAGTGTTGAGTGTTTTTTGAAGCGAGGAATTGAAGCGTGCAAGGGTGACTGTGTTGCATCAGTTGTTATTGCAGATGATGGGGACTCGCAATGGACGAGAAATGTTCTTTTCAACACCCAGACATACATGCTCAGTAATTTTTACTTCTTAAGTCAACAAATTCCGGCATTTCATTCATATCATCTGGACGATGCACCTGATTTGAAGTCATGCGCATTATCATTTAAACGTGTTGGTGGCAAACATGAGCCATATTCCAGTATTGCCTTAGAAAAAGAAAGCCTCCAATCCTTTTATGGCACAAACAAGCCTTTGACAATTAAATTTGTAAAAGACTTAACAGAGGGAGGGACTAAAAATTCACAGGATCATCAATTTATACCATATGAATAAACAACAATTAACTGATGCGTTCATATTCATGAAGGTTGGCAATCATGCCGGCGAAACTTTTGAGGATATCTTGAAGCGTAAAAAGCGGGAATATGAAAAAACGGGCATGACATTTTGGGGCTATGGCGGCGTTGCCTGCCACCCTGTGAAACAAGTTCGCCCTTTTGCGATGTCGCAATTTCAAAGAAATGGCAACATTTATCTATTGATGAACACCGTTAAGTCAAACTTTAATCAGCCAATTCTTCCAGCTAAACAATACTCTATCGATGGTGTAAACTGGCAAGATATACCGAAAGGTATTAACGTTACAGGATCAAAATATGCCTTAGTATTAGACGAAATAAAACCGACGGATTTTGAAATCAACCTTGATGAATTTAGGGTTGGGATTGGACCTAGTAGTGATAAAATAGCTTCGGATTATTTGCAAGGGCGGACGGATAAGGCGTGTCTTACAATAGATCCATATGCGAACCCTGGCGCAAATACAATTCGTAAAATTGACTTCGCAGCTAAACTTCAAGACCCATATGCTGTGATACTGAAATATTAGTATCAGCATAATTATTCCAAGTCATATTCTGCATCTGTTCTACAATTGCCAGTGCTTCAGAAATAGAGCTTACAGTATTGATATTAGGGTGTTTTATCATGGTTTGGCTAACGGATGGTCCTCCGCCGATAACGATTATCTTTTTACCAGCTGAGAGTGCGGCTCCCACCTCTACAAGTGCAAACCTTAAATTGTCTTCTGGTTCGCAGTAGAGTAAGGTAACATCAGCTTTTTGAGGTTCTTCTATGCATCTTATTGCCAAGTCCTGTAAGCATGTGCTTTGACCAGCCATATACTCATCAATCCAGGTAGAAATGACATTAATACCTTCTGCACGCAATTGAAGCCATTTTGGAGCGTGCTTGGTTTTACTTGCTGTGTAGATGCTAATTTTGTTGTTCATTATCGCTATAACAGTTTCAAAATTATATCTCAACAGCGAACAAAAGCTTAGAAGTTTCTATTGGGTTTCAACATAGTAATTGACACATTATTAACAAATTAAGACGATTTATTCACAACAATATCGTTATGCTTCACTCAAGCTTATAAAATCAAATAAATAATCATACTATATAAATATTATCTTGGAATATCTATAGTATAACCAGAAAATCTGTTGTAAATATTAATAATCTGTATTCTTTATCATTTTAACATTGATTATATTCATCAACATAACGCCAGTTATTATCAATATTTAACTTAGCTAGCTTTACTGCATAACCATTCAGTAAGTCAATGTTTTTAAGATAATTATGACTTATGTCACTAAGGCACTTAGACATGTCAACAAATAAAACTGCGGCCGAAGCATAATTGAAGTAAAAGATAAACTTGGGCTTATCCTCGGATTTATCTATCTTCAATTCCCCATCTATTATACCAAACCCATTAGAGTCCTTAAACTGTACACTTATACTCTTGCTAAAATTACCATCGGTATCAAGATTCTCATGACAATCCACAGGAATTTCGAATAAGGTGCTAATTGAGACCTGCAAATTTTGTACTAACACAATCTTAGTCTTGGGCAGTGGATTATTCATAACTAAACGGGTTGTAGTCTTTAGAATTCTCAAAAGTATTACCGTGTAAATCCTATATAATATTTTCATCTTATTTATATAGGACTTTACTTTTTTGTTTATAGTTTATCGGATAGTTTTTCTAAGAGCTTATGCAGTTTCTCATTTTCCTTTTCTAATCTATCAATAGCTGACTGATACATCTTGCGCTCCTCATCGGATAGCGGATGATTGATAGTAACCTGATGCGAACATACCCCTTGGCTATGCGTAATTGTATTGATATAAGTCTGATCGTTTGACTGAATCAAATCAACCACATCCATCTTATACAACTGCGCCAGCTTATCCAACCTATCAATAGTCAACTTAGTTTCACCTTTCTCCAGCAACGAGTAAGTATTCTGCGATATATCCAAAAAGCCCGCAACATACTCCTGCGTATAGTTATGCACCTCCCTTAAAAGCTTTATCTTGTTGGATAAGTTTTGCGTCACATTCATAACCCCAAAATAATAATAAAAACATTGATAAAGTATCAAGCCCCCTGATAAACTATCAATAAATCATAGCTACTCCATACCCCATCCTCCTTTTCTTGCACCCAATTAAAATCACACAAACATGAGAAAAGGTGCACTACTATTGACTTTCATCGCCATGTCGCTCGCAATGCAGGCGCAGACACGACTCACAGGCATCAAGAAACTAAAGTTTGAATTCCCCGGCAACCTATACCGCAGCGCCGACACCATACATTTTTCCTACACAGGGACCAGGAATAGCGACAACGGCATCATCCAATATGATACCGCAATGCACTACAAAATAGACAGTGCAACCGCAACCTTAGCTCCATATCGGCGAAATATTCAAACTTTTGACGGTGCTGACAGAATAACATCCAACACTCTCCAATTTTGGAATGGCACATCATGGACAAACGACTCTCGTATACTGCTAACATATAATGGAAGCCAAGTAATAGATAGTCTTTATCAAGGCTGGGTTACCGGCGTATGGACAGACGGTCACAAGTGGACCTACTCCTATAAAGGAACATTAAGAGACAGCATGCACTATCTATACATGAGTGGTATGAGCTGGTTTGAAGTTAAGAGAGCAAAATATACTTACACTTCAACGTCCGAAATAGACACTATTTATTATTACAACCTCGATCTAATTAGCGGGTGGATATCTAGCGGCTACGTCCTGCATACCTATTCATCTGGCAAACTGCAATCAATATTGAATGCTACCGATGAACCCAGTAAACACATATATCAATATAACGGAGCTGGGAATATTGATACATCTATTTTTCAAGCACCACCTTAAACTAACGTCAGACGTTATGCCTATACTTACAACGGTGATAATAAAGTCCTAACCTCAATTAGTGATACTTGGTTTGCCGGTGGTTGGACCCCCATGGGGCAAATTGATTCTTTAGTACGATACTCTTATGAAACCTATCAACCTACTTCAAGCATTAACAGTACCAACGATATAAAAACATCTATTTATCCTAATCCGGCACATAATTATATTCATGTTAGTACCAATGAACCTATAAAGCTAACGTTACTAGACCTAACTGGAGTTATTCGCAAATCCACTGTATCAAATGTTATTGATTGCTCAGACTTGCCCAGTGGCATATATAATCTAACCATTGAACAATCTGGTAGCTTGAGAGTTCACACTGTAACCATCATTCACTAAGGGCATCATCACTGTAAGTCTAGACTCCCGCAACAATGCGGGAGTCTTCGCGCGCTATATAATCCTTCTAAAAATCGTACAGAAATGGCATCTTCACATTACGATACCTTCCTTCTAAGTACTTATATCTCCGTTGCCGCATTTGTTTGAAAAAATCCTGGATTTCTACCAAACTCTTAAAAACCTTACGATCGTAAAGTACCATTCCCGTAATGTTTGGTATTAGCCTCACTGGCAACAAACATTTGACTTCAATTACTTGGAAAACATATCCATCTGAAAATATTCGCTCGCAATACACACGATGAGGAAAATGTAGCTCATTAGGCTGTAAAGATTCCCTCCGACAGTGACGAAAGATATAGCATCTAGTCATGTGCTAATTTATCACTTACCTTGTCTTGCGACGTTTCTTTATTGCAATACGAGGACAGCTTTTCGCTATAACAGGTGGTGGCGCAGTAGTCTGTGTAGCTATGTTTTGATTCAAATAAACGTCTTTGGCCTTACCTTCTTTTTGTAGGTCTTTATAGGTAACTCGCCTATCCATGTTTTCAAAAGCGGCATCAAATTGTTCCTCAAGTGTCAGCCCCTTATACTTACAATTATACCGGTAACAGAACTCATCCAAATAACGTTGCAAATATTTGTTGCTAATACCATGGAACTGAGCTTCTATCTTCCTCCACTCATTAATAATACCATTTAAAGTATTTGTATGCGCATCACCATCACCATATTCTTTCTTAGAATGATTGAACTGCCTGTATTTTGAAATGTACTTCTTTAAACCCCGATATAGAATATCACAATCACTGTATGCGATAGCCCTTTTAGGTATTATCGCCTTAAGAAAAGTTTGTTCTTGTTTTAGTTTAGTATAGTAAGGCATAACTTTGACGTGTAATGACTTCCCACGATTTAATACAGCTGCCACACGGACTTTGTGTGTTAAACCAGCTATGTTCGGATGTTTAGCACGATTAGCAAGGCTCATCATAGTTAAATTTGGACCACAATAAACGTCATCAAACTCATAGGTTCCGTAACGCTTGCGAACCTTATCATGATCTACGCGCAACATTTCCATGATACGTTGATGTATGTAGTAGATAGTTTCGTATCGAATGGATCCATCAGTTCTACTTAGCTTTTTCCACAATGCGTGGGCATTAAAAGCACGAGGATTGTTCAGCATTTCATAGATTGCCCTGAACCAATACCTCAGCGGAGCTTTTGTCATATGGAAAATGGTGCCTGTAGTAACAGTAAATGTTTTCCTGCACTGCCAGTGCTTGCACCTGTACGTTCGTCCATCAGAATAAGCATACGCATCAGCGTATGTGCAATGAGGGCACCATACATTGCCTTTCCAACGCCGGAAGGTCAAGTACTGCCTGCAAAGGTCTTCATCAAAAAAGAAACTAAAAATTGTCGCCTCATCCAGGCACTTGAAGATTTTCATAAATTCCCGTCTTTAATTGTATACACAAATGCACGAGAACAGGCTCGCACATCAAAAAAAAGTGGTTTCCGTGATCTCAAGGACCATGCCGGTTTCCACTATTTGACAAGACCAGGGATTTTTGGAAAATGTTTGGTTCTTTATAAAATATTTTTAATGTGCAATCGCCTAATAAATAACTGTTTGTCTTGAAAAGACAGTCGAAAATGATTGCTATGGGCTATAACTCTTATTGCCCAAATTGCAGGCATCACACCTATGTTATTGAGTGAAAAAGTTTTAAGTGGTTTTGGCTAGTTAATCTGATAGATGCCTACGCCACTACACAGATGCACAACACATTATGCACATTATTGCTACATTGTATAACAATTACAAAATCCCTTTTAGGGCAAACAATACCCCCTACTCCCACCCCAGGCAGCAAATTGAAACACGATTTCTATTCCAGACCCATAGACAAAGTACACGCGCATATAAAAAATAACGCCCCGAAGGGCGCTATGAGAAATCGTAAAACTAAAGTGACTTTAACAGCCCTCTTTAGGCTTGTACTGAATGCAGGGGGATGAGAAAGACATAGGCATAATATTTTGCATAATACCTGCTTCGGGGTGCATCTTCAGGCGCTCTGTAAACGACATCACCTGTACCCTTATTACATCCTTCTTAATGTCAGATAAATACTTCCTGGCAATATCATCCGCTTGCTTTTTTCCGTTGATGTATAGCTCATCTTTGCGTTTTTCTACAACAAATCCATTTATCTCATCTACTAGTTTAGCATCGCTTAGCCGCCATATCAGCTGTTTTTCTTCTGCAAAATCATCTGCAAGTGGTGGCTGCACTGTTTTGGTAGTGGTGGCTGTTTCTTCGAGCTTCTCGGTAGTGTTGCCTGCAAACGAGGGCGATACAAATATCACCGTGCAGGTAATGGCAACTACTACAAAAAGTGTAGCTACCAGTTTACTGTAGTTGAAAGGATGTTTTTTCATTTCCATAATTCTTTTTATTCGGTGAAACAATTGATATGAAGGACCGGATGCCGCTACTGCTAATGCAGGGGCTGCCGAAGTGGCCAATGCACGCAATGCTGTAGCATACGATAACGGTTCCGGAATATGTTGCAGTACAAGGTCATCACAGCTATACTCCCTTTCACGGCGAACGATGCGGGATATCATCCATACAAAAGGATTGAAAAAGAGAATGGTTTCAGCTATGGTTTGCAGAATGTTCACCAGGTAATCGTGCCTTTTGACATGTGCCAGTTCATGCAGGATGATAGCTTCCAGCTCTGCGATGCTCAATTGCGTCATGGCAGTAGCAGGCATTAGTATAACAGGCTTTAGGAAACCCACTACCATAGGCACTTGCGCCCTCGTAGATACCAGCAGGTGCACGGCAAATGTTATATACAGCTTATCTTTCAATACATACAATAGGTTGTCTACCTGTTTATCAGCAGGTATTACACCAAACTTCCGGAATGATAGCAATTGCCACATGCCTCCTGAAAACCGCAGCAGCATAACCAGCAAACCTGCCAGGTAACATACTGCCAACCATGGCGACACTAAGTGTATGATTGTTATTAAAACATCACCCCTCCCCGTCATCCACACCACAGGCTGCGATTGCTGTACAGCCCATTGTTGCAGTTCATGATATTCCAGCCACCAGGTAATGCCAAACCATACCGGTAGTATGATAAGTGCCATTAAACCTAAATGGTATTTTACATTGGCAGCTATATCTGGCAATAGCTTCAGAATCAACCATAATGCGGCATACACCACTAAACCTTGGCCCAATGCACACATAAGCGCCCACGATAAAGATTGAATCCAGATAGTCATAGCTGCTTACTTTAAGATCATTTTTTAGATTTTTTGTCCAGGTAGTCGCGTATCATATCCAATTCAGCCTTAGTGGCTTTGTGGTTACCCAGCGCCTGCATCACCATTTGCATCGCAGATCCGTTGAACATCGTTTCTATCATCCGTTGCATTATTTGTCCTTGTGTTTTTTCTTTATCTACCTCGGGGGTGTACACATGCGTTTTGCCACTTACCTCCCTGCTTACCAGTCCTTTATCCAGCATTATTTGCATCAGCTTCAGGGTAGTAGTATAGCCAACTTCTTTTTTCAATGCCAGCTTTTCATGCACTTCTCGCACAGTAGCCGAGCCTTGTTGCCACAATACGTTCAATATCTCTAATTCCGATTCCGTCGGTTTTATATGTTGTTGCGCGCTCATCTACGAATATATTCGTACACGAATCTACGACAAGCTTCGTAAATAACAAATTAAACTTATGTTTTAAGGAATTTTTATGATAATGTGAAGGAAGCAGAATGCAGCACACCACCAAGACTACTGGGAAAAAAACGGGTTGACAAGGCTTTATATGTAGCTTATCTTTATGTTTTTCACTTTTTAAAACCATGTTCCATGAAAAAGCTATTATTAGCGGCAGCGTTAGCTGTGGCAGCTTCCGGTGCACAGGCACAGGAATTTCATAACAACACCGGGTGTGACCTGGAGTACCGGCAGGTTTGTATCGACCCGCTTACGTGTGCTGTATCATATCCTTCTACTACATGGAATAGCGCCCCAGCAATGACCATTACGCCTTTAGTATTGGGGGTATGTAGTCCCGGCGATGCTATTGGCTTTGAAGTAAGGTATGCATCAAGTACAGGATGTACGAATACACCGGTTATCTTCCACAGCCATATTACACCCGTAAACTGTGGCATTTTAGGAGATGTGGATATGGGTTCCTGTTCTTGCACTAATGTTTCAAACGGCATTCACCTGCATCACAATGGCGTCAACCTGCATGCAGACGGTTAAGGAAAATCTCGTTATCTAAACATAAAGCAGCCTTACAAGGCTGCTTTATTATGTAGAAAAGAATAAAGTACGCAAACCTTTATGCCCACGCATCTTCTGCCAGTACGATATGCCCATTATTTGCATGCCATTTGCGGGCTACGGAATGGGTGGCGGGCTCTGTACGGATGTATATAGCACCCTGTGTTACCAATGGCTCTGCTATCTCCAGAATCTCATCACAGTTGCATCCAAAATACAGCGCCAGCGAATCTACCGAAAGCGGTGCCTGTTTTCGTGGGTTGGCTTTCTTCTGTTTGTACAGCTGCTTTATTACAGCATACAGCTTTTCACTGTCCGGTGTCATAGAAGTTAGGTTTTAGAAACATATAGAGAGTCGACAACCTATATAAAAAAACCTTGCCACACCTTACGGCGCAACATTTTCTTTACTATACTTATTACGGTAATCCAATGGCGATAAGCCGGTTATCTTTTTAAACACTTCACGAAAAGCTTTGTCGTCGGTATAGCCCACATCACTCATCACTTCAAATACGCTTTTACGCCCTCGCTCTAGGTCTTTTTTCGCTGCTTCTACTTTTACCCTTTGCAGGTACTCTACCGGGGTGTTTCCCGTGGCTTTTATAAAGCGCCTGTCAAAGTTGCGGCGGCTTACAGCCAGCTCTGTTGCCAGCTTTTCAAATGATATTTTAGCATCCAGGTGCGCTTCTATATATGCCTGTGCTTTGCTTATCACTTCATCGCCATGCCCTTTCTGGATATGGAAAATAGTAAATGGCGATTGCGTTGTCCGCTCTATATCTATCTGGAATATTTTGGAGCAAAATACGGCCGCCGTCCTGTCAAACAGTTTTTCTACAAGGTACAGTACCAGGTTGAGAAACGAATACCCGCCGCCATTGGTATAGATGCCATGCTCATCGGTTATCACTTTATCCGGTACCATCCGCACACCGGGAAACATCTGCCGGAACTGCTCTGCGGCATTCCAGTGGGTAGAACAGCTTTTACCTTCCAGCAATCCCGTAGCCGCCAGCAAAAAAGCCCCTGAGCACATGCTGGCTACTTCTGCCCCACCCTTATATTGCGCCGCTATCCACTCTATCAGTTTTTCATTCTTCGCGATAGCTTGTGCATAGTCTTCAAATATGGATGGTATGATGAGCAGGTCTGTTTTACGAATGGTAGCGAGGTCGGCAGGGTGAATAGTGAAATAGCCGTCATCTACCTGCGATTGTGTAACAAACCCCGCTATACATATATCCAGCAGCGAACGGTTACCCTGTCGTTGCCAGTAAGCATTGGCACTGCTCAGTATTTCATAGGCCCCGCTGATGCTGTTGAGGTTCACCTGGCAGTCGGGTACGATGATGGTAACATGTTTCATAACGAGGTGTTTTATCCTGTAAAGTTACCGCACTGCATTGTCCAAATCAACCCAACATAAAGTCCATTATACACCCCACCCATCCCGCATATGGACGATAGCTTTGCAGATATATCAATTCACATCACAATAAAAACAGCATTATGACTACACAAAACATTACGGCAACCTTACTGGTAGACCAGTCTCCGGCAGAAGTATTTAATGCCATCAACAATGTACGCGGCTGGTGGTCTGCCACATTGCAGGGTGCATCCCAAAAGCTGGGCGATGAGTTCATCTATCGCTATAAAGACATGCACTATTCCAGGCAAAAACTGGTGGAGATGGTAGAGAACCAAAAGGTGGTATGGGAAGTGCTGGATAGCCAGCTCACTTTTATAGATAAAAAAGATGAGTGGACGGGCACAACCATCAGTTTCGATATTTCTAAAAAGGGTGATAAAACACAGCTAGTATTTACCCACCATGGCCTCACACCACAATGCGAATGTTACGACGCCTGCACCAATGGATGGAACCATTACCTGCAAGGCAGCCTGCTGCAACTGATAACCACTGGCAAAGGTGAACCTGCAAAAGAGATAGCCAATTAAAAAAATTGTAAAAAACAAACTACGATGACAACACAGGAAATAGCTGCCCGCTTCAACGAGCTGGCACAACAGGAAAAATGGTTTGAGATACAGGACGAACTCTTTGCCGATGATGTGCGCAGTATAGAGCCTGCACATTCGCCCTATTTTAAGAATGCAGAAGGTAAGGAACCTGTGCGCAAAAAAGGGGAGGAATTTGTGAGCCGTATTACAGCAGCACACTACCTGCAAACCACGCCGCCCATAGTAGCCGGCAACCACTTTGCCGTAGGTCGCAAAAAAGACCTGACCGTAGAAGGCCATGGCCGCATACTGATAGACCAGGTGATGCTGTACGAAGTGAAAAATGGCAAGATTATCTCAGAACAATTCTTTTATTAAAAAAAGTGTGGCAGTGTAACAGTGTAGCAGTGCGTTACACTGTTACACTACTTGCCCAATATCTGCAATACACTATCTCGGTAAGCCCTGCCTATAGGTAGCAGCATCGCACCCAGCTCTGCCCGTGTAGCACTGTAGGCTGTTATCTTATGCCGGGCAGCTATATAAGAGCGATGTATACGTATGAATGCATCAGCGCTCAGCTCCTGTTCTATTTCACCCAGTTGATATTTGGTAGTATATACCTTGTCTATCGTCACTATATCTATATAGTCCTTCTTGCTTTCTATATATAATATCTCTTCTACCGGCACACGTATTTTCTTCTTATTTATATTGATGAGCAGGTATGGCAATTCATTTGCAGCCTCCGGCACGGGCGGCGCTAAAGTGAGGTCTTGCCTTAGCTTATTCACTGCTGTAAGAAACCGTGGAAAGCTCACCGGCTTTACCAGGTAGTCCACCGCATTCACTTCGTAGCCCTCCAATGCATAGTCGCGGTAGGCAGTGGTAATGATAACCTGTGGCGGATATTGCAGTGTGCGCACAAAATCCAGCCCCTTCATCTTAGGCAGGTGTATATCAAGGAACATTACATCTATCTTCTCGCGTTGCAATACCTGCAGTGCATAAATGCTATCGCGGCACACGGCCACACAATGCAGAAAGGGCACTTGCGCTATATAGTCGGTAAGTATTTCTGCCGCCAGCGGCTCATCTTCCACCACCAGGCAGTTATATCTTTTCATAGCTATCCAGGTTTATGCTTAGTTGCGCGGTAAACACGTTATCGTTATCCATCAGCACCAGTTGCTGCATGCGGTATAACAGTTGCAGTTGGCGTTTTATATTATGCAGGCCTATAGTATCGGTTCGCATATCCTGGCCATTGCGTTCAAAACTATTGGTAATGGTAAACATAAGTTGCGCCTGTTGCAGTTTCAGGTCTATATGAATGTATGAATCGGCATGACTATCGCCTGCCCCATGTTTAAAGGCATTTTCCAGTAGTGGCAGTAGTAGCAATGGGGCTATTTGCTGTTCCTCATCATCTACCATCTTATTAAACACAATACTAAAGCTATCGGGGTACCGCAGCCTTTGCAGCGATATATAATCTTCCAGAAATTGTATCTCTTTCCTGATGCTGATAGTGCCACTGTTGGCTTCATACAACATAAAGCTTAGCATTTCCGATAGTTTCAGTACCGCTTCAGGTGCCATATCGCTTTTCTTGCGTGCCAACCCATATATATTGTTTAATGTATTGAAGAGAAAATGCGGGTTTAGCTGGCTTTTCAGCATTTGCAGCTCTGTGCCCAGTTTCTCTTTCATAATGGTTTGCTCGCGTTCCTTTGCTTTCATCTGCACTTCTACAAATTGTATGGATAGCAATACCCCCGCCGGAAATGCCGCTTCCAGCATCAGTGTAAAGAATTTGGCCGGCTGTATAAAATGCCCCTGCGGTACAACCAGATTATCATACACATAGGGTAATGCTACCAGCCTTGCAAAGACAATAACAGTGAATATAGCTGCAAAATAACTGCCCACCACCATAGCTATACCCTGCCATCTGTGCCTGCTACGCTGTATGATATTCACCACACCCACATGCAGCAGGTAATAGGACAGCGCCATATACGGCAGTGTATATAGAACCCCTGTTATAGATGCGCGCAGTAGCTTAACCCCCGCAGGCCAGTTGCAGCCAAAGGCATCCAGCCACTGCCATTCAAAATAAACAGTAAGACAGTAGTAGCCCACCCAGAATAATATGTGAAACAACACACGCTTCATAACATCAAAAATCGGCAAATACCACCGACTGTGCAACAACGACGACAAACGACAGGTATCTGCATACCAACGACTGTCACAATGGGTATAAACAATGTCAAACGCACACCACATTATGAATTTGAAGGTTACATACAACAGGTATCTACCTACATACCGTACCTGCGCTTAGTGATGTGCTTAATAATTTTGCTGCTACAATACACTTACTAAAAACGGCAATTAAAAAAACGAGCATTATGAGATTTCTGAAAAGTAGAACAACCATCATGAGTATGCTATTGGGAGTAATAGTATGCATAGGCGCTATTTCTTGCAATAAGGATGATAAGGGATCGGGAAATAACCCTACGCCTACGCCTACCCCCAATCCATCTGCCTACCCTAAAAATGTATCTATTGAGTATCGGGCTTCGGTAGCATCAGGCTCTGTAGCCAAGGCTACCTCCATCACATTCACTAATGAAACAGGCGGCGAATCCACTGTAAACGACGTGCCGATGCCCTTCAGTAAAAAGATAGACCGCAATGTGAAGTATCTGGACAAAGCAGCTATTGCCATATTGCAAAACAACAGTGCTACACCGGGTGCTTTCAGCATTAAACTGGAAATATTGATAGATGGACAAGTAGTGAAGACAGAAACGCATAGTGGCAACAGCCATCTAAATGCAGCTATTGTGCATTTCTTTCAATAGGATAATTATACATATCCTTGATAGCAACCCGGTGCGCAGGTACCGGGTTATTTTTTATATCTCCAGCGGTGAAAGGATAGTTTATCCCAATACCTAAACAAGCTTTGCGCAGCTCCGCACTTTATATATATTAACAAAGCATTAGAATCATCTGCTTTTTCTTCGCCATACGATACACGTATTCATCTATGAAAAAGTTGCTTGTTTTATTGCTGGTTATTTGTTGCCATCTAAATGCGCTATGTCAGCTTACTCCCGAGCATGTGGGACTAAAGCATTACAGTTACGCTTCCCCCACACTGGGCAGTATAAATTACTATGTAAGCACAGCCAAAATAGACAGCCTGAAACCTGTGTTGCTATACATAGATGGCTCTGGGCCACTACCATTGTATCAATATACTGAACGTGGCATAATGGGCAGTATCCCATTCGATATCGGGGAAATTTCAAAACAATACCATCTTGTGGTTATCAGTAAACCCGGTGTGTCCTTTGCCGATAGTGTACGTTATAATGATAGCACAGGCTACCCCCAGTCCCGCATGCCCGATGAATACCGCAAATGTCTTTCGCTAAACTGGCGTGTAAATGCCTGCGATGCAGTGTTGAAAGACATCGATAAGAATCTGAACGTAGATAAAAAACATATCGTGATACTGGGCATTTCAGAAGGCTTTCAGGTAGGTGCGGCATTGTAATCGGTAAATAAAAGCATTACCCATGCTATATTACTGGTTGGCAATGGGCTTAACCAGTTTTACGATTTTATAGTGCAGGCACGTACCGATGCTGCTGCGGGCCGCATCAGTTACAATGATGCGGAAGGTTATATAAAACAACTACAGGAAGAAATAGCCGATATATACGCCCACCCCAACGCTATTGATAAAGAATGGCAGGGGCATACTTACCTGCGCTGGAGCAGCTTTTGCAATACCACACCTATGGAGCATATACTGGCTGCAGATATTCCCATATATATTGCTGTAGCATCGCGCGACCGTAATACATCGGCACTAAGTGCCGATTATATATATCTTGAAAGCCTGAAACAAGGCAGGAAAAATATCAGTTACCATGTATTGCCTTACGACCATATGTTCAATGAATTTGCCGGGGAAAACCCAAAACCTATCGCCAATCATACTTTCGATGTAATAACCGATGCATTGAAATGGTTAAAATGATGCGGGTTTTGTTATCTTTAACCCCTTTTTTTATAACCAACCTTTATGCAGCATTTCCCCGTTTCTTCATCTATTCTGTCTACTCCACACCTGGGTGCATGGGTACAGCAACAATGGGCACTTGCAGTAACAGATTGTAAGCTACTACGGGCGGGCATCAATCATAGTTACCTCATTACTACCGATACTGATAAATATGTATTGCGCATCTATAGCCTGGGGTGGCGTTCTGCCACTGACATTGCTGAAGAGATACGGCTTATAAATACGCTGGCTGAAAACGGCATACCCGTATCCACACCTGTAACCGATGCGAGCGGCAACTATATACACAACATCATGGCACCCGAAGGAGAAAGGCATGCCGTATTATTTACCTATGCCAAGGGTAATAAGATAATCACCTACCCCGATGCTATGCATACCACCATAGGCCACACCATGGCGCAGCTGCATTTGTATACGGAAGGCTTATCACTGCAACGCACCACCTACACTCCTGAAACCCTGTTGGTGCAATCCTTGCCATTGCTACATGCTTTTATGCAACCCGGCAGCGAGGAATTAGAGTATATGCACACCATGCAGGGCAAGCTGCTGGATATCCTGCACCATGCGGATACCTCCCAACTCCGTAATGGTGCCGTACACCTCGATATATGGTTCGACAACCTGAATATGGATGGCCATAACATCACCCTCTTCGATTTTGATTTTTGCGGCAATGGCTGGCTGTGCTTAGATGTAGCGTATTACCTCATGCAACTGCACTTTACCGAACCCGACAATGCGGAGTTCCGCCGTAAGACAGCTGCTTTCCTGCAAGGTTATGAAGCCATTATCCCGCTTACCGTCGAAGAGAAAAGACTATTGCCTGCACTAGGCACTGCACTTTACTTCTTTTACCTGGGTGTGCAATGCCAGCGGTTCGAAAATTATTCCAGCATCTTCCTCAGCGATACATACCTGAAACGTTATATTATGCTGCGTGTAAAACGTTGGGCGGACTATTGTGATGCCAACGGATTAGCATAATTTCGCAAATTTTCCGCAAACTGTGAAGAAACGCATCCATCGCACTTACCGTGTTACCAAACTGGTTATCTATCGCCAGACACTTGTAGACCCTGAAGACCATATATGGACTTTCATGGGCGCGTTCTTAGGCATTGCACTCATTGGGCTGATACACAAAGCACAGTTCGACAGATTAGATAATGTATTCCTTATCGGGTCTTTCGGTGCCAGTGCGGTATTGATATTCGGTGCTACTAATAGTCCTTTGGCGCAACCCCGAAACCTGGTAGGCGGTCATTTCATTTGTGCCATTATAGGTGTGCTGGTACACAAGCTGGTACCCGGCGATGTATGGCTGCAGGCAGCACTTGCTGTGTCCCTGTCCATAGTGGCTATGCAAATGACAAAAACCATGCACCCGCCCGGTGGCGCCACTGCATTGATAGCCAATATAGGCTCTGAAAAAATATTGGGTCTCGGCTGGATGTATGTAGTATCTCCCGTCATGTCGGGCGTACTGGTATTGCTGGTGGTAGCGCTGGTGATAAACAATATACCCAGCCACCGGAATTATCCTTACAGGAAGTAATGGTGTATCAGCGTATCAGCGTTACATCGCCTTTTATCATTTCTTCTTTACCCAAACGGTCGTTTACCGATAGTGTCCAGAAATAAGTACCTACATCAGCCATCTGGTTTTTGTAGCGGCCATCCCAGCCCTTGCCTATTTCATTGGTTTCAAAAACCTTTTCACCCCAGCGGTTATACACACGGAAATAGTTGATTTTTGAATACCCTACACTCAGCATTTTCAGGTAATCGTTCAGGCCATCGCCATTGGGTGTAAAACCATTGGGTACAAACAAGGATGATTGGTTTACAACCCATACCTGTATGGAGTCATCACCCTCGCAGCCAGCGTTGCTGCTTATATGTACATTGTACCTGTATATACCCGTATCCGGATAGTTACCTACTGGGTTATTCACATCCGTACGGTTCAGCCGGTCTCCCGGTGTCCAGGCATATTGGGCACCACCACTGGCGCGGAAATTGATTATTTCGCCCTTTACGATGATGGTATCATTACCTGCAAACGGTACAAAGTGTTCTATCTGCACCTGTTTGGACATTGTATCCTTACAACCTTTTATGGTAGATGATATCAGCGTTACCGTATAGTCGCCGCCTGTTCCAAACGCATGCGTCGGGTTCTGGTCGGTAGAGGTACCGCCATCACCAAAGCTCCATTCCCATTTATTTACAGGTTTATAAGTAGCTTCCGAAAGATCGGTGAATTGTATAGGTGTATTGGGGCAAGGCAGCCCTTCATACCTATACTCGGCTTCGTGCAGCGGGTATATCTTTACTAGTCTCGATATGCTATCAGGACAAGTACTGCCCCTGTTCACTACCAGTTGCACTTCATAAGTACCGGTATCAGGATAAGTATAGGTAGGTTGAAATTCTGTAGATGTGGCACCCGGCACACCCAAATCCCAGTAATATTCAAACCCACCCTGGCTGTTATTGATAAAGCCTACCGTTTTGTCTTTGCAGTTTACAATGTAGGTATTGAACTCGTCAGACAGTTGTGGTATATCTGCCACTACAGCCTTAGAACAGTTGGTAACCACAAACTGAAATTCCCTGTGCACCGTATTGATGCGCACCCCATTGCGCCATTCATGGCAGCATACAGATACTACGTAGCGCCCTTGTATATTCGGCGTGCCTGTTATTAATCCACTGCGCGGGTCTATCTGTATAATAGGATTGCCGCCCATAGGCCTTGTAGCTGAAAAGCCCGTACGATACCCAAAGCTGGGCGATGGCGGGTTAGGCTGGTACACATTCAACGGCGGTGGCAGTGTAGGTGATGGCCACGGCTTCGGATTTTCCGGCGTACCACCGGGATATGCATCACAAAACTCATAGCTCAGTGAATCGCCATCGCTATCGGTAGCACCATGGTCATATACCAGCGGGTTGTTTACACAAATAATTTGCGGTGGGTAGTTTTTGAATACAGCACTGCTATTACAGGCCGCCAGGTTAGCAGGGGGTATATCGCAGTAAATGGTAGCGCCCACTTCCGATGGCCTCAGCAGGTTGTTGATGCTACCATTCCGGCAGCAACGGGTATATATCACCCGATAACCCTCATCGCTTGGTGGTAGGGTATATGTTCTTACAAAGCTCACTTTACGCAGGCAGGTAGCCGGCGGGTTGTTCACACAGCTATTGCTGAAGTTGGGCGGCACGGATATATCAGCGCTGGAAGGTAATTGTTCGCGCGGGTATAGGGGTAGCCCGCCCGGCGTGAATATACCCAGGAATGCAGGGTCATCCTGAGCACGGGCGCTATCTAAACCGGTAAGGCAATCCTGGTAAATATCTATGCGCACTTCATACCTGTTATTGCCCAGGCAGCGGTACGTAATTTCCCCACCTACCAGGTGGGTAGCATTTGCAGGAAATATGATGCCTGTCAACAAAGTTAATACCAGTCCGATAAATACAAGGCCCCGCATGTTACTCTAATTGGTTATTTGGCTTTACAATAGCTTGCAAAATCCGCCAGGTCTTTTACAAGGTGTATGGGCTCTTCCAGCATACTCATGTGTGGACTCTCTTCATACACCGATACAAAGTTAACGTTTGCCAGCTGTGTTTGTTGCATCACCACGCTCATCGGCACCACCGTGTCTTCCTTTCCTATTATCCACTGCACCGGGAAAGCTGCATTACGCAAGGTATCTGTCCTGTCGGGCCTAATTATCATGGCATTGTAAAATGCTACCAGGCTCTCTGCCGCTATCTGCAGCCCGCGTTCCGTCTGCTCTTTTATCATCTCGGGATGCTCCTTTTTATATCGCTCTGAAAAAAGCCCCGGTATCATTTGCCTTACAAAAACATCTTTGCCACCCTTTTCTATTACACCTATTGCCTTTCGTCTTGTTTCTTTCTTCTCATCGGTATCAGCCGTTGCGGTGCTATGTACTAAAGATAACCCTTTTACAGAAGACGGGTATTTTTCGGCAAAAGCAAGTGCGGTATAGCCGCCCATAGAATGCCCCACCACTACTACCCTTTCCACGTTCTCATTTTCGCATACCAGTTTCACGGCATGTGCCAGGTCTTCTATGGTTAGCGGTGTGGAAGGCAGCTTGCTGCCACCTGCGCCCGGCAGGTCGGGCACTATCACGGTAAAGTTATCGGCCAGTGTGGGCCATACTTCGCGCCACAGCCCGCCGTTTTCCGGAAAGCCATGTATCAGTACCACGGCAGGCCCGGTGCCGGCAATGCTATAGCTCAGCCCGGGAAACTGTTCTGTTTCAATTGTTTTGATTGCCACTGTTATGTATTTGATTTACCCTGCTTATAAATCATGCCATATATGAATAGCAGCGACAGCAGCAGCGGCCACAGTTCATACAGTGCCATTTGCTGAATGCGTAACAGGTGTAGTATCAGCGCTACGATGATGAGCACAATACCCGTCACAGCATACCCGCCCTTTTTCCGCTTACTGGCAAATGCCATTACCAGGTTGGTAGGCAATGCCCATAATATATTCCAGTTGTTGTGGCAGCCCTGGTGGTCGGTACCGAACCACATTACGAGCATTAATGTACCCAGCAGCCCCGTTACAAATAATACGATGGTGGTCATGGTCTTACCCAACCCTTTCAGCGATGGTACTAACAAACCTGTTATGGTGAGTAATGCTACCAGCAGCATCACAATAAGCGGCTGGTTGATGCCTGCGGGTTTGTGTTCGGAACCGGGTATTATTAATGTTACATCGCCTGCTACTTTCTTTCCTTTCAGGGTAGCGCCGGCCATACCATCGCGCAGGTAGTCGGGCAGAAACATAATATCTGCATTGGTCATCACCCTGTCTATAGGGCTGCCCAATAATATATTCACACCTACGCGCTGCCAGTGTACACGATAAAAGTATTCGTTGATGATCTGGCGAAAGGTAAGACGGCTGTCTTCAGGTACTACCCGTGCGTATTTAAACTTGCTGCCCAGTGCAAACGGGAACACATCGCGGATGCGGGTAGCACAGTTATCAAAGAAGAAATCATATTTGTAATAACGGTACTCTTCCCGTGCATTGTTTTTCAGAAAGCTGTAGATGGCTTCTTTCTGCGGGCCGGTTATATGCAGCAGTTGCTCCTGCACACTGCGTTTGGCCGATGTATATTCTGCCAGGAATGATTCATATGGATAAAAAGATACATAGTATAGCAGTTTCCCCCTCATAAATTTCATCTGGAAGTTCTCTTCATACCCGTCAAACGTACCATAGTTATATACAATATCGGTACCGTTTACACTGTCTGTAATGCGTATAGCCGTGTGGCCGAAGGTTTCGTATATCTCATCGCCTACACCGCATGTAAGCAGGCTCACACGCAGGTGGCTGTTGTCTGCAGCGCTATCGGCAGGTGCTGCGGCAACCGTATCAGTTTGTGCTATTGTGGTGAAAAAAGAGCAAGCTATAAGGAGTAATAATGTAAGCTTCTTTATCATGGCGGCAAAATAAGAAAAGGCTGCCAGTATCTGACAGCCTTACTTGTTATTTTTAAATTCTTGTTATTTATATCGAGTTCTGAGAACCACCTGCAGTCATAGAACCAATGTACTCCCGGTTCAGGCGGGCAATGTTTTCCAGCGATATACCTTTAGGACATTCCGCCTCGCAGGCACCTATATTGGTACAGCTGCCAAAGCCTTCTTTATCCATCTGCTGTATCATGTTTGTAACACGTGTCTTACGTTCAGGATCGCCCTGCGGCAGCATAGCCAGGTGCGATACTTTGGCTGATACGAACAACATGGCCGATGCATTAGGGCAAGCTGCTACACACGCACCGCAACCAATACATGCTGCTGATGCGAAAGATTCGTCGGCTTCATGCTTCTCAATGGGTATCGCATTTGCATCCACAGCATTACCTGTGTTTACAGATACATAGCCACCGGCTTGTATGATGCGGTCGAAAGCCTCACGGTCTACCACCAGGTCTTTTATCACCGGGAAGGCATTGGCCCTCCATGGTTCTACCACTATGGTGTCACCATCTTTATACTCGCGCATATGCAGCTGGCAGGTAGTGGTATGATGCCACGGTCCATGTGCACGGCCATTGATATACATACTACACATACCGCAGATACCTTCGCGGCAATCGTGGTCGAAAGCAATAGGTTCTTTACCTTCTGCTATCAATTGCTCATTCAGCACATCAAACATTTCCAGGAACGACATTTCAGAAGAAATGTTTTTCACCTGGTATGTTTCAAAACGACCTTTCTCGTTCCTGTTTTTTTGCTTCCACACTTTCAGTGTGAGATTCATGTTATAATGCTCCATAGAAGCCGATCCCTTTTGGGAGTTTTATTTAAAAAATAAATTAATATCCTTTACCGTAGCCCCTTCAGGGGTTGGGGTCTTATTTATAAGAACGTTGCGTAGGATGAACCACATCGTAGATCAGATCTTCTTTGTGCAGTTCATACTGGCTTTCGCCTTTATATTCCCAGGCTGCTACATACATATATCCTTCATCCTGGCGCAGTGCTTCACCATCCTCTGTCTGGTACTCTTCGCGGAAGTGGCCACCGCAGCTTTCGTTACGGTTCAGCGCATCTATACACATCAGCTCACCCAGTTCCAGGAAGTCGGCCACGCGGTTAGCTTTATCCAGCTCAGGGTTGTGCTCATTTATTTCACCCGGTATGCGCACATTGCTCCAGAATTCTTTGCGCAATGCTTTTATTTCTTCTATCGCTTCTTTCAGCCCTTGGGCGTTACGCGCCATGCCGCATTTATCCCACATTATTTTGCCTAAGCGTTTGTGGAAACTTTCCACGCTTTCCGTACCCTTAATGCTCATCAGTCTGTTGATGCGCTCGCGCACTTCATTCTCTGCAGCTACAAAGGCAGGATGGTCTGTTGGTATCGCTTTGGTACGGATATCGTCAGCCAGGTTGTTACCCAGTGTGTATGGTATTACAAAGTAACCATCGGCCAGGCCCTGCATCAGTGCCGATGCACCCAGGCGGTTGGCACCATGGTCGCTGAAGTTAGCCTCACCCAGTGCATACAGGCCAGGTACGGTTGTTTGCAGTTCATAATCTACCCATATACCACCCATGGTATAGTGCACCGCAGGGTATATGCGCATAGGCACTTCATATGGGTTCTCACCTGTTATCTTTTCATACATTTCAAACAGGTTACCGTACTTCTCTTTTACTACATCTTTACCCAGTGCTATGATAGTAGCCTTGTCAGCATTGGCCAAACCTTGCTTGTTAGCTTCTATCTTACCATAACGCTCTATCGCTGAAGCATAGTCAAGGTACACCGCTTGTTTCGATGCACCTACACCATAACCGGCATCGCAACGCTCTTTAGCGGCACGGCTGGCCACGTCGCGCGGTACCAGGTTACCGAAGGCTGGGTACCTGCGCTCCAGGTAATAATCCCTTTCTTCTTCAGGTATCTCATTGGCTTTGCGGGTATCACCTTGTTTTTTAGGCACCCATATACGGCCATCATTACGCAGCGATTCCGACATCAATGTCAGTTTCGACTGGTGGTCGCCACTTACAGGTATACACGTTGGGTGTATCTGTGTAAAGCATGGGTTACCGAAGAAAGCACCTTTCTTGTGTGCTTTCCACGCGGCTGTTACGTTACTGCCCATCGCGTTGGTAGACAGGTAGAATACGTTACCGTAACCACCGCTGCACAGCAGTACGGCATGGCCAAAGTGGCGCTCCAGCTCACCTGTTACCAGGTTGCGAACGATTACACCACGTGCCTTGCCCTCTACCATTACGATATCCAGCATTTCGTGGCGGCTGTATTGTTTCACATTACCAAGGGCCACCTGGCGTTCCAGCGCCTGGTAAGCTCCTATCAGTAGTTGTTGCCCGGTTTGTCCCGCTGCGTAAAAGGTACGCTGCACCTGTGTACCACCAAAAGAACGGTTGCTCAACAGGCCACCATACTCACGTGCAAAAGGTACACCCTGTGCTACGCACTGGTCAATGATATTGGCACTCACACTCGCCAAACGGTAAACGTTTGCTTCGCGTGCACGGTAGTCACCGCCTTTTACGGTATCATAAAACAGGCGGTAGGTGCTGTCACCATCATTCTGATAGTTTTTAGCGGCATTGATACCACCCTGCGCAGCAATAGAGTGCGCACGGCGCGGACTATCCTGGAAACAGAATGTTTTTACTTTATATCCCAGCTCGCCCAGTGATGCGGCTGCAGATGCACCGGCAAGGCCGGTACCTATTACAATTACTTCAAGCTGGCGTTTATTGGCAGGGTTTACCAGTTTACAAGTGGATTTATACTTTTCCCACTTTTCAGCCAGTTCGCCTGCAGGTATTTTAGAATTCAGTGGCATATCTTCTACGCTATGAAAATGTTTATTAAAATATAATTACACGCTTACCCTATCCAATGAAAGAAGAAAGCTATCGGCATCAATGCAAAGATGATAGGTACGATAATGGAAAAACCAACGCCTACCGCTTTTATCATGCCCTTATACCTGTTGGTAGCCAGGCCCAGTGTTTGAAAGGCACTGTAAAAACCATGCACCAGGTGCCATGCCAGCGATATGCAGCCAAAAAGATATATTACTACGATTATCGGGTTTTGGAATGTATCGCGCATCATGCCATACAGGTCCAGCTCACCGTTGCCCATTGTTTGAGAAGCACGGTTAGGCGCCCAGAAGGCAGAGATATGTATTACCAGGAATAACAGGATGAGCGTACCCAGTATACCCATAGAGCGGCTATACCATTTGCTGGTAGCATTACCTGCAGATACTTCGTAACGCACGCTGCGGCCCGAACGGTTCTTAGCCCACAACTTCAGGCCTTGTACAATGTGGAGTATCAAAAAAGCAAAAAGGCCGATTTCAGTAATACGAATAACAACATTTGTACCCATGAAATGTGCGGCCTCTGTAAATTTCTCACCACCATCGTTCCAGAAAATCATTGCGTTGACGTAACAATGGACTACCAGGAACAGGATGAGAAATAACCCGGTAAGTGCCATCTGAAGTTTTTTACCTACCGAGGTAGAAAATGAATTTTTCCAAGACATAAATCCCGATAAATTGATTTGTAATTTGATTGTAAAAATTTCCCGATTTTGCAAAGATAATAGCCAAAACCTAAAACCTAAAGCGAAAATCAATAAAGAACATATTTAATTATCCATATGAATGCACTAAATGCTTGCTACTCACCTGCATCCAGCCTCAGCATTTGGTTATCTACCAACTGAAACAAGTGCTGCGGCTGGAATGTTCGCCAGTTGGGGTGCTCAAACAGTTTAACATACTTATCTATATGACTGCGCGTAAAATCATACTGAGTTTGCTGCGGCATGTCTATTGCAGCTATCCACCCTCCTTCATCTTTTATATCGTCATACCACTCTTCATAATACGCATCATCGCTGCTATGAAAGTTCATCACATTCTCGCTTATGAGTATGAACTTGTAGATGCCTTTATCAATCAATGGGTCTATAATGCTGCGCTTTAGCTGCATGATGTCATTCTCTACGGCATCATTCCACTCCCCTATCAGCTCTATTATGACGTAGTTCAGGTCGTAGTCGGCAAAGAGTATCTTCAGGTACAGCGTGCGCGACCCGAACTCATCCCACTGCGGATGTATGTAATAATTGTAAACCGTATTGGAAAACTCAAATTCACTATACTCCCTTCCATAAAAGGGAGAGTTCTCATCTTCCTCGGCTGTGTATAAGTGTCGCCAGTTATAGTATGGTTCTATTTCGTGCATCTATAATGTTGCGTTTCCAAACTTCTCCTGCCATGCCATCACTCCACCTGTTACATTTTTGGTATTGGTAAAGCCTATCTGTTCAAGCACCATACATGCCTGCATGCTGCGCTTGCCGCTACGGCAGTGCACAATAAGTTCTTCATTTTTCAGCTCATCCAGTTCATCTATCTGCATGCTCATAATGTTACCCAATGGTATCAGCTTGGCACCGATGTTGAATTCAGCATATTCATCAGGCTCCCTTACATCTATCACGTTCAGTTTCTCGCCTGCATCTACGCGTTGTTTCAGTTCTTCTACAGATATTTCCTGCATTGTATGTTGGTTTAATGTTTTACTATTTTTTGCGGTGTTGATACAAAGCCATCTACTGTCAATCGCACAAAATACATCCCCGGCACCAGGTCTTGTATATCTACATACTGCTTATTCTCTATGGTGCCTTTTAGTATGGTGCGCCCCTGCATATCTACCAGCTCATAGCTCGCATGCTTATAGCTATCGTAGCTTAATTGTATCCTGTCGGTGGCGGGGTTAGGCGTTACACTCCATACCATATGCTTCTCTGGCACCTTTGGTACATTGCTGGGGATGATGGGGCCTAATACCGGGCGTATCATCAGCGCACCATCTACGGTAGATGGCTGCCAGTAGCCTACTACATTGTAAAAAGCATGGTTGCTACCCTGCCTGTTCACATCCAGCCCTATATACAGGCTGTCGCTGTTGCTCAATGCAGGTTGTATGGTACCCATGTAGAAAGTACCCGCAGGCAATGGCACGGGGTTCTCAAATTTATAGGTCCAGTAAAAGTCATTGCGGAGGTAAGCAGGCTGCAAAAAGTCTTCCTGGTACACCAATTGGTCAGACCCGCTCCCCGACATGGCTATCTCTTTATAAATAGCAACCGAGAAGTATTTGTTGGATCCCATAGGCACCTGCCTGCCAAAGTATATGGATACACCGCTAAGGGTATCCGGTTCATTCAGGTGAAACTCTATGGCCGTTTTGCCGGGCAATGTAGGAAACAGGTTCAGGTAATACGAGCGTTCAGCCGTACCATCATCGTATGCCAGGTAGTTATAAAACAGTTGCTCTTTTACTATCGTATCATTCTCTCTCCTGTCCGTTCCTGATAGTGATTCCAGGTAGTATGTATCCTCGTAGGTAAAGTTCGCATAGGGGTCGCTGGTGGTCATCATATTATTATATGCCGCCATCGAGGGTGTGTAAGACTGCTTCGCCGCTATCAATGCACTAAAAGGCCCGTCTGTTACAAAAGGTGTATTGCTGAATTTCTCGCGCGATTTGAAACTATAGTTTACCGACTGGTCGCCTGTATAGCCATTGCGTATTGTAGCGCTATGCTGTGTAGCCCTTTCCTTATCCGGGTCGGCTTTAAACTGGCGATAAGGCATAGAGGTATAATCATTCAGGTAGAACGATGGTTGAACAGTAAAAGCCACATCATCTACCAGTGTATCATTCATGTTACGGCCTGCTGCCAGCCTTATATAGTCCACATTCCACACATCATCATTGGTATTCATCGATGCCTTGTTCAGAAAACAGAACTGAAAGGTGCTATGCAGGTACACAGTGTCTTTTACAGCTACCATCACTTGCCTGAAGGAGTCTAATTTCAAACCCTCTTTTGCCCAAACCTTTATCCATGCATCATTCGATTTTTTGAAGTACAGCATCAGGGAATCCTGCCCTTCGGGATAAAAGCCATTGCCCTGCGGCTGGTAAAAAAAGCTCAGGTAGATGCTGTCATCAGGTGTATAACCACTAAGGTCGAACGGGCGCGATGTAAGGCTATCTGCATATACCAGTGCAGTATTTACATTCGGGTCGTACGGCAGGCCGTTACTGTTCAATCCGTCAAAAGTTGCTACGCCCCTGCTGATGGGGTTAACGGCCATAGTATTATTGATATATACATTGCGGTCGGTCCACTTTGTATCATCGGGAAAGGTAGCGTATATCGTAAAGTCTTCAAAGAAAGGCAATGTGAGTGCCGTTGTTTTGGCATGACCGGTTTTCGCGGGTTGTGCCTGCTGCAGCAGGCCGTTATACATAAGGGGGCCTACACGTTCCTGCGCGTGGCTGGTATAGCCGCCAAGCAGTACTGATAGAGATAGTATAAGCAGTTTCTTTATCATTCATATTCAGTTTTAGCGTTCTGGACAGGTTCGTCCTCACTACTATTAACTGCTCCGGCAGGGTTTCTATTGTTTTCCAGCTCTTCGGGGGTAGCCGTCTGTTTGATGCGCACATCTATAATATCCCCTTCTCTTATGCGGTTAGGGGTGGCCAATTCATTCTTGGGCTTAGGCGACTGGTCGTAAACAATGGCCAGTGCAGAATCTGTAATAGCACCTTCCCATATAGCTGTAATGCTCAGCCCCGTACCATTCAGCACTGCTGCTGCTTCCTCATAAGTCATACCTATTACATCCGGTACGTTAAACTGCGTATTACCCAATCCGTCACCTATCACCAGGTCTATACGGCTGCCTTGCGGTATCATTACGCCCGGCCTTATTAGCTGGCCATTATACAGTTGTTCCAGTATAGCGCCTTTGGCTATATCGGGGCGGTACGTTGTATCGCCCAGTATCAGCTTATTGCTTTTCAGTATCATCTCCGCACTGCGAAACGAGAGGTTCTGCAGGTTGGGCATCGGGGTCAGCGGCGGGTTGGCTTTATTAACGGTAATAAAAATAGTACGGCCTGTTTTTACCGAAGCATTCACTTCCGGTATCTGGTTCAGCACTACAAATGGTTTCAGTTTAGGATCATAGCCGGAGTCTACATCCACTTCAAAGCCCATTTTCTCCAATGCATCGATGGCGACACCTATGCTTTTACCTGTAACCGAAGGCACCTTGGCCTCCGCACCATGACGTGTTATGAAGCTAAGGCTTAGAAAAAACAACATGTACAGTACGATGCACAGCAGTACTACCACCAGCAGGTTGAAACGAAATGATTTCCTGATATCTTCCCTTATCAAAGCCATATTCTTACTACAATATAATATTATACGGCAGCTACCGTATGTGTTTTAAGACAGTCTGCTATCAATGCGCTGTAAAAGTCTTTCAGTGTTTGCCCTGCAGCCCTTACCTGTTGCGGCACTATGCTGTTTTCACTTTGCCCCGGCATGGTATTCACCTCCAGGAAGTATAATTTGTTCGTACCCGTCTGCAGGATGAAATCCATACGTACGATACCCCTGCAGTTGAGATGGCGGTATATGTAGGCTGCCTTTGTTTCCAGTTGCTCACGTATACTGTCATCTATTGGTGCCGGTGTTATCTCGCTGGTTACACCCGGTGTGTATTTCGCTTCATAGTCGAAGAACTCATTCTTACTCACTATCTCTGTAGGCGGCAGCGTATGCAGGTAGCCATCTACCCTATACACACCTATGGTCAGTTCCCTGCCCTCTATAAATTCTTCTATCAGTACCTGGTTATCCTCCTTAAAGGCTTTCTCTATAGCAGGCAGCAATTCTTCTACTGCTTTCACTTTGCTTACGCCCAGGCTGCTACCACTTTCATTAGGCTTTACAAACATAGGCAGCCGCAATTGCTCCAATATATTACCTACCGAATAAGGCTCCCCTTTTATCAGGTGCACCGAATTGGCAATGTTCACTATGTTGAAAGCCTTTACTACTTTATTACAATAGCTCTTGTTGAACGTTAGAGCGGAAACAATGGCGTTGCAGGTAGTGTATGGTATGTTCAGCATATCCAGGTAGCCCTGTATGCGGCCATCCTCGCCCGGCGTACCGTGTATGGCTATGAACACACAATCGAAGTGTATTTTTTCTCCACCTGCCGTCAGGGTAAAATCGTTCTTATCTACAGCCACCTTTTCACCATTGCCGGCTTCGTGCCACCAACCATCGCGCGTTACTATTATCTTATATATATTATAGCCGGTGCCTTCCAGGTTCTTTTCTATCGTTTCAGCAGTTTGTATCGATATCACATATTCGCCCGAGTATCCGCCTGCCAGTAATGCAATGTTTTTATTCATTATGGTGGTACAAAAAGTTTGTAGCCAAAGGTAACAGAAAAAATATGGATGCTGTAACCCGCAGCAAAAAATGACAGCGCTTTAACGCCTTGTTGACGCAGCTATTTGCTATGCTATAAATTGTTTTATAATAAATGCCAGCAGTAATATATTGGCCTGCTCTATGGGGTGCTGTGTAGCGGGCAGCACAGCCAGTTTTGCATGGGGCAATGTTTTATACACCGCCAGGGTTTCATCCAGCGTCACCATCTTATCAGCATCGCCCAGGCACATGGTAACGGGTGTTTGAATAGCGGCATAGTCGGCTACCTGCAATGGATTATTAGCCCCCATGGCATGCAGCATGTCTTTGGTTTTGTTCAGCAATGCCTTCCAGTCGTTAGGTGCATGGCGCTTTTCCAATGCGGCTGCAAAGGCAGGCACTTTGGTAGCTATCTTTTCAGCATCCAGCATCTGGGCTTCTTTGGCCGCCGTAGGTTCATCCCAATGAAACTTGGTGGCCAATGTCACTATCTTTTCCACCCGCTGCGGATGCTGTTTGGCAAGGTACAGTGCTACATATCCCCCCATACTATACCCGAATATCGATACCTGCTGCAGGCCTTCTGCATCCAGGTATGCCAGCACTTCCTGCGCAAAGGCAGGTATGGAGAAGGGCCCGTTATCTGCAGTGCCTCCATGCCCTGAAAAGTTGAGCGTTCTTACATCATAGCTCTCTCGTAATTGTGCTGCAAGCGGCTCCAGTTGGTCAGCAGCGCCTATGGCGCCGTGTAGTAATAGTATGGTTTTCATATATAGCTTAAGTGGTGCCAAATATAGTGAATGGACAGCAGAGCAAAAGCCCGCTCTATCTCATTGATATAGAAGCCATTTTAACCGACACTTAATAGTTAACATTTCCTTGTGAAAAACAGGAACCTGATTTGGATTAGGTATCAGTACAAAACAATTTTAGATGAGAAGCTTACTGAAAAAGGCAGCAGGAATCGCAGGACTGGTTATGCTGATAGCACTGTTACTGCCGGCACAACGTGCAGCCGCACAGCCGGGGGTATCGGTTTCGATACAAACATTCTATGACGCACTGTCGCCATACGGGCAGTGGATAGATGACCCTTCGTATGGTTATGTATGGTCGCCGCGGGGTGTGGGCAATGACTTCCGCCCTTACTATTCGCGTGGCCGCTGGGCGATGACGGAATATGGTAATACATGGGTATCTGATTACGACTGGGGTTGGGCTCCCTTCCACTACGGCCGCTGGACCTATGATGACTATTATGGCTGGATATGGGTACCCGGTACAGACTGGGGGCCGGCATGGGTTAGCTGGCGCGATGGCGGTGGCTACTATGGCTGGGCACCTATGGGGCCTAATGTAAGCATCAACATATCATTTGGCCGCAACTACTATGTGCCTAACAACTGGTGGACATTTATACCGTGCCAGCATATATACAGCCCAAGGTTTCACAACTACTACAGGGGTGCCAGCTATAACACGACGATCATCAATAATACAACGATCATCAACAATACATACGTGAACAACAGGAACACATATGTATATGGCCCTCGCAGCAATGAGTTTGAACGCCGTACCGGCCAAAGGGTAACGACTTATAGTATTAATAATGTGAACCGCCCGCAGCGTAGTACGGTACGTAATAACACGGTAAACCTCTATCGCCCGCAAGTGCAGCAGGAAAGCCGTGGCAACGCAAGGCCGGAAAGGCTGGTAGCTGCCGAAAGGCCGATAAGGGGACCGCAGGGCAATGCAGAACGTGCCAATAATAATGCCGGCATAGGACGTGGCAACAATGCAGAACGCATAGTGCGTGGCAGATCAGAGCAGCGTGCTACCGAGAGGCCGCAAACGATGGAGCGTCCCCAAAGGGATGCTGCCAGGAGCAACGAGGCACGACCTATGCAGGAAGCACGACCCGATAACAGGCAGCGAGTGGACATGCAACGCAACCGCGAGCAGGCTATTGAACAAAGAAGGCAACAGCAGTGGGACAGGCAAAGGCAAATGGAAGCTCGCCCGCAAAGGATGGAGCAACCACAACGGCCTCAAAGAATGGAACAACCGCAACGAATGGAGCGCCCGCAACAACCGCAGCGTATGGAAAGGCCTCAACGAATGGAGCGCCCGCAACAGCCACAGCGTATGGAACGCCCGCAAAGAATGGAGCAACCACAACGCATGGAAAGAGCGCAACCTCAACAGCGTATGGAAAACAGGGGTGGTGGTAATGTAGAACGCGGTGGCGGCGGTGAACGTGGCGGCCGTGGCCGATAAAGATTTTAGATGTTGGTTTGTTGGTTAATGGTGAATGAGTCCCGGTTTCTCCGGGGCTCTTTTTTTATTACCATACCAATGCGCTGGCACCTAATATAGCCGCATCCGCATCGGGCAAGTCAGACTGGAGGAGCTTTACTTTGTTCTTGAATACCTGCAGCAGGTTGGCTTCCATATACTTGCGGGTTGGTTTCAGCAGTATATCTCCAGATTGGGCCAGCCCGCCAAAGAACACGAAAGCTTCCGGGGAAGTTATAGCCACCACATCTGCCAGTGTTTGCCCAAGGATGCGGGCAGTATAGTCAAATATCTCCAGCGCAAGTGCATCGCCCGCTTCCGCAGCTTCATGTATATGCTTTGCAGATATGTTACCTGCGTGTTGCCTTAACAAGCTATCGTCTGTACGCTGAGCTAGCCATTCTTCTGCCGTTATCTTTATACCGGTGGCAGAGCTGTAACGCTCCAGGCAGCCACTGCGTCCACAACCACAAGGGCGGCCATCGCGGATGGCTGTCACATGGCCTATCTCCCCCGCAAAGCCATCATGGCCATATATCAATTGTCCATTGGCCACTACCCCACTACCCACGCCAGTGCCCAACGTTATCATTACAAAGTCTTTCATGCCTTTGGCTGCACCATATTCCATCTCCCCGATAGCAGCGGCATTAGCATCATTGGTTATCGTCACCTTCAAGTGCAATGCTTCGTTCAATAGCCTGGCCATTGGTATCACCCCTTTCCAGTCGAGATTGGCAGCGTGGGCTATTTCACCGGTATAGAAGTTGGCATTGGGTGCACCTACACCCGCCGCCGCGATATTGTGCTTACCCACCTTATCTATCAGCGGCCTCAACTGATTGACCAGTTCTTCAATATAGTCGGCTACGGTAGCAAAGCCCTTAGTGCTCATGTGCCCCTTCTCTACGATCTGTCCGCGCCTGTCTACTATACCGAATGTAGTATTAGTGCCACCTATATCTATACCTAATGCCAATGGCTGTGTCATAACCTGTCCTTTTGTTTCCTGCACTAAAATAGGCAGAGTGGTTTAAAAACTTGTTCCCTGCGCTGAGAAATCGGCATGAAGCGCTATATTAGTTGCCTCAACGGTTTCTACATGCAGTCTGAAAACAAGCAATCATACGTCACCTCGCTGATACTGGTGGGTGGCCTTTTCTTCATATTCGGGTTCATTACCTGGCTGAATGGTACGCTGATACCTTTTTTGAAGACTGCCTGTGAGCTGAGCAACTTTGAATCTTACCTGGTAGCTACTGCCTTCTTTGCTTCTTACTTCATTATGGCGCTGCCCTCTTCTGCTATACTTAAGAGGACCGGGTTTAAAAAAGGCATGAGCCTTGGCCTGTTCATTATGGCGATAGGTACTGTTATATTCATACCTGCTGCCATGCAGCGCAGCTATGCCTTCTTCCTGCTGGGGCTTTTTACACAGGGGTTAGGATTAACCATACTGCAAACTGCAACCAACCCATACGTAACCATACTGGGGCCGGAAGAAAGCGCTGCCAGCCGCATCAGTATGATGGGCATTTGTAACAAAGCAGCGGGCATCATCAGCCCCATTATATTCGCGACCATACTGCTGAGCAATTCAGCCAGCATCAATGAGAACGTAGGTAAGCTGAACGAGCAGATAGCTGCCCTGCAAAAGAAAAAGCTACCATTTGACAGCCTGGTACTGGAAAAGGCACAGCTGTTGGACGAACTGACCAGCCGCATCATCAATCCATACATCGTACTGACCATAGTGCTGGTAGTACTGGCGGCACTAGTACTGAAATCGCCCCTGCCCGACCTGCAGGATGAAGAAGAGAACCCGGATACAGATGTGGCGGTACACCCATCTATATGGAACCACACATACCTGTTTTTAGGAGCGCTGGCCATATTTGTATATGTGGGTGTAGAGGTGTTGTCGGGCGATTCTATCATAGGTTATGGTAAGGCTTTGGGGATTGCAGATAATGAAACCAGGTTCTTTACATCGTTTACTTTGGGTGCTATGGTTGTGGGCTACTTCGTGGGCATCTTCCTGACGCCAAAGTTCATATCGCAGGAAAAGTACCTGGTCATCTGTGCCATACTGGGCCTTGTAATGACGGCGGGTGTACTGATGACTGAAGGACGTACTTCCATATACTTCCTGGCGGGGCTGGGGTTTGCGCATGCTATCATGTGGCCTGCCATATGGCCTATGTCTTTAAAGGGGCTGGGCAAGTACACCAAGACAGGTGCTGCACTGCTGATAATGGGTATAGCCGGTGGGGCTATTATCCCCCCACTCTTTGGCTACCTGATAGATAGCATGGGCAGCCAGCAGTCTGCCTATATCCTTATGGTGCCTTGCTACCTGTATATCCTGTACTTTGCGCTGTGGGGGCACAAAGCGGGCTATAAAAAAAGCTAGTAAGAAGAGCTGTCAAGACAGCCCTTCTTTGATATTACATGATATCAATTATTGTATTAAGTCCAACCGTACTATATGTAACGGTTATCGTGTTGCCACAACTGCCACCCGAACAGGTATTGCCGGCGCAAGTACTTACAACAATGAAAGTATTAGTAGCAGGTAATCCCGTACAGGTAGGTAAAAACACTCCTGCATAGTCATCTTGAACAGAGCACCCGGTACCAACACCACATGCATTTGTAACATTTGCCTGAGAGAACCAAAATGTAGGATTTAACCCTGTACCGATAGACCAGAATGTTAGTGGCACCAAAAAAGAGTATGGCCCCATTGAAAAATCAACTACATAACTGCCTCCGCCACCGGCAACATTAATGGGGTTGGAAATATCTACCGCTGATGCAAAACAAGCGGGGGAATTCTGTGCAAGAAGCACGACATCAACATCGAGGCAACTCGTGTTGTTGATAGTAAGCTGTTGCGCCCGGCTATGGAAACAGATAGCCACTAACAACGCGATAAGCATGGCTGCTTTTTTCATGGTTGGTGTTTTTAGTTGGTGATGAATATGTTTTCAATATAAATATATAAAATATCTACAAATGATGCGCAAATTCATCTGTTGCATTTTGTTGCGGTTTTCGTCCTTTTAATAATTGCCGGAGGGCGGCATGTGAAATGCTATTGGCCGTTGGTTCAGCATCCATTTCCGCAGGCTTGGTGACAACATTGGCATGCACAATGGTCTTGGGGCGCTTGTCTACATAATCTCCCGCCATACGGTTGTCTATGTCTATAGCTTTCAGCATCTGGTTGATGGTAGGTTTGGCCATTTGTGTGCAGGACTGGCAGCCTTTACCTTTGTAGGTCTGCTCGATATACACATCGCCTTCGGCTATGCGGGCGAGTATCTGTCTTTTTCTGTGCACGGTGAGTAGTTCCGCCTTCAGTTGTTCTTTTACTTCGGCCTCTACTTCCTGCTGAATGCGGCTGCGTGTCGCCTCTATATAATTGGCTATTTCCGGGTTTTGCAGTAGCCGGTTGGCGGCGGATTCTATAGTTCTGTAGTTGGGCGCCTTGGGTTGATAGGCAATGCTGTAGGCTAAAATCTTGTCTCCGTGGCGGAGCATTTCCATTGTAAATGGTGAATTGTTTATGATTCATGATAGGGTGTTTTTATTAGTGCAAAAATAGTATTTTTTATTGTATTATTTCTTACCTATATTTCGTGGTTGTTCTTTTTTTGCTTCTCCAAAAAAAGAACCAAAAAAAAGAGCCCGACAATCAATCACAGGGTGATTGTCGGTGGCTGCCGATGTAGCTGTAGTGCTACTGTTGTGCCGGGCGATGAGGCCTTGATGGCTTTTACCTAAGTGAGGTTTATAATTTTTATAAGCATCGCAGTGTCAACAATATTTATTAATATTATTTCCATACACTATTGCTATGAACGACGGCAGGCCGATACACGAGGATTTCAGGTTCTTTCTTGATTTTAAGGAGAAGGGGTTGATAGACCTATATACAGATTTGCGAGACTGGATGCTGGAACTTCGTCCTGATTGTAATGAATTGCTGTACCATACCCATGCGCTTACTTCAGTGTATGCTATATCTGAAAAGCTGGGCGATGCTTATTGTATGATTCCTATTTATACCAACCACCTGAACCTGGGTTTTAATAAGGGTACTTTGCTGAAAGACCCTCATAAACTGCTCACCGGCACCGGCAACCTGATAAGGCATATACCCATAAAGACTACGAAAGACTACCGGAATAATAAAGTAAAAGACCTGGTAAAAACGGCCATAGCACAGGCTATAGATGACATGGAGAAGCCTGCGAAGGTAACTGGCAAAACCATTTCGAAGATAAAGAGGTGATACGTCTTTGCCTGTCGCAAACTGCCTTTTATTTGTCGGACTGACACATGTTTGGTTATCTTACGATATCACATCTTTGCATCAATTAAAACCACTACTATGGGTAAACTAACCATATCAATGCACATATCGCTGGATGGCTATGTAGCAGGCAGCAATGGGGAAATAGACTGGATATATGTGAATGACGAGATATTTGACTACGTGGGGCAGCTAACGGATGCTGCAAATGTAGCACTGTACGGCCGCACAACCTTCCAGATGATGGATAGCTACTGGCCCACAGCGGGCGATGCGCCCAATGCCAGCAGGCATGCCAAACACCACGCGGCATGGTATAACCGTGTGCAAAAACTGGTGCTATCAAATACACTGACGAGCAGGGACAGGGAGAAGGTAACTTTTGTAAGCAGCGATATGCTGGATATAATAGCTGAAACCAAACAACATGAAAACATAGCCGTATTCGGCAGCCCGGGTGCGATACATACCTTGTTTGAAAAAGACCTGATAGATGAGATGTACCTGTTTATAAATCCCATTGTATTGGGCCATGGTGCGCCGCTATTCAAAGGCATTCATGAAAGGATAAAATGGAAGCTGGTGGCGGTGAAAACCTTTGAGGGTTGTGATGTGGTGGGGATGCGGTATGCGCGGGCATAGTGCTATTTTACTCTTGTAACGTCTTTTTCTTTTTTGCTTCTCCAAAAAAGAAACAAAAAAGGAGCCCGACAATCAATCACAGGGTGATTGTCGGTGGCTGCTGATGGGGCTGGATTGCTACTGCGGGTGCCGGGCGATGGCTTGATGGGTTTGCTATATATGTCGTTGCAATTGAAATAACAAAAGCAGCTAAAATCAATATAATTATTTCTTTACTTTGCCTTCATACATATATCTAAAACTTTCACACCGTATTTTTATCATAAATGGCATTATGTAAACCTTATAAAAGAATTTACAGGCAATCAATTTCTAGTAAGGATGATTATTTAACTGATTTTTCTTATGCTTATGATAGGCTATCTTATATACATTCTTACTACTTAATAGAAAAAGATATAAAGGTGCTTTTTGATTTTATTTCTCCAAATGAGAAAAACGAAGCTACTTTCTCTCACCGCATATATGAACTTTTTTTTCGATGCTGCACAGAGTTTGAAAATAATGCAATAGCTATTTTAAAAAGTAATGGTTATTCTTCAGCTAGCAATATGAATATTCACGACTATTTTAAAATAAATACGGCTTTAGGTTTAAATCATTATGAAGTACGACTAAATGTTTGGGAAAATGGAAGGTTAATTCTAAAACCATTTGAAGAATGGGATTCAAGTACGTTCATTCCATTAAGCTGGTATAGGGATTACAATAAAGTGAAGCACAATAGATCACAGGATTTTCCTCTAGCGAACTTTAAAAACTTATTAGCATCTGCAGCTGGCTTGCTAATAATTCTTTATGCTCAATATGCTTATCACAGCTTCAGCCCATATAATGTAATTGACATGGTTAATGATAACGATCACTTTGTCTCAGCTAATGATAGTTTATTCGAAATAAAGCCATTTGAATGGCCTGATGCTGAAAAATATGATTTTGATTGGAGTGTATTGAAACATGACCCATATGCATTTGAAACTTTCAACTTTTAATTATCTTTCTTCTCTTCCAGTTCTTTTTCTTTCAGTGTGGCTTCTATGCGTTCTTCTTTGATGCCGAGGCGGATGAATACGTAGAGGCTCATATATACGTTGGCTATCCATACCAGGGCAAAGCCGGCGATGAGGTAGCCGCGCCAGTCGTCAAGCAATAATTTATAGCCTGTAAGGATGAGGAAGAAGATAGTGACGTAGTGACTGAAACAATATTCGCAGGTGAAGAGATAGAAAAATTTGCGCTGTGCAATGGTCTTGCAGTTTTTGCTTTTTTCCACGCAATATTCATGCACTTCGCGAAACACTTCCTCGTGCGTGAAGGTCCACGCTACGCAGGCTATAGGGATGGCGAGTATAAATAACCATGCGGCCTGTATGCCCAATGATACATCGTTCATAAAATAATTCACTGAAACTTCGTGCCATTTTCAGGAGTGCATTGCGTTTTGGTATAGTTTTGCAGCCAGAGGACACACGAGATGGCAACTACATTTGAACTGACGGATTTCTTCGAATCGTATGCAGAAGCACTTACCAATTACGATACCAAAAAGATGACCCTGTACTACTCCCTGCCCTGCACCTTCCTGTCGGGCGAGATGGCTACGACCTTTAGCGAGGCCAGTAAGCTGGAGGGATTATTTAACCAGGGAACGGGTTTCTACAAGCAATTTGGCATGGTGAAAGCCGAAGCCGAAGTGCGCCATAAACGTGCTATTACCGAAAACATAGTGCAGGTAAAAGTGCGCTGGAAATACTCGGGTGCCGATGATGCTTTCTTTTATGATTGCGATTATGAGTACCTGCTGAAAATAGATAAGCACGACGACTGGAAAATAGAAGTGGTCATTTCCATCAACGAAAAAGAGCAGATGGAAGCATGGCTGAAGGAAATAAAAAAACCGGCTACGAAATAGCCGGTTTTTTATTTTAGTGCGTTCTACTATTTAAAAGCATTCAGGCCTGTCACATCCATACCTGTTATCAGCAGGTGGATATCGTGCGTACCCTCGTAGGTAACAACAGACTCGAGGTTCATCATGTGGCGCATGATGCTGAATTCGCCGGTGATACCCATACCGCCCAGTATCTGGCGGGCCTCACGGCTTACTTTCAGGGCTATATCGCAGCTATTGCGTTTGGCCATAGATATTTGTGCAGGTGTAGCACGGTCCTGATCGCGCAGCACACCCAGGCGCCAGTTCAGCAATTGACTTTTTGTGATCTCGGTGATCATTTCAGCCAGTTTCTTTTGTGTGAGTTGGAAGCCTGCAATAGGCCTATCGAACTGCACACGTTGCTGCGAATAACGCAGGGCAGTATCGTAGCAATCCATAGCGCAGCCCAGTGCACCCCAAGCGATGCCATAGCGTGCGCTTGACAGGCAGGTCAATGGCCCTTTCAAGCCTTTAACACCCGGCAGTATATTTTCTTTCGGAACTTTTACATTATCGAATACCAGCTCGCCGGTAGCAGATGCGCGCAGCGACCATTTGCCATGTGTTTCGGGTGTAGAGAAACCTTCCATACCGCGTTCCACAATCAGGCCATATATTTCCCCACTTTCATCTTTTGCCCATACCACAGCGATATCTGCAAAGGGCGCATTTGATATCCACATCTTGGCACCATTCAAAATAACATGGTCGCCCGCGTCTTTGAAGTTGGTGGTCATACCCGCAGGGTTTGAGCCGTGGTTGGGCTCGGTAAGGCCGAAGCAACCCATGAATTCACCCGTAGCCAGTTTTGGCAGGTATTTCATCTTTTGCTCCTCACTACCAAACTTGTATATCGGGAACATTACCAGCGAACCCTGTACCGATGCTGTAGAACGGATGCCTGAATCGCCACGCTCCAGTTCCTGCATCATGATGCCGTAAGAGATATAATCCAGACCCGGGCCGCCGTATTGTTGCGGTACGAAGGGGCCGAAGCAACCTAATTCGCCCAAACCCTTGATTATCTGCTTAGGGAACTCCGCTTTTTGTGCATATTCTTCTATTATAGGAGAGATTTCCTTTTTAACATAGGCGCGAACCGTATCGCGAATCAGCTTGTGCTCGTCTGTCAAAATTTCATCCAAAAGGTAATAATCGGGATGTTGATACAAGTCTTTTTGCATATCAATTGTTAAATGTGGCGCAAAGGTAGCATTTTTGACAGACGCGATATAGCTTTGCATAAAATAGTATCTATAACTGACAGGAAGTTATCAGCCTATAGGTATATAAGCTAAATCCATAAGCCCTGAAACACAATGTGTTCGTGATTTTGGCGTTTTATTTTTTTGCCCCGCTTCTGAATGTGGAAAAATGATACGAAAACGGAACAGAATTTGTGGCTATTAAAATTAGAGTAAAACGAACAAACGAACAAACTTTTTTACAGGCTTTTTCGTCTAAATAGTGATAGAGGGAGAGGTTTATATTCAAATTTAAAATTTACACATTTATGAGGCAGTTAAAAATTGCCACCCAGATTACCAACCGCGATTCACAAGCCGTAGAAAAGTATCTGCAGGAGATCAGCAAAATATCGATGATCACCCCTGAGGAGGAAACTACGCTGGCCCAGAAGATACACATGGGCGACCAGCGCGCGTTGGAAAAACTGGTGAAGGCAAACCTTCGTTTCGTGGTGTCGGTAGCTAAGCAGTACCAACACCAGGGTCTTTCTTTGAGCGACCTGATAAATGAAGGAAACCTGGGTTTGATAAAAGCAGCGCAAAGGTTTGACGAGACGAAGGGTTTCAAATTCATTTCTTATGCCGTATGGTGGATACGCCAGTCGATACTGCAGGCATTGGCCGAGCAGGGACGTTTGGTGCGCCTGCCACAAAACAAGATAGGTACCTACAATAAAGCCAATAAGGCTTTTATAGCCTTCGAACAGGAAAATGAGCGTGAGCCATCTACAGAAGAGCTGGCAGAGATACTGGATATGAGCGAGACGGAGATCACGAACATCTTTACCAGTAATACGCGCCACACATCTCTGGATGCACCGGTGCACGAAGCAGAAGATGTGGCTATGGGCGACCTGCTGGAAGGCAGCAGCGATACGGATGATGATGTGATGAAAGATTCGCTGCGTAACGAGATCAAACGCATACTGAAATCGCTGAGCGTACGTGAAGCGGAAATATTGGCAGCCTACTTTGGACTGGAAGGTGATGATGGCCCGACGATAGAAGAAATAGGTGAAAAATACGACCTGACAAAAGAGCGTATCCGCCAGATAAAAGAACGCGCTATCAAACGCCTGCAAAAAGCACGTTATAGCAATGCACTGAAAGTGTACCTGGGTTAATAACCGGGTAGCACCAGATATAAATAAACCGCGGCAGTTTGTCGCGGTTTATTTTTTTGTGGTTATACTATCGTTGCAAACTCTTCCGGGTGCGTAATGGCGTATTGCAATATCTTATCCTGCACCTGCATATTGAGGCGGTGAAACTGCTCATCGAGCGCTTCAAATTCTTTGAACTCGTTATATAGCTGCGCAAACTCTTCTACCGTTGTTTGCTTTTCCAGCATATCGCGGTTCAGTACATATACCTTCAGCACATCGTCAAACACTTTGGCCATTTCGGGCTCCCCTATCATTTGCAGCCATGCCGGCATGGTGGGTAGCAGGCCTATGTAGCCGTTTTGTATCAGTTGTATGAAACCACCCTGCATTACCTGCATTTGCACATAATCGTAAGAAAGCAATAGCTGCTGGCCATCGGAAAGGTCGTCGAGAAAAGTGAAATCCTGGCGCTTGTACAGCTCTTCGTGCAGCGGCTGCACCAGCAAATCATACAATGCCTGTTTGCCTTCAGATGCTGCTGCGGCATCGAAGTCGGCTTTCTTTATTTGTGGTAAATAGAGGCTTTTAATATTATCCATCCTGTTATTCATTTATTGCTCTGTAATAAATATACGGCTTCGGCAAAAATAAACATAGATACCATGTGCTAACTTTATAAGGATGAAAGAAAGCAAAGATCTCTTTTCAAAACAAGCAGGTACCTATGCACAATACAGGCCGGTGTACCCGCAGGCGCTGTACGATTTCCTGTTCCGTACTGTAAAGCATTTTGATGCAGCGTGGGACTGTGCTACGGGAAACGGGCAAGTGGCCGTAAGGCTGGCGGAACGTTTTACAAATGTATATGCTACCGATATCAGTGAAAAGCAGATAGCGCATGCCGTGCAAAAGAGAAACATACACTATAGCGTGCAGCGTGCGGAGCATACCAGCTTTGCAGACGATAGCTTTGACCTGGTGACCATAGGCACAGCGCTGCACTGGTTCGACTTTGATAATTTTTACAAAGAAGTGCGGCGCGTAGTGAAGAATGGTGGCTATATAGCAGCATGGGCCTATGCCCCATTCCGCAGCGAGACGGTGATAGACGAGCTACTGGATGACTTTACCTATAACGTGCTGAAAGAATACTGGGACCCGGAACGCAAGTATGTAGATGAACAATACACCAACATCCCTTTTCCATTTGATGGCGTGGATGTACCAAAACTGGAGATAACCGTGAACTGGACGCGGGAACACTTTATGGGTTTCCTCAACTCATGGTCGAGCGTGCAGCATTATATAAACAGGAATGGTACTAATCCTGTGGCCCTGATAGATAAAAAGCTGGAAAGCATATGGCCGGTGCAGGAAGTGAAGACACTGCGGTTTCCGTTGTTCCTGAGGATGGGTGGGGTGAAGTAATACTAGACATATTCTGCCGAAACGTAAGTCCACGCTGTTTTGCCGGATGCAAGGGTAACAGAGATACGTTTGTAGCTGCTTACCTCGTAGGCATCGGCATGAGTCAGTTCTTCCGCTGTTATCTCGAACACTACCCCATCTATCTTGTCTACTATATTGCCGGTGGGTATGGCTATCGGGTGAAAGGCCTGTTCGCTTTTTGCCAACACATCAGCATCCGTTATTTCTACCGACTCCATTTTAAAACCTGGCAAGGCATCTTTACTGCTATGCAGCAGCCTGCCAAAGGTTTCGAGCTGTACACGTTCCAATTGCAATGTGCCGTATGAGAAGAGATAGATAGCCATGATGCATATTATAAAAACTAAAAGTAATTAGCCGACGCGAAGCGATGAAATAACATCTGACTATTATAATTTTCTATCTTACCTGCCGGATAAATACAGAACGAATGCTCGACCATTTTCCTTTTTATCTATCGATGGTACTATCCATCGTATTGCTCATCATGCTGGCCAATAAGATAAAAGTGGCTTACCCTGTGCTGCTGGTAATAGCCGGCCTGCTGGCGGGGTTCATACCTGGTCTGCCTGTCATTCATATAGACCCGGAACTGATATTCGTTATTTTTCTGCCGCCATTATTATATGAAGCTGCATGGATGACATCGTGGAAAGAACTGTGGCGCTGGCGGCGTATTGTTACCAGTTTTGCATTTGTAGTGGTATTCTTCACAGCCTTATCGGTAGCCATTATTGCCAATTCATTTATACCGGGTTTCTCGCTGGCTTTGGGTTTTCTTCTTGGTGGCATCGTTTCGCCGCCCGACGCGGTGAGCGCCAGTGCTATTTTAAAGTTTGTAAAAGTACCTAAGCGCATGGCATCTATGCTGGAGGGCGAAAGCCTGCTGAACGATGCGTCATCACTTATCATCTTTCGCTTTGCGATGGTAGCGGTAGCTACCGGCCAGTTTGTATGGTATGAGGCTGCAGGCAGCTTTGCATGGATGGTAGCAGGTGGCGCGGGCATAGGCCTGCTGGTGGGCTGGGTATTTATGAAAGCACATAAACTGTTGCCCACAGATGCCAATATGGACATTATACTGACTATCATAACACCCTATGTAATGTATATAGCTGCCGAAGAAGTGCATAGCAGCGGTGTGCTGGCAGTGGTGAGCGGAGGGCTGCTGTTATCTAACAAACAGCACCACTTCCTGAGCAGCTCATCGCGGCTGCGGGGCGTAACGGTGTGGAGCAGCCTTGTATTTGTACTGAACGGGCTGGTGTTCCTGCTGATAGGGCTAGACCTACCCGAGATACTGGAAGGGTTGCGGCAGGAAGGTAGCAGCCTTTCGATGGCCATTGGTTACGGGCTGCTGATAACGGCGGTATTGATAGCAGCACGTTTCCTGTCTGCCTTTGGGGCACTGATAGCCACCTATATAGCACGCAATTTTATTACTGTTGCCGAACCAAACCCGGGCCTGAAAGCGCCACTCCTACTGGGCTGGACAGGCATGCGCGGTGTGGTATCGCTGGCGGCGGCTTTGTCTATACCGGTGCATTTAGATAATGGCGCCTTGTTCCCGCACAGGAACCTGATACTGTTCATCACCTTTGTGGTGATACTTACTACCCTGCTGTTGCAAGGGCTTACCCTGCCCTATCTTATTAAGAAAATAGACCTGCCGGGTAATGATGACTACCTGCCGGAAGATGAGTCGGATAAACTGATACAGGAAGAATTGGCTAAGCATTCCTTAAATCACCTTACGACCAACTATGCTGATGAACTGGACCATCACTTGATACTGAAACAAATGGCAATGAAATGGCAGGCGAAGCGCGATGAAAGTATGGAAGTAGACATGTCGGCCAAAAGCAAGGAAATATACCTGGACCTGCTACAGCAACAACGCCAGTGGCTGCTGAAAAGGAATGAAGAAGATAAGCACATGGATGAAGACGTGATACGTAAGCACCTGCATAAAATAGATATAGAGGAAGAGAAGCTGAGGTATCTCTAAGCTTTATAAACACACATTTGCATCGAGATATTAAATTATATATCTTGGGGATACAATTATTAATCACCAAAAAAATCATTACCATGAAAAAGCTAGTATTAGCTGCCTGCATATTGCTGGCGGGCATCGGTGCAAAAGCACAAACCACTGCAATTGAGTATTCATCTACCGCTTCGCTGCCATTAGCCATTATGCCAATAGGGAATAATGACCCGTTCCCAAGTTGCAATGAAGGCATTACGACCATGCCCTACCCGATGATAGCAACCCCACAAACAGTAACAGCACCCGCTGCACTACCCACATCAATGACCTATTTTTCAAAGGCCAATATTGATGTAGATATGGGTGGTGGTGTGCATTATGGCATGTTAGTGGATATTTGCACCCTTACGACAGGTACATACCGTGTTTCATTTGGCGGAGGAATGTATTTCTGTAATATGGATGTAACATTGGTATCTCCCAGCCTGGTAACATTAGTATTCTATTAAAGATGCTTTAATTAAAAAGACCGGCAGTGCCGGTCTTTTTAATCTAATCACGATGAGGTGCATAACATAATAATGTTATTCCGCAATCAAAGCCCTTTGCACTTACCAGCTTCAGCTTTCTGTAAGCATCCATGTCTTTGAAAATAGGCAACCCGCTACCGATAGCTGCAGTATTAATGAACAAGTGATATTCATCTATAAGATTGTACCTGATAAGAGATGAAACAAAACCGGCACCGCCATAAGCAATGATGTCTTTACCCTCTTTGTTCTTTAGTTTGTTTATCTCTTCAACAATGTCGCCATTAGCGATGTCTGTATTTGCCCATTGCGAAGAAGCCATCGTTTTTGAAAAAACAACTTTATACTTACCTGTAAAAGCCTTCCCTGCTTCTACTTCAGGATTATTAGGGTCAGCCGCTACCGCTGCCCAGTGAGGAATAAAACCTTCTGCAAGTTTTCTACCCAATACAATTGTATCAACAGATGATGTCAACTCTGTTACATAGTCTTCTATGTCTTTGCTCCATGGGAAGGTCAACCAGTCCATTTCACCATTAGGGCCGCCAATAAAACCATCTACCGACATTTGTACCTGTAATTTCAATTTTCTCATAGTTATCAGTTTTCGTGTTTTTGTAATGCAAACATAATACGGGCAATGAAAGCATTAGCTGTATTGTTGCGACATTCAAAGTGGCATTTTACGACAAAAAGCAACCCATATAAAACTTCCCTATCTGTTCTGCCCTTCTGTTTAGTTTTATAACTTCGCCCTTATGGAAAAAAAGGAGCGCGCCCCGGTATATTACAGCGAATACCTGCAGCTTGATAAGATATTGAATGCACAATTGCCCGAAAGCGAGAAAGACGGCATACGTGCCGATGATGAAATGCTGTTCATCATCATTCACCAGGCATATGAACTGTGGTTTAAACAAATATTGCATGAGCTGAACCTCATCCGCGATGTGTTCAAGCAACCTAACATTCCGAATAACTCGCCCGACATTTATAACTGTGTACACCGCATCAAAAGGGTGAGCCGCATACTGGATATTGCCGTGATGCAAATGACGGTGATGGAAACGATGACCCCGCTGGACTTCCTGGATTTCCGCGACCTGCTGAGGCCGGCATCGGGCTTCCAAAGCATACAGTTTAAAATGATAGAAGCGACACTGGGCCTGAACTACCAGCAGCGTCACGGGCAAAACTATTATATATCTCAACTGAACCAGGGCGATATAGAGCGCGTGAAGAAAGCAGAGGCAGAAGAATCGCTGCTGGTGCTGATAAACAGGTGGCTGGAGCGCATGCCTTTCTCTAAAGAAGGTTATGTGCCGGGTATTGACTTCTGGCAGATGTACCGCGAGGCATATATAAACAGCCTGCGCCCGGAAGAGATGAGCAATGTGGCGACATTCGACAAACTATTTATCAACGAAGCAGCATATCCTGAAGACAGGCGCTTTAGTATAGCAGCTAACCGCAGTGCCCTGTTCATCATGCTGTACCGCGACTTTCCGCTGCTGCACCTGCCGTATGAGCTGGTAAGCAGCCTGCTGGAAATAGACGAAGGCCTTTCTATGTGGCGACACAGGCATATACACATGGTGCAGCGCACGATAGGCAAACGTGTAGGCACGGGTGGCAGCACCGGTGCAGAATACCTGCGTGCTGCGGCCGATTCGCATATTATATTCAAGGAAATGGCAGAGCTGACATCGTTCCTGATGCCGAGGCACGCACTGCCAAACCTGCCGGAGCAAATGGTAAAAGACCTGGGCTACAACTAACAGATGCCAAACGCCATAGAGATACGCGAGCTACGCAAAATGTATAAAGGCGGCTGGACACCTGCACTGGATGGCCTGTCGCTAACCGTGCGCCGCAACCAGGTGATGGGACTGCTAGGCCCCAATGGTGCCGGCAAGACCACCACCATCAACATTATGTGCGGACTGGTGGAGCCTGATGACGGCACGGCTGCCGTATTGGGTAAAGATGCTGTTACGGATAAGCTGGCGATACGCAAAATGATAGGCGTGGTGCCGCAACAGATAGCCCTCTTTGGCAACCTGAGTGCCTGGGAAAACTTTCGCTATATAGGCAAGCTGTACGGGCTGGGCAATGCCACCATACAACAGCATGCCGGCAACCTGCTGGAACGCCTGGGCCTGGATAAGCATGCCGACAAGCGCATAGCCCGCTATAGCGGTGGTATGAAGCGCAGGGCCAACATCATAGCATCGCTGCTGCATGAGCCGGAGATGATCATACTAGATGAACCGACAGCTGGTGTAGATGTGCAATCGCGCGCGATGATACTTGACTTTTTGAAAGACTACCATGCGCAAGGGCATACCATCGTCTATACATCGCACCTGATGGAAGAAGCAGAGCAGATATGCGATGAGGTGGTGATAATAGATGAAGGCAAATTTGTAGTGAACGGTTCACCGCAAGCATTAGTACAAAACACACCCGACTGTAAAAGACTGGAAGATGTGTTTTTGCATTATACGGGACATAGTGTAAGGGATTAGCCCCTCGCCCCCAAGGGGGAACTTTTGGGATTGTATTGTAGAATAAATGAAGAAAATAATAGCGACCATAATAAAGGAGTGGATACTGCTGCGCAGGGATGTGGCGGGGTTTCTGCTGCTGTTTATTATGCCGGCTATATTGATAGTGGTGATGGCGCTGGTGCAGGATGCACCGTTTAAAGACTACCAGGAATTGCGCTTCGACCTGCTGCTGGCCGATAACGACCACAGGCGGCTGGCACAGGAAATAAAGGCAGGGCTAAGGCAAGGCAAGAACTTTAATGTAATAGACAGCATAGATGGCGCGCCCATTACAAACGAAAAACTGAAAGCGCTGCTGCAAAAAGGTACATACCGCGTAGGCATCATTATACCCAAAGGCGCTACTGCGGAGGTGATAAATGCTGCCAATATTGTAGCCAACAGCATATCTAAAAAAATGGGCATCGGTACCCTGCCGCAGCGTGAGATACGCGACAGCATGTATGTACGCATGTACTTCGACCCGGCCAGCAAGCCTACATTTCGTATGTCCATCAGCTTTGCGCTGGATAAGTACATTACCTATTCGTGCAGCAACCTGTTAGTTGGCCGTATGTCGAAGCTGGGGAATATGGAAGGCATTGACAGCGCACAGGGCGATGATTTTAAAAAGATATTCCAGGGCATCGGTATTAAAGAAGAAGCCCTGAATGATAAGGCTATTTACAACCAAACCATCAATTCGGTGCAGCACAATGTACCTGCATGGGCCATCTTTGGTATGTTCTTCATTGTAGTGCCGATAGCCGGCAATATGATACGCGAACGCGAAGAGCGCAGCGCGCTGCGGGTAGAGCTGATACCATATGCTTACACCTACGTGGCACTGGGCAAGATACTTTTCTACACCATGCTATGCACCGTGCAGTTCTTTGTGATGTGTGCCATAGGCTTATGGATACTCCCCTTATTCGACCTGCCGGCGCTGAATATGGGCACACATGGATGGGTATTATTACCGCTATCTATATGCATAGCCATGGCGGCAACCGCTTACGGATATTTTGTAGGCAGTGTATTTAAAACCACTAACCAGGCCATGCCTTTCGGCGCCATATCGGTAGTTATCCTATCGGCTATGGGTGGCATATGGGTGCCTATGGATATACTACCGCAGGCCATGCAGCGCATAGCCATGATATCGCCCCTGCATTGGGGACTGGATGGCATCAACCAGGTGATATTGCGCAATGGCAGTATAGACAGAGTAGTGCTGCATATGTGCGTACTGGTGGTTCTCAGCATTGTGCTGTGGCTCATCAGCCTGTATGTAAACCGCGACAGGCAACACTCTATCTAATCTTCACCCATGAATATCCTTTTCATTTGCAGCCGCAATAAGAAACGCAGCGCCACTGCAGAAGCTATCTTTCGCAATCATGCCATACATTCTGTACAATCGGCAGGCACAGAAGAAAGTGCTGTGCACCGCGTAAATGAGAAACTGCTGCTATGGGCCGACATCATATTTGTGATGGAGAAAAGGCATAAGCAAAGACTGGCTGAGAAATACCATGCTGCTATTGCCGATAAGCATATCATTATTATGGATATACCCGATGAGTATGCGTATATGGATGCAGAGCTGGTAGCTATGATAGAAGACATCGTACAACCCTATCTGTAACAACACATCAATGGCATGAGATTTATGGCCTATGTGATATGATCACACTTATTGTTATAGCCATTATAGTGGCACCGGTTGTATATACCATACACCATGTACAACAAGCTGATTATTAATCTATATTCTTACGCAATACGAATATCAGATTGGCAGTGAACCTGGCATTGTCAAGCACTTCCACTGTCATGCCATGTGTAGTGGCAAAAACCTCAATGGTCCTGCGGCTGATGTAATGCAATTCGTTCTGTGTTCTATTGAATTTGAATAAACGGGTTGAGAATAATTCCGTCAGCTTGGTGCCTTTGATGCGCTCTTTCATTTCTGCTACCCCATCGCGTACAATAAGTACACCATTTGCATTGAGCGCCTGCACACAGTTCAGCAATAATGCCTGTTGCTGTTCGGGCAACAGGTAGTGCAACACATCGCTGATGATAATGCCATCGCATGGCTGTAAGTTTATCTTGGTAACATCACCCTGTTGAAATGAGATATCATCATCGCGCAGGAAATTGCCTTGTGCAGTCGCTATCTTTTCTTCATCATAATCGACCCCTACAAACCTGCGGCCGCGTGCCGCCCAATGCAGCATATAGGTCATAAAACCATAACCACAACCGAGGTCGTAAAACGTACCCTGGCGCGGCAATAATTTATGGAAAGGCTCATAATAATCTTCCAGCTTTGTTTTCACACGGCAATACCATTCCAGCACCGGGCCTTTATATGTATAGCTGCGCTGCAACTGCTCACGGAAATACTTTGGCGTTTCATTCACTTCTTTTACCCGTTCCAGTTCTTCGCGCATCCATCGGCCTATGTATTTTGCGCGTTCTGTATAGGTTGTGCCATAGGTAGTATCATCAGGCGTGATGCGATTGTGGATGTAGATAGAGCAGGCACCATCTTTCAGCAACCAGTCACCCTTCTGCATGGTATAATGTACACCATGCAGTACGATAGGCACAATATCGAGCCCCAGTTTTTCAGCAATATAGAAAGCCCCCTTATGAAAGCGCTTTATTTTATCATCGTACTGGCGTGTGCCCTCCGGGAAGACAACGATAGAATAACCGCGGTTTACCAAATCTCGCAGTGGCTCCAGGCTATCTTCTGCCCCTTCTGCTACCGGATAATATTCGGCCATGCGCACCACGGCACCAAACACGGGACTGCGCCATACCCATTTATTGGTAAGTAATACCAGCCGTGGATTGAGCATAGTGGTGATCAGTATATCGAGAAATGAACTGTGATTGGCAATGTATATAGCCGGCTTCTTAAAGTTTTCGTGTGGTATGTTGTAGATGCGCTTGGTGGTATTGCCCATGATGTACATCATGCTCCATGTGTAGCGGCTTACCCATGCATGAAACCAGTATTTTCCTTTTTCTTTATTGAACGGCCATAGCTTGGTGAGTATGATGCCTAATATGGTAAGCACCATAGACCCGCTAAAGAAATATGCGAATGCAAATACCGATATGGCAAAGCTGCGCAGGGTAAATGGCAGAAACTTTTTATCGGCCCGGTTTTGAATAAACCAATTAAAGAGGAAAGGCTGTAACGTTTGCGAGATGAACAGCACACACAGCAGACCTGTAACAGATATAAATGCAATAGACCTTAATGCAGGGTGCTTTGCCAGCAGCAATACACCCAGGCCAATAATAACCGTTAGTACAGATATATAAACGGCTGCGCGCACCGAGCCGAGCTTATTCTTACCATATTTATAGCGGTCTATCAGGCCATCCATTGTGAAGATGGTATAATCATCGCCCAGGCCGAATATGAGTGAAGAGATGATGATGTTCACAATATTGAACTGCAGGCCCAGCAACGACATCAGGCCCAGTATCCATATCCATGATATGGCCATGGGCAGAAATGCTATAGTTGCCAGCTCTATCCTGCCATAGCCTAGCAGCAGGGCAAAGAATACGATGAGCGATGAATAGATAGCAATGCTGGAAAAATCTTTATTGAGTATGGACACCAACTGCGTAGCTCCTTGTTGTCTATCGGTTACAACAACGTCCTCTGTACCCGATAAAGCATCAAACACTTCTTTACGATGCTCCTGCGAAACCTTGAGTGCTGCAATTGCGTAATGGCGATTGCTATCAGACGAAAAGCCGCCGGGAAATATACCTTTTATGAGTTGCTGCGTTTCTTTATCCAGTAGTGCATAATTGCTACTAAGGCTCTCATAAAAACCTGTAAAGGCGGCGGCATTATAGCCATTATTAGTTGCCGCGATATTTACAGCAGCTTGTACCTGCGCTTGCTTTTCGGGTGTCCAATAGTTTTTCCACCGGGTGATGCGCTTTTGCTGTTCCGCTTCCGATGGCAGCAGCAGTGTAGGATTGGATACGCTACGAACCCAGCCCTTCTGCACCAATACATCTATCTTATCATTTACTGCTTCCAGTTGTTGCAGGGCTTTTTCTTCGCTACCCTCATTGGCCATTACAAATACAGAGCTGAGTGCTACCGCATTGTTGCGGCTCACCTCATCCTGCGCCACCTGCATTTCGGGCGATAGATAGTTAAGGTGCATCAGGTCGCTATCGAACGACACCTTACCTATCTGGCTATACATGACAGGCGTAAGCAACAGTATGCCCAGCACCAGCCATTTATTCTTTTCCGGGTGCCATTTGCCCAGCTTATCGAAGATGGTTTCTTTATGCTGATGCTCTGATATACCAATAGGCATATGGGGCAGGAATACCAGCGTACATAAAGCCGCCCCGGCAAGGCTGGCAGCAGCGAACAGGCCTAAGTCCTGCAAAATGGGGGTATGCACAAACCGCAGCGACAGGAAGGCGGCAATGGTGGTAAAGCTACCTATGGTCAGCGGTTGCGATAGTTCTGCAACGGTTTCCTGTATAGATGCCGCATGGCGGGTGTGCGATAAAAAGTGGATTGAAAAATCGATAGCAATACCTAGTATGATAGCGCCTGCACCCAATGCAATAACCGATATACTACCCTGCACCAAGTACACAATAGCGATACCTACTGCCGCACCATACAACACCGGCACCAGTAGCAACAATGGTGTACGTTTGCGACGGAAGAAGTAATACGTAAGCGCTATAAGCAATATCACCGTAACCGATAAGGTAACAATGGTATCGGTACGCAACTGCGTGGCATTGCCCGCTGCCACCGCAGGGCCGCCAAAGTAGGTGAGCTTTACCTGTGGGTGCTGCGTGGCGAAGCGCTCGTTCAACTCATCTACCGCAGCAAATAGTTTTGCGTTCTCACCAGTTTGCGAAGCCTTGTATTTAGAGCGGAGGAAGAACGTGAGGTATCGTTGATTACCCGAAAACAGGTAGCCTTCATAGCTCTCATAATTAGGATCGAACTGCAGGCCGCGCAGCTTATTCCATACGATGCCCGATACACCAACGGGGTCTTGCGCCACCATGGTTTTAAACACCACACTGGCGGGCGACATCAATATCTTACGGTTATTGGCCAGTGTCTGGTCGATGTGCGCAGGTTGCGTCAGTGTGTCCAGTTTTTTATAATCCGCCTCGGTGAGGAACAATGGCAGGTTGCGTTGCACAATATCCAGCAGTGCTTCTTCATAACCACTACCCGGCTGCAGCATAACGGTATCTATCCATTTACTGCCGGCGGCTGTTAATGCCTGCTGATAGTCATTCGCTATTTGTATCAGGCTATCCGGGTTGGTATTCGTACTATCTTTAAAAGACAGCATGAAGATGACCTGCTCCCCTGCCTGCGTATGGCTGATGACCTCGTTCATAGCCTTCAGCGCCTTGCTATCGGGCAGCATAGCGGCCACGTCTTCTTTCAGCTTTATACGCGTGGCCAGGAATGCCCACACACCGAAGCTCAGTAAGAACAACAGCCAGAACAGCGTTTTATTGCGATGAAAAAAACGATATATGGATACAAACAGGTATTGCATATTGCTTCAAAGGGGTAACAGGCTTTCTTAGCCTTCAAAATCTTTATACAACAGGTATTTCTTTCTTATTTTTTTGAACTGTTGTATTTCGGGTTGCCATGAGGCACGTATTTTATCTTCCGGCACATTCTGCTCTATCTGTTTCCTCAGTTCTGCCGTGCCTGCCAGTTTCTCAAAAAAGTTGTTGAAGAACTTATCTTTTTCGGCATACCAGCTATAGGCACGCTGCAGCCATATCAGCCTTATCTTACGGTCCATTATCATCAGGGCCTCTTTCTCATTCAGTGCCACCATTTCGCCATAACAATCCTGGAAGGCATACATCGGGTCCGTTTTCTGTCCCCATACCGGCACCGGGCGGAAGCTATACACACTGCGGCCTTTGAAGGATGGGTGCCCCCACATCTGGAATGGCGTGGCCGTGCCCCTACCCACACTCACTACCGTGCCCTCAAAAAAGCAAACCGTAGGATAGCTTAAAACAGCAGCCATGTTTTTCAGATTGGGCGATGGCCTTACGGGTAGCCTATATAAAGTATTATGGTCGTAACCGGTGCAGGGTATAACCTGCATGTTCAGCTTTTCGGTACCCTTAGCCCACTTTTCACCTTTCAGCATGCGTGCATATTCGCCCACCGTCATGCCATATACTATGGGCACCGGCTGCATACCTACAAATGATTTGAACGCGGGTTTCAGCACAGGGCCATCTATATAGTGGCCATTGGGGTTGGGCCGGTCCAGTATGATGAACTGTTTATTATTTTCTGCACATGCTTCCATAGCATATTGCATGGTAGATATGTAAGTGTAGAACCGAACACCCACATCCTGCAAGTCATACACCACTACATCAACACCGGCCAGGTGCTGGGGTTTCGGCTTCTTCGTATCGCCATACAGTGATATAACAGGTGTGCCTGTGGCGGAATCTACTTCGTTGGCAATATCCACCCCGGCCTCTGCATTGCCACGAAAACCATGCTCGGGCACAAATACCTTTACTACCTGCACCCCTCTTTTTATCAACGTATCCAGCAGCGAGGTTTTGCCTACCAATGAAGTCTGGTTGATAAGCAGGGCCACCTTTTTACCCTTCAATTGCGGCAGGTATTCATTCATGCGCCAGGCGCCGGGCAGCACACTATCGCCACTCTTCAAAGGTGCGACCTGGCGCATACCAGCTTGCCCGTAAGCAGCAGCACCAATGCCCATAGAAACACCCAAAACCAACAAGAAACCCCTTAAAGACATCCGTTCAAATTTACCGTAAAGATAATCGCAGGTTTACGATATTAAGGCTTAACTTGCACGATTATTAGTCGTTATATAAAATATTACTCATGCAACAAGTAAAGAATGGAGATACCGTGAATGTTCACTATCACGGAAAACTGACAGACGGTTCTACTTTTGATAGCTCAGAAGGGCGCGACCCGCTGCAGTTCACTGTAGGTAGCGGACAGGTGATAAAGGGTTTTGATGATGCGCTGATCGACATGAAAATTGGCGAAAAGAAAACTGTTAATATTCCTGTAGATCAAGCCTATGGCCAACGTAGCGACAATATGATGATGGAATACCCTAAAAGTGATTTCCCTGCCGATATGCAACCGGAAGTAGGCCTGGAGCTGCACATGAGCGATAACGCAGGTAACGTATTCCCGGTAGTGATAGCTGAAGTACAGGACGAAGTGGTGATACTGGATGCAAACCACCCACTGGCCGGTCAGGACCTGATATTTGAAATAGAACTGGTTTCGATAGCTTAATCATTTCAAACATACTGAGATAGGAGCCGGGTCAATACCCGGCTCTTTTATTTTAACACTTTGCATAAAGGCTTCGTGCAAAAAATTGTTATTATTACAGTTGATTACTTACTAACACAACAAATGTCAATTTTATCCATACTACTGCAAGCTGATACGGTGGCCACGGCTGCTGATGTTGTAACTGCGCCGGAAAAGATATCTCTGTGGAAACTGATGATGGAAGGTGGCGTGCTGATGATACCACTATTATTGTGCTCGCTGTTACTGGTGTATGTATTTGCCGAAAGGTGGATGGCTATTAAGAAAGCATCGGAAAGCGACCCTACCTTTATGTCGCGCATACGGGAACACATCATTGGTGGCAACCTGCAGGCTGCTAAGTCGCTGGCGAAAAATACAGATGGCCCGGTGGCCCGTATGATAGAAAAAGGCCTGAGCCGCATAGGCAAGCCCATGGACCACATCGAAAAATCGATGGAAAATACCGGCAAGCTGGAAATATATCAACTGGAAAAGAACCTGTCCATACTCTCTACCATCGCAGGTATTGCGCCTATCTTTGGTTTCCTGGGTACTATAGCGGGTATGATCATCCTGTTCTTCAACATACAGCACCAAGGGTTTTCGCTGGAAGGTATTGCGGGTGGTATCTATACCAAAATGGTAACATCAGCCGTGGGCCTTATCATTGGCTTGCTGGCATATGTGGCATACAACTACCTGAATGCACAGATAAATAAGACTGTGAACCGCATGGAAACAGCATCTGTAGAATTCCTGGATATGCTGCACGAACCTGTAAAATAACTGCGCTATGAACCTGAGAAAAAGACTAAGGGAAACGCAGGAACCACATACATCAGCATTGAACGACATCCTGTTCATACTGCTGCTGTTCTTTCTTATTATATCTACACTGGCTAACCCCAACGTGGTGAAGCTATCTATACCGCGCGCGCAAAGCGATACTAAAGCCAAGCAAACCGTAGTGGTATCGATAGACCCGAAACAGCAATACTATGTAGGCACAAAGGCTACGCCTGTCGATTCGTTGCAGAGTGCTATCTCACGCATCGTCAGCAAATCTACCGATGCAGAGCCTACCGTAGTGATCAATGCGGATAAAAAGGCGGAAGCCGAAAGCATTGTAGCCGTAATGAAAGCGGCCAAAGCACTGAACCTGAAAACCGTGCTGGCTGTAGAAAATGAAAGCAGGTAAGGTTTTCCTATTTTTGTTTCTAAAGAAACCACCATCAGCTTTTCCAATTCCATATTAGCATCACCTGTAGAATACCTGAAAGGCGTTGGCCCCCAACGTGCCGACCTGCTACGCAAGGAGCTGGAAATAGCTACCTATGGTGATTTGCTGCAACATTATCCTTACCGGTACTTCGACCGGAAACGGGTAGATAAAATAGCGCAGATACACCAGAACACCGATTATGTGCAACTGATAGGCACGGTCATCAATATATTTGAAGAAGGCGAAGGCCGGAAGAAAAGACTCGTTGCCACCTTTTATGATGATACGGGTAAGATAGAGCTGATATGGTTCCAGGGAGCGCAGTGGATGAAGAAATCGCTGGTGGACCACGGGCGCTATATACTTTTCGGCAGGGTTTCTTTTTTCAATGGCGTGCCGAATATTGCGCACCCTGAAATGGAGCCGTTGAATTCGGAAACAGCTATACCCGGCATGCAGCCCGTTTATCCTACTACGGAAAAGCTACGTGCCAAAGGCCTTAGCAACCGTTCTTTTGCCAAGGTAACCCAAAGCCTGTTTGAGAAGATAATGCCGGGCGATATACCGGAAATACTCCCTGCTACCATGCTGCAGCAATACAGGCTGTGCAACCGGTACCAGGCCATGCGGTGGATACACTTTCCCGATACGGAAGAACATATGCAGGCCGCACGCTACCGCCTGAAGTTTGAAGAACTGCTGGCATCGCAACTGAAAATAGCACAGTTAAGACTACAACATACCATACAGCCGGGATGGAAGTTTGAAAAAGTAGGCGACAACTTCAATAACTTCTTTAATAACCACCTACCCTTTCAGCTTACCAATGCACAAAAACGTGTGCTGAAAGAGATACGTGTAGATACTGCCACCGGCAAGCAAATGAACCGACTGGTGCAGGGTGATGTAGGTAGCGGTAAAACCATAGTAGCTGTGATGAGTATGCTGCTGGCCATGGATAATGGATTCCAGGCCTGTATGATGGCTCCTACGGAGATACTGGCACAGCAGCACTATCAAGGCATCAAATCGCTGCTGGAACCGATGGGCATACCTGTAGCGATACTCACCGGTACGGTAAAGGGTAAAGAACGAAAAGACATATTGAGAGGATTGGCAGATGGCAGCATACCTATAGCGGTAGGCACACACGCACTGATAGAAGATACCGTACAATTTAAAAACCTGGGCCTGGCCGTGATAGATGAACAGCACCGCTTTGGTGTGGGACAGCGGGCAAGGCTATGGGCTAAAAACACCACAGCACCGCACGTGCTGGTGATGACTGCTACACCTATACCCCGCACACTGGCTATGACTTTGTACGGCGATTTAGATGTATCTGTAATAGATGAGCTACCGCCGGGCAGACAGGAAATAAAGACCGTGCACCGCAATGAAATGCGCCGTGCCAATGTGATGGATTTCATCCGCAGCGAAGTAGATAAAGGACGACAGGCATATATTGTATATCCACTGATAGAAGAATCTGAAAAGATGGATTATGAAAGCCTGATGGCAGGCTTCGAGCAGGTAAAAGTTTTCTTCCCGGAACATAAGTATAATATAGCCATGGTGCATGGCAGGCAGGAAGCAGCATTGAAGGAACGCAATATGCAACGCTTTGTAAGCGGCGATGCACAGATATTAGTAGCTACCACGGTGATAGAAGTAGGTGTAAACGTACCCAATGCATCGGTTATGCTGATAGAAAGTGCCGAACGCTTCGGGCTTTCGCAACTGCACCAGCTACGCGGGCGCGTAGGCCGTGGAGCCGAGCAGTCTTACTGCATACTACTAACCGGTAATAAAATATCGAAGGAAAGCAGTGAACGCATGCAGATAATGGTGGAAACCGCCAACGGCTTCATCATAGCAGAAAAAGACCTGGCCATGCGCGGGCCAGGCGACCTTTCGGGTACCCGCCAAAGCGGTATCCTTAAATTTAAACTGGCCGATATGCTTTATAGCCAAAGGTATGACACCTGAAAATGCACTGAGTGCAGGCTATAAAATGCTGGACCTCAGTGTAACCAAACAAGCATCCGTACTTTCTTATATGGACATATTCCTCTGGCTGGGGGTACT
>CABHOP010000047.1 GCA_902168085.1 uncultured Bacteroides sp.
TTATCAGAGACTTAATGTTTGCTAAAGAATGTACCTATGGAGATTTTCTGAAATCCCCGGAACGCATTGCAACAAATATTCTTGCATCGAGGTTGCAGACGCTGGACGAGAATAAGATTATCGAAAAGTCAGTTCATCCGGATAGCAAAGCAAAAGTATTATATCGACTGACCCGCAAGGGAATTGACTTGCTGCCTGTAATGATTGAAATAAACTTATGGGCTGAAAAGTATTTTACTATACCGGCAGACAGAAAAAAAATGCTGAAAGATGTAAAAAAGGATAAAGAAGGGTTTATAAAAGCAATGACTAAAGAATTGGAACTATAAGTCGATTAGATATTATTGATTTTGATTTAGCCTTTAGACACCATTTTTATATGACTAACGATCTTAAATCCTCAATAATATGGTTCGATAAACACCCAAAGAGATTCACTAAAAGTAACGCCGCTCTTTGAGCGGCTTCAGCGTTATACCCTCTTTGGGCATCGAACCGTACAATTAATTTTCATTGGATAATAGTTACAGTGGAATAAATATTATTCCAATCCTTTAATATATTGTCAGTAATGAAACTAATTACAAGGACTATTTGGGCACTCTCGCTTGTCAGTCTGTTCACAGACGTGGCGAGTGAGATGCTATATCCTGTCATGCCTATATATTTAAAGAGCATTGGGTTTTCTGTAGTTCTGATTGGTGTTCTGGAAGGATTTGCGGAAGCTATGGCAGGAATAAGCAAGGGATATTTTGGCAACTTATCTGACAATGTTGGCAAGAGATTACCATTTGTGCGTTGGGGATATTTTTTGAGTGCACTGTCCAAGCCGATGATGGCAATTTTTACCTTCCCGCTATGGATTTTTTCCGCAAGAACATTAGACCGCTTAGGCAAAGGTATCAGAACAGGAGCAAGGGACGCCATGCTATCAGATGAGGCGACCCTCCAAACAAAAGGCACGGTGTTTGGTTTTCACCGCTCACTGGATACACTGGGCGCAGTTATCGGCCCGCTTTCTGCGTTACTATTCTTGTATTATTGGCCAGCAAATTATAAGGCGCTATTTTTTGTAGCCTTTCTTCCCGGCTTAATAGCGATTGTGTTTACATTCCTTTTAAAAGAGAGAAAGGCAAAGCCACAAGGAAAGCCAGTTAAAACATACTTTTTCGATTTTTTGAAATATTGGAAACATAGCCCTGTTGTTTATCGTAAGTTGGTTATTGGCCTACTTGTTTTTACATTATTTAATAGCTCTGATGTATTCCTGCTTTTGAAAATAAAGGAATCCGGTTATAGTGATACCATAACGATTGGGGTATATATTTTCTACAACCTTATTTATGCAGTTTCAGCTTATCCGCTGGGCGTGCTTGCAGACCGTGTAGGGTTGAAAAAAATCCTCATTTTTGGGTTGTTGGTATTCGCTATGGTATATATCGGCATGGCTCTAACCCAAAATCTTTATTTTTTCTTTGCATTGTTCTTTCTCTACGGGATATATGCAGCTTCGACCGAAGGAGTGGCGAAAGCATGGATAACAAATATTACTGATAGAAATGACACGGCAACGGCGATAGGAACTTTCACCAGCTTTCAGAGTGTATGCACTATGCTTGCCAGCAGTATTGCAGGATTAATATGGTTTCATTTTGGTTCTGCAATCGCTTTTGCTACTACGGCTATTATAACTATAGCAGTAGTCATTTATTTTCTGTTATTCAAGAGCAATAACCCGCAACAGCACAAGTTTTAGATGCCCGTCTGTAAAAATTGGCACCGACCCTGCATTAAGCTTTCTTGTTTTCTTTTAAACCAGCGCTGCTTATACCACTTACAATTTTTGATATGATGCCACGCTGATTGGTGAATTCTGCCAATAGAACACCTCCTATATGGATAATGATAAAAGCTATCAGGTAGTAAATTGAAAGTACATGTATTTCTTCTGTAATCTTTTTCAAACTTTTGGGGCCAAGTTCTATTATCAACCCGGTAATCAGGGATATGCTTAAGCCAGTATAGAACACCAGATATACCCAATATTGAAATTTCACTTTAGGAGGAAGCTGCTTGTTAAGCGGGTTTGGAAATTTCATTTGACCGAAAAAGGAAAGGATTATTCTTATAGAATACAACCCTACCAAAGTATAACCTAAGTATATGTGCCACTTCCACATGGGTTGTCTTATTTGCTTGGCAAGCACAATAAGTTGTTCACGCGATAATGACTGATCTGTAGAGGAAAGATAATTCTGAATGATGTCCGCTACATGATCTTTGTTCATCCAGGTTAGTCTTAGAAAGATGGTTAGGAGCAGTAAGAGCATGCAAATAGCGATTGCCCAATGCATTATCCGATAAATAGCAGGGTAGTTCCTGTTTTCCATATAATTAAATTTTCTGCATCAATTCATGGTACTGAGTTTCAAATTCTGCACACAATCTTAGCACACAATCATAAAGATCCTGTTGATTTTAATGATATAATATGACGAGAATCATTACTACCAAAGAGATTCAGCATAATGCGATTATCACCATCCCGGTCAAGACCCGTTCCCGCCTGAGTTTGTCTACGGCTCTTTTTTATTGCCCCCATACACTTAAATTGCATGGAAACTCGAAAAAACGTAAACACTTGCAATGGTATCAGAACAAGAACTAAAATCTTTATTTCCATCTTTTGATGATGCATTCATCGCAGAACTTGCCGCTGCAAGCAACCGCAAAACATTCAAAGACGGAACCCTGTTGATGAAGACCGGCCAATACATCCGTTCTACCATGATAGTGCTGGAAGGGCTGGTTAAAGTATTCAGGGAAGATGAAGAGGGCAATGAATACTTCATGTATTTTATTGAACCAGGGCAGGCATGTGCCCTTTCTATGGTATGCTCATCAACGCAGGATACCAGCGAACTAACTGCTATTGCCGTAGGCGATATTGAGGTGCTGGTGGTGCCGCTTGCCAAGATGGATGAGTGGATGACACGTTATAAACCCTGGTACCAGTTTGTGTTAAAAACTTACCGTAAAAGGTTTGAAGAGTTGCTGGTTACGATAGACCATATTGCATTCAGAAATATGGATGAACGGCTGGTTTTTTATCTGAAAAAAAACAGGCAAACACTCAAGTCAAATATTATTCCCCTTACACATGCGGAAATAGCTAACGAACTGAACTCATCCCGCGAAGTGATTACCAGGCTTATGAAAAAGCTTTCGGATAGGGGTGTTGTTAAGCTGAACCGGAACAGCGTGGAAATTATCGACCCCGAGTTGCTAATGTGACCTGAATCACCGTACTGTTCTGACGGCCATGCGAATTTTGCTGCATGGAAATACTTGGTTACCTGGCTGCCATCCTGATAGGCATATCGTTGGGATTAATTGGCGGTGGGGGTTCTATATTAACAGTACCGGTACTTGTTTATTTGTTTGGCGTTGATGTTACCCTTGCCACGTCATATTCGCTATTTATAATAGGCACAACAAGCCTTGTTGGCGCCTTCAGGAATTACCGGAAAGGGTTGGTCAGCATACGCACTGCCCTACTATTTGGCATCCCTTCCATCGCTACCGTTTTCATTGCGCGGCAATTCCTTTTACCTGCTATACCCCAGGTGCTTTTCAAAGTGGATGGCTTTGAAGTTACCAAATCATTTGCCACAATGACGCTGTTTGCCTTTTTAATGCTTTTGGCATCTATATCAATGATACGGCCCGGCAATACCGCTTTGCAAACATCAACCCCTAAAAGCAAAACCCGCTTTCTGGCAAACCTGTTGTTCGCTGGTATCGGCGTAGGATTGGTTACAGGGCTGCTGGGTGCCGGAGGTGGCTTCCTGCTGATACCGGTACTGGTATTGTTATTCAAAATGCCTATGAAGGAAGCTGTAGGCACTTCCCTGCTCATTATTGCACTTAATTCACTTTTTGGCTTTGCGGGGGATGTGGGAAATGTATCGCCCGACTGGATATTCCTTTTGATACTGACCTCTATTGCCATCGCAGGCATTTTAGTAGGTGGATGGTTAAGCAACCGGATAGACGGGAAACGATTAAAAACAGGGTTTGGCTGGTTCGTATTCATAATGGCCGTCTATATCCTAATCAAGGAAATCTTTTTACACTAACAGATGTGACCCAGGTCACTGATGGATAAAGAACGATAACTGAATTTTACATCAATAAAAAAACAGATTATGAAAGTAGAACAGATCTATACAGGATGCCTTGCACAAGGTGCCTATTATATTGAAAGCAAAGGCGAAGCTGCCATCATAGACCCGCTAAGGGAAGTAGCGCCTTACATCGAAAAAGCGGATAAAGATAATGCGTCTATCAAGTACGTTTTTGAAACGCATTTTCATGCCGATTTTGTTTCAGGACACATCGATTTATCGCAGAAGACAGGTGCGCCGATTATTTATGGCCCTATGGCGAAACCCGAATTTGATGCCATAATAGCCGAAGACAACCAGGAGTTCAAATTGGGTGATGTTACCATTAAGGTATTGCACACCCCGGGACATACGATGGAAAGCACCTGCTATCTGCTTATTGATAAAGACGGCAAAGAAACGGCGCTTTTTTCTGGCGATACGCTTTTTATTGGTGATGTTGGCAGGCCCGACCTGGCACAAAAAGGTGGCATATCACAAGAGCAGTTGGCCAGCGTTCTATTCGATTCACTCCGGGAAAAGCTGATGACGCTTCCGGATGATGTTATCGTTTATCCGGCGCATGGCGCAGGCAGTGCATGCGGCAAAAATATGAGTAAGGAAACAACAGACACGATAGGCAACCAGAAGAAAAACAACTATGCGCTGCGTGCTAACATGACCAAGGAAGAGTTTATAAAGGAAGTGACAACCGGCCTTTTACCTCCGCCTGCATATTTCCCTCTGAATGTAGCTATGAATAAACAAGGTTATGAAAGCATAGATGAGATTTTAAAGCGGGGGCTGCAGGCATTGTCTCCTGAAGCATTTGAGGCAGCTGCTAATGAAACCGGCGCATTGGTATTGGATACCCGCGATGCGCAAACATTTGCAAAGGGATTCATCCCAAATTCTATCAACATAGGTATAGACGGCAATTTCGCACCGTGGATAGGGGCACTTATACCCGATATCAGGCAGCAAATACTTATAGTAGCTGAGCCGGGCAGAGAGGAAGAAGTAGTGACAAGGCTATCGCGGGTAGGATATGATTATAGCATTGGCTACCTCAACGGTGGTTTTGATTCATGGCGTAGTGCAGGGAAAGATGTTGATGTTATCGAATCTATCAGCGCAGAGGAATTACACCAGCGCCAAAAAGCACAACCGGTAGCAATCGTAGATGTACGGAAAGCCTCTGAATACTATAGCGAGCATATTGTAGATGTAATGAACGTACCGCTGGACAACATTAACGAAAACATGCAAGCGCTTGAAAAAGATAAGACCTACTATGTACACTGCGCAGGTGGCTACCGGTCAATGATCTTCGCATCAATACTGAAGGCACGCGGTTACAATAATCTTATAGACGTAAAAGGTGGGTTCAAGGTAATTAAAGAGGCCGGGCTGTTCAAATTAACGGACTATGTATGTCCCACCACACTACTGTAAAACAAAAAAAACACACCAGATATGTTTAACATCAGAAATTTATTCGGGAAGCCGAAACAGAACATTAAAGCGATCTATCAAAACGGCGCTATGGTAATTGACGTTCGCAGCACAGATGAGTTCCGTGCCGGGCATTTCGACGGCGCAGTAAACATACCACTTGATACTATATCAGGGAAAGTGGAAAACTTGCGCCAGAAGCAAAAGCCCGTCATATTGGTTTGTCGTTCCGGGGCAAGGAGCGGCGTTGCTACAAATATCCTGAAGAACGCCGGCCTGGATGCATATAATGGTGGAGGCTGGACGAGCTTCAAAACAACAGTTGCTAATTAATGAATGGGCAAGATTAAGCTTACACTTACACTGCTGTTTGTCGTTATGTCCACTGGTTTTCAGGCGAACGCATATACAGACGGATGGCTCAGGGTGACCGGTAGTTTAATCTTGAACAGTAAATGGCAGACAGATGCCGAGTTGCAAGGTCGCTGGCAAAATGGGTTGCATAATACGAACCCATTGCGGGAAAAGTTGCTTTATTCATACCGTCATTGGATATATTATAAGCACAGCAAGACGATGCAACTCGGGGTGTCTCCATTTGCTTATTATACATTGTACAAAAGGATAACAGATTCCGCTGACAATCGTAACCCACCTGTTCATGAATATCGGGCCAGTGTTTCGGCAACGTTCCGGCAACCTGTGATTGGCAACCTGTATGCAACTGATAAGACAATGCTTGAGTACCGGGTGTTTGACCATGCAGATAATATACTGCGCTTAAGAAACAAACTCGGGCTCGAGTATAGAATAAACACGATTCTTACATCGAGATTGTTTTATGAAGTATTGCTGAATGCCGCAGGTGTTAAAAAGCAGCATTTCTTTGACCATCAGCGCACTGGTGGCGGTCTTGAATTTAAAATGTCAAAAGCATCTGTGGAGATAGGCTATATGCACATAAACAAGTTGCCGGTAATAACGGAAACAACAATAACTGAAAATAATTTTTTCGTCAATTTTAGATATTCTATTAACTCAAAAAACAAATAAGCAATACGTAATGTTGGAAATAATTAAGCAACCCTGGCCCTGGTATATTGCCGGCCCATTAATAGGACTAACCGTACCGGCGCTGTTGCTGCTTGGCAATAAGCATTTTGGGATATCGGCGAATTTGCGGCATATCTGTGCTGCATGTGTTCCCGCAAAAGTTCCCTTTTTTAAATATGACTGGAAGAAAGAAATATGGAACCTGCTATTTGTTTTAGGTATTATCATCGGCGGTGCAATAGCAGCATCGTGGCTACAGAACCCATCAGCAATAGAGCTGCATCCAAAACTTGCCGAAGAACTGGCAGGTTATGGAATTACTAACTACGAATCACTGGTGCCCACAGAATTATTCTCATTTCAAAGCCTTTTTACAGGCAGAGGTTTCTTGATAATGGTCGTTGGTGGGTTCATTGTAGGTTTTGGCACCCGCTACGCAGGCGGCTGCACTTCCGGCCATTCCATAATGGGGTTATCAAACCTGCAATGGCCTTCTCTTGTAGCCACCATAAGCTTCATGGTAGGCGGCTTTATAATGGCCAATTTTATCTTACCCTTTATTATGACCCTTTAAAGCAATTTCTATGACTGAGAATAAGACAACCATTTCAAGCTTTGATACCGACCATGAAGTAAGGGCGCTGGATACTATGTGTATCAATGAATCACACCTAACGCATAAATGGTATCATAACATAAAATACATCATAGTCGGCATACTTTTCGGTATTGTCTTTGTAAAAGCAGAAGTCATATCCTGGTTCAGGATACAGGAGATGTTCCGCCTGCAAAGCTTTCATATGTTTGGCGTTATAGGCAGTGCGGTAGCAGTTGGGGTATTGTCCGTATGGCTTATTAAACGGTACAAACTAAAAACAATTTACGGCGAACAGATTGAATTTCACCCTAAGAAGTTCAATAAAGGGCAGATTTATGGCGGGCTGCTATTTGGTTTGGGCTGGGCTATGACGGGGGCCTGTCCCGGGCCATTATTTGCCCAGGTTGGCACCGGTGCCTTGGCTGTTATCGTTACTATCCTGAGCGCCGTAGCAGGCACCTGGGTTTACGGATATTTCAGAGATCGTTTGCCGCATTAGTTCAAACTATATGACCGGGATTGGCTACAGCGCCATCCCGGTCATACACTGATGATTGCGAACATTGCAATCATATTTGCTCTGCAGCCAGCGGTTTGGTACAGAAAAACCAATCGTGGCATGTTATACCGTCCCTGTTCTCCATGCGCTCTTTTGCTACCCCACAAGAACCTGCAGTCGGTACTATTACGTCATCCCCCGGTTGCCAATCCGCAGGGGTGGCTATACTGTGTTTATCAGCAGTCTGCATCGCTATCAGTGCTCTTTTGATCTCGCTGAAGTTTCTGCCGGTGGAAAGCGGGTAATAAATCATGGCCCTGATGATACCCTTAGGGTCAATAAAAAAGACTGCCCGTACAGCCTTGGTTGAACTCTCGCCGGGCTGAATCATGCCATACTTCTTTGCCACATCCATTGTGATATCCTCAATTAAAGGGAAATTCACCTCAATATTCTTCATGCCTTTAAACTCTATCATTTCTTTGATAGTCCTTAACCAGGCAATATGACTATACAATCCATCAACAGACAGGCCGACCAGCTTGCAGTTTAGTGCATTGAATTCAGTTTCCATTTTTGCAAACGTCATAAATTCTGATGTACAAACCGGGGTAAAATCTGCCGGATGGCTGAATAAGATAACCCATTTGCCCTCGTAATCTCCGGGAAAATTTATGTCCCCTTGAGTGGTCACCGCTTTAAATTCGGGTGCTTTATCGCCAATTCGCGGCATTGCATACCCTTGTGTTGGTTGTTCCATTTTTTTCGTTTTTTTGATTAGACTTACTTTCGTTGGCAAGTTTCAACAAAGGTGGTTTGTGTCACCGTAATATCAACTGATGCACTTCAGCACATCAGTTGATCTTGGTCAGTTTGAAAGGAAGCCATGCAGATAGGATCATAATCGGCCCTTTAGTAAAGAGGGTCACAGAGAAAGCCGCTGAAATTTCAGCGGCTTTCTCATTTAGTCTTCATTGTATCCATTAAGTACTTGCTTGTCACCTGTCCATAATGATCTACCAACTAGCGCCCTAATGCTCAACAGGCTTATGACATTTCACCAGGAAGAATTTGAAGCCAGGGGCAGTAGCCACCCGGCTGTTAGGCTCTTCTATTTCGATAATATCAGCAACACCATATGCCCCGAACTCCTGTTGTACGGACTGATGATCATAGAAAAATAGTTGCCCTCCTTTGTCGATCTCAAAGGTATTCTCACCAACTTTTTTGCCCATTCCATAATTAGGTGAATTTTTAGATATCACGGTAAAAACCATCCATCCACCGGGCTTCAATTGATTATAACAATCATTCAGTACTTTCTTTCGTTGAGCTTCATCTAAAAGATACAGCAGTCCGTAAAAAAAATCCCCTCATAAACGGTGTTGTCAAATGGCATCTCAGTGACAGAACCATAAAAGATCTTCAAGGGCGGGGTGAAATATTGGTCAGCTATATCAATGGCCGTTTTTGATATTTCTATACCAGTAACAGATATACCACTATCGATGAATACTGAAGCATTCCTACCGTAACCGATGCCCGGTATCAATATGTCTTTAATACCCTGCTGCTGAAACAAATCTTTTACGATGCTTGCTGATAAGGCAGGTTGAAATCCCCACATAGCCTGGTTCTTTTCAAAGCTGGTTTCCCAAAAATTTTCTATGTCCTTAACTGATATTGATGGCGACGGACAAATTTTATCGGGAATGAGTTTACACAAGGTACCGGTGGCATTCACCAGCGAAACTATTTGCGCCGGGTCAACAACAGCAGCTTCAATACGCAATATGCTGTCTTTATCTTCAAGATCAAAACAGATGTGTGCGTTCGGTAGCGCCGTTAGTAAAGTTTCTCGTATAAGGTTCGCCTGTACCTGATCCTGAACATTCGTTTTAAATATTTCAATCATAACTCAACTATTTATCTGGTTGTTTATATCAAATCACATCCTAACAGGTTTCCATGTAGTCTATCTTCTTTTCGGTCAATAAAGGTCCCGCAGCTAGCCTGGAAAACTTTTGGCAAACCTATGGTTTTTTTATATTATTGCGACTAAATCGCAATAAATAATACAATATTATGTCAGATAGCATGAAAAGAAGGAATACGATCTCAAAGAATGCAGTCATGGAAATATTGACAAGTACAAGCAAAGCATTGAGCCATGATGCAGTTGAAAAGCAATTAAATGGCGAGATTGACCGCGCAACGATTTATAGAATACTCAATCGCTTCTGTGAAGATGGCATTGTACATAGAGTTACCAGTGACGACGGGAAACAATATTTCGCCGTTTGCAGAAAATGTGAGGATATGGGCGCAGAGAAAAACAAACTACCTCCGGACAATCACTTTCATTTTCGTTGCACCAATTGCCAAACAATAGAGTGTCTTCCCGCATTGGTAGAGTTTAAGGTGCCGAGGGGTTACAATGTTGATCGTCTTAATTGTGTTCTGATAGGTATATGTAAGGATTGCCGTAACTAAAAATTGAATTATCAAAAGTACCCGCTTGGGCTTTAGCTTAAAAAAAAGCAGATGCGGCGAATATGCAACAATATAAAACACTTTTGCTTCGTATAATTGACTTGGGCAAATTGGCATTATGAAAGAGTTAATCAGTTATATATCGCAGTTTGGAAGTTTGAATGTATCCGCGGTTGAGCATATTACAAGCAAGGCTACCGAATTGAACCTTCGTAAGGGCGAACATTTTTCAACGGCAGGACGAATACCCAAACAGGTTGGTTTTATCGTCGAAGGTGTTATTCGTGGTTATTATCACAATAGCTTGGGAGACGACATTACACGTTGCTTTATTAGCGAAAACAGCATTGTTGTTGACTATGTCAATTTTGAAGCTAACACATCTTCTTCAGAATCTTTGCAAGCGTGTACCGCCTGTAAACTGATGGTATTCTCAAAAAGAGACTGGGATGATTTTTCTCAATCAATTGCGGGTTGGGACAACATAAAGAACAAGATGGTGCAAATATGCATGTACCAGAAATCACGAAAAGGGCCCGTCATCTCTCAAGATGCCGCTACACGATATATTGATTTTCTGGAGCATTATCCAATGCTTATCA
>CABHOP010000048.1 GCA_902168085.1 uncultured Bacteroides sp.
GGTAATACGTATCTGCTTCAGGCCACGTACATCTATTTCTGCAGGCGGCAGGCCGGCACCACCGGGCGTATTGGCATGCGATTGCATCAGGTTGTAATAATATACATTGCATTTAGCATCTATCGTTACCGATTGCCATTGTGCATCCTGTGCAATGGCGGCGATGGGCAGGGAAAATAGTATGCAAAGCAGGATGGTTATACGTATCATGACGGATAGTGGATGTATAATAAATTTAAGAAATGTAACAGAAATAAAAAAACATCCCGATGAAGGTGCTTAGCGTTTTAAATCTTACCGCAGCATTTATGTATAAATACCAATCTCGAATTTCTTATAAACTGCGTTATAGATGTATCCTGTTTTGAGTACTTACTTTCTATTTCAATAAAGTAAGTATAAAGATTAGTTTCAAATCTAAAGCGGGCTCTATTTTTGGATAGCTTAAATTGGTTCAGCAATTTCAAATCCCAGATATAAAAAAAATAGTTTTTTTGTGGAGGGATTACTTTGCCAGTTTCAACGTCTATCATTTCAAGTGACGTTAAATTACCTGTAATACTATCAAAAACACTACCGGATATAATTCCTTTTAGAAATAAATCTCTATAATCCGAAGATGTGATTTGAAAAATAATTGAATCAGATGTTGCTGTCGAGTCATTCAACAATACAAGCGAATTTGCAGGTTCGTATAGATGGTAACTATACCAGGCATTGAACATTCTCGAATTAAAATAACGGTCATGTCTTTCGGAGTTATTGTAAAATCGTTCGCGAAAGACATGACCGTCAGTAGATGTTTGCTTAACTACAGAATAACCGCATGATGTCAAAAAACAAAAGGATAATATTGTAATAATGCGATACATTATTACAATAGCCCTTTCACTTTTTCTATCACCGCCTGCAAGGCGCTTACATCCTGTCCGCCTGCTGTGGCCAGCGTTTTCTGTCCGCCGCCGCCGCCTTTTATCAACGGGGCAATGTGTTCTTTGATGATCTTTCCCGCATCCAGCCCCTTGGCAGCTACTACGCTATCGGCTACGCCTACGGCTACAAATGGTTTGCCGTCTATATTGCTACACAACACTACCACATGGTCGTTCAGGTGATGTTTTACATCGAGGCACAGCTTTTTCAGTGCATCGGCAGATGATACATTTACAATATCGCCAATGAAGCTAACCTGGTTGATGATCTCATCTTTGGTCAGCACTTCGTTGCGGATGCCAACCAGTTGGCGGGCTTCCAGGCTTTCTACCGTTTTTTCCAATTGTGCTTTTTCTTCCTGCAGTTTTTCTATCGCCTTGATGATGTCTTTCGGGTTCTTCAGCGCAGCAGCAATATTGCTAAGCGTATGCAGGTGCTCGTTTACATAAGCTTCCGCAGCAGCACCGCTCACGGCTTCTATACGGCGCACACCGGCAGCTACCGCACTTTCATGCTTTAGCTTAAAGAAACCAAGCTCACCTGTATGGCCTACGTGCGTACCACCACACAGCTCTATAGAATAGCCGGGGTCCATCACCACCACGCGTACGGTATCACCATACTTTTCGCCAAACAAGGCCATGGCACCCATTTTCACCGCATCGTCCTTTGCCATTTCTTTAATAACAACGGGGATGTTTTCGCGTATTTTTTCGTTTACCAGTGTTTCTATTTTGGCTATCTCTTCATCGGTCACTTTAGCAAAGTGAGAGAAGTCGAAACGCAGGTGCTCTTCATTTACCAGCGAACCTTTTTGGGCCACATGCGTGCCCAGCACACTACGCAGTGCAGCGTGCAGCAGGTGCGTAGCACTGTGGTGTATGGTGGTTTCGCGGCGCTTGCTTACATCTACTGCTGCCAGCATCGGACCATCGAAACTTTCAGGCAGTGTTTCGGTAAAGTGTATGATAAGGTCGTTTTCTTTCTTGGTATCTATGATGGTTATCTTCTCATTCTCCCACAGCAGTTCGCCACGATCGCCTACCTGGCCGCCACTTTCCGCATAGAAAGGTGTTTTATCCAGCACCAGTTGGTAAGACTCTTTACCTTTTGCTTTCACCTTACGGTATTTCAGCACCTGTGCCTGTGCTTCCATGCTATCGTACCCTACAAACTTGGTGCTGCCTTCAGCCAGTATCACCCAGTCTTCGGTATCCAGCGCTGTAGCAGCGCGGCTGCGGCTTTTCTGCTGCTGCATGCAATTATTAAAACCTTCAATATCAACTGAGAAATTATTCTCTGCAGCGATTAACTCGGTAAGATCTAATGGGAATCCATAAGTATCATATAATTCAAAAGCAAATTTCCCATCAACGATACTTTCAATCATTGGGGAATTTAGTTTCAGGAAAGCTGAATGATTTTTTTCAATGATTTTTTTGTCCAAGTACTGAGCGAATAACTTCAATCCTTTATCAATCGTTCTTAGAAATGCTTCTTCTTCCTCCTTTATAACTTTTTGAACAAAATCTGATTGATTTAACAATTCAGGGAAAACATTCTCAAATTGCTTTGCCAAAACAGGAACTAATTGTACCAATAATGGTTTTTTATAGTCGAACCATGAATAGTAGTGCCTTACTGCTCTTCTAAGGATCCGTCGAACAACATATCCGGCACCAGTATTTGAAGGTAATTGACCATCCGCTATTGTAAAACATATAGCTCGTATATGGTCAGATAAAACTCGAAATGAAACCGCTCTTTTCCAATTTATAAAATCTATAGCGAGATTGTCAGATGTATAAACAGCATTTTTATCATATTTAATTCCGGTCAATCTTTCTATCTCTGCTATAGTACCGGTAAATAGGTCGCTATCATAGTTGCTCTGCTTACCTTGCAGCACACGTACCAAGCGTTCCAGCCCCATACCCGTGTCAACGTGCATAGCAGGCAGGTTTTGCAGGCTGCCGTCTTTCAGGCGGTTGAACTGCATGAATACGTTGTTCCATATCTCTATCACCTGCGGGTGATCGGCATTTACCAATGTTTTACCATCTACTGCATTGCGCTCTTCATCGGTACGGCAATCCACATGTATCTCGCTGCACGGGCCACAAGGACCGGTATCGCCCATCTCCCAGAAGTTATCCTTCTTATTGCCCATCAGTATGCGGTCTTCAGCTATGTATTGTTTCCAGTAGTTGAAAGCCTCTTCATCCATCGGCAGGTTTTCCTTCGCATCACCTTCGAATACGGTAACGTACAGCCTGTCCTTGGGTATCTTATATACATCGGTCAGCAGTTCCCAGCTCCACTCGATGGCTTCTTTTTTAAAATAGTCGCCAAAGCTCCAGTTGCCCAGCATTTCGAACATGGTATGGTGGTAGGTATCTACACCTACTTCTTCCAGGTCGTTGTGCTTACCGCTTACGCGCAGGCATTTCTGCGTATCGGCCACGCGGGGGTTGGGTGCTTGTTTATTGCCCAGGAAATAATCTTTGAACTGGTTCATACCCGCGTTTGTAAACAGCAGGGTGGGGTCGTTCTTTACAACTATAGGGGCAGAAGGCACAATAGCATGGCCTTTGCTGCGGAAGAAATCGAGGAATTGCTGACGTATCTCGTTGCCTGTTAACATAAGGCTGCAAAAATATACAAAAACCCCCTGTGTAGGTGTATTGCATTATTTAGCTGTGATATTTCTATGTATTTTTATTTTGTTTCTCAAAGCCTATGAACATGAAGCTACATATTCTTGTATCCTTATTGATGTTACCCATCCTGGCAAATGCCCAAAAGTTCAAAAAACTGGAAAGCAGTACAGATAGCACTTATGGGTATACTGCATTAAAGCCACTTTTGCTAAAGAAGGGTGACCCGGTAAACAGCATCCGAAATACAGAAAAATTTTTTTTCGGTTTGTATAATTCAAAAGGTGAGTTTTATGATGTACTGAGTCGGAGTTCTATATTCAATCCTAAGTACACCCAGAAGGAAATGGAAGAAGTGGGCATGCGGAATATTAAGAATGGAAAACCTGCGGGTGTGATGCTGGATTCCTATATACTTGTTTCAGAAAGTAAAAGTGACACCATTACACTGTATGTAGATATATATAATAATGGGGAGTTAAAGATACCTGTGGGTTTAAAATGGAAATAAATGGAAACCGCATGGACTTTATCATTTCATTAGCTAATTACCTCACCTGCTAATCAGCCATACAAGTATTAATCCATCACCCATGAAAAAGCTGCCGGCAGGCAAAACCTGAAATATATATGCCACACCAATACAAAGAAACCGCTGCCAAGGCTGAAAAATTCTACACGGGTTATTCTGACCCTACGGATAATTACATATTAAGGTCATCAATACGGCAAACTGTATAATGATAATAGATAGTGCACCACCAATAATTCCTGCAATCCCGAAGAAAGTATCATAAGATTCATTCAGCGATGAAGGGTCAGGGTCTTTGCCATAAACGGGGAAACGCCCATATTTTACAATGCCAGGCACCAAAAAATAAACATCGTGTATAAAAACAAATAATGGGATAAAACCTATATATTTCAATAGAGTCCTTATTGGGCCCGCTTCGGTGTCGGTTGGCATATAATGGAAACGGTAGGCCCGGCAAATTATTATTTGGCTTTTTACCATTTCCTTAGCTAATTACCACACCTGCTAATCAGCTCATTAACCTTATATTTGATACGTGAGTTTTCTGTATCCTTTATTCCTTATTGCGGGGCTGTCACTTGCCATACCGGTACTTATCCACTTGTTCAACCTGCGCAGGTACAAGACCGTATTGTTCCCGCATACCCGTTTCCTGAAGAGCATACAGCTGAAATCTCAAAAACAGTCGCAGCTGAAGTATAAATGGCTGCTGGCTTTGCGCCTGCTGTTCCTGGGCCTGCTGATACTGGCTTTTGCCCAGCCATTTTTTAATGATGGCAAGAAAGAAAGTGGCAACCGCCTACAGGTAATATATATAGACAATTCGGGCAGTATGGGTGTAAAGGATGGCGCGCGTAACCTGTTTGAAAAAGCACGCGATGCGGCCCGCAACCAAGTGCAGCAGGCCATGCCGGGCACCCGCTTCCTGCTGCTGACCAATGATAAGCCCATCAGCTACCAGCCGCTGCCAGCGGATAAGATACTGGCCGAACTGAACAACCTGCAATTATCTGCCCATACCAAACCTGCTGCCAAAACACTGGCCACCATACAAAGCATCATGCAGAGCGAGGTGGTAACAGGGGCGGATGTATATTATTATTCCGACTTTCAGCGCAGTGCTTTTCCTGCAAAGGCAGATGCCGCACTATTGAAGAACATACGATTTTATGGCTTGCCTGTCCAGAATGAGGCTGCTGCCAATGTATATATTGATACCGCCTACCTGGATGCACCTGTGCTGCAAACCGGGCAGCAAAACAGGCTTATCGTGCATAGCCGGGCAGAAGGAAAGCTGAGCAAAGAAGCACCGGTGCTTCAGTTAGCCATCAACGGGCAGGTGAAAACTGCGGCTACCCTCCATTTTGCTGATGGTAATGAGCGGGTAGATACACTCACTTTTGAAACCTATAGTACCGGCTGGCAGCAAATAGCGCTGACGGTAAACGACGCGGCCGTGCGTTTTGATGATACCTTCCGCATAGCGGCGCGCAGTGTGCCGGCGCTTTCGGTACTGGTGCTGAATGAAGGGCAAGCCAACCCGTATATACAGGCGGCTTTCAGGGCCTACAATGGTTTCAACCTGGAGCAAAGCAGCTTTTCGGGAACTATAGATGCCAATAAATACAACCTCGTCATACTGAATGGCATTACCAATTTTGATGATGCCTATGGTAAAGCTGTGGCTGCGGTGCTGGAAAAAGGTGGTACGGTATGCATGTTCCCCGCCAGGAGTGCAGATATGAATGCCCTGAACCCAGGCCTGAAACAAATAGGTGATATACAGGTAACCGGTATCGATACATCGGCACAGGCTGCTGCCACCCTGCAGCAGGGCAGCGACCTGGTAAAGAACATGTTTGAACGGATACCGGACAATGTGCAGCTACCGGTGGCCAACTGGCATTACATAATACAGGCGGGTCTTTCTGCCAATGAGCAGTCGGTATTCAGCTTCCGCAGCGGCGACCCGTTTTTGGCAAAATATACACCTGCACGCGGGCAGTTTTACCTCAGCACCACTGCTGCCGACCTACAGGCCGGTAGCTTTACCAGCAGTTATTTCTTTGTGCCTTTCCTGTACCAGATGGCCATGCAGTCGGGCGGTTCGGGTATCTATGCGCTTACGCTGGGTAAAGACCAGCCGGCATTTGTACCCATGCAGGGCAGTGAGCGTAATATGATACACCTGTATGGCCACGGTGTAGATGCCATACCACCACAGCGCCCGGCAGGCACGGGGGTAGAGATATTTGCTGACAGGGCAGTGCAGCAGCCGGGTTTTTACACCCTATATGCTGCGGGCAGCGATAGCACCACTATAGCCCTGAATACCGACCGCAGTGAATCTGTATTACAAACATGGGCACCCGCACAACTGAAAAGCCAGTGGAGCGGCAATGACATAAAATGGCTGGAAACCGGCGCCCTGGCCGCTGCCAAAAGCGGCGGTACGCTTGGCAGTTTTCCGCTTTGGAAAGTTTGTGCTATTTTAGCCGTGTTAATGCTGGCTGCCGAAACATTTGTACTGGCAGGTGGTTTTCGCAAAAAAACCATGGAAGGCCGCCCGGCCGACTCCGGCATCGCACAATAGCATCATATGCAAGTACTCATCCACCAGGCAAGGGTCTGCGATAAACGATCCGGTTTTCACGATAAAGTAGTTGATATTTTAATTGAAGATGGCATTATTAAAGATATAGCCGCTTCGCTGAACGTTAAGGCCGACCAGGTAATAGACTCGGAAGGTTTATGCGTATCACCGGGATGGGTAGATATTATAGCAGACTACAATGAACCAGGCTATGAACATAAAGAAACCATAGCTACCGGCCTGAAGGCTGCCGCGGCGGGTGGCTTTACCCATGTATTGCTGGCACCCAATACAAAGCCTGCCATCAGTACCAAATCGGTAGTGGAATTTGTGCAGCAAAAAGCAAAAGGAAATGCCGTAAGCCTGCATCCGCTGGGCGCTGTATCGCAAGATGTAGAAGGCAAGAACCTGGCCGAGATGCTGGATATGCATAGCCATGGTGCCGTAGCCTTTACTGATGGCTGGAAGCCCGTGCAGAATGCACAACTGATGCTGAAAGCACTGGAATATGTAAAAGCCTTTGATGGTACCATTATACAAATACCTGCGGATGCCTCCTTATCGGCAGGCGGGCTGATGCACGAAAGCTTTATATCTACCAAGCTGGGTATGCCGGGCATACCGGCACTGGCAGAAACCATACTACTGCACCGCGATATTGAATTGCTGCGCTATACCGGCTCCCGGCTGCACGTTACCGGTATCTCTACAGCTACGGGTGTAGATATGATACGCGCTGCCAAAGCAGAGGGGCTGAACATAACCTGTTCGGTAACACCTTACCACCTGGTGCTGAACGACGAAGCGCTGGAAACCTACAGCAGCATGTATAAGGTAATGCCACCACTGCGCAGCGAGGCCGACAGGCTGGCGCTGGTAGCAGGTGTGCTGGATGGCACCATAGATGCCATTACCAGCCATCACCGCCCGCAGGAGTGGGATGCCAAAACCAAAGAATTTGAATACGCTTCCGATGGTATGAATATACAGGAGGTGGCTTTCAACATAGCTTTGCAGGCCATCAACCCCGACAGGCTGACGGCTGCACTTGCCGCAGGGCGTGATATTTTCGGCCTCGGAACGACTCATATAGATGCGGGTGCTGTGGCAGATATCACATTATTTACCACTGCAGGGAAATGGGAGCTGGAAAATATGCAGTCGGCTGCACGCAATAACCCTTTTATAGGTAAAGAGCTGAATGGAAAAGTGATAGGCATTATCAACAATCGTCACATTCATCTAAACAAATAGAGCTATGAAAAAAACACAAACACACCTGATGTACGGTGGCCTTACCGGCCTCGCAATGGTAGTTTTAGGATTGATATTGTATGTAGCAGGCCTTTCATTTGAACAATGGGCACAGTGGCTCAGCTATATACCTTTCCTGGCCGGTATTATATTAAATGCACAGGCCTACTCTAAAGCCAATGAGGCGGATATTACATTTGGCAATGCATTTGCCAGCGGCTTTAAGGCTACATTGATCATCACCGCTATTGTGTTAGTGTGGAGCTTTATATCATTGGCCATATTTCCCGAGATGCGCGAAAAGTCTATAGAAATGGCTATAGAAAGCATGGAAAGCCGTGGCCTGAGCGAAGAGCAAATACAGCAAAGCATGGATATGACCGAAAAATACCTGGGCCTGTTTATGGCTATGGGTATCATCTTCGGCCTGGTGTTCTTCGGCACTATCTTCTCACTGATAGCAGCTGCCATAGCTAAGAAAAACCCGCGCCCGCAGGTACACGATCATTTATAAATAAGGCAGAAGATTGGAAGCATCTATTGAAGTGAAGCGGAACAAATTTGCGATACCTGTAAAAATGGGTATCCTCATCGCTGTTATCAAAGTCATATTCAGCACTATCCAGTACAAATGGTTCCTCGAAAACTGGGCCGCGAGTATGGCTATTGTCAGCGTATCGTTCCTGTTGGGTATGGGGTTACTGGTATACACCATTCAATTGCAGAAAAAAACCTTTGGTGGCATCATCAGTATTAAAGAGGCTTTCCAGGCAGCTTTTATTGCTATACTTATTATTGTCAGCGTCAATTTTGTTTTCGACCAGTTGTATATGCGCGTTATAGATACCACTATGATAGACCGCATTTACGCAGGCCGTGCCGATGGATTGAAGAATACGCCCAATGCCGCTACTAAAATAGAAGAGCTGAAAAAGGATTTGGCGCTGGAAAAGAAGGAAACGTTAAATATTGGTGGATTGTTCCTGTTACTGATGAAACAGGTTATCCAATATAGCTTTTTAGGATTTATTTTTGCCCTTGTCATTAGCAGAAACAGCTCTGTCACAACACAATAGCATATATGCCCGTAGATATATCCATAGTCGTACCGTTATACAACGAAGAAGAATCGCTGCCGGAACTGGTGGACTGGATAGAACGTGTGTGTGCCGAGCATGGCTATGCGCACGAGGTAATAATGGTAGATGACGGAAGTACCGATAGCAGCTGGAATGTAGTAAAACAACTTTCGGAAGAATATACCACTGTAAGGGGCATCAAATTTCAGCGCAACTATGGTAAAAGCGCCGCGCTGAATGAAGGCTTTAAAGCAGCCAAAGGCAATGTGGTCATCACCATGGATGCCGACCTGCAGGACAGCCCCGATGAAATACCGGAACTGTACCGCATGATAGCGGTAGAGGGTTTCGACCTGGTGAGTGGCTGGAAGAAAGTGCGCCACGATAATGCACTGACCAAAAACCTGCCTTCCAAGTTATATAATGGTGTTAATCGCTGGATATCGGGCATCAAGCTGCACGATATGAACTGCGGCCTGAAATCATATAACCGAAAAGTGGTAAAGAGCATAGAGGTATATGGCGAAATGCACCGTTTCATACCCGTACTGGCAAAGGCTGCCGGCTTCCGCAAAATAGGTGAGAAAGTAGTAGTGCACCGCGCACGTAAATACGGTGTGTCAAAATTTGGATGGGAGCGCTTTATCAATGGCTTTCTCGATTTGTTGTCGATACAATTCATCAGCCGTTTTGGCAAAAAACCCATGCACTTCTTCGGGCTATTGGGTACCCTTACCTTCCTGTTGGGTTTCGTTGCTACTATATACCTGCTGATAGGCCGCATTATGGGCGGTGTAGACTTTGGCCTTACCAGTAAGGTGAGCTTCTACCTGGCTATGACTGCCATGGTGATAGGCACACAATTCTTCCTGGCAGGTTTTCTTGGCGAGCTGATTTCGCGAAATGCTGCCGACAGGAACCATTACCTGATAGAAGAAACGCTTAAATAAATGCAATAACTTATATAAGAAAAGCCGCTGTAGTAGCGGCTTTTCTTATACTATACCATTGTGTTATGGCGTTGTGCTATTTTTTCCAGCTTATCGTACAGGTCATTCATATTGACCGGTTTATACAGGAAATCGTCAAAACCATTCTCAAATATCTTTTCCTGTTCGGTAACAGATGCCGTAAAGGCTACTATATGTACACCGGCCTTGGCTGCATCGGCCAGTGCACGTATCTGTTTGGTAGTTTGGTAACCGTCTGATACCGGCATGTGCAGGTCCATAAAAATGGCATCATAATCATGGGCCATCAGCGCATCAAAAGCCAGCGCGCCGTTTTCTACTATAGCCGGTTGCAACTGCAACATATCCATTTGCTTTTTTATCAGCAGCCTGTTTACATCATTGTCTTCGGCCACTAGTATCCTCAGGTGGCTTAGGTCTACCCTTTCCTGTGGCGATGCTGTAACAGGTTTGGCAAGCGACGGTGCTGTAGCAAAGTTTATTAGAAATGAAAAACTGGTGCCCTTGCCGGGTGCGCTGTTTAGCTCTATGCTGCTATCGAAAAGCGATAGCAGTTGCTTTACGATAGCCAGTCCAAGTCCG
>CABHOP010000049.1 GCA_902168085.1 uncultured Bacteroides sp.
AAGACCTTGAGTATGTATCGCAGTATTTTACAAGTTGCCATTTTAGTATTGTTGAGTGTATGTGCCCAGGCACAAACGCTGCGCTTTACGGTGCTTGAAAAGGAAAGCAGGCAACCCGTAGAGTTGGCGTATGTGAATGTATATGAATTGCCGAATAATGCTATTCAAAATACTGTACAAACAGATGTAAACGGTATTGCCGAAGTGAGTCTTGAAAAGTATCCGTGCAGGGTGGAAATAGCGCTTCAGGGATATGAGAAATACTCTAAAGAATTTCTTGCACCGCCTGTAAATGCAACCCCTACCATTACACTGACGAAAAAATTCAGTTCGTTGGATGAAGTAGTAGTAACGGGCGTGAGCCAGCCTGTAAAATTAAAAAATGCATTGTCATCATATAGGGTGATACCGCGCTCGCTAATACAGGCAAGGGGTGCTGTAGCGCTGGACGAAGCATTGAAAAACCAACTGAATATAAGTGTAGGGCAAGACCCGGTTTTGGGAGGTAATATACAAATGCAAGGTATGGATGGCAACAAGGTTAAGATACTGATAGACGGTATGCCGGTAATAGGTAGGGAAGGCGGTAATATCAATCTTAACCAGATAAACATGAATAATGTAGATAGGGTAGAAATTATTCAAGGGCCGATGAGCGTGGTATATGGTACAGATGCTGTGGGTGGCGTTATTAATGTTATAACGAGGAAAGAACACAAAAAAATGGGTGCCCGCATCAATACTTATTATGAATCTATCGGCAAATATAACCTTGACGGAACGCTTACTTACCGTTTAGGGAACCGCAATCAGTTTACTTTAGGAGGTGGAAGAAATTATTTTGATGGTGCTGTACATACAGATATACCCATATATTCAGGTAAATATACTTACCAGACGGATCGAAGCTTCTATTTCAAGCCTGTAGAGCAATACATTGGTAATGTAGCGTATACATACACTGCGCCATCACAATTTAAACTAGATTTTGCATCAGATTTATTGAAAGAGAAAATTACCAATAAAGGCAGTCTTAAGCAATGGAGCCCCTTTGGCGCCAGTGCGATAGATGAATTTTACTACACATCGCGCGCTATTAACAGAGTGGGGTTACAGGGTAAAATTGGTAAAACAGGCAACTGGCAAAGCCAAAGCAGTTATGCTCTTTATCATCGCATTCGAACAAAAGTTGTTACTGATATGGTAACAATGGAAATGACACCTACGAAAAGTAAAGGTGACCAGGATACGACCCTTTTTCAAACAGTAACAACAAGGGGCAGTTATAATAATCATTGGAATAAGCTAAAATATACTGTAGGATATGATATAAATCTGGACTTTGGGAAAAGCCTGAAAGTAGATAGTGGTTTTGCTAAGCATATGCAGGATTACGCAGTATACGGCAGCGCATCTTATACGTTTTTTAAAGATAAACTTACAGTACAGGGCGGGTTGCGTGCCGCGAAAAATACAGTGTATGATGTGCCTTTGATACCAAGCCTAAACCTGCTATTTGCACCGCTGAACAAATTGCAGCTGCGTGCATCTTATTCAGAAGGTTTCAGGGCTCCGTCTATCAAAGAGTTATACCTGCAATTCTACGATGTTAACCATGATATTACCGGTAATAAAGATCTGGCTCCGGAAAAAGGAAGGCATATGCAGTTGTCCGCATCATATCAGGCATATGAGAAACAGTCTGACTATTTGCAATTTATTGTAACAGGTTTTTACAATGATGTTATTAATGGTATTGTTTTAGTTCCCTTAGTGCCTAACGACCCATTAAGCAACAAGTATAAATATGACAACCTTTCCCGCCAGTCGAATGTGATAGGTAATGTGCAAATGGATGGTCAATGGAATAATTTCCATTTGCAATTAGGGTATTCGTATCGTCATACTTTTGAACAGAAAGGACAGTATAACGCATTTAATGCTTCTGAAGGAAATGCTATGCTGCAATATAGCTGGAGCAAGCCAGGTGTAAATTTTAATTTCTTCTATAGATTTAGCGGGCCTCAAATAGCATTAATAACAGACGTAGATGGTAGTCCGCTCTACAATGGAGATCAAAAAGCATATGGAATAGCAGATGCTTCCATTCAAAAAAAGCTATTAAAAAGTAAATTGCAGATAACAGCAGGCATGAAGAATATATTCAATCTGCAAAGAACTACTGTGTCTGGTATGGTAGTTGCAAATGGAGCCGGATCTGTACATGGAGGTAGTAGTGGTGGTACCGTGCTTATGCCGCGCAGTTTCTACACCTCTTTAAATCTGAACATAGATTAATACTAACTGCTTTTAAAAGTGAAATACCCGACCTTTGCGGGGTATGAAGAACCTTGCCTCGCTGAATAAGTATTTCGTCAAGTATAAATGGCGGTTGCTTTTAGGCTTATTGTTCGTTTCTATATCCAACCTTTTTGCTGTAGTATCGCCCGTGGTGGTGCGTAATGTGCTGGATAGCGTGCAGCAAAGTGTATCTATATACCATTTAATTAGTGATACCAAATTAGCGGGCGACCTGCGTTCGCAGATATTTGACATGGTGCTGTGGAATGGCCTGCTATTGCTGGGGCTGGCGTTGGCACGTGGCGTATTCATGTTTTTTATGCGGCAAACCATCATTGTGATGTCGCGCCTGATAGAGTACGACCAGAAGAACGAAATATATAATCACTACCAGCAACTGCATACCCAGTTTTATAAAACACATTTTACCGGCGACCTGATGAACCGCATAGCCGAAGACGTATCGCGCGTGCGGATGTACACCGGGCCATCACTGATGTATGCTACCAACCTTATTGTACTAACGGCAATGTGTGTATGGGGTATGATACGTGTGAACCCTATGCTGACGCTTTATGTGGTAGCACCGCTGCCATTGCTGGCTATTGCCATTTACCTCGTCAATAGTATCATCTTCAGGAAAAGTGAAAAGATACAGGCACAACTGAGTGCCTTGACAACTACTGCTCAGGAATCTTATTCAGGTATACGTGTTATCAAATCATTTGTGCAGGAACGGAATATGCTGCGCTTCTTCAATAATACATCTGAAGACTATCGCAAAAGTGCGGTGAACCTGTCGCTGACAGAGGCATTTTACTTTCCGGCGATGAACTTATTTATAGGCCTGAGTATGCTGAGCACGGTGTTGATAGGCGGCTACCTGGCTATAAAAGGTGAAATAACAGCAGGCAATATTGCAGAGTTCGTTATTTACATCAACCTGCTGATGTTCCCCATATCCAGCATCGGTTGGGTAGCATCTATGATGCAGCGTGCTGGGGCTTCACAAAAGCGCATAGACGAATTTCTGCATACAGAAACGGCTATACACAATAAACCGGATGCCATATCGAAAACCATAAGGGGTGAGATACGATTTAATAATGTAAGCTTTACGTATCCGCATACAGGTATAGAAGCACTGAAAAACTTTGACCTGCATATAAAGGCAGGTGAGCGAATAGCCATAATAGGTAAAACAGGATCGGGCAAATCGACCCTGGCACATATGCTGCTGCGTATGTATGATGTGACCACCGGTAGTGTGCAGATAGATGGACTGGATGTGAGCGATTATAACCTGCACAACCTGCGTTCGCAAATAGCGTATGCACCACAGGAATCGTACCTGTTTTCGGATACGGTGTACAATAATATAAAATTTGGCAGGAGCGAGGCGAAGGAAACAGAAGTGAAAGAAGCAGCAAGACTTGCCGACCTGCAGAAAGATATTGATATGCTGGCACAAGGATATGAAACCGTAGTAGGTGAACGGGGCGTTATGCTTTCGGGCGGGCAAAAACAGCGTATGGTGCTGGCCAGAGCATTGCTGAAGAATAGCCCGATACTGTTGCTGGATGAATCTTTATCGGCAGTAGATACACAAACAGAAAAAACCATATTGGGCAATCTGAACAGTGCGTTAAAAGAAACCACCACAATTGTTATTACCCATCGCATATTTACCAGCTGGAACTTTGATAAGATACTGGTATTAGATAACGGGCAGATAGCAGAGCAGGGAACACATGAAGAACTGATGGCTGCTAATGGAAGATATGCTGCACTATACCGCCACCAGGTGACAGATAATGAAAAATAAAAGAGGCCAATCGGCCTCTTTTATTTTATGCTTGCACATCGGTATTTAATGTTTCCCACAAAAGATCTTTTAATTCTTGTATGCCCTGATTGGCAACAGCGGAAATATAAATGTGTGGTATTTCTTTGGGCAGTGTTTCTGATATGGCTGCTTTCAGTTCATCATCCAGCATATCACTTTTGCTGATGGCAATGATCATTTGTTTGTGCAGCAATTCGGGGTTGTATTGTTCCAGCTCATCGTACAATACTTCAAATTCGCGCGCATGATCATCGCTATCGGCAGGTATCAGGAAAAGCAATACAGAGTTGCGCTCTATGTGCCTGAGGAAACGATGACCCAAGCCTTTGCCTTCTGCAGCGCCTTCGATGATACCCGGAAGGTCGGCCATACTGAAAGAACGGTTATCGCGGTATTGCACCATACCCAACTGGGGAACCAGCGTAGTAAAGGCGTAGTTGGCTATCTTAGGTTTGGCAGCGCTTACTACAGACAGCAGCGTAGACTTACCTGCATTGGGGAAACCCACCAGCCCAACATCGGCCAGTATTTTCAACTCCAGGTATTTCCACCCTTCCGAACCCATTTCGCCCGGCTGTGCATATTCAGGTGCCTGATTGGTAGCGGTTGCAAAGTTGCTATTGCCAAGACCTCCACGTCCACCACGCATCCATATCACTTCCTGCCCATCTTCCAGTATTTCTACTTCTGTTTCACCGGTTTCTTCATCTTTGGCTATAGTGCCCAGCGGCACTTCTATAATAATATCCTGCCCGTTCTTGCCGGTGCAGTTGTCTTTACTACCTTTCTCTCCATCTTCTGCCAGTACGTTTTTATAGTAACGCAAGTGCAGCAATGTCCACAACTGGGCATTGCCTCTCAGTATAATGTGGCCACCGCGGCCGCCATCACCACCATCGGGCCCTGCCTGAGGATTGAATTTAGTACGGGCGAAATGACTACTACCTGCCCCTCCTTTACCGGAGCGGGCGAAAATGCGTATGTAGTCAACAAAGTTTCCTTTCTCCACTATGCGGGTAACAAATATTTATCTATCTCTTTAGAGAGCAGTTTGAAAGTTTCTTCTATGGTGTCATCACCTTTCAGGCGTTCCAGCTTACCAAATGCATGGTAATGGCCTGCCACAGGTTCGGTCTTGGCATGATATTCTTTGATGCGCTTAACGATCACCTCTTCGTTGTCATCGCTGCGGCCGGATGTTTCTCCGCGGCCTATCAGTCGTTTTTTCAATTCCTCTTCAGGAACTTCCAGTGCCAGTACCAGGTCTATTTGCGTATTCTTAAACTCAAGCAGTTTATCGAGTGCCTCGGCCTGTGCTTTAGTGCGCGGAAAACCATCGAAGATAAAACCACGTGCATCCGGTGTTTCGTCTATCTTAGAACTGATCATGCCGATAACCACTTCATCTGGCACCAGCAAGCCCTGGTCCATATATTTTTTGGCTTCCACACCCAATGGTGTTTGCCTGCTTACTTCATCACGCAGCAGGTCGCCGGTAGATATATGTTGTAATTGATACGTTGTAGTAATGTTGGCAGATTGTGTGCCCTTACCACTACCCGGAGGGCCGAACAATATAAGATTGAACATAATTTGTAATAATGTTATAACGTCACAAAAATAAGTATCCCTTTCAATAAGCAGTGGAAAACTATACTATAATAGCAAAATAAGCTGTGTATACAGGTTATATTTCTCTTAAAACCGCTGTTACGATACAAAATCAGCGTGCCAGCAGCAGCTTTTTGATGTCGCTGCCTACTTCTTTATACTGCCCTGCTTCCATTCCATCTATGGTTTGCATACCTATGCTATAGCGTACTAACCTTAAAGTAGGGAAGCCAACGGCTGCCGTCATTTTTCTTACTTGCCTGTTCTTGCCTTCTGTAAGTGTTAGCGATAACCATGAGGTAGGTATATTTTTACGATAACGTATGGGCGGGTTTCTTTCAGGTAAAACGGGTTCATCTATCTTTTCAGCAATGGCAGGTTTGGTGTTATACAGTTTGCCATTTACATTGATGGTAACACCATTACTGAGTTGTGCGATCGCTTCGTTCGTTATATCACCATCTACCTGCACATAGTATGTGCGCTTGTGTGCAAACTTAGGTTCCAGTAATTGATGCGTTAATGCTTTATCGTTGGTAAGCAATAGTAAACCTTCGCTATCATAATCGAGCCTGCCAACAGGATAAATATCTTTTGATAAAGACGATAAATAGTGGGCAAGTGTTTTTTTATCACCTTCGGCAGAGAACTGTGATAACACTTCATAAGGCTTATAAAATATGTAGTAACGTAACATTGCTTTTATATGAAGCTCTGAAAGCTGCTGTGGCAAAGACTTTCAAAGGCATACATAAAAAAGCCCGGCAGGTGTTGTGGACCTCCGGGCTCTATAAGGATGGGTTAGTAAGTACAATCCTTACACAATATTAAAAAGAATTTTTACGACTAAAAAAAATTATTGCAATTTTTTTTGAAGTTTTTTACGCGCTGTTGAAAAGATGTTGACAACCTAAAGATGAGCAGAGCAAACATAGCATGTTATAAATGCATAGCCATGGTATGATATGCTACCAATCTTTCTCCACTTTTACAGGAGTGCCTTTTGCTTTCTTATGCTTGTCCTGCAGCTTCTTCTCTTCTTGCTGCAATGCATTCAACAATTGTTCTGCCTGTTTTTCAGTAAGCTTGCTAGGTTGTGATTGCGGTTTTTGCTGGTCGTCTTTTTTATCCTTGTTGTCTTTATTCTCTTCGTTTGGTTTGCCGTTATCGTCCTGCTTATCCTTCTTATCTTTCCCGTCTTTATCTTCTTTGTTCTTGTCTTTGTCTTTGTTTTTATCTTTCTTATTCTTGTCTTTACCACCGCCGCCATTCTTCTTCAGCATTTGCTGCGCAAAGCTCAGGTTATACTTGGCATCGGCATCCTGCGGATTATTACGAAGTGCTTTCTTATAGGCATCTATAGCTTCTTCCCACTTCTGTTCTGCCATGTAGGTATTGCCTATATTGTAATCGGCTGCCGCCTTACCATTCTTATCTTGTTCCAGGCGGGCAGAATTGCTGAGCACTTTGCGGGCAGCATCGTATTGCTTTTGCTGCAGCAGTGCATTACCCAAGTTGAACATACCCGGTATGTTTGTAGAATCTTTAGATAGTGCTTTCAGGTAATTATCTGATGCCTGCTTGTACTGTTTTTGCTCATACAGCTTATTGCCTTCTGCTACCAGTTTCCTGGTTTGCGAAAAGGCTACCTGCGTCATCAGCATGCATACCAATATGTATATGACCCTTATCTTCTTCATGATGTCTTCGTATTCATTTTCATATTAGCACCACGTAGCAACCATTCTACTACCAGCAGCACAAAACCTGCCAGCAGGAAATATTGGAAGTAACTTTTATAGTCGGTAAACAATACGGCGCCAAGATTCTTCTGCTCCATACCATCTATTTCATCTACCAGTTTATTGGCGGCATCATCTGTATTGCGTAGCAATGTATAGCTACCCCTGCCTGCAGCGGCAATATTGCGCAGTTCTTCTTCATTCAGCTTGCTCACTACCGGGTTGCCATTCTCATCCATCTTTACACTTTTAGTTTCAGGGTCTACCAGCGTAGCACCTTGCGGCGAACCGATACCTACCGTATGTATGATAACACCTGCATCGGCAGCAGCCTTTGCTTGTTCCAGTGCTTTCTCATCGTGGTCTTCACCATCAGATATGACGATGAGCGACTTGTATTTACGTTCTTTCTGAGAGAAGGACTGCATGGAAAGATCGATAGCCTCACTAATGACCGTACCCTGCGTAGGCACTACAGATGGCGTTACATTCTGCAACATCATCTTCATGGCACTATAGTCAACCGTAAGCGGCACCTGCAGGTAAGCACGGCCGGCAAATACCACCAGTGCTACGCGGTCGTTCTGCATCTTATCCATCATACGCATTACCAGTTGCTTGGCACGCGTAAGCCTGTCTGGCTGAATATCCTGCGCCAGCATACTTTTGCTTACATCCAATGCTACAATCACATCCACACCTTTGCGCTGTACATTTTCTGTTTTAGCGCCCATCTGTAAATTGGCCCAGCCGATAATGATAACTGCCAGTGCAACAGCAGCCAATATAAATTTGAGTGTGGTGCGGCCCGGTATCCAACCCAGCAACTGGGTATTGATGAGCCTTTCATCGCCCAGCTTCTTCAGCTTATTGCGACGCCAGTAGAGCATGGCTATAAATAAAACCACCAGCACCGGCAAAATGCCGAGGGCCAGTAAATGCGATATATGTTGAAACCGTAGCATGAAATATGTGCAAACGCAAATTTAATCGGCGTGTACTATTAATAAAGATATGCGTAGTGTTTTTAATTTTCTTTAACAGAGATTAGCGTTGTTTGTAATGTAAGCAGATGCGCCTACAAAATCCCATAAAGTGAAAGGGACAAATAAATTAGCTTTGCATCCATGCAAGATTACCTGAAGGGACTTAATGAAAAACAAAAGGAAGCCGTAGAACACCTGGACGGCCCCCTGATGATAGTGGCCGGCGCCGGCAGCGGTAAAACAAAAGTACTGACTACCCGCATTGCCCACCTGATGCAGCATGGTGTGGATGCATTCAATATACTGGCGCTGACCTTTACCAATAAGGCAGCTGCAGAGATGAAAGAGCGTATTGAAAAGATACTGGGCAATTCGGAAGCACGCAATTTATATATAGGAACCTTCCACTCTGTATTTGCACGTATACTGCGTGCAGAAGCCAACAAGCTGGGATACCCCAACAACTTTACCATATACGATAGTGATGATGCAAAGAGCGTAGTAAAGAGCATCGTATCGGACATGAACCTGGACGATAAGCACTACAAGCCTGCGTATGTGTACAACCGTATATCAGCCGCGAAAAACGGCCTGATAGACCCGCGTGCTTACAAACAGGATACTTTTATACAACAGGAAGATGCCCGCAGCAACCGCCCGTTGCTGGGAGATATTTACGAAGCCTATGCCATGCGTTGCTTCCGCAATGGGGCCATGGATTTTGACGACCTGCTATTTAAGATGTATGAATTGCTCGTACGTTTTCCCGAAGTACTGGCAAAATACCAGCATCGTTTTCACTACATACTAATAGATGAGTACCAGGATACCAACGTGGCCCAGTACCAGATCATAAAAATGCTGGGTGCCGTGCACGAGAACATATGCGTGGTAGGTGATGATGCGCAGAGTATCTACTCCTTCCGCGGGGCGACCGTGCAGAACATATTACAGTTTGAAGAAGACTATGATGATGTGAAGGTGGTGAAGCTGGAGCAGAACTATCGTAGTACACAATCGATACTGAATGTAGCGAACGAGGTGATAGCTAATAATAAGAACCAGATAAAGAAAGAACTGTGGACAGATAATACAGCAGGCGAAAAGATAACACTGGTGCGCACGCAGACAGATAATGATGAGGGCAGGTTTGTGGCCGATGCCATTACAGAAATGAAACTGCGCAACCACTATGCGAATAAAGACTTTGTAATACTATATCGTACCAATGCGCAGAGCCGTTCTTTCGAGGAAAGCCTGAGGCGTATGAATATACCTTACAGGCTACTGGGGGGCGTATCCTTCTACCAACGTAAGGAGATAAAGGACTTCCTGGCTTATCTGCGCGTTATAGTAAACCCACAGGATGAAGAGAACCTGAAACGCATCATCAACTATCCTGCACGTGGTATTGGCAAAACCAGTATCGAAAGGGTGATCATAGCTGCGAATACCCATAACACTACCTTTTGGGAAATGCTGCATCAACCCGCAGCTACGGGCCTGAAGGGTGCAGCAGCTTCCGCTATCGAAGAATTTGTAACCCGCATGAAAAGCTTCCAGGTAATGCTGGAAAAACAGAATGCCTACGATGTAGCTTTTGCAGTGGGTAAGCATACGGGACTGGTACAAGAGCTGTATAATGACAAATCGGTAGAAGGGCTGGCGCGTTATGAAAATGTGCAGGAGCTTCTGAACTCCATAAAAGAATTTACCGAAACGCCGGATGAAGAAGGTGAACTGCGTGAAAAAACACTGGGTAGTTACTTGCAGCAGATAACATTGCTGACGGACGCAGACAATAATAAAGATGAAAATTCGGATGTGGTGAAGCTGATGACCATACATGCGGCGAAAGGATTGGAGTTTCCATGTGTGTTTTCAGTAGGCCTGGAGGAAAATCTTTTCCCGAGTGCTATGAGCCTATACGACCGCTCAGACCTGGAAGAAGAACGGAGGCTTTTCTATGTGGCTATTACCCGTGCTAAAGAGCGCCTGTGGGTAACCTATGCCAACAGCCGTTATCGCTTTGGCAACCTGGTGCAGAATGAGCCCAGCCGCTTTATAGATGAGATACCTGAAAAATACCTGGACCGCACCTTTACCGGTATCAATAGCCGTGGTGCACAAGGTTCTGTAGGTGGTTTTGGCAAGTCGCTCAATCAGTCATTTGATAAAGTGCCATCGCTGAAAAAGCTGGCAGATAAACTGCAGCAGGCACCACCTGCAGAGCATAAACCAACATCTGACTTTAAAGCCGATGACCCGATGGCAATGGAAGTAGGTATGGAGGTAGAACATCTGAAGTTTGGCTTTGGAAAGATAACATCTGTAGAGGGTGGCGCTAACAACCGCATAGCTACCGTACAGTTCCAGGGAGGGCACGGGCAGAAGAAGATAATGTTAAATTATGCTAAAATCAGGATCGTGAAATAAAAATACATTCGTTGTTTTATGGAATCTGCATGTTCTTTGCACCATTACCATAAAACAGCGAATCTATGAATGTTAAGAAGATCCTCGTCGCGTTGATAGTTTTATATAGCAACGCATTATACGCACAAACACGCCAGAAGGTTGACATTACGCATGCTACCGTATTCCTTAGCGGGGCAGAACTATTGGGTAATGCCAAAGTAAACCTGCCATCGGGCGAAAGTGAAATACTATTTACCAATGTAGCAGGCAATGTGAACCAGCAAAGCCTCAATATAGGTGCCGATAACGGCGTAGTCATCCAGTCGGCCACATTCCAGAACAACTACCTGGAAGCACAAACACTTTCGCCAAGGGCCAAGGCGTTGAAAGATAGCATAGAAAGAGTAGAGGCATCGCGCGCCGGTACCAACAATATGTTATTGGTAGTGAACGAGCAGATAGACCTGATGTCTAAAAACAAGCAAGTATCTGGCACCAGCACCGGCCTTTCTGTAGCAGAATTGCAAAAGATGCTGGACCTGGTGAAAAGCAGGCTGAATGGTTTGCTGAATGAGAAAGATAAACTGACCGCCAGCCTGAAAAAAACAGATGAAAGCCTGGCACTGCTGCGCATGCAGTTTGAAGAAGAGAAGCGCAAAGACTTTCAGCCGGGTGGACAACTGCTGGTAAAATTCTATGCACCACGCGCTACGGCTTCCAGCATCAGCATATCTTATGTAGTGCCCAATGCGGGCTGGTCGCCATCGTACGACCTAAGGGTAGAAAACCTGTCGGCACCCGTAAAATTGTTTTATAAAGCCAATGTGTACCAGAACAGTGGTGTGAAATGGGATAATGTAAAAGTGAGCCTTTCTACCGGTAACCCTAATGAAGGGGCGCAGGCACCTGTATTGAATCCCTGGTACCTGTCTTTTTATGAACCAAGGCCTTATGGTGAAGGTTATCTAAACGAGGTGAATGTACGCGCATATAAAAAGCCCCTGGCAGCACCGCAAGCTGAAGCTGCGATGGATAAGTCAATGACAGCAGGTACTATGAATAATTATGTACAGGTAGATAACAGTGGTATTAACACCACCTTCGATATTGACCTGCCCTATACCATACCAAGCGATGGGCAGGCGCACATAATAGCCGTGAAAACATATGAGCTGCCTGCAACCTATCGTTACTACGCAGCGCCTAAGCTGGACCGCGATGCCTTCCTGCAGGCACAACTAACCAACTGGGAAGACCTGAACCTGATACCGGCTACTACCAATATCTTTTATGAAGGCAGCTACGTAGGACAGGGCTATATAGATGTGCGCAATGTAAAAGATACCATGACCATATCGCTGGGCAGGGATAAGAAAATAGTAGTGCGTCGCGAAAGGGATAAAGAACTGCGCAGCGTGAAAACTATAGGCAGCAATGTGCGTGAAACATTTGTGTACACTATAACGATACGCAACACCCGTAAAGAAGCAGTGGATGTAACCATCATGGATCAGCTACCGGTGAGCAATGATAAAGACATAGTGATAGAGGATACCGATATAAATGGTGGCGAACTGGAAGCAGCAACCGGCGCGGTGAAATGGGTGGTGAAACTGAAACCTAATGAAACGAAGAAGATAAACATCGGCTTTACGGTGAAATACCCTAAGGGCAAAATACTAAACCTGTAACAGGCAGGCATATCATAGAAAAGGCCCCGTAAATTGCGGGGCCTTTTTCTTATTTATTTTTCCTGTTTTTCAAACCTTATTTCGCGGAGCAGGTAGCTATCTTCTTTTTGTTTCATCACCAGGTATATCTGGAAATTGCCATTGGAAGTTTGCAGGGTGCCTACTGCGTATTTAGAGCTTTCGCCTGAAGAACCGGCCTGGCGAACGGTAAATTCTTTCACTTGGTTTTTGCTGAAGAAGTCTTTTAATACCATTTCAGCCTGCGCTTTACTGTAAATAGATTGATTATTGCTGACCGTGATGGCAACTGTATTATCGAAATACTTAGCTATCGTAGTGACATTGCCACTGCGCAAGCTATTGGCCACATCTTCCAGCGCCTGTGCTTTTACAGCAAGCGTAGAGAACGTGAGTAATATGTATAGAAGTACGTTTTTGTAAAATTGTTTCATCGGCAACCGCTTCAAAGTCACTTATCAACATATTCACATCAAAAAACCTGCCAAAAAGCATGATTTTTTAACTTTTCGTTTAAAGATTGTGAAAATAACGATAAAATCTCATTATTTTAAATAACTATTTATAATATAAGTTAAGAGTTAATAATCATTTCATGCATCCACGGGCATGCTATAATTTTGCAGGCATGTCGAAAAAAGCAATGCTTATAATAATGGACGGCTGGGGGCACGGACAAGTACCTGCTGCTGATGCCATTGCAAATGCACATACACCTTTCGTAAAATCGCTATATAATAAATATCCCAATACAGAATTAGTGACTTATGGCGAAGCTGTAGGATTGCCGGACGGACAAATGGGCAACTCTGAAGTGGGCCACCTGAACCTGGGTGCAGGCCGTATTGTGTACCAGGAACTGCAACGCATCAATGTAGCTGTGCGCGATGGCGAATTGGCGACGAATGCTGTATTCTTGAATGCATTGGAAACAGCCCGGCTGCAGAATAAAACACTACACCTGATAGGGCTTGTGAGCGATGGTGGCGTGCACTCGCACATCAATCACCTGAAGGCGATGTGTACACTGGCAAATAAGCAAGGCGTAGCACGTGTAGCCGTACATGCTTTTACCGATGGGCGCGATACCGACCCGAAAAGCGGGTATGACTACCTGAAAGACTTGCAAGACCACCTGGTGATAAGCAATGGATTTATAGCCACGGTATGCGGCAGGTATTATGCCATGGACCGCGATAAGCGCTGGGAGCGGGTAAAAGTGGCCTACGATGCATTGGTAAATGGCGTGGGTAATCATACACAAGATGTTATAGCTGCCGTAAACCAATCGTACGAAGCGGATATTACCGACGAGTTTATAAAACCCATCATTGCCTGCAATCATGAAGGCACGCCACTGGCTACGATACAGGATGGCGACGTGGTGATATGTTTCAACTTCAGGACCGACCGCTGCCGCGAAATAACAATAGCACTGACACAAGAGGCATTCCCCGAGCAGCAAATGCACCCACTGAACCTGCATTATGTGACTATGACAGAATATGATAAAACCTATAAGAATGTAGGGGTACTATTCCATAATGATAACCTGAACAATACACTGGGTGAAGTGCTGGCTACTAATGGCAGGAAGCAGATACGCATAGCGGAAACTGAAAAATACCCGCACGTTACCTTCTTCTTTTCAGGCGGCAGGGAAGTGCCGTTTGAAGGGGAAAGCCGTATCATGGCTCCATCGCCCAAGGATGTGCCGACCTACGACCTGAAGCCTGAGATGAGTGCTTATGATATAACCAATGCCATCATACCGGAGATACAAAAACAATCGGCAGATTTTATATGCCTGAACTTTGCTAATGCTGATATGGTAGGGCACACCGGGGTATGGACCGCTGCTATAAAAGCCGCAGAAACAGTAGATAACTGTGTATCGCAGATAGTGCCTGCTGCATTGGAAAACGGTTATGCCGTATTTCTGACTGCTGACCACGGTAATTCAGACTACCTGGTAAATGAAGATGGTTCTCCCAATACAGCACATACGACCAACCCTGTGCCGCTGTTTGTAATATCGAACGATTATCATGGAGGTGTACGCCCCGGCAAACTGGGCGATATAGCGCCTACCATACTGCACTATATGGGTATAACAATACCTGTGGAAATGACAGGGAATATCTTAATTGATTAGTTATAAATAGTTATTAAAAAGAAGGAGCGATTGTATCGCTCCTTTCTTTTTAATGCTTTGTTGTTTATCGTGCTATCCATGTTTCCGGGTTTTGCCGGGTAGTACCTTTCCATATTTGAAGGTTAATGATCGACTCCCCTTCTTCATTCATGCTCACTTTACCTATTTGTTGTTTGATGTTCACTTTGTCTCCCGCCTTTACAGTCACACTTTCCAGCATAGAGTATAATGTGTAATAATTACCATGCGTTATCATAACATTCCAGTTGCGACCGGGGATATAAAACACCCTGGCAACCTCACCTTCAAATATAGCGCGTGCGGTGGCACCGTGATTTGTACTGATATCTATACCATAGTTTTCCAGCTCTACCTTGGTAGCAATGGCGTGGTGATATTTACCAAAACCTTGTGACACAAAGCCCTTTTCAACCGGCCATGGCAATCGGCCGCGGTTGCTTTCAAAACTATTGGAAAGCGCATTAGCTTCGGGGGTTAAAGAGTAATTATAGTTTTTAGGAGTGGGCTTAGGTGCTGCGGGGCTAGTAGCAGCCGGTGTGGTTTTAGGCGCATTGTTGTTAGCCACTACATTCGACTTGCTATTAGTATTTGTACGGTTATTGCCCATATTAATTGGGCCTTCTGTCGGCCTGGTAGAGCCTACTGCAACTTTACTGGTATTTTGCGCTGCTGCAGCTTTTGCGGCTTCTTCCTGTTTGCGGCGTTCTTCTTCAGCCCTGCGCTTAGCTTCTTCTTCAGCTTTCTTACGTGCTATTTCTATCTCGCGGCGGATGATTTCCTGCACTGCACGGTCCAGCTGCTTGGTAGCTTTTTTATCTTTTTCAATTTGTGCTATCAATTCTTTTTCCCTGCCTTTCAATTCCCTGACTACCTGGTCTGTTTCATTTGTTTCCTTCTGTATCTCTAACTTTTGTTTTTCTTCAGTGGTCAGCAGCATGTCTTTTTCTGACTTCTGTGCATTCAGCACATCTATCTTTTTTACAATAATGCCTTGAGTGATGCGTATCTGGTCGGCTTGTTGTTTGCGGTAATCGCGATACTTTTTAAGGTATTTTGCCCTGCGAAGCCCTTCATTAAAATTGCTGGCAGAAAAGATGAAGGCCAGCATATTATAAGAACTGCGGCTGCGGTATGCATACCGTATTGACTGCGCATACCTTGCTTTTAATATCTCAAGATTTTGTTTTAATGTACTTACTTCCTGGGTAGATGTCTGGATGTTATTGTTAATCTGCCCGATTTCCTGGTTGATATTACCAATAAGACGCTGGCGTTCTTTCAGCTTGCTTTGCAGGGCGCGCAGCTGGCCCATTGTAGCATTCTTGTCTTTCTTAGTAGCTTCCAGTTGTTGCTGGGTTTCTTTAATAGATTCCATAATACTCTGCCTGCGCTTTTCCAGTTCAGCCTTAGTAGGCTGTTGCTGTGCAAAAACCGGCATTGCCAGTAATATGGATATGATGAGTGCGGTTATACGCATTAAATGATACGCCTTAATTGATAAGCAACAAAAATAGCCAAATATCCCACCGTTATTACCCCTGTGTATAGTTTTAAGATGATTTTAAATATTTTGATATGTAAAATGATACCGCATGTTTTTTAATGCAGCACTATTATCTTTTCTTTGTTTCCAAATTAACACAGTATGTTATACTCGATGACCGGTTTTGGCCGTGCAGAAGCTACCATTAATGGCAGACAGGTAGTAGTAGAAATGAAATCGCTGAACGGTAAACAGTTTGACATCGTAACCAAGCTTCCCCCCATCATACGCTCCTACGAGCTGGATATACGCAACCTGCTAAACAGCATACTGATGCGTGGTACCATAGACCTTACCATAGCCATCAAACAAGAAGGCGCTACCAAGCCCATGACAGTAAATACAGGGCTTGCTGTGTTTTACTACCAGAGCATGCAGCAGATAGCCAAAGAAATAGGCATACCTGAAGAAAACGTATTATCGACCCTGATGCGCATGCCGGAAGTAGTAGCACCGGAACAAGATGTGATACCTGAAGATGAATGGCTGCAAATAAAGCAAGTGATAGAGCAGGCTGCACGTGGGCTGATGGAGCATCGCAAGCATGAAGGCGAAGCGCTGCATAAGGATCTGCACAACCGCATCAACAGGATAGAAGAACTATTGCAAGAGATACTGCCGCTGGAAGGGCAACGTACTGAAAAGATACGCACGCGCATCATGCAATCGCTGCAGGATATGGTAGGTGCAGACAATGTGGACCCGAACCGCTTTGAGCAGGAAATGATATACTATATAGAACGTATAGATTTTTCGGAAGAAAAAATAAGGCTAAAACAGCACTGCCAGTATTTCCATACCACAGTGGAAAAACAAGGCATCAGCAAAGGAAAGGTGCTGGGCTTCATACTGCAGGAAGTAGGCCGTGAGATAAATACACTGGGTTCCAAGGCGAATCATGCGGAGATACAGCAATTGGTCATCAATATGAAAGATGAGCTGGAAAAGGCGAAAGAGCAAGTGCTGAATATCTTGTAACCATAAGTTTATCTTTGCAACATCTATCAAGCTGTCTATACATGTTTCGTACTATCTGGGGTATCGTGTTTTTTTGTGTGGCATCAGGAATGGCCGGTTGCCTGCCATCGCCTTATTACCAAAAGGAGCATACGATACCTAAAAACGCATGGGATAATACGTTCCGTCCTTCTTTCAAATTTGATGTAACGGATACGAATGCACGCTACAACCTGTTTTTTCTTATAAGACATACGGAAGCATATCCTTATTCTAATATATGGGTATGGATATATACCAAAGCCCCGGGCGATAGTGTATTTCAAAAAGCACGTATAGAGATACCACTGGCAGAACCTGGCGGTAAATGGATGGGGCGCGGCATGGGTGCTATATGGGAACAACGGATGCCTATATCGAACGACGGTGATACAATAATGCTTCGCAAAAAAGGAACCTGGGAAATAAGACTGGAGCAGAATATGCGGGTTAATCCATTACCGGAAATAATGCAGGTAGGCTTGCGGATAGAGAAAAAACCTTTGGCCGACAACAGATAATACCGGGACCTATGCGCTTTTCTACTACTATACAAATATTGCTGCTGGCGTATATAGTAGCAGCATATGTTTTCTGGGGTTTCAGCTTGCAAAAGCAATCCGTACAAATATCCGAGCAGGAGCTCATTACCCTTCATTCGCAGGTAGACAGCAATGCACAGCCATTGATGTTTGCATCACGCCTGCATGAAATTGAGGATAAGAAGAACAGGCGCACCAAGCAATATATAGGTGAGGGGTCTACTTTTCTTATTGTGATATTTATAGGTGCTGCAGTGGTATATTCCTCTTTTCGCAGAAGTATCCGCCTGTCGCGCCAGCAAAACAACTTCATGTTATCGGTAACACATGAATTGAAATCGCCTATAGCGGCCATGAAGCTGAACCTTCAAACACTGGAACGCCACCAATTGGATTTAGACAAACGAAACATGCTGATAGACAGGTGTGTGAAAGAGGCCAACCGGCTGAATGACCTGTGCAACAATATGTTGCTGGCATCGCAAATAGAAGGCAAGCAGTATGTGCCGGCTAAAGAAGCATTGAATCTTGCAGAGATTGTGGAAGAAAGTATACATGAATATGAAGGGCGTTACCCCAACCGTTTTGAAATAGAGGAAATGGTTGATACTGAAATAGTGGGCGACAAGTTGTTGCTGCAAATGGCATTGAGCAACCTGGTAGAAAATGCCTTGAAGTATACCCCTGCTACCAAACCTGTGCGTATATCTGTAAAAAAGAAAAACAATTGCGCTATACTGCAGGTTGCAGATGAAGGGGAAGGCATACCTGATGGTGAGAAAAGCAAGATTTTCAATAAGTTTTACCGGATAGGAAACGAAGAAACCCGTAAAACAAAAGGAACGGGGTTGGGCTTATACCTCACATCTAAAATTGCCAGGCAGCATAAAGGGAAAATAACGGTGAAGGATAATGACCCTGTGGGTAGCTTATTCGAAATCACTATCCCCATCGCTAAGGGCTAGTATTTCGGCCTTATTCCATTTAAAGGTTTTGCGGTGATGAATGCACATGCCATGTGTTTTTAATTGCTCCACATGGTGCCGTGTACCGTAGCCTTTATTTTCATTCCAGCCATAATGAGGATATTCTTCATGAATACGTTTCATGTAGGCATCACGGTGCGTTTTGGCCAGTATGCTGGCAGCCGCAATAGAGGCATAGATACCATCGCCACCTATTACACAATGATGTGCGATCCCAAAATAGGGTGTAAAGCGATTGCCATCTATCAGCAACAGTTCCGGGCGCGTTTGCAGCTGGTCTACGGCCATATGCATAGCTTTGAAAGAGGCCTTGAGGATATTGATACGATCTATCTCGTCCTGGTCTACCATCGCTACGGCCCAGGCTACTGCTTTTTTTTCTATAAGCGGGCGAAGCTCTTCGCGGGCAGCTGCCGTAAGTTGCTTGCTGTCATTCAGCAGCGGGTGCGAGAAACGTGCAGGTAATATTACAGCAGCGGCGAATACAGGGCCTGCAAGGCAACCCCTGCCGGCTTCATCACATCCTGCCTCTATTATACCTTTCTGAAACCTGGGTTTTAGCACGTTTGCTTTTGCCTGCAAAATAATAGAAATAGGCCGGGATATACATAAAAAAATAAGAGCCCTATAAAGGGCCCTTCTGTATAAGGGATAAGAGAGAGAACGTAATTATTGCTGCATAACAGCTGTGGTATTATACTCAAGCCGGTTTACGGAAAACTCCACAACAAGGCTATTGAGTCATTGTTGATGCAAAGATTGACGCACTGCACATACTTACCAAATTTGAAACGCCTGTTAACCTCTGCTTTGCAATCGGTTAACAAGCGCTTAACAAATAAAATGAAAAGTGGTTGAGAATCAAGTACCATTATTCACCCGAAAGCAGTATCTGCCAAGCTTTTTCCACATCTCCGGCATCTAATAATTCTTTTGCATACAAGTGTAAGGCAGTGATGCGGCCGGCATCATTATTTTCATATTCCCGAACAATGGTATATAACCTGTCGTCCTGCAACATTTCGCCAACAACGGGAACGCTGGCAGTATTGCCCAGCATGCCCAGATTGTTGCCTGTAAGTACAGAGCTATTGCGGATGCTATCCGGTAGTGCATCTACGCCTATACCCAACTGGACGTTAGGTTTATGCACTTCGAAAACGGCACTACCTGATGCGCGGCAGTAATAATCGCCACCCATACGGGCCACCAGGTCTATTTTATGCGGGTCTATCTTTCCATCGTCTGTCAACACTTTATCGTCTATATGCATGCATAAGACTTCGCAAATAACCAGGTTGCCTGCGCCACCTTCGTGCCCGGTTTCTATCACCTGGGTTACTTTACATTCCAGCTGAACAGGAGATTCTTTTACCCGAAAAGGCTTTACCAGATCGGAAGCAATGGCAGTAAACCCGCTCTTTACAAATTCATCTACCCCCTTTCCATACTCGCAACTGGCCAGGTTGGTTTGCTGCACCATATGGTAGCTCACTACATTTATAACCACCTCTTTAGTTTCATAAATATTTTCGAGCGTGTGTTTTATAGTATTGTCGCGTACCCTACGGGCCGGTGAAAATATCAATATGGGAGGCTTGCTGCCAAATACATTGAAAAAGCTGAAAGGAGACAGGTTGGGCACACCGTCTTTATCTACTGTACTGGCAAAGCATATGGGTCTTGGGGCTACAGCACCCAGCAGTAAAGCATGCAGGTTGCCAGTTTTTATTTCTCCGGGAATTATTTTCATACAGGTTGCAAAATAACGTAGTTCTGCACATTTCGGTCCTAATCTTTACCACGAGACATAAAAAAAGCGGCGAGTTTGAAAACACGCCGCAATTGCCGTTTACCTATGTTTACTCCTATGCTCTTAACTTTCATTAAGAAGCTGATGTAAAAATAGAATGATATTTAGAGCAGTCGAAATGATAGCAGATGAAACGGGAAGAATAATAGATGAAGGGAAAAAATGTAATTTGTTACTTCTTTCACCCATCATTTGAAGGAGAATGGTATGGAAACCCCCGATTTATCCCACTGAATCAATAAGTTATTTTTTTTGACCCTGTATATCAGCTTTTCCTGCTGCGTAGCCAGCGTGTCTACAGGCACAGTGATTTCGACGGCATTTTTTGATATGTGTTTTTCGTATTCATAAGCGCCCCATTGCCCTAATTGGCTATTGAGGATGACGATCCATTCTTTTTCATTGGGTATGATGAAGAGGCTATACGTACCGGTATCCACTGCTTTGCCGCCAAAGCTTGCTTTTTTACGAAAAGTAATTTCAGTAGCTTCATTAGCACCTGCACGCCATACATTGCCATAAGGTACCAGTTCGCCAAATATCACGCGGTTTCTTTTAGAAGGCTGACCGTACGAAATGTCCATGTATTTGGTGTTTACATATGCACGCGGGCTGAGGATGGGTTTTTGTTGTTCTTGCGCCAATAAATGAAAAGATGTACAAAGAACCATCAGCGCTAAAAAGACGTGCTTCATTTCAGATATGATTTTACTGAAAATTAGGCATAAAATAAAAAAGGCACTGCTACTGCAATGCCCAATTTTATGTGAAAATTTTTAAAGAAGAGCCTTAATCTGCCAATTCGTACTTGCGCATATAAAGCTCTAATCCAGGCTTGTCAACAGTAATATAAGAGGTACGTTCGCCAAACAGGTTGATGATCTGGTCATCATTCATGCGTTGGGATAACGTAGCCCGGACAATATAGATACCCGGTTTAACGCCCGATGCGATGAAAATAGAACCATCGCCCGATTTGCGCGCAGGGATGATATCCCTACCGTTTACATTATGCAGTGTTACAATTGCTTTATTGAAACCTTTGCGCAGCAACTGATCTTTTTCATCATCAAACATCGTAGAGCCGTCGAGCTTTATTTCTACTTCTACATCTATCAGTCCGTCTTCCGATGGTTTAGGTTTCAGGTTGCCATTTATATCTACTGCCAATGCCTCTTCTTCATGCGTTTCACCTGCCGTTTGATGGCCTGTAGCTACTTCAACAGGCATGATAGGTGCAACGGGCATTTGTTGTGGCATAGCCATTGCAGGCGTCATTGCTGCTATATAAGTGCCGTCACTACCGGGTAGTACCAGGTGCTTCAGGTTGTTCAGGAAATTCATAAACCTACCTGAATAAAGACCTGCGATGAAACCAAATACCAGCACACCCTGGCCGAGGTTGGCACTAAGTGTGGTGTTCTCTTTAAAGTAGTTGTATGCTAATACTAATATAAGTGTGATGAATGGCGCATAGAATATTTTAGCTACCTGGTATAAAATGTCCTTATTCTCATAACCCGTCTGTTGTGTGTGCCTGAATGAAAGGCCCACCGAAAATATAAGGCTGCACAGTACACCGGCTACCACCCAAAAGATGATCTCTGCATATAGCATAGGGCCGGATAACCAAAAGTAAGAACGTACCTTCAGTTTGTAATCAGCCAGAAACACCCCCATTTCCTGCAGGCTATAAGTGCTGATATATTGCCTGATAGATTGAAGTTGAGCGGGCGCAATATTATTATCGTACTCACTTACTATATAAGCCAACGCTTTATCCGTACGGCAGTTGATATCGCAGCCGGTGGTTTGTATAGAAGGGACCCCTTCATTAACCTCTGCCGGAATAGCTATAGAGGCATCTGTATCTATCAGTGTGGCTGGTTGTATCGTACGCTGTACAGGAGCTGACACGCTCTCGGTGGTAAGTATCCTGTTTATCTGCCGTACTTCTGCAGTGGTAAAGTGGGTATATTCATAGCCGGGTATACCGCTCTGCGCGTGAGAGATAATGTAGATACCGAACCATGCCAGCAGCACCATAATAAGCAAAGAGAACCATTTGCCTACTGTCCAGTATTCATTTTGTATATCGTAGCCGCCCTTTTCGGCAACATTAGCGTTCATTTACCATTGTTTAAGAGATTATCAGTTCAGTTTTTCCTGATGTTCTCTTATACACTCTATATATGTGCCGAAAAGTTATTAAAAATCCGGTAGCTCCGAAAGCAATGCTTTATCGGAAAGTGTTACAAAATTAATGTTTAATAGCCAGACACACCATCTTCTGCATTTGATAACGAACGCTTAACTACTATCGCGCGGCGCCTAAATTAAAAATGTTCATAACATGTGCATTTCATCCTGGAGTAACATATACATAAGATTTCTGTAACATTTATATAGGTAACTTTAGTAAACTAAAAAAATGGCTATGATTTGGCGTACGTTTAGTGGAGAACCTTTGAAACTACCTGTTAAAAACGCTGTGGAAAACACCATAGTCCGCGAAACACAGGCCGGCTATCATCTGAAAGTGTGCATAGGCACCGATTCGCAGGTGCGGGGCCAAGAAACGGAATTTGCTACAGTTATCGTTTTTCTTCGTGAGAAGCATGGTGGCTTTATGTTTATCTGCAACGACAAAACGCGACAGAAGTACAGCATTAAAGAACGGATGCTGGTAGAAGTGGCAAAAAGCATAGAAATAGCCTACGAACTGTGCGACCTGTTTAACAAGTATGATGTAGATATGGAGGTGCATGCAGACATTAATACCAATCCGCAGTTTAAAAGCAATGAAGCACTGCGTGAGGCTATGGGCTATATATTAGGTATGGGCTTTGCTTTCAAAGCCAAACCAGAGGCTTTTGCCAGTAGCAGCTGCGCCAACAAAATTGTGAACTGATAGTTTCACAAACCTTCCTGTTTTTATAGGACGACGGCATCGTCCCGGCATACTTTCCGCGCTATTTTAACCACGGGTTTATAATAAACCGGTGATAGCCGTTACAACCCCTGAATCTCGCGCTTTATCGCCTTGTCCCTGCCCTTTAATAAGTAAAAATCGTTACATTTACTATACCTGTTTAGGTATTAATTGTTAAAACATGGGAAAGGTTTTATCCGCTTTATTTATATTTTTTTTAATACCACAGATAGTACTTGCCGATGCCGGTGGAGGAACTATTGAATTTATTGAGAACAGGGGGCAATGGAAAGAACCTTTTCTGTTTAAAAGCATCACACCATATGGAGATATATACCTGGAAAAAAAGGGATTTACCTGCGTAGTTGCTGCCCCTGATAATACTGCTAAGATACATGGAGTAAAAGAGGGGAAAATAAAAGAGGACCAGAAACTTCATTTTCACGCTTACAAAATAAACCTGTTAGGGGCTAATGCATCGGAAGCTATAGGTAGTAAGCCTCAAAATCATTACTACAATTATTTCTTGGGTAACGATCCGAAAATGTGGAAATCGAATATTCACCCATATCATGTTGTAGACTATCAAAACATTTACCAGGGCATTGATTTGCATGTTGCATCAGAAAACATGCAATTAAAGTATGATTTTATCATCAGCGCAGGTGCCGATGCATCTCTTATCCAATTACAATATGAAGGTGTAAATGGGCTCAATATTTCTGGTGGCGAACTGTTGATAAAAACATCGGTTGGAACAGCTGCTGAAGCAAAGCCTTATGCGTACCAGTATATAAATGATACGCGTGTAGAAGTACCGTGTAATTATAAATTATCAGGAAACACAGTTAGTTATGTATTTCCTAAGGGATACAATAAATCGTACCCTTTGGTAATTGATCCTACCATGATATTTGCAACATTTAGCGGATCGACAGCTGATAACTGGGGCTTTACTGCAACCTACGATAATGCAGGTAACTTATATGCCGGTGGCGCTACACGGGCAGCAGGCTACCCTGCTACTACAGGTGCTTACGATCTAGTGTTTAACGGTGGTGGTTTTGGTGGTGGTAATATCGATCCAACAACCGGTAACCCTGCCTTCCCATGCGATATAACCATAACAAAATTTAATCCTACAGGTACGGGAATGGTGTATGCCACATATATTGGTGGCTCAGATAATGAACAGCCGCACAGCCTTGTGGTAGATGCATCAAACAACCTGATATTGGCAGGCAGGACGTATTCTACAAACTATCCTGTAGATACATTAACAGCTTATAAAGACACTAATTCCGGTGGTGCAGATATTGTAGTTACGAAATTAAATGCAGCAGGTTCTGCCCTGTTGGGTTCTACTTATGTAGGTGGCTCGGGAGATGATGGTGTAAACATTTCCTCGTTGTTTGGGACATTTAACACCAGTCTCAAGCATAGCTATGGCGATGATGCGCGTAGCGAAGTGTTGGTAGATAATGCAGGTAATATATACGTTGCGAGTTGTACCAGGTCTACAAACTTTCTAACAGTAAATGCTCACCAGGCTACATTGGGTGGTGCGCAGGATGCTATTGTTTTTAAGTTGAATAGTACGCTTACAAATATGTTGTGGTGTACATATTTAGGTGGGACAGGCATGGATGCTGCCTATGTACTTGCTTTTAGTAAAACACAAGATGCAATATATGTATCCGGAGGAACAGGTAGCTCTACTTTCCCTTCTACTGCAGGTACGTACAAGAGTACACATTCAGGAGATATAGATGGATATATATTAAAGTTTCAGAACGGAGGCAGTTATACCTTATTGCGTGGAACTTTTATAGGAGGAAGCAGTTATGATCAATGCTATGGCATACAATTAGATGGGGATGGAGATGTGTATGTAACAGGACAAAGCCTTAATAATGGTGTTCCTGTATTTAATGCTACTGCCTTCTCTGCCAATTCCAGCCAGTTTATTATTAAAATGGACCAGAACCTGACCAGTGCTTATTATTCTACGGTATTCGGTTCAGGAGACCCAACTACTGTAAATATAACCCCGACAGCCTTCCTGGTAGATACCTGTGAAAATGTGTACGTATCAGGTTGGGGTGGCTCGCTATCAGGTAGTGGCGGTACTACTGCCGGTATGCCTGTTAACCTGGGAACACCATCGCCTTCATTAATAACCAGCACTACAGACGGCAATGATTTTTATTTCTTTGTAATGGATAAGAATGCATCATTGGTGTTATTTGGTGGTTATTACGGCTCCCCTAACAATGAAGAACATGTGGATGGCGGTACCAGCCGTTTTGACCGGGATGGCGTTATATACCAGGCTATTTGTGGCGGCTGCTCGGGCCCTGACCCTGCTACTACTACGGGAGCTTATAGTCCTACGTCTTTGAACAGTAATTGTAATTTGCTGGCTGTAAAAATGGCCATGAATTTTGGTGCTGTGAATGCAGGGTTCGCAATATCTCCTAATAAAACGCTTTGTCCGGGTGAGGCTGTAACATTTACCAACTCTTCTTCAAATGCAACCAACTACCTGTGGGATTTTGGCGATGGCACCAACAGTACAGCGCAAATACCCCCGCCAAAATCTTATACCAATCCCGGTACCTACACAGTTCGCCTTACGATATATAATCCTGCGGCATGTGTAGAAAGAGATACAGCATATCTTACCATAATAGTAGATACAAATAGTATTGATAACAGTTTTACTGCAACTATTCTGGATACGTGCTCTCCATTCAGGGCTTCATTTACCAATACTTCTAAGTTTGGTAAGAATCCTGCCAATGCATCCTTCTTCTGGGACTTTGGCGATGGCACAACATACACCGGAAACACACCACCCAATAAAAACTTTCCCGGTGCGGGAACTTATACTGTGAAGCTGGTAATGACAGACCCTACTGCATGTAATTCTCCCGATAGCAGCAGCGTGATACTGACCTTCAGGGATGATAATGTGAAGGCCGGGCTTGAAGTGCCGGCATTGATATGTGTGTCAGACTCATTCCGCCCTACCAATACATCAAAAAATGCTTCGGCCTATAAGTGGGATTTTGGTGATGGGAATACCTCTACAGCACTAGGTCCGGCTCATAAATATGATACGGCAGGTACCTATACAGTCGGTCTTTGGGCATATAACCCAACTACCTGCAATAAGGTAGATTCTGTATCGATGACGATAACAGTAAAAGAATCGCCTACTGCAGACTTTACATATGTGCCGTTGGTACCCATTACCAACGAACCGCATGTGTTTACCAACAGGTCTGTAAATGCGGTGAGATTCAACTGGAATTTTGGTGATGGTACAGGAACGGAAGAGAATAATCCAACGCATTTGTACAAAAGATCGGGCACCTATAATGTATGCCTGGTGGCGTATAACCAGGAAGGCTGCACAGATACCGTGTGCAAACCCGTAACCGCGGATATATATCCTGTGGCCGATTTACCAACAGCATTCAGCCCGAATGGTGATGGCAAAAATGATATCCTGTTTGTTCGCGGTGCAGGCGTGCAAAGCATGAACCTGAAGATATATAATCGCTGGGGCCAGCTGGTATTTGAATCGAACAGCCTGGATGTAGGGTGGGATGGTACTTATAAAGGAAAGAAACAAGAGATGGAAGCATATGCCTATGTGCTGAACGTAACTTTTACAGATGAGACGACGCTTTATAAGCGTGGTAACGTGACATTGCTGAGATGAGTATTGACTACCTTTTTTAAACGAAAGTCATGAAATTGAACAAGCTGAAAATATATAAAGCAAGCATAAAAGCTGCAGCTGCAATGGCGCTAACAGTAGTGTCGGCCGGCAACCTGCAGGCGCAAGGCATTCATTTTTCGCAATACTATAATGCACCTTTGCTGGTAAACCCTGCCAACACGGCCCTGATGAGTGAGAACGACTACAGGCTGGGCCTCAATTACCGCAACCAGTGGAATAAAGTGCCTGTACCTTTTAAAACGGTATCTGCTTTTGCCGATATGCAAGCCTTTCGTGCAGCTAACGAAACCAACTGGATGGGTATTGGTTTTGCTTTCTTCAATGATGTGGCCGGTGATGGCAACCTGACGTTGAACCGTGGTGATGTGTTTATTGCCTACCATGTGCAAACCAATGATAACTTTATGATATCAGCAGGTCTTTCTGCTGGTTATGGCAGCAGGAATGTGAACTATGATAAGCTCACCTTCGATGAGCAATGGAATGCCGGCCAGTTTAAATTTGACAGAAGCCTGCCGAATGGCGAAATGATAAATGGTACGGAAATGAATAATATCATTAAGACCAACTATCTGGATATTGGTGCAGGGGTAAACTTCGCTTATTTTCCTAACGAACTGATATATGTGAAGCTGGGTGCGGGTGTAGCGCATGTAAATACACCAACCGAAACATTCTACAACATGACCAACGAGATAGGTATCCGCCCTTCCGTGAACCTCGATGGCCAGTTTGTAATAGCTAAGAGTGTTACACTCAATCCATCTGTTTATTATACTACCCAACAAGGAGCATACCAGATAGTGGGCGGCACGCTGGTATATGTGTATATAGGCGATGGTAGCAGTAGCAATGGTAACAGCAGCAAGACACTTGGTGTAATAGCCGGGGGGCACTATCGCTATAAAGAAGCTTTCATAGGTAGCCTGGGTCTTGAATATGTTGGCCTGAAATTTATGACAAGTTATGATTACACAACATCTACCTTAAGCCCTGAAAACAATGGGAACGGAGCATTTGAGTTTTCAATTATTTATACCGGTAAATATGGTGAAAGAAGACGATCGGCCAGTAATATGAACTGTCCGCGCTTTTAACAAAATATTACTTTTTAAAATACAACGTCCATTATTACTTTTATACCAATTACTTAGCGCATGGAAAAAGAAAAATATAAAGTACTGCTTGTAGAAGATGATACCAACTTCGGGCAGGTGCTTAAGAATTATCTGGAATTGAATGATTTTGTAGTGGAACTGGCACGTGATGGTATTTTAGGATTGGCCGCCTTTCGTCGAGAAAAATTTGACATATGCCTGCTGGATGTGATGATGCCTAACATGGACGGATTTACACTGGCAGAAGAAATAAGGAACGTAGACCCGGATATTCCTTTGTTCTTCCTATCGGCCAAAAGCATGAAGGAAGATATACTGAACGGTTATAAACTGGGTGCAGACGATTACATCACTAAGCCATTTGATAGTGAAGTATTGCTGCACAAAATAAAAGCCATTATGAAGCGCAACCAGGAGCTGCAGGAAAAACAGCATGCGCAGGTTGAGTTCAATATTGGCCGTTATCACTTCAATAGCAAACTGCGTACGCTGCAATTTGAAAGCGCTGACCCTCAAACACTGTCTCCTAAAGAGAACGAGTTGCTGCTGATGCTGTGCGAGTATAAAAACGACCTGCTGCCACGCGAGGCAGCCCTGAAACGGATATGGGGTAGCGATACCTACTTTAACGGACGCAGTATGGATGTGTATATAGCCAAGCTGCGCAAATACCTGAAAGAGGACAGCGCCGTAGAGATAGTGAATATCCATGGTAATGGCTTCCGACTGGTAGTGCCTGAATAATAATAAAGCCAACTTATAAGATAACGGTAGCTGTTTTACTTACTTGTAAAACAGCTACTTTCATTTTGGTTTTTGCCTTACATTTACGCCCTCATGAGGCATTTACCCAATCTGCTGACATTAACCAATTTGTTTTGCGGTTGCATAGCAATTGCATTTATACTGAACTCACAGCCCTACCTGGCTAATGTGAATGGTATGGAATATTGGGTATTGGGCACAGAGCAGGCTTACCTGGGCAGTATATTTATAGTGGCAGCAGCAGTTTGCGACTTGCTGGATGGTTTTGCTGCACGCTCCCTGAAAATATTTTCGCCAATAGGTAAAGACCTAGATTCGCTGGCAGACCTTGTTTCTTTTGGTGTAGCACCCTCTATGATACTATTTAAAATGCTGTGGGCAAGCTATATGGCACAGCAGGATGCGCTGGATGCTGATATGATAGTGATGGCACCGGCATTTCTTATAGGCTGTTTTGGGGCTTTACGTTTAGCACGTTTCAATACCAATGCTGCTGCACAGAAAAATTATTTCAATGGAATGCCCATACCGGCTGTGGGCCTGTTCATAGCATCATTACCGTTGGTTAATTTATACAACCCGCTGAACCTGGGTGCTGTTTTGCAGAATAAATGGGTTATTTATCTCATTATTGGCCTGTTTAGCTGGCTGATGGTATCGAAAGTAAGATTTATAAAACTGCTGCCTGCACAGTGGAGGCTGGCTGAAATGTGGCCACAGGCTGTTATAATTGCAGGTGGTTTGGCAGCTATTCCATTCTTACAGGTAGCAGCATGGCCTTTTGCATTTATTCTCTACGTACTTTTGTCGCTGATTTACAAACCTAAGGAAGCGTAAAAATTTATTTTAAGATGAAATACACTGCTCATATTAATGTGATGCCTTTGAAAGAATTGCTGGACCCTCAAGGTAAAGCTGTGAATAATAGCCTGCACAACCTGGGTCTTGGCCAGGTGCAGGATGTGCGTATTGGCAAGCACATTACGCTTTCTATCGATGCGGCATCTAAAGACGAAGCGCAGAAGCTGGCTGAAGATGCCTGCAAAAAACTACTGGCCAATCCGGTAATGGAATCTTTCGAGTTTACAGTTACCGAAGGGTAATCACTCATATTTAAATAATGCGTTTATACCTGGTTCCATCCCCGATAGGAAACCTCGGCGATATATCCTACCGCGCGGTAGAGGTATTGAAGGCTGCCGATGTTATTCTGTGCGAGGATACGCGTACCAGTTCTGTATTGCTAAGGCATTACCAGATACAAAAGCCACTCACGCCATACCACCAGCACAATGAGCACAAAGTGCTGTCGCATATCATTAGCCAGTTGCAGGAAGGAAAAACCTTTGCGCTGATAACAGATGCAGGCACACCGGGCATTTCAGACCCGGGTTTTTTGCTGGTACGGGAATGTGTGCGGAACGAGATACCTGTAGAATGCCTGCCGGGGGCCACTGCTTTCGTGCCGGCACTGGTACAGTCGGGCATACCGGCAAACAGGTTTGTGTTTGAAGGTTTTCTTCCGCTGAAAAAGGGCCGGCATACCATGCTGACACAACTGGCTACAGAAGAACGGACGATCATCCTGTACGAATCGCCCCACCGGCTGGTAAAGACATTGAAAGAGCTGGCTACCTATTTTGGTGAAGAGCGCTACGCCGCGGTATGCAGGGAGCTTACCAAAATGTTTGAAGAAACAAGAAAGGGTAGCCTTGGTGAACTGGCTGCGCATTATGAGGCTCATGCCCCCAAAGGAGAGATAGTACTGGTAATAGCCGGTAAAGAATAAAAAACTAAAGCCCTGCAATGCAGGGCTTTAAAGTTATGTGTACTGACTAAAGATTAGTGTTTAGTAGTATCAACAGCAGCAGTTGTAGTGTCAACTGCAGGAGCAGCAACTGTATCAACTGGAGCTGGAGCAGCTTCAACTGGAGCAGCCATTGTAGTATCTTCAGCAGGAGCTTCAGATTCGCTGTTACCGCAAGAAGCTACGAACAGACCCATAGTCAGGGCGAAAATGCTTAATTTAACGAATTTCATGACTTAATTTTTTTAGATGTTTCCAATTTATACCGCAAACAGAAAAAGGTAACCCGGTGAAACAGGGAATTTTTAAAAAAAATTTAGAAAAATCAGAAAACTTTAGCTTATTGTATTGATTTTCAACAAATTAATTCATTTAAAATTGTTTTTGCAATACAGCCTTTAGAGTGTCTTATCTTTATATCGCCAAGATGCCCCACCTGAAAACGGAATAAATATTACAAAAAAGAGGGTTACTTTTTTTAAAAAACAGGATTAATAAGTGCAAGGTCATTTGGATACAGAGCAATTGTTGTTGACGAGCCTGGCGATGGGCGACCGGGTAGCTACCGAGCAGATATACAACCAGCATTATCCTGTAGTTACAAAATGGATACAGAATAATGGGGGGGCTGAGCCGGATGCTGCTGATATATACCAGGAAGCCATGGTGGTGCTTTACGAAAAATCGCAGGATGAGTCTTTCAGGCTTAGCTGCAAGATCGGTACCTATCTTTTTGCCGTAAGCAAACACTTATGGTATAAAAAAATAGCCCGCCAGCAGAAATCACCGGGATTATTGCCGGATAGTGCAGGATACGACGACAACAGGGATTGGGCTTATGAAGATGATATTAATGCGCACAAAGAGCGGGAGTTGTACTACAGTCAGTTGAATACTGCCTTAGAACAGTTAGGAGAACCTTGCAGGTCTTTATTAAAGGCCTTTTATCATGAGGATAAGAGCATGCAGGATATTGCTATCAGTTTTGGATACACAAATCCTGAGAATGCAAAAACTCAAAAGTATAAATGCCTCGGCCGCTTGCGTAAGATTTTTTATAACGCCGGGGTGAAATAAAAGGAGTACGAATTATGTTGACGGAGCAAAACATATGGCAATTGGCAGAAAGATATGCTGACGGTACCCTACCGCAGCAGGAACTGGATGCTTTAGAGCAGAAGAAGGCTAGTGATAGTGCATTTGCTACAGAATTTAACGAGTGCCTGAATATCATCCATTCTATGAACGATGCCGGCAAACAGGCCCGCTTTCGCAATACCCTGAAAGATATACAGGCTGCTAACACAGCAACTGCCAAACCACTACGTACTATACCATTGCATCAGCATTACTGGCGCACCGCTGCGGTAGCTGCAGGTATTGCACTGCTTACATCGCTGAGCACACTGTGGGTAACACAACATAACAATAACAAAATGGCATCGCAGTACAGCTTGCTGAAACGAGACCTTGAAACATACAAGCGTTCTCAAAGCAGGTTGATTAACAACATTCAGCAACAACAGCAAAATACGCCTGCTGCTGAAGTGCGTTATACCGGTACCGGTTTTGCCCTTACCAACGATGGTTACTTAGTTACCAACTATCACGTGACAGAAGGGGCGGACTCTGTATATATACAAAGCCGCAATGGTAGCTATCATAAAGCTTATACTGTAGGTTACGACCAAAAGGCAGACATAGCGATATTGAAAATAGAAGATAAAGACTTCCGCTTTGGTAAAGGGGAGCTTCCTTATTCTTTTGCACCCAACAAAAGGAAACTGGGCACGAAAGTTTATAGCCTTGGTTTCCCTCAGGATGAGATCGTATATAATGAAGGTTATATAAGCTCAAAGAATGGCTTTGATGGCGATTCTTCTCAATACAGGCTGCAGATGCCGGCATATCCCGGGCAGAGCGGCGCGCCTATTATAGACCCGAACGGTAACGTGGTGGCTATGATAACCGGTAAAGATGCATCCAGCGAAGGAACTACCTATGCTGTAAGTTCTAAAGCACTGATGACCCTGGTGCAGTCGCTACCAAAATCAAATAATATCAAACTGTCGAAAAGTAACAAACTGAATAACCTGACACTGGAGCAGCAAATAGAAAAACTGGAATACTATACTTGTTCCATCAAAGTATATAAGAAATAGTTTGTACATATACATTTAGTAAGAAGGGCAGCGGAAGACCGCTGCTTTTTATTGTCGGATATAAGCTGCGTACTGCAAAACGGGTTTATTGCATAACTTAGCGCCCTAATATAAAATGCTGCTGTGAGCGTAGTAGATAAGTTTTTAAATAGCAGGCAGAAGAATACAAAGGCCGAGATGGCTTTTGTAGATCATATAGAAGAATTGCGGTGGCATATCATACGCGCCCTGGCGGTTGTTATCATTGCATCTATCGTTGTTTTCTTCAACATAGAACGCGTTTGGGATGGCATCATTATGGGGCCGGCGCATCCTGATTTTATATCATACAGGGTGCTTTGCAAACTAGGCCAGAAGATAGGTACGGATGTACTATGCCTGCAGGATTTTAATATCGAGTTTCAAAATACACAGCTATCGGGCCAGTTTATGATGAGCTTTTCCACCTCTTTTATGGTAGGGTTCATCGTAGCTTTTCCATATGTATTTTGGGAATTCTGGAGGTTCATCAAACCGGCACTGAAACCGAACGAACTGAAATATGCACGCGGTATCGTTTTCTGGAGCTCTTTATTGTTCTTTACAGGCGTACTATTTGCCTACTACATAGTTACACCCTTTACCATCAACTTCTTTGCTACGTACCAATTAAGTCCTTTGTTCAAGAATATCATCACTATATCGAATTATTACGATACGATGAGCGACCTCATACTGGGTATGGGGGTTGTTTTTGAATTACCTATCGTAGTTTTTTTCCTATCGCGTATCGGGTTACTCACCCCCCAATTAATGAGGAGTAAGCGCAGGTATGCTATACTCATCATTTTTGTATTGGCTGCTGTAATTACCCCACCCGATTGGTTCAGTATTTGGCTGGTTGCTATACCTTTGCTTGTACTTTATGAGGCAGGCATTACCATCAGTGAGCGTGCCAATAAAGAACGCCAGAGAAAGCAACGATTAAAAGAAAATTATTAAGAGTTATGCGACCAACTGTTTTTGATCAGAAATTGCCACTTGCTATTGGCTGCGACCATGCAGGTTTTGAATATAAAGAGGCTCTGAAAGCCATGCTTATCCAAGCAGGCTGGGCGGTGGAAGACAAAGGCACCTATAGTGCAGACAGTACGGATTATGCGGATTATGCACACCCTGTAGCCGAAATGGTGGCAACAGGTGCAGCGGCTGCAGGCGTGCTGATATGTGGCAGTGCTAACGGCGTATGCATGACGGCCAACAAGCATAAAGGCATACGTGCGGCACTGTGCTGGGAAGATGAAATAGCAGCACTGGCGCGCCAACACAATGATGCGAATGTGATATGCATACCGGCACGTTTTGTGTCTATAGAGCTGGCAGGAAAAATGACAGATACATTCCTGTCAACGGCATTTGAAGGGGGCAGGCACCAACGCCGTGTAGAAAAAATAGCACTGTAATCTTACCTGTAAAATATAATGCGTGATTGATACGTGTAAAGTATCAATCACGCATTTTTTATGCTTTTTTATGTCAAAATGTAACAGCTATCAGCTAAATAACACATGACATAATTTCTTTATTATAAAAGTTATTTGTTCTTTTGCAGTAGCATATAGAAGGGATTTTTTTACATTCTTATTACCAAATGCACCTGTTGGCATGAAAAATGTTAAATATTGTTAACAAAAGCTAGAATCAAACTCCATTAATATGAGAAAATTTACACTTACTATTGGTTTGGCTGCTATGCTGCCGGTTGCCGCCAATGCCCAGCGCTATTTGGGTATTGCCACCAGCAACTGGAGCGGTACTAACAGCTTGTACCTCAACCCCGCTAACATAGCAGATTCACGACACAAGTTCTCGATTGATGTAATTTCTGTAAATGCAGGTGTTGACAACAACCTGGCGAAATTCAATGCAGGCGATGTAGCCAGCAAACTGTTTAATGATGAGGATCTGAAATCGGCTTTCAAATACCAGGATAAGGAAAAGTTCAGCCTGATGGCCCCTTATGGTGAAGTACGCGGACCGGGTTTTATGGTGAGCATTGGTACCAAGCATAGCCTTGCGTTAACAACACGTGTACGTGCATTTAACCAATTCCACAATTTTGACCAGAGCTTATATAAAACGATAGTTGACTCAACTTTCGATCCTCAGCAAAGTGCCACTATCAGGTCAAGTGAGTTTAACTGGACAGCGCATTTGTGGTCTGAATTAGGCTTGAGTTATGGTGCTGTTATCTGGCAAAACAGTAAAAACCAACTGAAAGGTGGTATTACAGCCCGCTACCTGATGGGTGCCGGCTACATCAGTGCTACCAGCAATAATTTGAATGCAACATATCAGTATCAGAACAATAATGCACAACTGGTGGTGAGCAATTCTGATGTGCATTATAGCCAGGGCGGTGCAAACCTGAATGGTGAATTCAGCGATGCATTTGATAATATAGGTACCAATTCGGGCAAAGGTTTTGGTCTAGACCTGGGTGTGGTTTATGAATATCGCCCCAAGGCGCAGAACTATAAATATGATATGGATGGTAAGACCGGCATTACAGATAATAGCCGCAACCAATACCTGCTGCGTTTTTCTGCTGCGGTAACAGACATTGGTTCATTGCGTTACAAAGGCAATAACAAGCAGGTAAACTTCAGTGGTAGCGGCACCATAGTAGGCAGCGAAATAGAAGATAAGATAGATGATTATGATGAGTTCAGGAATTACCTGATATCAAAAGGTTTTAAAGCTGACTCAAGCACCGGTAGTGCTACTAAAGTGTACCTGCCTACAACCCTTGTAGCCAGCGTTGATGTAAACGTGGCCAAGAACTTTTATGTGAATGCTATGTATATGGGTAACGTGGCTGATCGTAGCCGTACGGGTAATACTAACTACAGCCAGTTTACAGTAACGCCGCGTTACGATATTCGCCAGTTCAGTTTTGGCTTACCTATTTCATATAATGCATTATCGCAAAACCTGAAGGTTGGCGCAGGTGTGCGTGTGGCCGGCTTCTTTATTGGTAGCGATGACATGCTTACTTTCTTTGGCGATGGCTACGGCATGAACATGTACTTTGGTGCATATGTACCAATCAACAAACGTAAGCCACGCGATAGTGATGGCGACCAGGTATCGAACCGTAAAGACAAGTGTAAGAATGAAAAAGGTGTATGGGAAATGCAAGGCTGCCCTAACCCCGATAAAGATGGTGACGGCATACTGGATAAAGACGATAAATGCCCTGATGTGGCCGGTAGTAAAACAGCCATGGGTTGCCCGGATGCTGACCTGGATAGTGTAGCAGATGCAGAAGACCGTTGTCCACAGGAAGCCGGACTGGTAGCTATGCAAGGCTGCCCTGACCGCGATATGGATGGTGTGGCTGATATGGATGATGCTTGTCCTGACCAGGCTGGTTTAGCTCAGTACCAAGGCTGCCCTGATACAGATGGTGATGGACTGGCAGATAATAAAGATAAATGCCCGAATGCTGCAGGGCCGGTAGCAAATGAAGGCTGCCCTGATACAGACAACGATGGTGTAGCCGATCACCTGGATAAATGCCCGGTAGTACCTGGTACAGTTGCTAACCAAGGCTGCCCCGAAGTGAGCGTAGAGGTGAAAAAACGCCTGGCATTTGCGGCTACTGCTATACAGTTTGAAACAGGTAAAGCGGTTATCAAGAAAACATCTCATAAACTGCTGAACGAAATCGTTAAGATACTGAACGATTATCCTGATTATATGATGACCATAGAAGGACATACAGATAACGTAGGTAACGACGCATTTAACATGAAGCTGTCAAAAGACCGTGCAGCATCTGTTAAGAATTACTTCGTATCAAAAGGTATATCCAGCGACAGGCTGACAACGGATGGCTTTGGTGAAACAAAACCTGTAGCCAATAACAAAACTGCTGCAGGACGTGCTAAAAACCGTCGTGTAGCAATGGACCTGAAACTGAAGGATTAATAACGATAAAACATGAAAAGCAAAGCGGGGTAATTAATTACCCCGCTTTTTTTATGAAACAATCGAACCCCGCTTTAATTAAAGCACATAGTAAGCATTCTTAGGGTTTGCAGCCACTTCTTCCAGTATGCTATGGTCATTCAGCATTTGCTTAAGGTCTTTTTCAATATTCTTTGATATAGCTGTCATTGGTGTATCAGTAGGTTTATTCTCGAACGGGTCTTGCAGGTGAATAGCCATTTTTTCTATCAGCATAAAAGAGGCCGCAATAGCTATTACCACAGGTATTTCCATGAATCCAAAATATTCGATCAGGCCAAACGGCAACATCATTATAAACAGGTTCATGGCAAAATGTATATACATACTATAAGTAGCCGGAAATACTGTATTCTTGATACGCTCACATTTGCCCATAGAGTCGCACAGGCGTGTAATTGACCGGTCCAATTCCACCTGTTGATATTCATTGATCCATCCCATTTCCAAAGCATAGTTGATATCTCTGCCATGCATTTCTAGTATGGCAGCGGGTGTATTGGTGTATTTAGACACAACATTTATTTCCTCTTCAACCATATAAGGTTTTAGCACCGGCAATGTTTTTTCTTTACGGAGCGAACGTGCTAATGCAAAGCACCAACCCATTTGCCTGCGAATAAACCGTTCTTTGAACTGTTGCGTTTCAATAGAATTATATCCATTATTGCTATTCACAAATGTTATGATTTGCCGTGCCAATGAGCGGGAGTCATTTACAATAGCCCCCCACACAATACGTGCTTCCCACCACCTGTCATATGCCTGGTTCGATCTGAAGCCCAGCAGTAATGATATAACTGTACCTAGTATCATTGGCACACTAAGCGGTATGGTTATACGTGTAATGTGGAAGGAATCATAAAGTGCAGCTATCACAATCGAGTATATGGAAACAACGATTACGCCAGCCTTTATTTTTCCGAAAATGTATTTGAACGGTATCTTATTTCTCAGTAACATAACTCTTCTCAGTTTTAAATGGTTTTATTTCATTTCTATTCATCATACTGATTGCAGAAATGTCAACTTCTTTTTTGCTTTTTGCTGATATTACATCCAGCGGGAAACTGGTTTTTCTAAACAGAGGAAGCATTTCAATGCTTTTAGCCATAGACAGCTGTAAAACACTATCTGTCATAAAGATTACATGATCTACTTTTTCGCCCTCCAGCAGGTTTTTCAGATAAGCTGCTGTATTTCCGTACCCAAATTTTACAGTTATAGAATGTATACGGGAAGTGTACCTGTTCTGTAATATCTGGTAAGCTTCTTTAAAGTTTTCGCTGATAGCATGGTGGGGCCTGCTGCGTTTATATGCAAACAGTATATCGGTGATATCGTGCGATGGTGCCAGTAAATGAAATAAAGTAATTTTTAACTGTGTATCGCCATACTTAGCTATGGCCGCATATACTGCATTCAGCGATTGTATTGAGAAATCTGTCGGTATTAAAAGGTGCTTCATAAACTACATTTTTTAGAATACAAAAATGTAGCCGCCAGGTTAGGATGCCGTTAGATACAGGTAAAAATGTGCAAAGAATCTGGTAAGAAACAGGTAAGAAATGTTAAGCTCTTTTAACGCATTACTTATAAAACATACAACGGCAATGTTATTTTGATCTTCGTACCTACATTTTCTTGCGAGGTAACTTCAAGTTCGCCATTGTGCATGCGTATTATATTCCGGGATAACGGGAGGCCGATACCATAGCCATTGAAACTGCCGGTATTGGATGCGCGAAAGAAAGGCTCATATATATAGGCAATTTCATTTTTAGGTATGCCAATACCGTGGTCTTCTATTATCAATATTACTTTTTGATGCGAAGCCGCAAGCGTGATCTGTACCGGCTGATTACGAGAATATTTACAAGCATTCAGCACAATATTTGCCAAAGCCAGCTCCAGCAACTGCTGATTGCCTTTTACCAGGAGTTTGGTCTGGTCTTCGGGAATTAATGTCAGGTTGATATATACATTGTTTTCCGGAATGATATTGTCAACATTTTCTTTCACAATGAAAAGTACTTCATCTATACGCAGTTGTTTAAATTCCTGATTCTTGCCATTATAACCTGTTTGTGCCAGATGCAAAAGGCTGCCGGTTATCTTTCTCAAGCGTTCTGCCTCTGAAAGTATAACATGTAATGAACCGGCATATTCGTCCATATTTCGTGGTTTGCTTAAGGCATATTCAGATTCCCCTATAATTGTGGTAAGTGGCGTATTAAGCTCATGAGATGCATTACTGATGAAATTCTTTTGTGTTTCAAAAGCAGACTCAAGCCTGTCGAGCATATTATTAAATGTTTTGGCCAGGTTAGCTATTTCATCTCTGCCAATTTCCGGTGTTGGTAACCGAAGGTGTAGTTGGCTAGCGCTTATATCCTGCATTTTCTGGGTGACACTTCTGATAGGCTTCATAACAATATTGGAGAACCACAAACCAATAAGCAGTGAAACAAGGGAAGTAGATATGATACTGATAATGATGGTGGTGCGAAAGTTATACAGGAATGCATCGATAAATTCATTTTTTGCTGAAATAACCACAATATATTTCCTGGTATCATCACCGTAAAGATGGCCCAGGTAAAAAGTACTGTTATCTCTATAACGTGCTTTACCAGTCGATATAGCCTCTTTAAAGAAGTTATCATTAACTTTTAATGGGTTGCTGCCGGGTTGGTTTGTAGTCGGGTCAACGGGTATAATGTATTCCTTTTCATTTGGTAAAGTTTCAAGATGCAGCTTACGTATTTCTTCATATGCGCTAGTGCCCATTGCAGCCTTTTCAAACTCTGTCTTTGCTGCAATTATAGCACGTATCTCTAAGCGTTTGTAAAAGTCTTCAAAAGTATTCTGGTTTACGAAATAGTATTCCACCATACTTACCAGTAATACGATACTGATGGTAAGTGTAGCAAATATTAAGGCCGTTCTGTGTTGTATTTTCATATCAACTTTCTTTCAGGATGTAGCCCATGCCAATAGATGTATGTATTAACTTATTGTCAAAGTCTTTGTCTATCTTTTTTCGCAGGTAATTAACATATACATCTACTACTTTGGTATTCATGTTAAAATCCACGCCCCATACATTTTCCAGTATATCCATACGGGATACCAGCCTTCTTTTATTGGCCATTAGGTATTTTAATAACCTGTATTCCGTAGCTGTGAGCTCAATTTTCTGTCCCGCACGTACAGCAGTTTTATCTTTCAGGTTCAGTACCAGGTCGGCTATCTGTATTTGTTCCGGATTATTATCTGCATTGTTTACACCAGTATTGTTATTTCGGCGGATCATGCTGCGTACCCGCGCTAACAGTTCAGCAAGTTTATATGGTTTTACTAAGTAGTCATCTGCACCGCTATCCAATCCTGTAACAATATTTTGTGTAGTGCCTAAAGCAGTAAGCATCAGTATGGGAACAGTACTGCCCGATGCACGTATCTTACGACATACCTCAAGCCCATTGATGCCCGGCAGCATAATATCAAGCAGGATAAGGTCGAAATTGTTTTGTAAAGCCATATCCAAACCGGTGCTGCCATCGGGCGCAAGGCTTACTTCATACCCTTCTTCAGAAAGGCTACGTATAATAAGTGATGCCACGTGTGCTTCATCCTCTACCAATAAAATAGTATTCATAGCTATACAATGCAATGTTGTTGCTCTACGCAATATAGTACATGTCGCTTTTATAGCCCTATGTCTGTAACAGCTCCGGCCCGGATTTTGAAGTCGCGGTATATCTCCTGGCCCACTTTTATGAGCAAAATGCGGTAATCGCCCTCTGGTAGCGGTATGCGGTTTTGAGTATCCTTTTCCAGTTGTTTAGTATAAAATCTATAATTACCCTCATGCATGTAAAACAAGGTAGCAGCAGAAATAGAAAACCCTTCAGATATCTTCAGATAGCCGTTTATAACACCATCCTCATTATCCGATACTATCATCCTGCTTTTTCTTGCTGGCTTTACGTTTTCTATTGGTTGCGGCTTAGGTTTTATAGTATCGGCAAATACTACTACAGCTTTTACAGGTTGAACGGGAGTTGGTTTAGATATTTTTGGTTCAGATAGTTTGGGCAACTCCTGCTTTGTTTCAGCTCTTTTAAGGTGAGGCACATTACAGCAATTCCTCTGCAGCTCTTTTATAATGCGGGGTATATCGGCAGCCTGCGTAACCGTATATGTTTTACCGAGGCAGGCATATTCATTCTTAGCGCCAGCATCGTTCGTAAGACTGATGGTGCATATAGGCGGCAGTTTAGCTTTAAGGTTCTGAGCAATATTGCATATATCATTACCACAGCTTTCACCACCGTCTGTAATTATTACGATGCTATACTGGTAATGATCTGTATTCGAGAGGTCGTATTTTACAGCTTCTTCCACCGCAAACGCTGTATTACTGATGCCTTTAGGTTTCAGGCTCAGCAGACGCAACTCCATTTGTGTAGCATTATCACGACTGAACATTACTTCCATCTTTGTATCAAAACAATCGTTTTGAGAAGGTGCGGATTGTTGTCCATAGGCACGCAATGCAAATTCTACCTCGTAATTCCTGCTGTATGTGCTGTCGATAAGTGCGTTAATGAATGTGCTGGCAGCTTTATATCGCGTGGTGCTGTCATCCCATGCCCTGCTCATGCTCGATGAAGCATCGAGCAATACAAGTATACGATTGCTTTTAGCTGCCTGTTGTGCAAAAGAAAACTGTTTTCCGAAAAGGAATACCGGTATTAAAAGCAATTTGCAGGCTGCAGATAAAAACTTCATTTTTAGGAATAAGCGCAATGATAGGTCATTTTTATTTAATGCTTTGCCAATATCACGCCCGGGTAACATGGGCTTTGTATAGATATGGCTTTTGACAGCGGTAAATAATCAATAGATTTGTAAAAATTGAAAAGCAGGGAATGTTATCAAGGTTATTTGGCTTTAAGAAAAAAGATGCTGATGATACAGCGCATGCAGGTGATACTGAAAAATACGGAAACTGGTCTTTCATAGGCACAGATATGCACTCGCACCTGGTGCCGGGTGTGGATGATGGCGCACAAACCGTAGAAGACAGTATCCAGCTGATAGAGCAACTGCGTGGAATGGGTTACCGCAATATCATTACTACCCCCCATATAAAATTTGACCACTATCCTAATAATCCTGCTACTATCAATGCCGGCCTGCACACCCTGCAGCAAGCCCTGCATGAGCGTAATATAGATATGCCCGTAAAAGCTGCTGCAGAGTACTACATTGATGACCACTTCATGCAAGTACTGGAAAATGAGCCATTGCTGACAATAACGGATAACCAGGTATTGGTGGAAATATCGTTTATGTTTGAGCCGGTGCGCTTTGGCGAAATACTTTTTAAGATACAAACCAAAGGATACAAGCCTATATTGGCGCACCCCGAGCGTTATGCTTATTATCACGGCAATATAGAAGCCTATCGCGAATTGAAAGAGCGGGGCTGTTACCTGCAATTGAATACCATTGCCCTGACGGGTTATTACGGGCGTTCTGTAAAACTGGCTGCCGAAGATCTGCTGGCAAATGGCCTCTATGATTACTGTGGAACGGATATGCACCATATACGTCATGCAGAGGCATTGCGTAAGGTAATGCAATCTTCCATCATGCCTACGTTGCAACGCTACCCTTTCCTGAATTCAAAACTGGAACTGGTATAAACCAGGTTCATTTGTTTTCTATTAGTTAACGAGGCGCCATTTCTTAGTTTACATAAGCGGCCATGCTATATTTGCCCTATTGTTATATAGCGGGAAATATTCCTGCCTACACCTGACCACTTATGTCTAAAAAAATACTTGTTACCGGTGGAGCCGGGTATATAGGCTCCGTTCTTACACGCCAGCTACTGGATAAAGGTTATAAAGTGCGTGTTATAGATAGCCTGATGTACGGCGGAGAGCCTATCATCGACTTGCTGAACCTGCCTGATTTTGAATTTGTGAAGGGCGATGTACGCAATGAAGCAGATGTACGTAAAGCTATGGAAGGCATAGACTGCGTAGCGCACCTTGCTGCTATAGTAGGAGACCCCGCCTGTGCACAGAACCCCGAACTGGCAAAAACCACCAATATAAAGGGTAGCGAAATGCTATATAAGGTTGCCAACGAAATGGGTGCGAGCAAATTTGTATTTGCATCTACCTGCAGCAATTATGGCAAAATGGATGACCCTAACCAGTTTGTTACAGAAGAGTCTACGCTGGCACCGGTATCATTATATGCGGAAACGAAAGTAGCCGTAGAGCAATTCCTGCTGTCACAACCACAAAGCAATAATTGTAAACCCACCTGCCTGCGCTTTTCTACCGTGTATGGCTTGTCACTGCGTCCACGCTTCGACCTGACGGTGAATGAATTTGCCAAGGAACTGGCTCTGGGACGTGAGCTTGTAATATTTGGTGAGCAGTTCTGGCGCCCGTATTGCCATGTGTACGACCTGGCACGTTCGGTAGTAAGTGTGATAGAAGCCTCTGCTGAACTGGTATCTTTTGATGTATTCAACGTAGGTGATACATCTGAAAACTACCAGAAGAAAATGATAGTAGATGAAGTAGTGAAACTGATACCGGATGCTAAGATCAAGTATGTATCTAAAAACGAAGACCCGCGAGATTACCGTGTGGCTTTCGAGAAAATAAAGAATAAACTGGGCTTCGAACTGATGTTTAAAGTACCGGATGGCATACGCCAGATAAAGAAAGTATTGGACGATGGATTTATCTTAAACCCAGACGATAACAAATACAAAAATGTATAACGAAGTAATCCGATTCATCCGCGAAACATTTAATGAACCCGAAGCATTTGTTCCTTTGCACGCCCCCTATTTTGGTGGCAATGAGAAGAAATATCTTTTAGACACCATTGATTCCACCTTTGTTTCTTCTGTAGGTGCTTATGTAAACCGGTTTGAAGAGATGATGGCTTCTATAACAGGTGCTAAGTACGCCATAGCCATTACCAACGGCACCACGGCACTACAGCTGGCATTGGTGCTGGCTGGTATCCGGCGCGATGATGAAGTAATAACCCAGCCCCTAACCTTTGTAGCTACGGCCAATGCCATTACACACAGTGGCGGTATCCCGGTTTTTGTCGATGTAGATAAAGATACCATGGGTATGTCGTCGAAAGCACTGGAAAGCTTCCTTACTGAATACGCAGAAGTAAGAGATGGCCAGTGCTTTAATAAGCAATCGGGCAGGCGTATAGCTGCATGTGTGCCGATGCATACATTCGGGTTTCCATGCAGGATAGATGAAATAGCTGCTCTTTGCGATACATATAAAATAGCCCTGGTAGAAGATGCCGCAGAATCATTAGGCAGCTACTATAAAGGACAGCACACAGGTACTTTCGGGCTGATGGGTACGTTTAGCTTTAATGGTAACAAAACAGTTACCTGCGGTGGTGGCGGCGCTATCGTTACCAATGATGAAAAGGTAGCGCAACATGCCAAGCATTTATCTACCACAGCTAAAATACCGCATCCGTATGAGTTTGTGCATGATGAAGTAGGTTATAACTACCGTATGCCCAACCTGAATGCAGCTGTAGCCTGTGCGCAACTGGAACAACTATCGATAATACTGGATAATAAACGTGCACTGGCAGAGATATACAATTCCTATTTTGCCGGTAAGGATATTCAATTTGTTACCGAAGGTACAGATGCCAGGGCCAACTATTGGCTGAATACTGTAGTGCTGAAAGACCTGGAAGCACGCGATGCCTTTCTGAATGAAACAAATGGCAGCAAGGTAATGACACGCCCTATATGGAAGCTGATGAACAAACTACCCATGTATGCGCATTGCCAGGCGGGTGACCTGACCAATTCTTTATGGTTGGAGGACAGGGTGGTAAACATACCCAGCAGCTACAGGCCGTAGGATACTTACTTGCAATTTTGTAGTTTGTAAACGGTTTGTTATCCATATGTTTACTGTATGTTATTCATAGCGAATTACTTAATGTCTACTCTTGTGTGGTCTAACTTAGCGGGTACTATAGATTATTGTACATCACTACAAAAGATAAAATGACACACAATATTCAAAGGCACGTTATATACGAACATCAATCTGTAAGAGATGCACTTATAAAACTGAACGACCTGAAGGTAGACCCCATTCTGATAGTCGCCGATAAAAACCTGAAATTACTGGGGTCCCTTACCGATGGGGACCTGCGAAGGGGCTTTATCAATGGTCTGACTTTCGATAACCAAATAATAGAATACATACAACCCAATCCGCTCTTTATATATGAAGACGAGTTGCACCTGGCAGATATCAACGATTTGCGCAAGCGCAACTTTATAGTGATACCCGTATTGAACAGGGAGCATATTATTGTAGATATGCTGAACCTTACCAGGGTGCAGTCATTAATACCTGCCGATGTGGTTATTATGGCCGGTGGCCGCGGACAGCGCCTGATGCCATTAACGGAAAACACGCCTAAACCAATGCTACTGGTAGGGGAAAAACCAATACTGGAGCATAACATCGACAGGCTTGCCAAATTTGGCATCAAAAATATCTGCATCAGCGTAAACTACCTGGCCCAAAACATTATTGATTATTTCCGGGATGGAGCATCTAAAGGTCTTTCCATTCAATACGTTCATGAAGATAAGCCACTCGGTACATTAGGCTCTGTAAAGCTTTGCCAGCAGAATGAACATGATTATGTAATGGTCATGAATTCAGACTTGTTAACCAATATTGATTACGAAGCTTTTTTCCAAACCTTCATACGTTCGGGTGCTGATATGGCAGTAGCTACCACAAGCTACCAGGTAGAAGTGCCTTATGGCGTGCTGGAGGTGGATAATGGCAACTTCGTCAATTCATTAAAAGAGAAACCCCGCTACACATACTATTCCAATGCGGGCATTTATTTAGTGAAACGCGAACTGCTTTCATTTGTTCCGGACAGGGAGTTCTACAATGTAACAGACCTGATGGATATGCTGATACGCCAGGGTAAAAAGCTGGTTTCATTCCCCATACTGGGTTACTGGCTGGATATAGGCAAACACGAGGATTTCCGCAAAGCACAAGAGGATATCAAATTCATCAACTTTTAGTGATGTAAGATCTTGATAAGAGCATCTGCATGTTTTTGATTTGTCATAATAATGAGTAATTTTATTACTCGTTCTTGTGTCAACCTGTGATTGACAGCGGCGAAGCCATGCAATTAATTGTTGAAGTGACAGATAAGGAAAGCAGATAGTATGCTGGAGACATTGATATCATCGCGAACACGGATAAAGCTCTTGCTAAGATTTTTTCTGAACCCGGAGGCAACAGCCTACTTACGTGGGTTGGCAGAAGAGTTTGAAGAAAGCACCAATTCCATCAGGGTAGAGCTTAACCGCTTTGAAGAAGCAGGCATGCTCTTATCTGAAAGCAAGGGCAATAAAAAAATATTTAAAGCCAATAGTAAACATCCGCTTTTTGCAGACCTGCGAAACATTATGCTGAAATATGTAGGCATAGACAGGATAATAGAAGTGATCATAGACAGAATGGGCAAGGTGGAAAGGATGTACCTGACAGGGGATTATGCGAAGGGCAAGGATACGGGCATTATAGACCTGGTGTTTATAGGTGATGTAGATAAAGAATACCTGCTGAAGATGATAACGAAAGCAGAGAAGATGATAGGTAGAAAAGTGCGGTTTATAAGCTATAGTGCTGCAGAGTGGGAACCGGAAGCTTTGAACAGGAATGGCGATAAAGGGAAATATTTGCTGTTGTGGGAAAAATAAAGGGGAACTAATATGCCGTGGTACGTACTACATACCAAACCTAGAAACGAGAAAAAGCTAACCTCTTTACTGCACGAAAGAGGTATAAAAGTATATTGCCCCCTGAGGGAAGAAATAAAACAATGGAGCGACAGGAAAAAGAAAGTGGCAGAGCCTGTTTTCAAATCGTACGTGTTTGTATTTCTCAACGATTATAAAGAAGAAAGCATTGACGTATTGAATCTACGCGGTGCTGTACGCTTTTTGTGGTGGCTGGGCAAGCCCGGAGTGGTAAGAGAAAATGAGATTAAATCGATACAAGACTTCCTTGAGCACTATAAGAATGCAGAGATAACTATTTCTTACCAAAAGGGTGATATAGTAGAAGTGAAAGAAGGGCCGCTGAAAGAAGCTAAAGGAACATTATTGCAGGTAAAAGGCAATATAGCAACCATACATATAAAAACCCTGGGCATCAGCATGACAGCCAGAGTGCCCGTGCAATCAATAGGAAAATAAATCCCCGGTATGTGCGGCATAGCAGGCATATTCAACCTGAATAAGGAACCAGTTGCAAAAGAAAACCTGCAACGCATGGCTACTTTGCTGGCGCATCGCGGTCCCGACGGGGAAGGGATATATATAGATGAACACCTTGGTTTGGCCCATCGCCGTCTTGCGATCTTAGATATTTCAGATGCCGGCGCACAGCCAATGGCTTCAGGAAACGGTGAGTGGGTGGTCGTATTCAACGGATGCATCTACAACTTTAAAGACCTCAGACAAGAACTGCGGCAGCAAGGATATTCTTTTCATTCGCAAACGGATACAGAAGTAATAGCGGAAGGTCTATGTGCATATGGGCCGGATTTCTTCCAGCGGTTCAATGGTATGTTTGCTATAGCTGCCTGGAATGTCAAAGAGCAAAGGTTATACTTGTCTCGCGATAGGGTTGGCATTAAACCATTGTATTATTGGTTCAACGGCAAAGTGTTGGTGTTTGCATCTGAAATAAAAGCTGTTATCAGCCACCCTGCTTATAAAACAGAAGTAGATTACAGCGCCCTCAACCAATACTTTTCTTTCCAGAATGTATTTTCATTCAATACCCTATTCAAGGGTGTGCATATGCTGCCGCCTGCCAATACGGTTGTAGTAAACCATGATACTACAGAAGTAAAGCATCATTCCTGGTGGGATTATGATTTCACCAAAGCGGATAACAGCATGGGCTTTGATGATGCCGTACAACTAACCAAATCGGTATTTGAAAAAGCAGTACACAGGCAAATGGTAGCCGACGTGCCGGTCGGTTCTTATTTATCGGGTGGTATGGATTCGGGTTCTGTAACGGGCATCGCATCAAGGCATGTAAACAGGCTTACGACTTTTACTGCCGGGTTCGACATGTCGGAAGTGACAGGCGTGGAAGCGAACTATGATGAACGCAGGGATGCGGAGCTGATGGCCAACTACTTCAAAACGGAGCATTACGAGCAGGTTATCAATGCAGGGGACCTTAGCTGGTCGCTGCCCAAAGTGATATACCATCTGGAAGACCTGCGGGTAGGTATGTGCTACCCCAGTTACTACATCAGCAGGCTGGCATCGAGGTTTGTAAAAGTATGCCTGCAGGGTACTGGCGGCGATGAATTGTTTGGCGGGTATCCGTGGCGGTACTACAGTGTGTTCCGCTCTTTAGACCGTGCTACATTCTTTGATAATTACTATGATTTCTGGCAAAGGCTGGTATCGGACGATGATAAGAAAAAACTATTTACGGCTGATACTTATGCGCGTATTGATATAACAGAACCACGTTCTGTATTCGAACGTGTTTTTACATTCAACGATACGCTGAAGTATAGCACACCTGAACAGCATATAGAGAATAGCCTGTATTTTGAAATAAAAACATTTCTACCTGGTTTGCTACTGGTGGGCGATAAGCTATCTATGGCAAATGGACTGGAAGAACGTTTCCCTTTTATGGATAATGATTTGGTAGACATTGCTATGCAAATACCCATACGCCATAAACTGGGCAACCTTGAGAATATGCTGCGCCCCGATGAAAATGAATACCTGGAAGTAAAGCGAAAGGCCTACAAGGAATATAGTGACGGTAAGAACGTGCTACGTAAAGCAATGATGAGCTACCTGCCCGATAGGATTATAAACAGGCAAAAGCAGGGTTTTTCTGCGCCGGACGAAAGCTGGTACAGAGGCGCTAATGCCCAATATATAAAAGACCTGCTACTGGGCAAAAAAGCGGTATGTGCAGATTTTATCAATCCTGGATATATAGAGCACATTATAAAAGAGCATACGGAAAAGCATATTAACCATCGGCTGCTTTTATGGTCATTCCTTTCGTTTGAATGGTGGTGCAGGATATTCCTGAATGGTGAAAAGCCGGCAGATAATAATTAATACCTAAGGGCAATACATGAAAATAACCGGGCAAATATGTAGCAGGTGTATTTACGATGAATCGGTACCCTCTATACGTTTTGATGAAAAAGGTATTTGCAATTATTGTAAAATGGTAGATGACCTGGCTGCCCAGTATCACACTGGTAAACCGGAAGGTGAGGCTGCCATGCAGAAGATAATAGAAGAAATAAAACAAAAGGGGAAAAATAAACAATACGATTGCATCATAGGCATCAGCGGAGGGACAGATTCTTCATACATGCTCTATTGGGCAGTGCATAATGGCTTACGTCCGCTGGCCGTACATTACGATAATACATGGAATACGGCCATCGCAACAGAGAATATGAAAAAACTGTTGGCAAAACTGAAAGTGGATTTGTACACCCATGTGGTGAATAATAAAGAAGCAGATGATATATATCGTTCATTCTTCTTAGCAGATGTTACGGAACTGGAAGCACCGACCGACCTGGCACTTGCGGAAACAATGTATAGGGTAGCAGCTAAATACAAAGTGAATTATATACTGGAAGGGCATTCTTTCATAGCTGAAGGAATTACGCCACTTGGTAAAAATTACTTTGACGGTAAATATATTCAGTCGATACACAAGCAGTTTGGTACAATGCCCATGAAAACGTATCCCCTGATGACGTTTTATAACTTCATGAAGTGGACGCTTTTCAAGCGTATAAAAAAGGTGCGCCCGCTTTGGTATATATCATATAGTAAAGAAGAAGCGCGCAGTTTCCTGGAAAAAGAGTTTGGATGGGAGTATTATGGTGGCCACCATCTTGAAAACAGGATGGCATCGTTCTTTCATAGCTACTACTGCCCCACAAAGTTTGATATTGATTATCGCAACAACAGTCTTTCCGCATCTGTACGAGCGGGTAAGATGACACGTGATGAAGCCATACAACAATACTATCATACACCACCCTACCTGGAGCCGGAACTACTGAATTATGTGAAAAAACGTATGGGTTTTAGTGATGAAACATTTGAGAGTATAATGAAAAGAGAACCGAAATATTGGTTCGAATACCCTACCTATAAGAAGCGGTTCGAGCTATTGAGGCCATTGTTTTATGTACTGATGAGATCGATGCTGGTGCCTCAAAGTTTTTATTTAAAATACTGTTTTCCTTCGGATACAGAACAACTGAAAAAACAAAGATCAAAATGATAACCATTATTGATTACGGAATGGGTAACCTGGCATCGGTACAAAACATGTTTAAACGCATAGGCGCGCCATGTGAAATAACAGGTGACCTGGACAAAATAAATAAAGCACAAAAAATACTATTGCCGGGCGTAGGCGCTTTTGATGCAGCAGTACAAAGAATAGATGCAACAGGGTTGCGTTCATTGCTTTCGCAAAAAGCAGAAGTGGAGAAAGTGCCTGTACTGGGCATTTGCTTAGGTATGCAGTTATTGACTAAAAGTAGCGAAGAAGGAAAACTAAGTGGCCTTGGCTGGATACCTGCAAAGACAATAAAATTCAGTTTTGATGCAGGTAGCAACCTGAAGGTACCGCATATGGGCTGGAATGAGATACACGTGGTAAACCAGTATCCATTAATAAATGACTTGCCACCTGAACCACGTTTTTATTTTGTGCACTCTTACCATGTGAAGGCAGAAGATGATAAATATGTGATAGCCCGTACACACTATGGTCACGATTTTGATTCTATGATAACGAATGGTGATAACATTTTTGGCGCACAATTTCACCCGGAAAAAAGCCATAAGTTCGGCATGAAGCTATTTGAAAACTTCGCACGCATATAATGTTGAAGACACGCATCATACCTTGCCTGTCGTTGGTAGATGATAGCCTTGTTAAGACTGTAAGGTTTGATAATTATAGCTATATAGGGGATCCTATCAATACAGTGCGCATATTTAATGAGCTGGAAGTTGATGAATTATGCTTCTTAGATATCAGGGCAACCGTAAATAATAAGCAGCCGGATATGGCACTTTTGAAGCAGATTGCCGATGAATGCTTTATGCCATTATCATATGGCGGAGGCATTAATAGTTTTGAAACTGCTGCACAGATATTTGCTGCAGGTTTTGAGAAAGTAGTACTCAATAGTGTTACCTATACAAACCCCGCAGTTGTAGCAAAGCTGTCAGAACATTACGGCACACAAGCGATCATAGGTTCTGTAGATGTGAAAAAAAATATGTGGGGTAAATACGTAGTGTATATTAAAGATGGCACAGAAAGAATAAGTGTAGATGTAGTGGAATGGGCCCAGAAACTGGAGGCACTGGGCATAGGGGAATTGTTGCTGACATCGATAGACAAAGATGGCACGTGGGCTGGGTATGATGTAGAGCTGACAAAGAAAGTAACCAAAGCAGTAAGCATACCTGTAATAGCCAATGGAGGCGCAGGAAATATACGCCACATATCGGATGTAGTAAAAAAAGGCGGTGCATCGGCGGCAGGTGTGGGTAGTATGGTGCTATATCAAAAGAAAGATATGGGGGTGCTGATAAATTTTCCTGACAAAGAGACGATAAAGGCAGAGATTTATTAAGAACATCCTTTTCTTATGAGTATAAAAATGGGGGCGCTACAGGGAATTAATAATTATTTGTCACCGCAGATACAATAAATACCATACTATATTTATTTTTATTCATATAATTTAAAATAAAGGCGTTGATAAGGCAAGGCATAGAGCCACTTTTTACTGAATCGAATAAAAACAATAATGATCACAGGATAAACCTGCGGAGGATATATTCACGTATAGTGAAGTATTGGCCGTCTGTATTGATATGCGTTGTTGTAGCGATGTTGTTTGCATTTGCCTACTTGCGGTATGCTACTTCACAATATCTTGTTTCATCGCGTATATTGATAAAAACAGATAAAAATAATTCCGGCAATGGAGCATTGCTTTCAGAACTGGGTATGAATCCGGGTACGAATAATGTAGAGAATGAAGTAGAGATATTAAAAAGCCGGATACTGATGCAACAGGTTGTTTCACAAATGCACCTGAATGTCAATTATTATATTCCGGGTAATATCAAAACAACCAGCCTGTACCGGGAAGCGCCTTTTACGTTTATCCCGTTATACCCTGATAGTATCGTTAACACAACTATTAAGTATGATGTGATAAAGTTGAGCGATGGCAGGATGAAGTTGTCATCGAATGGCAAATATGTAACTGCACGGCTTGGCGACACAGTAGTACTTAATAATAAAAGATTAGTTATAGAAACTAATCCGTATGCAGACGATGAATACAAATCTGTAGAAACATTCAGGGTTGAAGTTGGCCCGTTGGAGCCTGCAATAGATGCTTACCAGGCAGCACTAACTGTAGAGATGGCCAATAAGCAGGTTAATATCATTACACTCTCAATAAAAGATGTGTTACCTGAAAGAGGTAAAGGTGTTTTGAACAACCTTATCAGTGCCTATCGTAATGCCAACATTAATGATAAAACGGAAGTAGCGAATGGCACCATTGAATTTATTGACAACAGGCTATCACTCGTTAACCAGGAACTGACAGGCGTAGAGAAAGATATACAGGGGTTTAAAAGCAGGAACAGATTTACGGATGTAAACGCGCAATCGAAAATGCTGCTCGATAATACCTCTACGAATGAAAAAGAACTAACGGGAAAAGAAGTGCAGCTTCGTATACTGGAATCATTAGAAAGCTACCTGAAAGATAATAATAATGCCCGCCGTGTAATGCCTGCTACACTAATAGCGCAGGATGCAACACTCACAGGCATCATTGAAGAATACAATGGGCTGCAAATGCAGCGCCAAAAGCTACTATTGACCTATACTGAAAACAGCCCGCAGGTAAGAAATACAGATGAGGCCATCAATGATACCCGTGCCGGCATGCGCAGTTATATAGCATCTTTAAAGAGCGGGTATAAAGTAGCGGTAAACGAATTAAGATCGCGCGCAGGTTCGATTGACGCTGCAATAAGTAAGGTGCCGGAAAACGAAAGAATATATCTTGAATATTCAAGAAAGCAGCAGATAAAACAGGAGCTTTACCTCTTCCTGCTACAGAAAAGGGAAGAAAGTGCTATCTCAAAATCAGCTACTGTATCTAACCTAAAGGTAATAGACCCGCCTAAAACAAGCGGTAAGGTATCGCCTGTTAAATCACGTATCTACCTCATTGCCTTCGCATTGGGTATTATAGTGCCGGGAGCACGCATACTGATACGTGAATTGTTGAATGACAGGATAGAAAATAATGCGGATATACTGGCTTTGACACAAATGCCGATAATAGCAGAAATAGGCCACCACCCGGGTGAAGAAATAATTGCTGTAAGGAAAGATAGCAGAACAGTGGTATCTGAACAATTCCGTGCTTTAAGAACCAATCTTCAATTCTTATTGCCGCAGAAAGAGCAAAAAATTATCATGCTAACATCCAGCATGAGTGGGGAAGGTAAATCTTTTGTTTCTGTAAATCTGGCATGTGCACTCGCCATCTCAGGAAAAAAAGTAGTATTGCTGGAACTGGATTTGCGTAAGCCACAGGTTACTAAGAAACTTGGTATTTCTAATGCCGTAGGATTTTCAAACTATATTGTGGGGCAGGCTTCACTGGATGCTATATTGAAACAATCTCCGGTATCGGAACAGTTATATGTAATACCATCGGGCCCGCTGCCCCCCAATCCTTCAGAACTACTTATGCTGCCACAGGTAAATGTGCTGATGGATGCATTGAAAGAAAGTTTTGACTACATTATCATAGATACAGCCCCTGTTGGCCTGGTAACAGATGCACAGCTTTTGTCTGCACATACAGATGCTACTTTGTTTGTAGTAAGGCAAGGCTATACACACAAAGAACAAATAAAGGCAGCAGACGCCTTATACCGTTCTGATAAAATATCTAAAATGTCGCTGGTGGTAAATGATGTAGATAGTAAGCATAGCAGCAACTATGGATATGCTACATATGGTTCAGGTTACTACGACGATGAAACCGTAAAAACAGGGCTGGCAAAATATATAAAACGTAAAAACTAAACTAATAATATACAATCACTAAAATGACATCACAACATCGTATTGCAGTAATTGGCTTGGGCTATGTAGGTCTGCCATTAGCTGTAGAGTTCGCTAAATACTACCCTGTAATAGGTTTCGATATCAATAGTAGTCGCATTGCAGAATTGCAGCAAAACCAGGATCATACTTTAGAAGTAGATGCTGAATTATTGCAACAAGTGAATACCACCGACGTGCCAACGGATAAAGGCCTGTTATGTTCCAACAAACTGGAGCATATGGCTGATTGTAACGTATACATCGTAACGGTGCCTACGCCGGTAGATAAATACAATCGTCCTGACCTGACACCGCTGTATAAAGCAAGCGAAACTGTAGGTAAGGTGTTGAAGAAAGGTGATATCGTAGTATATGAGTCAACAGTATATCCCGGTGTTACGGAAGATGAGTGTGTGCCGGTACTTGAAAAGGTATCAGGCTTAAAATATAATGTTGATTTCTACTGCGGTTATTCTCCTGAGCGTATCAATCCCGGAGATAAACAACACACCGTTACGAAGATCAAAAAAGTAACATCCGGTTCTACGGATGAAGTAGCTGATACGGTAGATAAACTGTATTCAAGTATCATTACAGCAGGTACGCACAAGGCCAGCAGTATAAAAGTGGCTGAAGCAGCTAAGGTGATAGAGAATGCGCAGCGTGATATAAACATTGCTTTCGTAAACGAGCTGGCTAAGATATTCAACCGTATGAATATTGACACACATGATGTGCTGGAAGCTGCTGGTACTAAATGGAACTTCCTGAAATTTAAACCCGGCCTGGTAGGCGGCCACTGTATAGGTGTAGACCCTTACTACCTGGCGCAGAAGGCGCAGGAAGTAGGTTATAACCCAGAGATAATACTGGCAGGCAGAAGAATGAATGATGGCATGGGTGGCTATATAGCCAATGAAGTAGTGAAGCTGATGATAAAAAGGAACATCCCTGTTAAGCATGCGAACGTGCTGATATTGGGTGTGACATTTAAAGAAAACTGCCCGGACGTACGTAATACAAGGGTGGTAGATATTATATCTGAATTGTCTTCTTACGATATTAATATAACAGTGTATGATCCATGGGCGAGCCCTGAGGAAGTGAAACACGAGTATGGCATTGTGACAGGGAATAAATTGGAGGACGATAAAAAATATGATGCTATTGTTCTGGCAGTAGCACATAATGAATTTATGAAGGAGGAGTGGAAAGCACATTTAAAGCAGGATGGTATTTTGTACGATGTGAAAGGCTGCCTTGAAAAATCTTATGTAGACCACAGGTTGTAGTATGGATTATTTTGCACATCCTACAGCGGTAATAGACGAAGGCAGTAATATAGGGGCAGGTACCAAAATATGGCACTTCTCCCATATTATGCCCGATTGTACCATAGGTGTTAAATGCAATATTGGTCAAAATGTGGTGATATCTCCCGGCGTGATATTAGGTAATAACGTCAAGATACAGAACAATGTTTCTGTATATACAGGTGTCACCTGCGATGATGATGTATTTCTTGGCCCTTCTTGTGTGTTTACCAATGTTATAAACCCACGCAGCGCTATCAATCGTAAAAATGAATATGCAAAAACGCATGTAGGTAAAGGTGCTACTATCGGTGCCAATGCTACCATAGTATGCGGGCACAACATTGGTGCGTATGCCTTTATAGGCGCAGGTGCTGTTATTACAAAAGATGTACCGGCCTATGCCTTAATGATAGGCAACCCTGCCCGCCAAACGGGATGGATGAGTGAATACGGGCATAAGCTTTCTTTTGATGCAGAAGGGAATGCAGCTTGCGTAGAGAGTGGGCATAAGTACAAGTTGACAAATGGCACAGTTACACGCCAGGAATAATGCTATGTTATACAATGCTTCAGTCATGCTGAAGCATTTTCTTTTATGAGTATTGGTAAGCAAGCCGGTAAGGGTTTTGTAAGTTTTCTTTTTCGCAGCGTGCTCGAAAAAGTAATGGGGCTTATAGCCATGATATTCCTGGCAAGAAAGCTCACACCATACGATTTCGGTCTGGTGAGCATTACTGAAGTATTACTATATACTATTTCAGTATTTGGTACCACCGGCCTGGCTGAGTTTCTTTTAGCGTATAGAAAAGAAGATACTAAAGAGGTTTTTTCTGCTGCCTTTTGGTTCAATGTTGTCATCACCGTAATTGTATTGGCCATTTTCCTGGCATTCATTCCGCTATGGGCATATTACCAGCGCGATGAAAGAATTGCCAACATTGGCCTAATGGCAGGTGGCATATTCGTTTGCTCTCAATTGCAAACCATTCCCAAAACATGGCTCAGTAAAAACCTGATGTTTGATAAACAGGTGAAAATACAAGCACCGTTTATTTTGCTGATGCCCATTGGTAAGATCATTGCTGTGTTTGCAGGTTTTGGGGTTTATAGTCTCTTATTGCCAACACTCATATTACAACCGATACTTACGGTGCTGCTGTATCAACAAACGGGTATTTCTATTTCCGTAAAACTATATAGAAACAGGTGGCGGGAGATATATCATTTTACAAAACACCTGATAGGCGCCAACCTATTTACCCGTATTACAGACCAGGGAGATAAATTCATACTTGGAAAATTTTTAGGGTTGGACAAATTGGGTATATATAATCTTGCCTATCAATTGTCTGAACTATTCACTTCTCAAATGGTGCAGGTTTCCAATAATGTATTGTCATCTGTATTGCCTAAATATGTAGACGATAAGAGTAAATTGTACAATTATTACATTTCTTTTTTGCGGGTATTTTCTTTCCTTACTTTCCCGCTGTTGGCTCTTATGTTTATTTGCGCAGAGCCATTAATATTAACACTGTACGGACCTAAGTGGATAGAGGCAGTGTTACCCTTGCGCATATTCACAATAGTGGCAGCATTTAAAGCCGTATCCAGTTCTTATGGGTGTGTGATGAATACACTACACCTGAATAAGAAAACTTTTATGGTGACAGCTATATATGCACCTGTGCATCTTGCAGCATCCGTTGCCGGTTCATTCTTTGGCATAGTAGGTATTGCTACGGCCGTTTCGCTGGTCAAGCTCATATTCATCAACTGGAATATCAAACAGGTGATGCAAGCTATGTCAAAGCCACTTGTTAGCTGGTATCAGCAATTGCTACCATTTTTTTCAGTAAGTGTCTTGCTTTCTATAATAGTTTTGCTGTTTATATACTTGCTGCAGGTTAAGGTTATCCCTATAGTGCAAATAGGTATAAGCACTACTTTATTCTTGACCTGCTATATTTTATGCTTTAGGGTTATACTGAAAGATGATACAAGATCAATAGGCGAATTTTTGTCTAAAGCATTTCCACGGTCGATAAAATACTTCAACCTCGTTTTTAAGATATGAAACGCGTTGCCTTAGTAGGCAATATGAATAATAACTTCTTTGCCATCACACGATATCTGCGTGATGCGGGTTATGATGCACATTTGTTTTACAGGTTGGCAATGGAACATTTTCAACCATCGGCAGATACGTTTAAAGGAGATTATATAAACTACTGTCACCAGGTGCACTGGCTGGATGATGGTTTTCATAATGTAGATGTGAAAGAGGTTAGAGAAGCACTGAAGAGATTTGATATATATATAGGGCAAGGTGAAGAAGCTGCTGCCGCGTACCTTGCCGGATTTAATATAGACGTATATTATCCCTATGGGTCTGATGTATATAAATATTCATACCTGCCGCAAGAGTTTAAGCTTTTGAGCAAAATGAAATCATTGGTTGTGGCAAATGATACCCGGCCAACATATAAGCAAATGCAGCGTGGCACTATGGCAAAATATTTGCGGGGTGCCATTGTTAATGCCGGTCATATACTTGCTGAAACCACCAACGAGAAATTTGAAGAAAAACTGAAAGGATTACCGTACAAAGGCATTTATGAAAATGTGCCAATGCCATTTATATATGTACCTGAATATGATGAACTGCGAGATGCTGATATAGCCTTTCCTGCAAAAAACATCATAGACAGTATAAGAGCGACACACGACTTTATATTACTATATCATGGCAGACAGGAATGGAAGACGTATCATAATGACTTTACAGGGAAAAACACGCATTATCTGGTGCAGGGTTTTGCAGATCATGTAAAGAATAATGCCGCATCGAAATCCTGCCTTGTGATGCTTGAGTACGGTAGTGATGTGATGCATACTAAAGAATTGGTTAAGGAGTTAGGCATTGAGCAGAACGTTTTCTGGCTGCCAAAAATGTATAGGAAGGAGATAATGTATGTAATTAAGCAGGTGGATGTATGTAGCGGCGAATTTGGTTATAGCTATCTCACTTTCGGCACTATTGTGGAGGCGATGCTTATGAAGAAACCTGTGATAACATATCGGGATGATAGCCTGTATACTGCACAATATCCGAAACTCTATCCCTGTTTCAATGCACGGGAACCTCATGAAATAGCAGCTGCAATTACAGAAGCGGCACAAAACCCGGATGAAACTAAAGCGATGGGTATGGCAGCAAGTGAATGGATAAGGAAGAATTTCATTGCCAATCCATTACAGCATTTGGTAAATATTATAGAGCAATAATAGTGTGAAGAAAGTAAAGATACTTTTTACAATACCCAATTTTACTACTGCCGGCAGCGGTAGGGAAATGGTAAATATTATTTACAGGCTCGATAAAAATTTGTTTGATGTTACGGTGGCCGTAGAATCGCCCGGTGGTGCAGTGTATGACGAACTACTGCAAAATGGATATAAGGTATTGGTGTTGCCGTTGTTTGTTACAGGCACTACGAGTATCACCGGCATTTTTACAGAAGCACGAAAACAGGCTAAGCAATTCCGCCACCATAGGTTTGATGTCTGGCAGTCGTTCAATTGGTCTTCCGATTTTTCAGAAGCATTGATCGCTAAGTTTTCCGGAGCACATTATGTATATGTGAAGAAAAGCATGAACTGGGATAGGGCAGCGTGGAAGGTGAAAAGTTTTTTATCCAAAGCCATTATAGCCAGGAATATAACTCTCTTGCTTACGGTTTTGTTTCCACCATACCTGCGCAGGAAAACACATTATGTAGGGGGCGGTGTAGATATAAGTAAATTTATATCCACAGGTAACCGAAGTTTTCGGAAGCAGTATGATATACCAGATACTGCTTTTGTGGTAACATGCATAGCGCAGTTGGTCCGCGTTAAAGACCAGATAACTTTGATAAAGGCGGTAGCACAGATTGAAAAAGCTTATTTGATATTAGCAGGCGCAGAAAAGGATGCGCCTTATGCAAAAGAGCTACATGATTTGGTTGAGAAACTGCAAATGAGCAACCGGGTAATATTTGCGGGCTCTGTTGCTGCTGTGAATGATTTACTTAATGCTTCAGATGTATATGTGTTGCCAACAACCAATATTGGCGGACATGAAGAAGGTTCCCCTGTTTCCTTGCTGGAAGCCATGGCCGCACAAGTGCCCTGCGTAGCCAGCAATGTGGCAGGCAGCAGAGATTTGATAAGAACGAATGATACCGGCCTCTTGTTTCAGCCCGGCAATGTAGAAGAGTTGACGGCATGCATCAGGAAGTATATGGATGATAAGGGCTTTGCAGAAACGATGGCGCAGAATGCACACACGTTGGTTGTAAATGAACATACCTTAGAAAAGGAAGCAGCAGCGTTTCAGGATGTGTACAAAAAAATCATGCGCATTAAAACCTAATGAGTGCTTTTTGCGACATAGCATTGTGCAATGCTACATACTATCCCAAATACAACCGGCTAAATGAAACAGCATGGCAGCAATCGGGTTGGTACTGGAAGAGCATTGGAACGAAAGGAGGGGACTATATACATAAGTATACAAATCCGGATGGCGAACTGGTTATAATTGGCCAGCTATATGAGGCAATTGATACAGTTGAGATTTTTGAACGGGTAAGAAAATATGTTTCAAAAGCATCAAATACTTTTGAAGACCCTGCCGGCCATTATGCTATTTTTTACTTTGATAATACCAGTAAAGAATACCACGTTTTTACCAACAGGCTAGGAACGTACCATGTTTATTATTCGTCGATAGATAAAGTGATAAGTACCTACTATTTGGGTTTAGCAAAACAAGCAGCTACCAGGAAACTGGATTGGCAAGGTGTAGCTGGCTTTTTCTCAAATGGCTTCTTTCCTGATGATAAAACTTATCTGGAAGGCATAACGATTCTGCAACCCGCATCCTGGTATTGTTTCGATGAATCTTTAAACCTTATCCATCATAAGCGTTACTGGGACTGGCAATTTGAACCGAAAGCAGCACCAATAGATAATTGGTGTGATGAATTACACTATATATTGAGGGATTCTATAGCCACGGCCGTAGAAGATAAAGCAACTGCCCTGCCGCTTTCAGGTGGCTTGGATTCCCGTACTATCGCCGGAGTGCTAACGAAAATAGGTGCTCAGTATACATCCTTATGGGCTTATTCTTATGGATACAGTGCCGCCTCTTCAGAAATAAAAATTGGTAAGCAAATAGCAAACCGGAGAAACATCAGGTTTGATAGCTATGTAGTACCAGATTATCTCTGGAAAGAAATGGCAAATATCACGGATAGTGTTGAGCTGTTTCAATACCTGACGGGTACGCGGCAGGCATATGTGCGAGAAGCGATACAGACAAATGCAGATGTGGTAATAGGTGGCCATTGGGGTGATGTTTGGCTCGATGGTATGGGCATGGGTGAGCATGGTAATTATGGCCAGCTGTTCAAAAAGAAAATAATGAAAAATGGCAGTGTACAATTATTGAGTACGATATGCAGTCATTATTTACCGGATTATAAAAACTATCTCGATAGCTATTTTGATATGCATACCTCAAAGTATGCGCATATAAAAGATGCTGACTTAAGAATGAAGATATACAAGACCGATCAATGGTCTTTCCGGTGGACGGTACCAAGCCTGCGAATGTACCAGGCAGCAGCGATGCCTGTTTTGCCATTTTATGATAAGCGCATTGTTGACCTATTTTTAAAGATTCCTTCAGAAGTTTTAAAAGACCGGGAGTTGCAGATAGCATATCTTAAAAAATATCACCCCGACCTCGCATCCATAAAATGGCAGGAATACGATAGGAACCTATACAGCTATAAAGGTTTTAATAATCGCCATATAGTATATCGTTCTGTAAATAAGCTAAAGCGGGTACTATCAGGCAAGCCACATATCTCCCGAAATTGGGAAGTTTGTTATCTGAATGAAAATGGTAAACAGAATCTACACGACAGCCTGAACACGCCTGCAATTAAAAGTATAGTGCCTGCTAATGATTTGCGGAAAATGCTGGATGACTTCTATAGAAATCCGAATGCCGCCAATGGGTATGCTATAAGCATGTTGCATACATTCGCCCAATTTGTAAATACAGTGTTATAGTGCGCGATAAAAAGCGAAGGATATTAGTAGTAATGCATAGTATTCCGGTAGACTCCGGTTTTCTGGCAGCTAAGTTTATTAAGCTGAATGAGCGATTTGATGTGCATTTACTCTGTTGGGATAAGCCTGAGAACATTGACTTGTTTATGGAAACATACAGGCTGCCTGCTGATTTTAGGAAACGTATCCACTTAGGTAATAGCAAACACTTCAATGTATTCAAAATATTATACTGCCTGCTTGTTTGCTTCTTTGGCTCTTCGCGTGTGAGAAGATATCTTTTTGGTTACAAGGGAGCATTTGTAAATAAGCTAAAGTTTATAATAAAATATCTGCCGGCTTTGTTTATACATCCCGCAGTAGTTCATTTTGAGTTTGGTACATTGGCTAAACAGGGATTAGACCTAAAGCAGCTTACCGGCGCTAAACTGGTAGCCAGTTTTCGCGGTTATGATCTTAACTATGCAGGCCTTGATGACATAGGATATTATAAAGAGGTGTGGGATGAAATAGATGCTGTGCATTTTTTAGGGGCGGATATAAAGAAGCGGGCTGTAGCTCGTGGTTATGCAGGGAGCAAATACGAAGCATTAATTCCGCCGGGTATTGACCTGAATGTATTTAATACGGTAGTAGAAGCATCGAAGTTTGAAGTGGACGCTCTACATATAGTCAGTGTAGGCCGTTTGGTTTGGAAGAAAGGGTATGAATACGCCATCAGGGCCGTAGCACGACTGAAAGAGAAAAATATTCCCTTCGTATATCACATTATTGGCGATGGCCCACATCGGCAGGCGTTAGAATTTACTATTCATGAATTAGGGCTGCAAGAAAATGTCGTTTTTTGTGGTGCAATGAATGCTATTGAGGTAAAAAATGAATTGGGTATCGCCCAGGTTTTTTTGCAACCTTCTATATCAGAAGGCTTTTCAAATGCTGTAGTTGAGGCACAGGCGATGGGTGTGCCAGTTATCTGTAGCGATGCAGATGGACTGCCGGAAAATGTTGCAGATAATATAACAGGATTTGTAACACCCAAATGGAATGTGCAGGCTATTGCAGATAAACTGGAGTGGTGCTGGCAGCATAAAGCTGAATTACTTAAAATGGGTAAAGCAGGGCAGCATAGAGTTGCTACTTACTTTACACAAGAGCAGCAATCGGATGCTTTCGCTGAGTTGTACAATAAACTTTTATCACAGGCATGATGCGGATAGATGCGGTGTGGTTTAATGTGGCACAGACTGATTCATGGGAATTAGGTTCGTCTTATACTATATCGTACAGCCCCGATGCACTTGCTGATGTCATTCCCCGCATAGTAGAAGGCGCAACTGCTGAATGGTTATTGTTTTGGGATAGTAAACTGGGTAATCCGGACTTAGCTCTTATAAAAGAATTGGCAGGGAAGCCTGTTGATGTATGGCATGGGGGCTTGAAACTAGGGTTGAGTGGTCTGCCAAAGGTGCTCGACTATATTGATCCTGCATGGTTATATAACAAAGATGCACCTGTTAATATTATCAGCTCATCTTTTCGACTAAGCCTGCAGGCCTGTTTGATCAGGACTGATATTCTGAAGTGTGTTTTAAACAGCCTGGCAGGTTTTCAATCCATGGAAATGACCGGATTGGCTTTAGGATATAGCCTTATAAAAAAAGGTGGCATCATCCGTTATCATCCCGATCTCGTGCCATCTGTTAAACCAACTGTTGTACATCTTCCAAGAGTGGATAAATGGGTGTTTTTAAGGAAATTTTTTTCTTTAAAGTGGCAACTATGGGTGATGTTCAACATGCGGGGCCTATTGTCAAATTATAAATATTGGCGTAGTACAAACAGTGTAGCATATCTGCCTTGCAAACCTTCCATACATTTATCCATAGAAGAAACATTGCCTGAAGTAGAAGGTGCTGTATCTGTTTTAGCGCCTACGTTGGATAGGTATCCTTATCTTGAAAGGGAATTGGAACAATTATCCTTACAAAAGCATTTACCAATAGAAGTATTGATAACAGACCAAACAGATGCAGACAGGAGGCATGAAATAGATACTACCTCATATCCTATCAACATCCGTTACTTTCCGCAAAATGAAACGGGGCAATGTATAGCCTGGAATAAAATTCTGGAGGAAGCAAAAGGTGCGTATGTGCTTTTTTTGGGTGATGATGCAGATAATATTCAGCCGTGGTTTATACAAAAACTCTTGTCGACCATGCAACGGTTTGATGCAGATATGGTAGCATCAAATGTTATAGAGCTGAAGATGCCCGCCAAGCCGGTAAATCCATATTTCTACATGTCTGATACCTTTCCTATTACGCTTATTAAAACAGCGGTAGTAAGAAGGGTAGGTAATATGGATATGTTCTTCAACAGGAATATTCGTGCAGACTATGATTTGGCCTTACGTTGTCATGAATCAGGTGCACTAATGATATTTGATTCATCTGCGTTGATAGACCATCATCGCGCACCATCAGGCGGATTGCGGGCTCATAAAGCACGGGTTGTAACCAATGCTATTTCAAGACAATCCATCAGTAAGTTTGCAGAGCCAGCTGTATCAGAAATATTTCTTGTAAAAAAACATTTTAATGCACTGCAGTATAAAATGTTTATACGCATCAAGTTCTTCAACCAGCTATCTATAAAAGGTAATAGTCTTAGAAAGATAGCGCGTATTCTAATGTTTGGTGCTAAGTTACCAGGTATCATAAAACGCTATAAGGCCAATGTAAAATTGGCAGAACAAGAGCTAAATCGTCGTGCCAGCGCATAAGCACTATCTGTTAATTAGTTCTGAATTTCCGCCGGGGCCGGGAGGCATTGGCAAGCATGCTTACTGCCTGGCCAAGGCATTATTGCATCATAATATATCCGTGACGGTTGTTTGTAATATGGATTATGCAAGTGATGATGAAATTGATGCTTTCAAGGCAAAGCTTCCGCCAGGTATACGAATAGTGCATATTCGCAGGCTAGGTTTTGCTACTTATCTCAACAGAATAAAAACGATAACAGTTTTATGCAAACAACAACAGTTTGATACAGTAATTGTAAGTGGCCAGTTTTCGATATGGATGGGGGCCTTGCTTAAAATATTACATGGAACAAAATTATTTGTTGGTGCATTTGTACACGGTTCTGAATTGTTGATAGGCGGAAGCATAAAAAGAAGACTAACCAAACTCAGCCTTAATAAACAAGATGCTATATGGCCGGTGTCACACTATACAGAATCGCTGCTTCATAAGGCAGGAGTATCAAAGAATATAAAACGAATACCGAATGGTATAGATATAAGTGAGTGGGAAAATAGCAGCAAAGAAAAACTGTCATGGGAAGGATACCCCAATCTGCTCACTATTGGCAGCCTTACTAAAAGAAAAGGCCAGCATAATATAATAAATGCATTGCCTGTACTAATAAAACAATACCCTGAGATACATTACCATATGGTTGGATTGCCGGTTGAGGTTGATGTTATAAAACAACAGGCAAAGCAACTAGGCGTTGAAGATTATATTTCTATACATGGCCGCTTGTCAGATGGTGATTTGAAGAAAGCCTACAATACAGCTGATGTGTTCTGTATGCTGAGTGAAGAAAACAATGGCGATGTAGAAGGATTTGGCATAGCTATATTGGAAGCAAATATGAATGGTGTACCCGCAATAGGTAGCAGAAATACGGGTATAGAAGATGCTATAAATGATAATGTAACAGGCAAGTTGGTTGATGCACATGATGCTGAAGAAGTATTAGCTGCTATGCAACAATTGCTGACAGCAAATAAAGCAGCATTGCAAGCCAATTGTCGTAACTGGGCTATGGCCCATGATTGGAATGAAGTGGTTAAACCCCTGTTGTGAGGATACTGGTTATATCGCATACGGATCATTACATTGATAGCAGTGGAACCATTGTAGGCTGGGGACCTACTATCCGGGAAATAGATATGCTGGCTGAACGTTTCGGTGCAGTTACACACATTGCATGTTTGCATCCAGGTACAGCACCTCTTAGTGCTGTGGCATATGGCAACCCGAATGTGTCGTTTATAGCGATACCTCCTTTTGGTGGCACCGGATGGAAGAACAAATTAAATATCCTTACCTCGGCATGGGGCAACCTTATTAAAATACGAAAGGCATTACGAAAGGCAGATGTATTTCAGTTCCGTGCGCCAACATCTATAGGACTATACGTTATCCCATACCTAAGTTTTTTTTCAAGAAAAAAAGGATGGTATAAGTATGCCGGCAACTGGATAGCTAGCCATCCACCATTGTCATACGCTATACAGAAATGGATGCTGTTGCATTTGCAGTCAAGAAAAGTAACGATCAATGGTGCATGGCCCCATCAACCATCGCACTGTATCAGTTTTGAAAATCCATGTCTCGATGATGCAGACAGGATATCGGGAGCTGCAACTATAGTCAATAAAGAATTTGATGGATTAACATTCTGCTTTGTAGGCAGGTTAGATAAAGAGAAGGGCTTGGATGAAATTATTGAAGCCGTAAGTATGCATCCTCAGAAAGACAGGATACAAGCTATACACATTGTAGGCGATGGCCCTTATAAGCACAATTTGGAAGAAAAAATAAAAGATGTGCAATTACCTATAGTGCTGCACGGGGCATTGCCTCGCAACGCCGTGTTTGATATTTATAGGCGGTCTCATTTCCTTTTGTTGCCTAGCAGGTCAGAGGGTTTTCCGAAAGTGGTAGCAGAAGCTGCTAACTTTGGTTGTATACCTATTGTCTCAGATGTTTCTGCTATCGGTCAGTATGTGAATGACAGCAATGGTTATCTGTGGGATACGAATGAATCTTCATTTGCTGACTTCTTTTGTAGCATAGATTTGAATAACACAAAGGATTTTAAAAATCGTTCTGCAGAAGCACATAAGATGGCAGCAAATTTCACTTACACTGTCTATCTCGATAAATTAAGCACACTGATATTAGCTTAATGTTGTTCGCCGAAACATACCCTAAATACTTACCACTTCATTATGCAGTATTACTGGTATTGCTGGGTGCTGCTTCTGTATACGTACAGGGCGTAGCAAGCCTGGTATGGTTGGCCATTATTGTATGCACCATCTATGGTTTTGCTATAGATGACCTGCGTTGGCTGTGGTATGGTGTAGCTATGTCTCCGGGCGTAGAGGTATGGTCGCGTATGGCAAGAGCGCCTTTAGTGCCGCATGAAATTGGCAAATACTACTTGCTGTTTGTAATCGTGCTGCTTCTTATACAACACACACGTAGATATTCTCATCAGCCGCTTTATCATGTAGGTGCATTGATTTTTCTATGTCTTGTACCCGGGTTAATAGTAGCCTTAAGTGTTTTCAATTTCGAATATTGGGTGCTCAATGCATTTGGAGTTATTGAGCTTGGGTTATTGCTGGTATTCTCTGCCCGTGAAAGGTGGCCCATAGAAAAATATTGCAGCGTGCTGCAGTTTGCCATCATGCCAATGTTACCCATATTGGTATATCTCACACTGAAGACCCCGGACTTCGATGACATAAATTTCAAGCTAGGTTCTAACTTCAAAACATCGGGTAATTTTGGTAGCAACCAGGTGTCTACTATACTGGGTATGGGGCTTGTGCTCACGACGTTGCTTACTATCATCAGGCGGCCATTATTTCGTATCAGCTGGCTTAACTATTTATTGATAGCTCTGTTACTGTTTCGTGGATTGCTTACATTTTCGAGAGGGGGTATTATTACCGCTTTGCTTGCCATTACCGCAGCGATACTATACATGGCCTTTATCAACAGGCGTTTATTTGCCAGGACATTTCTGGCAGTGGTAGCCTTAGCATCATTAGGCATATTTATTTTTATAAAAGTAAATGATCTGACTAAGAACCAATTACTGTTGAGATACCAGGGCGAAACTGCTGGCACTTTAAGCGGTAGCAAACAAAGAACAATCAATACTATTACATCATCTCGATTACTATTGGCGCAGACAGACTGGGAGATATTTAAAGACAATATCTGGTTTGGTGCCGGGCCGGGTATGTCTAAAGATTTGCGTTCGCAATATGGATTTATCGATATCGTATCCCATACAGAGTTTACAAGGTTATTGAGTGAGCACGGTATAGGCGGTATGCTGGTAACGATCATCCTAATCGTTTTCCCTTTCTATTGGGTTCGTAAACAAAGGCTTCGTATCTGGAAAGCCATGTGTAGTTCTTTGTTTGCCTTTGCGCTGCTTACCAGTGTACACTCCGCCATGCGCACCAATACTACTGTAGTGTGTTTTGTGTTGGCCGCTATGCCGGTTTATTTACTTCGTAAATCAAGTGCCACAAGTAATGTCTAACCGGGTTATCATAGTAGGTCTGTTTTCAGATCCCGGTAAAAGCCCTGTAACACAAGGCTATGAACTGGCAAGGGTGTTGAAGGCAAATGGTTACAAAGTATTAACTGTGTCGCGTTACTATAACAAATTACTGCGCTTAATAGATATAGTCTGGCAATTGATAATTAAGAAAGAACAATATGATACAGCAATTGTGCAATTCTATTCGGGCAATAGCTTTATCTGGCAGTACGCAGCAGCGCATATTGTAAACCTGTTAGGGAAGAAGTTGATCTTTACCATACATGGTGGCGGTGTGCCGGCACGCATAAAGCGCTTTCCAAGACGATATTTAACATTGTTGAAAAAGGCAGATAAGATTACTTGTCCATCGCCATATATTGCTGATGTACTGCATAGGTACATGGTGCCTTGCTTAGTGATAGAAAACATTATACCGCTATCGCAATACCGTTTTGTGCCCAAAGAAAGTTTTCGCCCAACGATACTGTGGATGCGTGCATTTTCTGATATCTATAATCCTGAAATGGCCATACGTGCTATTGCCATTGTAAAGCAGGTATACCCCGATACCAAAATGTATATGGCAGGGCCTGACCTGGGAAGCTTGGCTTCTGCATTGATGCTGATAAATGAATTGGCGGTTGATAATAATATAGAGCTTGTTGGTTTTGCAGATAAAGAAAAAAAACAACAACTGGCGGAGACCTGCGATATATACGTATCCACCAACAGGATAGATAACAGCCCGGTTACATTCACGGAAATGTGGGCGCTGGGCCTCCCTATTATTAGCACGAATGTAGGAGGGGTACCTTATATGATACAGGACGGTGTGAATGGTATGCTGGTAAATAGTAACGATCACGAGGCGCTGGCTGAAAAGATCGTATCAATTATTAAAGACGCAACGCAGAGCAAACAGATGGTGCGGCAGGCATTTAGTGATGTGGGCAAATACGACGAGAAAGTTGTGCTTAAAAAATGGCAATCCCTTTTAGCTGATTTATAAATGAGCTTCACTGAGAAGTTATATAATGTCTCGCCTGTGTTCCTGCAGAATGCTTTGGTAAGCATGTATGGCCGGCAATGGCATAAGCGTCGTTTTGGAGGTATATTTCAGGATGAACTAATAGGTTTCAGGGAGCGCGAAAGTTTTACTGGTGAGCAATGGAAATCGTATGTGGATGCAACCTTGAAAAAAATACTGCTGCACGCGTATGATACCATACCGTATTATCGTACAGTATGGGACACCGCAGGAATGACGAAAGCGCAGCTTAATAATATCACTACAGATAGTTTGTCAGCATTGCCTATGCTAGATAAAGAGGCACTGCGCAAGTATGGCACTACAGACCTGCTTTCTACCCAAAGAGAAAAAGGCGGTAGCTTCTTTTCTTCCAGCGGAAGTACGGGTACGCCTACCAGCATACTATTCTCTCATCCCATGCATCAAAGATGGAGTGCGGCATATGAAGCACGGGTAAGAAACTGGGCAGGTGTGGATAGGCACATGCGGCGTGGTATGATAGGTGGCAGAAAAGTGGTGTCAAATGCCAATGCCACACCGCCGTATTACAGGTACAATTCTGTAGAAAAGCAGGTGTACTTTTCTGCTTATCATATATCTGCTAAAAATGCGGCAAACTATGTAGCGGCCATGCATAAATATCAGCCCGAATACATGGTGGGTTATGCTATGGCCAATTACCTGCTGGCCCGTTTTATAAAAGAAGAGAATCTTTCCGCACCAAGAATGAAGGCCGTGCTGACATCCAGCGAAAAGCTGACACAGGAAATGCGCGATGTATTTCTTGAAGTATATGGATGTAAAACATACGATGCCTGGAGTGGTGTAGAAGCTTGCGGATTGGTAAGCGAATGTGAGCATGGAAGTTTGCATATAAGTCCCGATGTGGGAATCATAGAGCTTTTAGATAAAGACGGAAGACCTGTTAAGCCGGGAGAAATAGGAGAAGTAGTGTGTACTGGTTTACTTAATTACGATCAGCCACTGATACGTTACCGCATTGGCGACTACATGCGTCTGGCCGAAGGTATATGTGCCTGTGGCAGACACATGCCCGTAGTAGATGAAATAATTGGTCGCCTTGAAGATGTGGTGGTAACAAAGGATGGACGCGAAATGGTACGCTTCCACAGCATATTTACCGGAATGCCTAACGTAATAAAAGGTCAGGTAGTGCAGGAAGCAATCGATGATATAGCACTTAACATAGTAGCTGTCAACCCTTTAACCGAAAGTGAAAAACAAATATTGAAAGAACGGTTATATAACCAACTTGGTAATGTAAATGTGTATATTTCGGAACTGAAAGAGATACCGGTTGGTGCAAATGGCAAATTCAGGGCTGTAATATCCAAAATAAAAAAGTCGTAAACCTGTAAATGACTAAAGTTTTGACGGTGATTGGTACGCGCCCGCAATTTATAAAAGCGGCCGCCGTATCAAGGGTTATAAAGGAGCAAACAAATATAAAAGAGGTGCTTATCCATACCGGGCAGCATTACGATGATGTAATGTCCGAGATATTTTTTCGCGAAATGGATATTCCTAAGCCCGACTATCACTTTAGTATCAATACCAGTACGCATGCTACCATGACGGCTCAAATGCTGGAAGGTATAGAGCAGGCCGTTATCAAAGAAAAACCGGATATAGTACTGGTTTACGGCGACACCAACTCCACATTGGCAGGCGCGCTGGCTGCATCAAAACTGCATGTGCCGGTAGCCCATATAGAGGCAGGCCTGCGTAGCTTTTACATGGATATGCCGGAAGAGGTGAACCGCATACTTACAGACAGGATCAGTAATAAACTATTTTGTCCTACCAGCGCTGCCATGCACAACCTGGAAGTAGAAGGGCTGAACACACCCGACAGGGTTGTTGTTAATACCGGTGATGTAATGTATGATGCAGCACTGTATTATGCAAAACTGGCGGAAGAGCGCTCGCATATTCTGCACACTTTGAATCTGAAGCCCGATAGTTATTTACTGGCTACCGTTCACCGCGCAGAAAATACCGACAATAAAGAAAGGCTGGCTTCCATAGTAGCTGCTATTAATACCTTATCGAAGCAGCATAAGATTATATTGCCTTTGCATCCGCGTACTAAGAAAATGCTGGAGCAGTTTCATTTAGAGCTGGAATGTACCGTAATAGAGCCGGTAGGGTATTTTGATATGATATCGCTTATCAAAAACTGCCATATGGTGCTCACCGATAGTGGCGGGCTTCAAAAGGAATCTTATTTCTTTCATAAATACTGCATCACCCTTCGCGACCAGACGGAATGGGTGGAGCTAACCCAAGCAGGCTGTAGCAAAATAGCCGGTGCTGAAAAGGAACATATCTTACAGGCAGTTTCTGATTTCTATACAAAGCCGTTTCATAATGGCAGCGTATTCTATGGCGATGGAAATGCATCGCGCATCATTTGTCAATATTTGTCTTCGACCAGTTAGTGCATAGCATTTTAATTCTTACTCAATACTATCCACCCGAAACGGGGGCACCACAAAACAGGCTTAGTAGCCTTGCCCGTCACTTAAAGGCATTGGGCATGGATGTAACAGTGCTTACGGCAATGCCCAATTATCCGGCTATGCAGGTAATGGAAGGGTATAAAGGGAAATGGCATGTGAAAGAACAATTGGATGGCATCACCATTCATCGCAGCTGGATATATGCGAAGAAGACAACGGGCGTTTTCCTTCGGTTGTTGAATTATTTTTCCTTTGTATTCAGTGCCATGATAGTTGGTCTGTTTAATATCCGTAAGCATGATGTGATTATCTGCGAATCGCCACCATTGTTTTTAGGTATTGCGGCATTAACGATAAAACTGTTTAAGAGATCTAAGCTGGTATTTAATGTATCAGACCTATGGCCCGAAAGCGCCGAAAAGTTGGGTATTGTTACCAATAAGTTTTTCCTGAAGCTAGCCTATTTTCTGGAGGCATGGTTATACAAACGTGCTGCATTAGTAACGGGGCAAACTCAGGGTATTGTGCACAGTATATCAACGCGGTTCCCCCGCACTAAAACATTCTGGTTGCCCAATGGCATTGATATTAAACAACAGCAGGTAGATACGAATTGGCGCCAACTGAATGGATTGAGTGATACGGATTTCATAGTATTATATGCAGGCATCCTTGGCCATGCGCAGGCGCTTGAGGTAATATTGAAAGCTGCTGCATTGGTAAAAGAAGATGCCAGCATAAAATTTGTATTGGTTGGTGATGGCCCGCAGAAAGATGCGCTGCATGCCTTGAAAGAGGAACTGCAACTATTTAATGTACATTTCTTTCCCAATACCCCTGCATCAAAGATGCCACCCATTATCCATGCCAGCAATGCAGCAGTAGTGCCACTTAAAAACATACCGCTGTTTAAAGGTGCTATACCCTCTAAAATATTTGAGAACCTGGCCGCTTCAAAACCTGTTTTGCTGGGCGTAGATGGTGAGGCTAAAGAACTATTTATAGATAAAGGTAACTGCGGCATTTTCTTCACCCCCGAAGATGAAACCGAACTGGCCGCCGCTGTGCAGCAACTTAAAAATAATCCGTCCCTTTGTAGGCAGCTTGGTGCGAATGGTGCGCAATATGTGCGAACGTATTTCGACCGGAAAAAAATCGCTGCTGATTTTTATAGCCAGTTGCAGCAATTATAACCGTCTTGAATTACAACCTGAAGCAGGATATCATTGAATGGGATGTACCCAACTGGGCTGAAGCCTTAGCATTTTGGCAGCCTGTGATAGATAAACTGCCCAAAGATAGTAAGATACTGGCAATTGGTGAGCGTGGCGGAGGTCTTAGCCTGTGGCTGGCACTGCAGGGTTTCCATGTAGTATGTAGCGATCGCAAGCTACCTCTGCCACAAGCAATGACGTTGCACCAAAAGTACAAGGTGTCTGATAAAATAACCTATCGCGAACTGGATATATTTCATATTGAGGAAGCAGAAACATACGACTTGGTACTGATGAAATCGGTAATAGGCGGCTTGAAATTACAGTATCGCGATGCTGCTTCCCGCAATGCAGCTGCACAGCAGCAAGCCATCCAAAACATGCACGCATTGCTGAAACCCGGCGGTTACCTGCTTACGGCCGATAATCTGGAGGGCGCGTTCCTCATGCGCTACCTACGCGCTCGGCTGCATAAAAATAAAGGCTGGCATTATTTCACCTCTGCACAGCTACAATCGCTTTTTACGTCCTTCCAGGAAGTGTCTACCCGCTACTTCGGTGTTTTTCCCACCAAATTCGCTCTTACGGCATTCAATTACCTCTCTTTTTTCTTCAATAAATACCTTTTGAACCGTTTACCTGCATCATCAAAATATATTGCTTTTACCATAGCCCGCAAGTAATGGGATAAGTGGATTTTTTTCCTGATATTGGTCTTTTGGATGAGTATGCAGAAAATCAGGTTCGCGGTTATTGGTTATGGACATATTGGGAAGCGTCATGCGGCTATGATACAGCAAAATGACGAATGTGAACTGGTTGCCGTAGCAGATACAAATGAAGCTTTGGCAAAGAATATTCAGGGTTCAGGTATTTCTTTTTTCTCTTCGCTCGAAAGTTTTCTGGATTCAGGTATCAAGGCCGATGTGGTAACAATAGCAACACCTAATGGCCTGCATGCTACACAGGCGATGAAGGCTATTGGTGCAGGGCATCATGTAGTGGTTGAAAAACCAATGGGCCTGCATCGTAAAGAATGCGAAGAGGTGATACATACAGCGCTCTCCCGCTCGCGTCATTTGTTTTGCGTAATGCAGAACCGCTATTCGCCACCATCTGAATGGCTGAAACAAATTGTGACCAATGGCGTATTGGGTAAGGTATACATGGTGCAGGTAAATTGTTATTGGAACCGCGATGGGCGCTACTATAAAGCCGGCTCTTGGCACGGCACGAAGCAGCTGGATGGGGGTACACTCTTCACCCAGTTCAGTCACTTTATAGATTTGTTGTATTGGGTATTTGGCGATGTAGAAGATATCAAAAGCTGTTTTTCAAGTTTCAACCACGATAAGCTTACGGAGTTTGAAGATTCCGGCGTAGTGCATTTTCGTTTTTCAAAAGGTGGTATGGGTAGCATTAATTTCTCTACCTCTGTATGGGATAAAAACCTGGAGAGCAGCATGACAGTGATAGGTGAGCATGGCAGCCTGAAGGTAGGTGGCCAATATATGGATAAGGTGGAGTACTGCCATATAAAAGACTATACAATGCCGGAGTTGCGGCCTACGAATCCTGCAAACGACTACGGGCCATATAAAGGCAGTGCCGCTAATCACCAATATGTGATACAAAATGTAGTAGATGTATTAAAAGGACGTGCTTCCATAACCACCAATGCTTTGGAAGGATTGAAGGTGGTAGATATTATTGAACGTATATACGCTTGTAAAAATTAGTGCTGTGAAGATCCCTTTTTCCCCTCCGTATATAGACCAGGATGTGATTAATGAAGTTGTAGACACGCTGCAGTCGGGCTGGATAACCACAGGGCCTAAAGTGCGCGCCCTGGAAACACTGGTTGCCGATATAACCGGTGTGGAGAAAGCACTCTGTGTCAATTCATGGACATCGGGTGCACTGCTTGTATTGAAATGGCTGGGTGTAGGCCCCGGCGACGAAGTAATTGTGCCTGCATATACATATTCGGCTACGGCACTGGCCGTATTGCATATGGGTGCCAAACCTGTGATGGTAGATGTGAAAGATGATTTCACTATCGACCCTGAGAAGGTAAGGCTATCTATGACAGCTGCTACAAAGGCCATACTCGCCGTAGATATAGGCGGCTGGCCATGCGATTATAACAGCCTGAATGAAATAGTAAAAAGCGATGCAGTAGCTGCACAGTTTACACCCGCCAACGAGATACAGGCAAAGATTGGCCGGCCATTATTGTTCTCTGATGCAGCTCATTCTTTAGGTGCCATATACAATAATAAGCAGGCGGCACTTGCTGCCGATATTACCATATTCTCGCTCCATGCGGTTAAAAATATCACTACAGCAGAAGGGGGTGTAATATGCCTGAACCTGCCTGCCCCTTTTGATAATACAGAGGTGTATAGCTGGATGCGTTTAAATACATTGAACGGGCAAACGACAGATGCCCTTACTAAATCTCAGAAGGGCAACTGGAGGTACGATATTGTAAGCCAGGGACTGAAAATAAACCTGACAGATGTATGCGCAGCCATCGGCCTGGCCCAATTACGAAAATATGATAGCGAGTTGCTGCCGCGCAGGGAAGCAATATTCAACCTGTATACCAGCTACTTTTCAACCAAAGATTGGGCTGTCATACCACCATCGGTTGCAGAAGGGGTTAAGTCGTCTTATCACCTGTACCTGCTACGCATAAAAGACATTACCGAACAGCAGCGCGATGCCATTATACAGTTAATGGCCGATGCCGGTGTAGCTACTAATGTACATTTTATACCCATGCCGATGCTCACACTGTTCAAAGGGTTGGGTTATAACATCGACGATTATCCCGTAGCATATGATAATTATGCACACGAAATTTCTTTGCCTATATACTCCCAGCTAACCGATGAAGAATGTACATTTATAGCCGAACAAATTGAAAAGGCTTACCTGGCAGTAGTAAAATGACCCGCTTTTTAGATGTAGTTTTTTCCCTTATCGGCATCGTATTACTGAGCCCGGTCTTTCTGCTGGTAGCTATCTGGATACGGCTGGATAGCAAAGGACCGGTCTTTTACAGGCAACAGCGTATTGGCCGTTACGGAGCAGCGTTTTCACTGTATAAATTTCGCTCCATGCGTCTCGATGCCGATAAAGGCAGCCTGCTCACTTTCAGCGATACGGATGCACGCATTACGAAACCCGGCCGTTTTATCCGTAAATATAAAATTGATGAACTGCCACAGTTGCTGAATGTATTGGCAGGTGAAATGAGTATTGTAGGCCCGCGCCCGGAGGTAAAAAAATATGTAGACCTGTATACCGAAGAGCAGCGAAATGTATTAAAGGTGCGACCCGGCATTACAGATATAGCGTCTATAACCTATTACAACGAGAATAAAATGCTGGAATCCCAAAACGATCCGGAGCAGTATTATATTCATCACATAATGCCCGATAAGATAAGGCTGAACAAACTGTATATCGACAATCCTTCAACTGCTAACTATTTCCGCATCATTTTTTTGACCATAAAAAAAGCGCTCTGTTAACAGAGCGCTTTTTTTATCCTTTTACTTTGATGGATTGGTAGGCTACATTGTTACTTACAAACTCCGGTACCAGTTCTTTCATCAGCCCCACTGTTTCCAGGGTATAGTGTCTTTGGGCACTGGCTATCAGGCGGTCTACTTTATCTTTCACTGCCTCGTAGTCATATTCAGGCACCTTAGCTATCATTATTTTGTCGTGGTAGGTAGGCACTACGTTCTCACTGTTGTTCAGCAGTTCTTCGTAAAGCTTTTCTCCCGGACGTAGTCCTGTGTACACTATTTTAATATCCAGCTCCGGTTCTTTGCCTGCCAGTTTTATGATCTTCTTCGCCAGGTCAGATATCTTCACCGGCTCACCCATATCAAACACAAATATTTCGCTGCCCTGCCCCATCACACCGGCTTCAATTACCAGTTGGCAGGCTTCAGGTATGGTCATGAAGTAGCGGGTTATTTCAGGGTGTGTTACTGTTATCGGGCCGCCTTTTTCCAGTTGCGATTTGAATATTGGGATTACAGAGCCATTAGACCCCAGTACATTACCAAAGCGTGTAGTTACAAATTTAGTAATACTGCTTTCCTTAATGTTGCCCTCGCTTGTCAATAGGTGCTTGTAGTAGCTCTGTGTCAGTATTTCTGCTATGCGTTTCGATGCACCCATAATGTTTGTTGGGTTCACCGCTTTGTCTGTCGATACCATTACAAACTTCTCCACTCCATATTGTACAGATAGCTCGGCCAGCACGCGCGTACCATATACATTATTCAGTATAGCAACAGAAGGGTTGTCTTCCATCAGCGGAACATGCTTGTAAGCTGCCGCATGAAATACTACATCAGGATTGTAAATCTCGAAAAGATGCTCCATGCGCACGCGGTCGCATATATCACCTATATAGGCTTTTACGTTGTTTTGTTGCTGTTTTTCGCGCAGTTCCAGCACCAGGTTGTGCATAGGCGTTTCAGCCTTATCGCACATGATGATGAGCGATGGCTTGTATTTCAGCAGTTGTCGCACCATCTCGCTACCTATAGAGCCTGCCGCACCGGTTACCAGTATTTTCTTCCCTTTCAGCTCAAAATGTATCCTGTCATTATCTATACGTATCACCTCGCGCTCCAGCAGGTCTTCAATATTGATGTCTTTCAGTGTGTCGGTATCCAGCTTGCCATCCAGCCATTGCTGTACGGGTGGCACCTGTTGCACTTTTATACCATACTTTAAAGAGATATCTACCAGGTAGTTAAGCTTATCTTTACTGATAGTGCGGTTGGCAATGATCAGCAGTTCCACATTTTCCTGCTTCAGCTTGGCAAAGCTCTGTTCATCACTGCTGAATATGGGGACCCCCTCCATCAGCTTGCCGCCTTTGCTCAGCATATCGTCAATAAAAGCTACCACGTGCAAATTACTGCTGGGAAAATCGTTGATAACCTTTTTGGTTTGCAGGCCATTCTCCCCCGTGTCATATACCACAGCTTTTATTTTCTCCCTCTCCAATTGGTGCTGCTGATAGTATTTGAATATATAGCGTACTAATAGCCTGTAGGTTATCAGCACAAAGTTGGTGATGAAGAAGTTGATAACTACCACCGATATGGGGAACAGTAGTATACTGCTCGATGATTGGTTAACAATAAAATTGATAGAGAAATAGAATACTGCAGCTATTGAATTGACGATCAACAGGCGAAAGGTGTCTTCAATATTTGTATATCGTATGATACCCGCATAGCTTTTCAGCAGGTAGAACAGCATGCCGTTTACTGCAAGCGAAACACCGAGAATAACCGACATTTCATAATGAGCAACATCCTGCAGGTTAAAATTGAACCTTAATACGAAGGACAGGAATAAGCATAGCTGTACGCAGAAAAGATCAAGTAAAAAAATAAGCCAACGGGGTAAAATACGTATTCTATAGTACATATGTTTTAAGTTATAATCGTATGAAAACAACCGCAGTTATTCCTTTCATACACTATAATTCTAGTGATAAAGCGGCTCTATATGCAGAGGCAAAGGTAATAAAGCAATAACTTAGATTAAGTACTTTATTAATATTTTTTTTATTCGAGTTTAGTCGTAAAATTAATATGTATAAAACTCGGTAATCTCCACTCTTAAATCATTGTTTTTCAATTGTTTACTATGACAATAATAAATGTAGAAGTAATAAATTGGCGAAAATCATAATGATTAATTTATATTATTTATTGCCTGCGGACGATATTTCAAGTATTTTCCGTCTATGGAACCGCTAATTGACTTAAAATTTTTACAGGAACTTTCAGGGGGAGATGCTAAATATATATACGAATTGCTGGATATATTTTTAGGTACTACACCAGAGGGATTGGAAACATTGGAACAGTTGATACGCGATACAAACGATTGGGAGGCAACCTATAAGCAGGCCCACTTTTTAAAATCGAGTGTTGGCATTGTGAAGATACGGGACATGCACCAGCAACTGGCGCGTATAGAAGAGCTGGGCCGCAAGCAGGAAGGCCGTGAGGAAATATTGCAGCTCCTGGATAAAATACTAGCGACATTCAGCGAGGCGCACCCTATTCTGATAGCCGAGCGCGATAAGCATAAGCAACTGGCAGGGGTAGCTTAACGATATTTTTATGAAAGCATACAGCGCTTTTACACACTGGCTGGAACATCATATGCTTTCCTGCCCTTCAAAAAAGCTACTTACTATAGATTGCCCGGGCTGTGGCTTGCAACGCTCTGTAATAGCTTTGCTAAAAGGAGATATAGCCAATAGCTGGCATATATATCCGCCGGGTATATTTGTAGTAGCTACCGTTATTTTCTTATTACTGCATCTTTCATTTGGCTACCGCTATGGTGCTACCATTCTGAAATGTTTATATTTTGGTACGGCAGTTATTATCATTGCCAATTATATTTATAAAATAACCACAAACCAATTGATATGATTGAAAACACAACACAGGAACAATCACATTATTCCAATCAGCCACAGATTGCATTACCCAATGCTACGGCAGTGCTGATATTGGGTATTATTTCTATAGTAAGCTGCTGCTGTTATGGCGGCGGGTTGATATTTGCTATTATCACCCTGGTATTGGCTTCAAAAGATCAAAAACGCTACCTGGCCAACCCGCAGATGTACACGCCCGGTTCGTATAGCAACCTGAAAGCAGGTAAGATATGTGCCTACATTGCGTTGGTTATTTGTTTAGCCTACATAGTCTTTATAATTGTGATGGTCGGCACTATTGGTTGGGAAACTTTGCGCGATCCTGAAGCGCTCAAAGCATATTTTGAAAGCATGCAATAAATATAAAAGCCCCGCTACATGCGGGGCTTTTATATTTTTGAAGTCCGTGTATTAAATACCACCTATGCGTATGCCTATGCAAAAAGGCCTTTGTTCCAATGCGCTTTCGTGCAGGTTGGTAAGCTGGTAGCTTGCATATAGCCTGAAGTAGCCATCCAAACCTATTTCGCCGGTTATACAGCTGTTGAAATCGTTGAAGTTAAACTTATCGTGGTTTTTGTCTTTACCCCTTTCTGCCGATACCTGTTTGGTCCATGAGGCGATGCGGTACCCCCCGCTGATGCCTACGCCATATACCAGCCATGCTTTTTCAGCCAGTTTGGTTTTGAAGGTAAAACCAAGAGGGACGCTCAGGTAGGTAAAGCCCAGCTTGTTTTTAGTAAAGCCTATGCTATCCAGTATCACCATTGGCTGCGTCTCATTCAGGTAACTGATATTTTTATTATAACGGAAATTATACATCTGCAAACCCAGCCCCAGCGACATGTATATTTTTTGCTGCTTGGTTTTCAGTAGCCTGAATTTACCTACCAGTGGATACACATTCACGTTAACAGATTTACCGCTGCGCATAGTAAACAGGTTGCTGTTCTGAAAATCGGCAGGTACCTGCAAAAAGTTCTTAACGGCTGCACTGTTGTAGTCTGTATTGTCTTGTATAGTATTGATACCGATATCTACAATACCAAACTCTACCTCAAATACTTTCTCTTCTTTTTTCACCTTCATAGCGGTAGTGTCTATATGTATACCATTCTTATTTATAGTGATGGTTTTCCTTTTGCTGCTATCGGCTTCTTTCTTTTCTTCCTGTGCTTGTACGGCTGTGTTTGTAAGCATTAAAGCCAGTAGTCCGTATATGAATTTCATAAAAATGATTGATTTTAAAGTTTAACTATGAATTCCCTTTCACCTATTCTGAAAGCTATATCTGTGTTTTTAAAGTTGTCTTTTAGCTTTTTCACTTTTTCCAGCTTTTCATTCACTGCATTTGCTATAATGGCGGCACCTTCCTTTTTATCCTCACGTATAGGCAGCCATCCGGGCAGTTCTTCTTTTGGGCCTTTTCCGGTATTAGCGCTGGCTATCATTTCTTCTTTGGCAGGCTTTTCTATTACCGGCGGGGTGTAGGCAGGTTCTTGTACGGCTATTTGTGGTTCGGGCTCCTGTTCTTGTACAGGTTGTAATGATTGTGGTTTAGGCAGTGTTTTGTTTTCGGCAGGTGCCGGGTTTTGTTTAGCTATATATTGATTATGTGCAGGTGCTGGGGTTGCCGGTTTTTCTATAACAGGTGTCTTCTCTTCTTCTTTTACAGGTTGCTTGTTGGCAGCTACGTTTTCGATAGTAACAGGGTTCACAGGATTTGAATGGAGCTCTTCTGCGCTATCCGGTGTAGTGGGGGCCGGCGTAGCCGTTTGGTTATGGGCTACAGGCAAGGGGCCTTCCTCGTTTCTTTTCTGTTTTGTTATAGTTATGGCTACCATCAGTATCACGGCGGCTGCTGCACCATATACCCATAAGTTACGCAGGCTCATGGTACCGCCGCCGCCCTTCTTCATCAGGGCCTCTTTATTTTCATACACCAGCTCGGCATCAGGTACCAGGCGGGTAGCCATATAGGCTGCCAGTTCCTGTTTCAGCTCGGGGTGTTGCGCTACAAAGGCTTGTAGTGCTTGCAGCTCGGTTTCACCCAGCTCGCCATCTGCCGCCATCATCATGTACTCCTCATAATTTTCCCAGGTCACCATAATATTTATATTATATTTTCAACACTTATTAAATAATCCTTCAGCACCTTCCGGGCACGGTGCAGGTACACTTTCACCTGCGTTTCATTCAGTCCGGTTATCTGCGCTATTTCTTCATAGCGGTACCCTTCATAATCCTTCAGCAGTACCAGTGCCCTTGCCTGTTCGTCGAGTTTGGTCAGTGCACGTTCCAATACTCGTTTCAGGTCACTTTGCCCCGGTGTCACACTCCTGCTATCCTCAGGCTGCTCTGTATAGCGCACGCGGCTCTGCTTGCGAAAATTGTCTATAGACTGCCGGTAAGCTACCTGGAAGAGAAACGGCTTGGCCTTGTCCGCTGCTACTTCCTGCCTTTTCTGCCACAACACCTCAAAGCTGTTCTGAACCACATCCCGCGCGTCCTCTTCGTTGCCTGTGCATTTGCAGGCAAACCGGAACAGGGCATCCGCCCATTCCTTTACGCATGTGTTATACTCATTCAGCTCCATTCCTTTGTAAATCGTGGCACAGGAAAAAAAGTTACAGAATAAGGCAAATTTTTTCAAAATTCCTTCCTGCAGTGCAAAGATTGTACCTTTGCCGTTTATTAAGATATAAGCATGAGAAATAATTCATCTTCCGGCAGCGGCAAATCGAATGGTAAAGGAGGGTTTAAAAAAGACTTTAAGGGTGGGGCCGGTAAAAGCGGTGGATTTAAAAGAAAGGACGATGGCGACAGGCCAAAACGTTCTTTTTCGCGCGATGACGAAGGGTCTGATAGGCCCAGGCGTTCCTTTTCCCGCGACGATAAACCTTTCGATAAGCCGAAGCGTTCGTTTGGCAAGGATGACAGGTTCAAAAAAGATGGCGACAACGAAAGGCCAAAGCGCTCTTTCTCCCGCGATGACAAACCTTTCGATAAACCCAAGCGCTCGTTTGGTAAAGATGACAGGTTCAAAAAAGATGGCGATAGCGAAAGGCCAAAGCGCTCTTTCTCCCGCGATGATAAACCTTTCGATAAGCCCAAACGCTCATTTGGCAAGGATGACAGGTTTAAAAGAGATGGCGATAGCGAAAGGCCAAAACGTTCCTTTTCCCGCGATGACAAATCCTTCGATAAGTCCAAGCGCTCATTTGGTAAAGATGACAGGTTTAAAAGGGATGGAGATAGCGAAAGGCCAAAACGTTCGTTCAATAAAGAAGATAAGTTCTCGAAAGACGAGAAACCATTTAAAAAAGACTTTAAAGGCGGTGATAAACCCAAGCGTTTTGGCAAGGACGACAAGCCTAAGAAGGACTTTGATAAAAAAGATAAACCTGAAAGCAGCAAACGCTTCTCAGAGCGCAATGTTTTCAAAGAAGATAAGGTGGAACGCCCTGTAGAGGATTACGAAAAGAACTTTGTGACCCCTAAGGAATTTGAAAAATCGCTGGAAGATAAAAAGGTAGTGATAAAAGGCCGGCGCGATGATAATTTCGACAAGCCATTCCCATTAGGTTCTAAAAAGGTAAGTGGCCCTTTCCGCAAAAAAGAAGAGGAAGAAAAAGCTGGTAATACAGTAAAACCACTGACGAAAAGAAAGCGTAAGGATGATGAAGAGGGTGATGATGCACCTAAAGAAATGACGCTGAACAAATACATAGCCCACAGCGGCGAATGTAGCAGGCGCGAAGCGGCCGAACTGGTAAAACAAGGTAAAGTGAAGGTGAATGGTGAGCTGGTGATGGAACCCGGCTACCGTGTGCAGGAGTTTGACCAGGTAACGATTGCTGGTAAAAAACTGACCCCAACCAAAGGAAGGGTATATATACTACTGAATAAACCCAAGGGCTTCATTACCACTACCGATGACCCTGAAGGCAGGGAAACGGTAATGGACCTGGTAGCCAATGCCGGCATCGACAGGTTGTTCCCAGTAGGGCGACTGGATAGGAATACAACCGGCCTGTTGCTGCTTACCAACGATGGCGACCTGGCACAAAAACTATCGCACCCCAGCTACGAAACCAAGAAAGTATACCAGGCATCGCTGGATAAACCACTTACCAAAGCCGACTTTGAGAAGATAGCCAATGGCCTGACGCTGGATGATGGCGAGGTGTTTGTAGATGCCATATCTTACCTCGATGAGAAGAACGAGATAGGCTTGGAGATACACAGCGGCCGCAACCGTATCGTTCGCCGCATATTCGAATCGCTGGGGTATGAGGTGGAAAAGCTGGACCGCGTTATGTATGCAGGGCTTACCAAGAAAAACCTGCCGCGCGGCAACTGGCGTTTCCTGACTGAGCGCGAAGTTGTTTTACTGAAACATTTTAAGAGCTAATACATGCTGATAACAGCTGCCCGCATACATGATGGCATCAATTGGCTGCCTGCAGGCAGCGTTATCGAAACTACCGATGACGGTGTCATATTTGCCATTCACGAACCCGGTGTGATTCATGATGCGGTGTATTATGAAGGCATACTGGCACCCGGGTTCGTGAATGTGCATTGCCACCTCGAGCTTTCGCATATGAAAGGCGTGATACCGGAACATACCGGGCTGGTGCCTTTTTTGCAGCAGGTAATGAAGAGCCGTTTCGGTTTTACCGATGAGCAAAAAAAGGCAGCACGTCATGAAGCCTTCGATGCTATGCTGGCAAATGGCGTAGTAGCCGTTGGCGATATTACCAATGTAAATGATACTGCCGACCTGCGCGCGCTCAATAAAATGCACTTTCACAGTTTTGTAGAGGCCATAGGCTTCAACGAGATGCCGGTAAAGCAGTTTGAAAATGCTAAGCAGGTATACGATGCTTTTGCCGCACAGCAGGCAGATGGTAAAATGCTGCAACAGTCTATAGTGCCGCATGCACCATACTCTGTGTCCTACGCATTGTTCAAGCTAATAGACGAGCACAACCTGCAATCGGTTATATCCATTCACAACCAGGAAAGCCCTGCGGAAGATGAATATTATATATCGAAGCAGGGTGGCATGCAGACACTGCTGCACAGCCTGGGTATAGATGATACTTTCTTTCACCCTTCAGGCAAGCCTTCTATACAAACCTATATGCGCTGGTTGTCACCCACACACCAGTTCATATTTGTACACAACACCTATACCACCAGCCAGGACATCATAGCTGCGCAGCGCCTGCTGCCCGATGTGTATTGGTGCCTGTGCCCGAATGCTAACCTGTATATAGAAAACCGCCTGCCGGATATAGATACACTGGTGCGCGATGCGAATAATATCTGTATAGGTACAGATAGCCTGTCATCCAATCACCAGTTGAGTATACTGGCAGAATTGGCTACACTCAAACGCCACTATCCTAACCTGGACTGGTCTACTTTATTGCGCTGGGGCACTTACAATGGTGCCCGTGCCTTGCAAATGCAGGATGCAATTGGCAAGCTGGAAGAAGGTAAAAAGCCCGGTATTGTCCAGATAAAAGGAATAGATACAGATAGCCCGGTAGCTAGCCGCATTATATAAAGCGCAGCATTTGCAGCGGTAAGGGATAAGTCCACCAGATGCTGCTCTTGCCGCCGGTATAGTAGGCGGGGTACACAAAGCAGAGTATCAGCGCGAACCATAATAACTGGTTCAGCTTTTCTTTACTAACATATCGTTGCAATACGATAATAGCCGCAAATACCACCGGGAACAGGTATACCACACTGCGGGTAATATCTACCACCATCAGCCCTGCTAATAGTATAATGCAGCAGATACCTGCATACTTCAGCATTTCAAAGTATCGCTTGTTGCGGTATAGCATCATGCCTGCATACAGCACTGGTATCCACAAGCCTTCCAGCGCGCTCCATATGCCCATGGGTACATTGTTTATCTGGTTCAGCAATACGCTCAATCCCACACCTTCCAGGCTGGTGGTCAGTCCGTATGTACGCACCAGCAAGTACCGCACGGCTGCATAAGCTACCCATGCCACATACACGCTGATGGTGTGTGCACTGAAAGATTTTTGAATGATATTACCCTGCGGCTGCCGAAGCATATAATAAAGCCATACAAGGGTGGAGCCAACCAAAGCACGCTCATCGCACCAAGCCGCAAGAAATACGAACAGGGCTATGAGCAAGGGCTTACGAAAGTTCAATGCACATAACAAGAGGAAGATGGCAATGCCATCAAACATCGTTCCGCGCAGCTCTATAAAAGAACACTTACCAAAGTAGATGAAAGCACTGCACAATCCTAAGATAAATGCCTGCCTTTTATCCTGCAGCATATCAAAAGCCAGCCGCACCACCATGTAGAAATTCAAAACACCAATAATGCCTAAGAATACCAATGTACCCGCAATACCAAAGTGCGTAAAATGTAAAATAAGCGGCACCAGCAGCCTGAAGGTTATTTTAGCTTCGTGGGTACCTGCCCCGTAAGTGCTGTTGGCAAATGGTGCAGCAGCTTTGGCAAATAGTGCATCCCAATCTTTGCTCACAATATCACTATAGCTGGGGAAGGCAAAGAACAGGGCAAGCGCTGACAGTACAATAGCCGATGTAAGCAGCCAGTACTTACCAGCGGTTAAGCTGTCTATAGCTTTGTATACACGTGTGCTGATGGGCATATGAGGCTTCAATATACAAAAAACAAAACCTGCTTATACGCATCTGTATAAGCAGGTTTTGTTTGGCCCTTCAGGGGTTGCGGTAAATTATTTCATGGGCTCATCGGCAGCCAGGTTAAATTCCCTGGTCACTTCTGTGTTTTCGCCGCTTACTTTATTACCGTCTTTATCCACCAGTGTCAGCTTGATGTTGGGTTTGCCCATAGGCATATTTTTCAGGAACATTGGTTTCCATTCAGTAAAGGTAAATGTAGTGTCCACACCTTCACCTTTTACTTCGGCCAGCACTTTGTTGCCATCATTGCCTAGTGTGGTGTTCCATACATAGAAGTCCAGCAGCAGGTTTTCCGTATTTTTAGCACCTACATAGTCGCCTTTCGGGCGGCTGTAGAATACCATGGGCGTTTTAGGCTCATCCAGCTTTTGCAGCTTCCCGGTCTCATCTATTTTGAAGTGGTAGATAGCGGATGCGCCCGGTGTTTTTACAGACTCGTGGTAAGAGCGCGACAGGAATACCAGCAGGTAATGCTCTGTGTTTTTAGCCAGGGTCACTTCATGTTTAGGCTCATACAGGGCTGTATAAGGCTTGTTATCCATTATAAAGTGGATGTGTTGCCCCTGGTCTGAGTTATTACACATTTTGTTAGCAGCATCTGCCGTCTGGCTTTTCAGCTCATAGTTTTTCACGCCAAATGTAAAGTTCACTTTTACGGAGTCAGCGCCTTGTGGCGATGCCATTACCTTGTCTATGCTCAGTTTGGCATCCGTGTAATCGGGCGAGGCAGGTACCGCCGTTAATTCTATACTTGGATGTGGTGCAGTCGCAGCTACTGTATCGGCTGTTGAGGTTTCAGATTCATTGTTTCCGCCACAGGAAGCGAAGAATAAAGAAGTGCCTGCAGCAACAGCCATTAATCGTAATACTTTAGCCATGGGTATAAAATTTTGACTCAAAGCTAAGGGCTAATTTTTAGAAAATTTTAAGTATTGGATATTTATGAACGGTTACTTTTGTTACCTTGAAAATTTGGTGTTTGTTCATCAGTAAGGAACCATGCTAACCACGGCAGAAATATTAAAACGCGTAAGGCATATTGAGATAAAAACCAAGGGGTTGAGCAATCATATCTTCGCTGGTGAGTATCATTCTGCTTTTAAGGGCAGGGGTATGTCCTTTAGCGAAGTGCGCGAATACACACCGGGCGATGATGTAAAAACCATCGACTGGAATGTAACAGCCCGCTTTTCGCACCCTTTCGTTAAGGTGTTTGAAGAGGAGCGTGAGCTCATACTGATGCTGCTGGTAGATGTAAGCGGAAGCTCTTTGTTTGGCACTCACCAACGCCTGAAGCGCGAACTGATAACCGAGTTGAGCGCTGTATTGTCTTTTTCTGCCGCTACCAATAACGATAAGGTGGGTGTTATCTTCTTTAGCGATAAGGTGGAAAAATTCATCCCGCCGAAGAAAGGCCGCAGCCACATCCTGCGCATCATCCGCGAGTTGATAGCGCTGGAGCCTGCACAAACAGGCACTACCAATATCAAAGCAGGGCTGGAATACCTCAACAGGGTGATGAAAAAACGCAGCATTACCTTTTTGTTGAGCGACTTTATTAGCGAACCTTATGAACAGGCCCTGCAACTGGCCGCCCGCCGTCACGACCTGGTAGGCATACAGGTGCACGATAAGCACGACCGCGACCTGCCTGCTGCCGGCCTGGTACAGGCTATGGATGCTGAAAGCGGCAACCTGCAATGGATAGATACCGATGATAAGGCTACACGCATGCAATATGCCAAAGCCTTTGATGACCATAAACGTTACTGTGTTCAATCGTTCCGTAAAAGCGGTGCATCGCTCATAGATGTGCGCACCGATGGCGATTATGTAAAAGAACTGCAAACCTTCTTTAAAGCTAGATAAACAGGCATGCCAACCCGATCCAGACATTCATATTTGCTATGTTTTGCCTTATTGCTGGCATGTTTTCATGCTCGGGCACAGGATGTAAAAGTGGGTGCCCGTATAGATGCTGCACAGATAATGGTGGGCGACCAGGCCCGGCTGTTTATAGAGGCGCAGCACAATCCTGCTACCAGCCAGCTTACATGGGCTACTATCCCCGATACATTCAATAGCCTGGAGGTAGTAGAAAAGGGGAAGATAGATACGATAAAAAACGGCGATGTTGTGACCTATAAACAACGTTTGCTGATAACTGGTTTTGACTCCGGTATGTTCGTGATACCACGGTTGATATTCCCGGTAAAGCCATCGTCCGGTGCAGCTTATACTATGCATACCGATTCGGTAAAGTTGCTGGTGCAAACCGTGCCGGTAGATACCACGAAAGGCTACAAGGATATTAAGGGCATCAAAACGGTAAAAGCCAGCTGGCTCGATTATATATGGTACATCGTAGGGGCTGTAATAGCTATTGTATTGACAGCTGCTATTGTCATATACTTCCTCAGGAATAAAAAGAACGCACCGCCGGTCATTGTACCATCAGCACCACCGGAACCGCTACATGTAAAAGCACTGCGCCAGCTCGATGAGTTGGAAAAAAGAAAGCTTTGGGAGCATAACCAGCCCAAAGAATATCATACAGAACTGGTAGATATCCTCCGTTCTTACATCGAAGCCCGCTTCCATGTAGATGTTATGGAGTCTACATCTGACGAGATATTATACAAAGCTGCCGTGCATAAAGAAATGTCGGTGCATAGGCTGCTGCTGTCAAACATCCTGCAGATAGCCGACCTTGCAAAATTTGCCAAGGCACAGCCTACTCCGCAGGAGCATATGGCAGCTATAGAATATGCCCGCCAGTTTGTAACGGCTACTAAAGAGAAACCGGTGGCACCACCACAAACCCCGCCGCAGTCATGAGTGCCTTATTAGATTGGAAACATATCAGCTTTGCGCACCCGTTGTACTTCGGGTTGCTGTTGCTCATACCTTTTATGCTATGGTGGCAGCAGCGCACGCGTAAGAAGGCAAATGCGGCTATGCGCCTCACTACACTATCGGGCATTGCATTTGTAAAGCCTACCTGGCGCGTACGTTTCAGGCCGGTACTTACGGTGCTGCGCGCCATAGCTTTAGTGACGCTGATAATAGCATTGGCTCGCCCGCAGTCCAGCAATGTAACGGAGAATATAGACAGTGAGGGTGTCGACATCGTACTATCAATAGACGTATCGGGTAGTATGCTGGCAGAAGACCTGAAGCCTAACCGTATTGAAGCAGCCAAAAGGGTAGCGATGAACTTTGTGGACCAGCGTCCTACCGATCGCCTGGGCCTTGTTATTTTTTCAGGTGAAAGCTTTACACAGTGCCCCATCACGATAGACCATAATGTACTGAAAGAACAGATAAGCCAGGTAAAGAGCGGCGTGCTGGTAGATGGCACGGCAATAGGCATGGGCCTTGCTACAGGGGTAGACCGCCTGCGCTATGCCAAAGGCAAAAGCCGTATATTGATATTGCTGACAGATGGCGTGAATAATACCGGCCTTATCGACCCGATGACGGCATTGGAAATTGCCAAGTCTTACAAGGTGCGGGTATATACCATAGGCGTAGGTACAGAAGGGCAGGCGCCCTTCCCGGTGCAGACACCCTTTGGTATACAAAAGCAGATGGTACCCGTGCAGATAGATGAACCACTGCTACGCAAAATAGCTACAGAAACAGGGGGCAAATATTTCCGCGCAGTCAATAACAGGTCGCTGGATGCAATATATAAGGAGATAGACAAGCTTGAAAAGACCAAAATAGAGATAAGCTCTTACAAGCATTATGCAGAGCTCTTCTTTCCGTTTGCACTGATTGCTGTTATTTGCCTGGTGTTGGAAATGGTGTTGCGCTATACGGTGTTTCGTAGCATTACTTAATGCTACTATAGTATGCCTGCATAAAGCTTATGGAATCCATATATTGATAGGCTGTTCTGTATCGTCGTACTAATGTGCTATCCTTCGCACTATAAAAATGGCTATTTATCAGCATGATTTCACAAACCCTTTTATACCAGTCGGTCATCTTTTGGTGCGAGTTGAAACGCTCATACATCATTTCATAAGGATAGCTTTCCGTATGCGGTGCCGATTGTGTATTGACCCGTATATCCGCAGACAGGGGAATAAAACGGATATCATTATCATATAGGGCATCACGCATTTCTGCATAGCTGAGTATGGCACTGCTATCCGATTGTTTAACGAAAAGCCGGTTGTTATCCATGTCTGCCAATATCCACTTTTTGCTGGCAGCATCGTACACTTCTATCATGCTGTGAGAATCATCGTGGCCGTTATGCGCTTGTTGTGTCACACCCTCTGCAATACGGGTCTGGTATCCGGCTTGCGCCAGCAGGTGCATTGTATAGTCTACTATGCGGCTGCAGGTTAGGTATAGTTTGCCACTCATTGCTTTCTTCGTTCGTTGTTCATTGGTCAGCTTGTTGTCATTTTCGCCATGGGTATGTATCCAGCATATGGCGCTAAGCAGGCTGTTAAGCTGATGCTTATATACAATAAACTGCTTTACGTGCAGGTCTGTATATACAAACCGGTACAGGCCTTCGCGTTCCATATCTACAGTCTTATCGTCAATGTTGTATATGCCCGGCGCTATAATGAGTTGCTCCGGCAAGAGCCGGGCATTATCCCTTCTTGTGACAAACGGTATATTCCCCGTACTGTCATAACAGAAATAGGTAGAGTAGTTGTGGTCAATTACATCATTGGCAATGACGTATGAAGGGGGCTTATTTTTTATCAGGCGAGAACGGATATCTTTCCTGTAAGCATATACCAGCAGCATGTTAACAGCAATGCTGCTAATGGCTACAAATAAGTATAGGCGCTTAGGGCTCATATACCCTAAAATTAACCGCATTTTAATCCATTGTCAAATAACTATCAGTTAATGACTCCTTTTTATTGACGAACGGAGTGCCACTATTTCATAGCTTCTCTTTCTTTTTGTAGCTGAAACATTTTATCCCGTAGCCTTGCAGCTTCCATAAAGTCGAGCTCTTTGGCAGCTTTTTCCATTTCTTTTTTGGTTTTGGCTATCAATTTTTCCAGTTGTGCAGCCGTTTTATACTCTACACCTTCATCGGCAGCTATAGGTGCCAGTTCTTCATGCAGGGCATACTTATTATTTTCATCATAGCCCTTTATCTCCAGCACCGATGTTTGTTTGAAGATTTCTTCTTTCGATTTGGTAACCGTGCGTGGCGTAATGCCGTGCTCTGTATTATATTTTATTTGTTTCTCCCGGCGGCGGTTGGTTTCATCTATGGTCTTCTGCATGCTTTCTGTCATCTTATCGGCATAAAAGATAACCAGGCCATCCACATTACGTGCCGCACGTCCTGCCATCTGTGTCAGGGAGCGTTCATCCCTTAAGAAGCCTTCCTTGTCGGCATCCAGTATCGCCATCAGTGATACCTCCGGCAGGTCAAGCCCCTCACGCAGCAGGTTCACACCTACCAGCACATCTATATTACCCAGGCGCAGGTCGCGCAGTATCTCTACGCGCTCCAGCGTATCTACTTCACTATGTATATACTTACTGCGCACATTTACACGTGCCAGGTATTTATCCAGTTCTTCGGCCATGCGCTTGGTAAGGGTGGTTACCAGCACGCGGTCGCCTTTCTTCACGCGTAGGTCTATCTCATCCAGCAGGTCGTCTATCTGGTTCATGCTGGGGCGTATTTCTATCGGTGGGTCCAGCAATCCTGTTGGACGAACGATTTGTTCTGCAAACACACCTTCACTTTGTTCCAGTTCATACTTACCCGGTGTAGCACTTACAAATACCGTTTGGTTCAGCAGTCCTTCAAATTCATGAAAGTTCAATGGTCTGTTGTCCAGCGCACTCGGCAACCGGAAGCCAAAATCTACCAGGTTCAGCTTACGGCTGCGGTCACCGCCATACATACCGCTTATTTGTGGTATGGTTACGTGGCTTTCATCCACCACCAGCAAAAAGTCGTCGGGAAAATAATCTATCAGGCAGAAGGGGCGTGTGCCCGGCCTGCGCCTGTCCAGGAAGCGTGAATAGTTTTCTATACCACTGCAATAGCCCAGCTCCTGCATCATTTCCAGGTCATAGTTTACCCGCTCTTTTATGCGCTGCGCTTCCAGTGGTTTATGGATGCTTTTAAAATATTCTACTTGTGCATGCAGTTCATCCTGTATCTCATGCACAATGCGCGCCATCTGGTCGCGCGGGGCCACATACAGGTTGGCCGGAAAGATGGCGGCATTCTGCATCGTGCCGATGCGTTTGCCGGTATCCACTTCAAAACTTTCTATTTCTTCCACCTCATCACCAAAGAAGGTGACGCGGTACCCGTAATCCACATATGGCAGGTTAATATCTACCGTATCGCCCTGCACACGGAAAGTTCCGCGTGTAAATTCCCCCTGGCTGCGGTTGTATAAACCATTCACCAGCCGGTGAAGGAACTGGTTACGGCCTATGCTATCCCCCTGGTTGAAACGGATGATACCTGCCGCATAATCAGTTGGGTTACCCATACCATATATGCAGCTTACCGATGCTACTACTATTATATCCCTACGTCCACTCAGCAGGCTGCTGGTGGCACGCAGGCGCAGTTTTTCCAGTTCTTCATTGATGCTCAGGTCTTTCTCTATATAAGTATCGCTGGTAGGTATATATGCTTCCGGTTGGTAATAATCATAGTAGCTCACAAAATACTCCACCGCATTGTTGGGGAAAAACTGGCGAAACTCGCCATATAGCTGCGCTACCAGTGTTTTATTATGTGTCAGTACCAGTGTAGGTTTTTGCACTTCCTGTATCACATTGGCCATGGTAAATGTTTTACCCGAGCCGGTTACCCCCAATAGTGTCTGAAAACGTTCTCCTTCGTTGATTCCTTTGGTCAGTTCTGCAATGGCAGTAGGTTGGTCGCCTGCCGGTGAATATGGTCGCTCTATCTGGAACATATCCTAAAGTTCGGGATTTTCAACAATTGCGGGCAAGCTATTGTTCTAACGTCACATTAATGACTACAAACAGCATTTTTGGTATGAATACATGTATAAATGGGGTGAATCATGATTCTGGTTATTTTTAAATAATGTTTAATGATTGAATTTTGTAACATATTTTATTAAACGATACCCCCGCTATTATTTGGATAATTGATGAATGCAAAACTGCGTGAGGCGCGTGAACTCCTACATGATTCGGAGGAAAAATATCGCAATCTCTTTAATTACTGTCCTACCCCCATGTGGATTTACGATCTGGAAACACTTTGTTTTCTGGATGTAAACGAAGCGGCTGTACGGGGCTATGGCTATACCCGCGATGAGTTTTTAAATATGACCATTGCAGAGATACGCCCTAAAGAAGATGTTGCCCTGGTAAAGACAGCAATAGGCCGTTTAAAACAGAACATCCAAAACTTTAACCAGGTTTTTTCCCGGCACCGCAAAAAAAACGGAGAGCTTATACAAGTAAAAATTGAAAGCAGCAGCATTTCTTTTGACGGAAAATGGGCGCAACTGGTGCTGGCAACAGATATTACGGCTGAAGTAGAAGCAAACAGGAAACTTAAAACTGCCCAGGAAATAGCGGCACTTGGGTATTGGAACCAGAATTTATTGGATGGGTCTATGCATTGGTCGGATGAAGTGTATGGAATTTTTGAAGTTGACCCCGAATCTTTTGAGCTCACCTTTGAAAACCTGGTTAATAAGTTTCATCCTGATGACCGGCATGTGTTGTTTGCAGACCCGGATAAGCTGCTGAAGGGCAATGAATATTATGAAAATGAACATCGCATTTTATCGCATACAGGCAAGCCCAAATGGGTATATGAGCGTATCCGCGTGGTAAGGGATGCCAATGGCAAACCTGTGAAAATAGAAGGTGTTACATTAGATATAGATAAGCGTAAGCAAGCAGAGTTAGAGATAAAACGAAAAAATCAATTATTGCAGGCCACCCACGCATTTGCCTCCAAACTGCTCATGCATAATGACTGGATTACAGCTATTAAGGAATCATTTAACATAATAGGGGAAACCGTTTCGGTAGAGGATATATATTATTTCGAGAACCATGTGCATCCCGATACCAGCGAGCGCCTGACAAGTCAGCGTATCAACTGGAGAAATGACGGCACTGTTGTATTGGACGATCCTGCTTTCCAGAATATACCATTTAGTGTATTTGGTAGTTTCCAAACTTTATCAACCGGGAAACCATTTCACAGCATTGTGAGCCAACTGCCCGAGGGCCCGTTGAAAACTACATTGGCAGCGCAGCATATCAAGTCATTACTGGCCCTTCCCGTATTTGTAAATAACGTATTTCACGGATTTATTGGTTTTAATGACACCAAAAGTGAGCGTAGTTGGCAGGAAGATGAAGTGAGTTTTCTGGATACGTTGGCATTTAACCTGGCAACCACTATTGAAAAACGAAAGGTTGAAAATGAGGTGCGGAAAAGCAGGGAACAATTCCAATCGGTAATTAATAACCTGCCCGGTATTACATATCGTTGCCTGCCCGATAAAGACTGGACAATGACATTCCTTAGTGATGAAGTAGAACGAATGATTGGGTACACCGCGGCAGACTTCATCGATAACAAAACCAGGTCTTTTGCAAGCATCATTCATCCCGATGACTTACCTGGTACATATAGCATCCTCAAAAAGATCAAAAGGAAAGAACCATTCGAACTGGAGTATAGAATGGTGTGTAAGAATAGTGAAGTAATATGGGTAAAAGAAAATGGCAGGGGCATTTTTGATGACAATGATAAGCTTGTTTATATAGATGGTGTTATTATTGATATAACAACTAATAAGCAACAGCAAGAAGCTTTAAGGGATAGTAACGAACGTTTTGAACTGGTGCTGAAAGCTACAGGGGAAGCAATTGTAGACTGGGATATTGAGAAGGATATAGCCATATGGGGCGATGGTTTCCGCCAGTTATTCGGTTACAATTTGGATGTTTATGATAACCATCTTTGGTCTCGGAATATACACCCGCATGATAAAGAACGTGTTATGGCTACCTTGCAGGAGACAATACAAGACCCTGCACAATTTTTCTTTTTTGCAGAATTCCGTTACCTGAAAGCAAATGGCGATATAGCCCATGTGCAGCACCGGGGCATCTTTGTTCGCGATGCATCAGGCAAAGCTATCCGGGCAATTGGTTCTATGACAGACATTACAAACCTGGTAGAACACACCAGGAAGGTGGAAGAACAAAATGATGTATTGAAAGAAATAGCCTGGACACAATCGCATGTGGTACGTGCACCGCTTGCCAGTTTGATGGGTTTGCTGGAACTGATGAAAAATCGTGAATGCATGAACCTTGACGAAAAGGAACTGCTTGAAAAACTGGATGTAGCTGCCGATGAGCTGGATACCGTGATTCACAAAATAGTGCAAACTACAGAGCATATCCTATAGTATGGTAGTTATAGTATTTTGTTGTAAATTTGCTATGTAATACATGGCGATTGATGTAGGTAACATTACCCAGGTATTCACTGCTTTTTGTTTCCATTTGTTGCAAAAACAAGAAAGTAGAAAAACACAACAAAACACAACAAAAAATGCCCCGTATTACTACGAGGCATCTGGTAGTAAGGAATGTATCTCTAAGGATAAATGTCTACTTGTGCATCACCGGTTACATTGTTCCAGGTAACCCTTATATTGAACTGCGCACAGCCGCCGCTGCAGGCATTGTCTATCAATACACATCCGCCTGCAAATGAACCGCCAACACAATTGCCGTTTGAAAGGGTGATAACCGTGCCTGAACAGCCGCCACCGCCGGGCACCCAGTTGCAGATATTACCCACGCGGCCATATTGCCAGTAATACGTCACACTACTGTTCCACCCCGGCAGGGTAGTAGCATCTACAACAGTGGTGCCGGGCGCAAAGGTAGTGCTGCCGCTGGTGGATACACCCGTACTGGGGTTGCACGCAAGGTCACGGCAATACATATCTGCAAATGCATTGCAACTGGTGTAGTTGTTAACGGTGAGGTAAGGCTGTGCTTGTGCCGCAATGGTGGTAAGAATGGCAATAGCCATAAATAATAAACGTTTCATGATAATAAATTTTAAAGGTGAGGTATGAAATTACAAATGGCAGAACACATTGTCAATACTTTTCATAAGTAGTTAGCTATCAGGGGCTCATTTGTAAAAACTGTGTTCTGGCACATTCTTTATAAGATATGTGATAGACCAAACATGGTTTTTATGGAAAAGCGCATATTCGGTATTATACTTACAATATTGGGTATAGTAGGGCTTATAATGGCGGCCAACGATTTTATAAACACAGGCGGTAATGCCCGCGATGTAAAAACAATAGCCGTCTACGGCATATTAGGTGCTGTATTCTTTTTTGCAGGCATTGGCCTGATACGCAGTACAAAAGATGTAAAAGGCCGTGGGGAAGAAGTAAGTTAATTAAAGTCCTTCCTCGCCCGTTTGCAGCAGTAGCTTCCGCGATAGTGATGTGAGAAGGAGCGTCTTAACGGCGATATCCGATATACCCATCGTAGCAGCAGCTATAGATATGAAGGAGCCTTCCTGCATACTTACATCAAAATCAATGGTAGCCATATCTGCCAGTATAGATAAGGTACCCATATGCAGTTCGGATGGTATTTGCCGTATCATTACATTGCAAATGCCTGCAAACCCTGCATCGGTAAAGCGGTTCTTATATTCCCGGTACAGCTCCATGATATCGGCCTCGCTATAGCCACGAAACACATCCTTCATGGTAATGACGGCAATCAGCTCATCATTATTGATAGTGGCGTCGGCCTCTGCCATAGCAAACATCAGGCAAAGTATGGCTTCTTTGTATAATGGGGACTGCATAGCAGTAAGATATAAAAACCGGGGCTATTGTTTTATAGTCACTACGGCCTCTTTAGTAGCTGCCGCCAGTTCCTGTATCAGCATCGGGTCGCGCTCTATGGCATTGCCTACTACCACGATGTTGGCACCGGCCTTGCAGTTGGCATATACTTTTTCGGGTGTATGTATGCCGCCGCCTATGAATAGCGGTATCTCTATATGGTTGCTTACCTTATGGATCATTTCCTCGGTAATAGGCACCCGTGCGCCGCTGCCAGCATCCATGTAGATAATATGTTTCCCTTGCAATTCACCGGCCCACGCGGTGCATAAAGCTATATCCGGCTTATTGGCAGGTATAGGTGCGGCATGGCTCATGTAAGAAACAGTGGTAGGTGTACCGCCATCTATTACCATATACCCGGTAGATATCACTTCCAGCCCACTGGCTTTTACCGTAGGTGCCGATACTACATGCTGGCCTATCAGCAGTTCTGCATTACGGCCGGATATGAGGGATAAATAAAGTAAGGCATCTGCATAGGGTGTAACCTGTGCGGGGCTGCCCGGGAAAAGTATGACAGGTATATTGCTTTCTGCTTTAAAACGCTGGATGCAGGCATCGAGGTTATCTGCCACTACAAGGCTACCGCCCATCAGTACATAATCAACACCTGCATTGTTGCATAGCTTAGCCAGGTGGGGCATATCTGCCGGGGCCACCTTATCAGGGTCTATGAGAACAGCAAAGCCACTACGCCCCTGCCGTTTACGTGTGATGAGATCCTGGTAGATTTTTCCTGTAGCCATAGATGATAATGCCTGTCCTGAAGCACAAAAATGCAGAAATAATCGCTCTTATACCACAGAATAGGGATAAATAATCCTTATTTCTTAAGCAGGTCGCGTATTTCAATCAATAATTTGTCTGTAGACGATGGCTCTTGTGCCGCCGGTGCTTGTGCTTCTTCCTTCTTGGTTTGCAGCCTTTGTATAGCGCGGATGGCCAGGAATATAAAAAAGGCTATTATAAGAAAGTCAACAATAGTCTGAATAAAATGGCCATAGGCGAAAACATTGGCACCGGCGGTTTTGGCCTGTTCCAGGGAGGTGTAAACATCACCATCCTTTGCCGGTTTCAGTACGGTATAGAGGTCTGTAAACTTTTGGCCTTTAGGTGTCATGTAGCCAATAATGGGCATTATAAGGTCGTCTACAAGGGCAGTCACAATCTTACCAAAGGCTGCGCCGATAACCACACCGACAGCCAGGTCTATTACATTGCCTTTCATTGCGAAGGCCTTAAAATCTTTCCAGAAAGACATATGTGTAAATGTTTAGTACCATAAAGCTAAATAATTATGCCCGAAGCGGAAAATACAAGCATTAAAGCCTTTCCAAGTTGCAGTAAGGCATATCCAATATATTTTTTCGATAAGCCTAATAGAAATTAAATATACAAAGGAAACGTTTTTTATAAAAAATGTTTCCATAGTTTTGCGGACGATTATGGAACCATTAACTAAAATACTCAGTGCGTCCATGGAATTGTTCCGTCAGTACGGCTTCAAGACCATCACCATGGATGATATAGCGAGAAGGGCGGGTATTTCCAAGAAAACCCTCTATCAGCACTTTGCCAATAAGAATGAAGTAGTAAATGAATCGGTAAGCTGGTTTCAGGAGCATGTATCCGATAGCTGCATATCTATAATGAACGAGGCGGATAATGCCATAGAAGGGATGGTGCGTGTGATGGGCATGTTTGACAATGTGCTGCGCAATATGAACCCGCTGGCATTGCTGGAACTGGAAAGGTATTACCCCGATGGCTACCAGAAATTCAGGGCCAATATGATGGCCAAGGATATTGAAGCCATTAAGAATAACGTGCTGTGGGGCATGAAGGAAGGTTTGTACCGCGATACGCTGGATGCTGAATTTATTGCCCGCTACCGTATGGAGGTGAGTATGCTGGTGCTGCATCCTAACCTGATGATAAACAGCCGTAACGACCTGAAGTTTGTAATGCACGAGGTGAGCGAACACTTTTTGTACGGCATCATGACACCCAAAGGCGAAAAACTATACCAGAAATACAAAGAACAATACTTAAAGCAAGTTTCTAACATATGAGACGACTATTGATATACGGTTTAACACTAACCATTGGCCTGCTGCCGGCATTGGCAAAAGCACAGACTGAAGTAACTATAGAGCCCAAGCTGCTGAGCCTGCAGGAAGCTATGGATTATGCTGTGAAGCATAATATTACTATTAAGAATGCCAGGCTGGATGTATTAATACAGAAAGCTAAAAATGCAGAAGTAACAGGTATTGCTTTGCCACAAGTAAGCGCTAAAGGTGAGTTTACAACATACATTGAGCCGATGAAGACGTTCGTTCCGGGAGAATTTATAGGTAAACCTGGAACATTTGTACCTGTCCAATTCTCTCCAAAGTATAATAACACTGCTTCTGCTACGCTTTCACAGGTATTATTCGACGGTAGTGTAATGGTAGCTTTGCAAGCCAGAGATGCCTTAATAAAACTGTACGAAGAAAGCGCACAGATGAGTGAAGAAGAGGTACGTTATAACGTACAGAAAGCATACTATTCATATGTAATCGCAAGGCGTCAGTATGATATACTGAAAAACTCGCTTTCGTTTCTGCGTACTATCAGTTTTGAACAACAGGCTATGTACGATAATGGTATGATAGAAAAACTGGAAATAGATCGTATAAATGTTCAGGTCAATAATCTTGTTGCAGATAGTATAAAAACGGGCGGCATGATTGATGTAGCCGAACAACTATTGAAATACCAAATGGGTATGGATATGGCGCAGCCTGTAGTTTTAACAGATACATCCATAGATAGCCGTTTAAATGAAATACCCGCTATGCTGGTGAATGACGAAACAGATTATGATGATCGTACCGATTTCACAATATTGCAATCTCAACTTAAGCTTCAACAGTACGATTATAAAAGGCATAGGTCTTCAGGGTTGCCATCATTAGCCGCATTTGCTTCAGGGGCATATACATATGCAACAAATACGTTTAATGACATCTTTACTAAAGAGTATGTATCCTATGCTTTGGTGGGCCTGCAACTGAATGTGCCGATTTTTGACGGTTTGCAAAGGCATAATCGGGTGAAACAGGCCAGGTTCAATATTGAAAAAGCGAAGAACAATATTGAGAATCTAAAATTAGGTATTGACTTTCAAGTAGCGCAATCGAAAACAACACTTAAAAATGCAGTGCTGGCATTACAAAGTCAGCAAAGAAACGTAGAACTGGCAACCAGTGTATTGGATATATCTAATAAAAAATACAAGGCAGGCGTAGGAAGTAACCTGGAAGTAACACAGGCGCAAAGTGAATTGCTAAAAGCCCAGGGCAATTACTTCAATTCGATGCTGGAAGTTTTTAATGCTAAATCAGAACTACAAAAGGCTCGTGGACAATTTAAATAATCATATAACCAACAACATAATTAAAATATATAGCATGAAACGCTCTGTTTATTTATTGTTATTAACTACCAGTTTGCTGGCGGCCTGTGGTGGAGAAGAAAAGAAGGGTGGTGAAGCAGAACTTGCCAAACTGAAAAAAGAACGCGCCGCGCTGGATGATAAAATAGCCAAGCTGGAAGTAGAAGTGAATAAAACCAAACCGGCAAAAGGAACGCCTGTATCGGTTGTAGAAATGCAACCACAGGATTTTAATGCCTATATAGAAGTGCAGGGTTCTGTGAACGGCGAGCAAAACATATTGGCAACGCCTCAAGCACCCGGTGTAGTGCAACGCATTATGGTACGTGTTGGCCAGCGTGTAAGCAAAGGTCAAACATTAGCCACATTAGATGCAGCAGCTATAGAACAAAATATACAAGCAGCTGATGTTGACCTAACACTGAAAAAAGCTCTGTACGAAAAGCAGCAGAAACTGTGGGCTCAGAATATAGGCTCAGAAGTGCAACTGTTGCAGATTAAAGCAGGGTACGAAGCAGCAGTAAAACAGAAAGCTGCGTTGGTCGCACAAAGGAGCATGGCTTCGATAAAAGCACCTATCAGTGGTATAGTAGATGCGGTAAATATCAAAGAGGGCGATATGGCTAACCCCGGCATGACAGGTATACGCGTAGTAAGCAGCGACGACCTGAAAGTACAAGCCAACCTGGGTGAAAACTATATAGGCAAGGTAAAAGAAGGCAACCCTGTAAACCTGGTATTTGCCGATGGTACAGATAGCCTGAAATCGAAATTGACCTATGTATCGAAAGCGGTAGACCCGGTGTCTCGCGCCTTCCAGGTGGAAGTAAGGCTGGGTAGCAACAGCAAGCTGAGCCCTAACATGAGCTGTAAAATGCAGATACTGAACTATCAGCACAAAGGTGCCCTTGTGGTTCCGGTATCGGCTATACAAAAAACGGCTGATGGCGAAATGGTATATGTAGCTGATGGCGGCAAAGCAAAAGCGGTAACTGTAAAAACCGGCCGTAACTCGAACGGGATGGTAGAAATATTGGAAGGCTTGCAGACAGGTGATAAAGTAGTAGTGGAAGGATATGCAGACCTGGACAATGGTAAGGCTATAGAAATACGATAACAATTGTTTCAGTCAATTATCTGAAAAACGAATCGATGAAAGACCAATTTAAAGAGTTTAAGCCGTCCAGTTGGGCCATTGACAACCGGACAGCCATATACATACTCACGATAATCATAACGCTGGCGGGCTTACTGATGTATAATGCCCTGCCTAAGGAACAGTTTCCGGAGATAAAGATGCCACAGATCATTGTGCAGACTTTCTATCCCGGCACCTCTCCTGAAAACATGGAGAACATCGTAACCAAGCCTATTGAAAAACAAGTAAAAGGCCTGACCGGTGTTAAAAAAGTAACGAGTAATTCCTTCCAGGATTTCTCTGTAGTAATAGTAGAATTTAATACCGATGTACAGGTAGAAAAAGCGAAGCGCGATGTGAAAGACGCGGTAGATAAGGCACGTACCGACCTGCCTCAAAACCTGCCGAACGAACCTGAGGTGAATGATATTGACCTTTCGGAATTTCCCATCCTGTATGTAAATATATCGGGTGCCTACGACCTAAAGCAGCTGAAAGAATATGCTGATGAGGTGCAGGATAAGATAGAAGAGCTGAAAGAGGTGAAGGAAGCCAAGATGGTGGGTGCGCTGGAGCGTGAGATACAGATAAATGTGGACATGTATAAGATGACTGCATCCGGCTTCTCCTTCGGAGATATCGAGAATGCAGTGGCGTATGAAAACATTTCGTCTACACCAGGACAGGTGTCTATGAACAATCAGAAACGTATCCTTACTGTGCGCAATGAGTTTAAGACGGCTGAAGAAATAGGTAATATAATAGTGAAAAACCAATATGGCAAAGCACTATACCTGAGAGACCTGGCAGAAGTAAAAGATGACTTTGAGGAGCAGGAAAGCTATGCACGCCTGGATGGTAAGAACGTTATCACATTGCAGATCATTAAAGCAAAAGGTGAAAACCTGATTGCAGCATCGGATAAAGTGACACAGACGGTAATGGACATGAAAGGTGTATCCATACCATCTGACCTGAATATAGTGGTAACAGGCGACCAGTCTGAACAGACACGAAATACATTGCACGAGCTGATCAATACCATCATTATCGGCTTTATACTGGTAACCATCATCCTGATGTTCTTCATGGGTGTTACCAATGCCTTGTTCGTAGCGATGGCCATGCCGTTGTCTTGTGCTATTGCCTTCCTGGTGATGCCGGGCTTCGATATATCGCTGAACATGATCGTACTATTCTCGTTCCTGCTGGCCGTAGGTATTGTGGTGGATGATGCGATAGTAGTGATAGAGAATACGCACCGGATATTTGATAACGGTAAGGTGCCGATAGCCAAAGCTGCCAAGACGGCCACAGGTGAAATATTCCTGCCGGTATTGACAGGTACCATTACTACGTTGATGCCGTTCATACCGCTGGCTTTCTGGAAAGGCATCATCGGCGAGTTTATGTTCTTCCTGCCGATAACGCTTATCATTACCCTTCTTGCTTCGCTATTTGTGGCTTATATCATCAACCCGGTATTTGCTGTCAGCTTTATGAAGCCGGAAGACCATGAGTATAAGAAACCAAGGTTTAGCAAAGGCGATAAAGTAGTAGCCATCGTTTTCGGAGCACTGGCACTACTGTGCTACCTGGCGCAGGCGTGGGGCATTGCTAACTTCATAGTGTTACTGTACATATTTGTGCTGCTGGAAAAATTTGTATTCTCTAAATGGATATTCACCTTCCAGAATAAAACATGGCCTGCATTTAAAGAGTGGTATACCAAATGGCTGATACGTGCGCTGAAGCACCCCGGTAAAACCATCGCTATTACGTTTGGCTTTATTATACTTACGGTAGTGATGATGGCTATCCGTCCACCGAAGGTGGTATTCTTCCCGCAGGCAGAACCTAACTTTGTGTATGTGTACCTGACCATGCCGGTAGGTACCGACCAGGCCTATACCAACACAGTGCTGGAAAAGCTGGAAAGTCGCGTGACCAAAGTGCTGGATATAGATTATAAAACGGGCAAGAAAAACCCGATTGTAAAATCTGTAATAGCCAACGTAACTATCGGTGCAGTAGACCCATCGAGTGGTGAAGTTGGTAACTTCCCTAACAAGGGACGCGTAGAGGTGGCGTTTGTGGAATTCTCGAAGCGTCATGGTATATCTACCCGCGAATACCTGACCAAAATAAGGGAAGCCGTGAAGGGCATACCCGGTGCGGTAGTAACGGTAGACCAGGAATCAGGTGGCCCGCCACTGCCTAAGCCAATCGTAATAGACATTACAGGTGACAATCTCGATTCACTGATAGCGGTTTCTGAAAAACTGAATAAATACCTGGCAAGCAAAAACATACCGGGTGTGGAAGAGCTGCGTAGCGACTTCCAGGCAGATAAACCTGAAATCGTATTTGACCTGAACCGCGAGCGCATGAATAATGAAGGTATCTCTACCGGCCAGATAGTTGGCTCATTACGTACGGCCGTGTTTGGTAAAGAAATATCACGCTTCCGCGATGCGAATGATGACTATCCCATCACCCTGCGTGTAAAGCAAGACCAGCGCGAGAATATAGACGCGGTGCGGAACATGCCGATACTATTCCGTGATATGGGTATGGGAGGCGTGATACGCGAAGTGCCTATCAGTGCTTTTGCAGATGTGAAGTATAGCGAAACCTATGGCGGTATCAAACGTAAAGACCTGAAACGTATCATATCGCTGCAATCGAACGTACTGGCCGGCTTTAACGAGAATGAAGTAGTGCAGGCTGTAGGGCGCGAAGTAGCCAACTTTGGTACACCACCGGGCATGACCATAACTATGGGTGGCCAGCAGGAAGAGCAGGCAGAAACCGGTGCCTTCCTGGGCAATGCGATGCTGATATCTATGGGATTGATATTCCTGCTGCTGATCATGCAGTTCAACTCACTGAGCCGCACAGTGGTTATCATGTCAGAGATATTCTTCAGTATCATAGGTGTGTTTCTGGGTGTGAGCATATTTGGTACAGATTTCTCTATCGTGATGAGTGGTATTGGTATCGTGGCGCTGGCCGGTATCGTGGTGCGGAATGGTATCCTGCTGATAGAGTTTATGGACCTGATGCTGAAAGAAGGTATGGAGCCATATGATGCGATAGTAGAAGCAGGCCGTACGCGTATGACGCCGGTGGTGCT